>JAJDCR010000145.1 GCA_029260735.1 Planctomycetota bacterium
CAGATATAATAGCATACTGCTCCTTGGTTCATTATTTTCGAAAATCCCTAAACCAATTAGCTATTTAGCTAAATAGCTAATTAATTTCACTGTGATAATCAAGCAAAAAAATCCCATGCTCATCAGCAGTATCTGATGTACACATCCATCCATTCTTCTCAAAAAAAGATTTCGCTCTTGGATTTCGCTCATCCACAAATGTTTTCCAGCTTGGAACCTTATTGAATTCTGGTAGTTGTAAAAAATCTCTAAGAATGCGAGAAGTTTTTTCTTCTCCACCTGACAACTCTGCATTTTTGTGCAAGGTTTGACGTAACTCGATCAATTCCTTGGTAGGAATATTTGTAAATCGCCGTCTCAAAAGCAACTCTCCTAATGAATATTTTTTTCTATCTAGTTCTGTAGAAGAACAGTATATTGCTTCTCTTTTAAAAGATGGTATAACAAAGAGAGAATAGTATCTAGCCAAATTTTTTAATTTTAGAAAGTAAAACAAATGAGACAAAGTTTTTTTTTTCTTCTGATATCATATTGTACTTTTGTCCACGCTAACAACTACTTAGATCATGTTAAGTTGCCTGAATGGTGCACCATCTCAGGAGCTACTGTTGTAGATGGTAGAGTAGAGTATTTACATCATGGAAATAAAGATATAGATGAAAATGATTTTTTTGAAATTGGTTCTGTGACAAAAATATTTACTTCTCTCTGGGCGGCAATGCATTCTACTGAACAGGAAGGCTTTCTAAAAGAAAGGATTTCTCTCTATTTGCCGGAAAGTAAAAATAAAGATCTGGAGCAAGTAGTCATTCACCAACTCTGTTCTCACACAGGCGGATTTAGTCGCTTACCCCCTGGCATCGGTCTTTTTCGAATTTTATTTCGCAGAAATGATCCTTACAAAGGTTATCGTAAGGAGGATTTACAGAAGGATTTAGCAAAAGCTGAATTGAAGGTGATAGGAAAAAAGTTTGGATACTCAAACTTTGGTTCAGCTACTTTAGGCCTTGTTATGGAAAATGCCACTGGTATGAGCTATGAGTCTTTTCTGCACTCCAAGGTTTTTGAGCCCTTAGAAATGAAAGCTTTTTTAAAATACACTTCAGAAAATCAGAAATCTGTTGTCCCTGGCTACAATTTTTTAGGAAAACAAGTTAGTGTCTGGCACCAAGAAGCGATGGCTCCTGCGGGAGCAATTAAGGCTTCTAGCCTAGATTTGACAAAATTTATTTCAAAATGTCTTCAACCCAAGGAAGATAAAATAAGTCTGGGAATTCAAAAAACAATTCAACCGTTCTATAAAATCAACGAAGAAAGATCTGTTGGGTTAGGCTGGATTATTGAGAATGTAGAGGGAAAAGTGGTTTACTGGCATAATGGAGAAACAGGCGGGTATTGTTCTTTTATTGGCTTTTCTCCTTCGATGAAGACAGGAGTTGTTTTACTTTGTAATTTTACCGGAGTGGAAAGTCTGCGTTCGGTTGGTTTGGGTATATTTGCTAAAATAGCCTTAAAACAAGCTAAGGTTATTGAGTAAAAAAAATGGCAGAGAACAAATTTGTTCTCTGCCATTTTACAAGGTATATGAACCTGATGGTTAGCTTTATAGAGGTTAGACTTAGAAGCCCATTCCACCCATTCCGCCCATTCCACCCATTCCGCCCATTCCACCCATTCCGCCCATTCCGCCCATTCCACCTGGAGCACCCATAGGGGCTCCTTTTTCTTCTGGAATTTCGCTAACTAACGCATCGGTAGTTAGAAGGAGAGAAGAAATACTGGCTGCATTTTGAAGAGCACAACGAGGGACTTTGGTAGGATCAATAACACCTGCTTCAACTAGGTTAGTGTACTCACCAGAGTGAGCGTTATAACCATATTTGGTGTCTTCTGATTTGAGAACATTTTCGATCACTACTGCACCGTCTAAGCCGGCGTTAGAAACAATTTGGCGAAGAGGAGCTTCGAGGGCTCGGAAGACGATGTCAACTCCGGTTGCTTCATCACCACTTAGCTCTTTTTTGAGCTCAGTAAGAACAGAACGGCATCGAAGTAGAGTCACTCCACCTCCAGGTACAATTCCTTCTTCTACAGCAGCGCGAGTTGCATGTAGAGCATCTTCTACGCGAGCTTTTTTCTCTTTCATCGCAACTTCTGTAGCGGCTCCAACATTGATTTCAGCGACACCACCAGAAAGCTTAGCTAATCTTTCTTGGAATTTTTCGCTGTCATAATCAGAACTGCTGTTATCAATTTCGCGACGAATTTGATTAATACGAGATTGGATATCTTCTGCTTTACCAGAACCTTCGATAATGGTTGTATTATCTTTAGTAATGATAACTCTCTTAGCTTCACCCAAATCGCTAACACCAACAGTCTCTAAAGAAAGACCAAGGTCTTCAAAAATTGCTGTGCCACCGGTTAAAATAGCGATATCTTCCAACATAGCCTTACGACGATCTCCAAAGCCAGGGGCTTTGACCGCACAACAACTGAAGGTTCCTCTCAATCGGTTAACAACGAGAGTAGCTAAAGCTTCTCCTTCAATATCTTCTGCGATAAGAAGAATAGGCCGATTAGCTTGGGCTACCTTTTCTAGAACAGGTACCAAATCCTTAACCGAAGAGATTTTCTTCTCATTGATTAAGATATATGGATTTTCTAAAACAGCTTCCATGCTATCAACATCAGTAACAAAATGAGGAGAGCAGTAACCTTTGTCAAACTGCATACCTTCTACCCAGCTTACTTCTGTCTCTAAGCTTTTGCCTTCTTCGACAGTGATAACACCATCTTTTCCTACTTTTTCCATCGCATCAGCAATGATGTCTCCAATAACTTTGTCGTTATTGGCAGCAATCGCTCCAACTTGAGCAATTTCTTTTTTATCGCTAATGGGAGTAGATATTTTGTTAAGATGTTCAACACAAGCTTCTACTGCTTTTTCGATACCGCGCTTAATTCCCATTGGGTGAGCGCCAGCAACGACATTTTTGATGCCTTCTTCAAAAATAGCTTCTGCGAGTACAGTTGCAGTTGTTGTCCCGTCTCCGGCAACATCAGAAGTTTTTGCAGCAACTTCTTTTACCATTTGAGCGCCCATATTTTGATAAGAGTCTTCTAGCTCAATTTCTTTCGCAACAGTCACTCCGTCTTTGGTAACTGTAGGAGCTCCAAAGCTTTTTTCGATAATTACGTTTCTTCCCCGTGGGCCTAGAGTGACTTTTACCGCACGGGCTAAAGTTTTCACTCCCTGGCGAATGGCTTCTCGGGCTTCTAAATCAAAGGCAATTTTTTTCTTAGCCATCAACTAGTCTCCTTATTCCTGATGATTATTTCACAATTGCTAGGATTTCATCTTCTGACAGAATCAGATACTCTTCTCCATCTACTTTTACTTCAGTACCAGCGTAGGAAGAAAAGATAACACGATCATCTTTAGCTACTGTAAAAGGAACTCTAGTTCCGTTATCCAGTAATCGTCCTTCTCCTAGCTCAATAACTCTACCTTCTTTTGGTTTTTCTTTTGCACTTTCAGGAAGAACAATACCACCTTTTGTAACCTCTTCTGCTTCAAGGCGCTTCAGGATAATTTTCTCTCCAACTGGTTTTATTTTAGACATCTATTACAGTCTCCGTTGACTTAAACCTAAAAAAAAAATATAATACATAACATTTATTTTTAAACTGAATTACTAAGCTCTTCTGTTAAGCAAAAAACGGAGCAAAAAAAGTGCCATCAGAAGAAAAACTATCAAAAAAAACATAAGTCATTTTTATACATTGTTTTAGTGGAAGATTTTTTTGAAAAAAAATCTCAATCTCTCCCTTTATCGAAATGTCATCCTGGCATTTTGGCAGAGGAGGGTACCGCCATTGTGACAAAAAGAAATGTAAAGAAGTAAATTTAACATGGTATTCTGGAAATCATCATCCGACCTAGACGCTACCGGGCAAGAAATAGAAGAACAAATTTTTTCCCGATTAGCAAAAACAGAGAAGGCCACTCTTACTCAAAATCTAGAGGAAATACTAAAAAGACATCCTTTAGATCTAACAGCCCTCTTTGTTGAAGACCGCATTCAAATTCTAAAATCTCCTTTTGTTATAAAGTTAGCCAAGGTCTGCTCTGCTGTCCAAAGTCAAAGTCGTTTATTTAAATTTATCAAAGAGCTGCCTGTCACGAAATCTCGTCCCACCAGCATAGTATTTGTGGTACAAATGCTTTGTAGCTCTCCTAAGAAAAACGTAGCTGTTTGTTTGGAAAGTAAACTAGCAAACATTTTAGAAGCTTCTATTGTTAGGGCTGTAAAAGCTATGGCTTATCGCCAAGAAGGGCTCTCTGCTAACGATATACTATTACTTCGAGGTCCTTGGGGAGTACCGTTCATTCCTCTTCTCAAGCATTTACTCAAAAATTCTTCTTCTGAAGTCAAGAAAGCCATTATTATTACCTTAAACTCTTTCGAAGAAGAAAGAGAGTCTACTCTCCCTGCATTTTTAGGTGCGCTTGGAGATAGCAAGGGGGACATATGTAAAATGGCCGCTAGTGCCTTGGCAAATATAGGAGAAGCTTCCTTAGAACCTCTTTTAGAAGTTTTAAAAACAGGAGATACCCGAAAAAAATCTCTGGCCGTCTGGAGCCTAGGAAAAATAGGTATAGTTTCTCCTGAAGTTGTAACTGCTCTTTTGGAGGCTTTAGAAAGTTCTGAAGAGAAAGTACGTCGACCTGCCGCCTGGGCTCTTGAGAATTTAGAATCCAACGTTTCTCCTGAACTAATCAGCCGTTTTTCCCAAACCAACCAAGAAGCTCAAGTTGCTATTTTAGAAATACTTGTAAAGACCCCTCCTATTTCTTCTGAAATCATTGACATATTGATTTCTTCCTTAGAGCAAGAAAATTTAGAAATTCGAAAAGCATCTTTACAGGCGAGTATACTGGTTTCAGAAGAAGAAGGAAAAACCTTGCTCCCTATACTTTTATCCTTAGCAAAAAGTATAGAAGAAGACTTAAAGCCATTGTTGAGCTTAGCAATAGGAGCCATTGCTCCTGAAAATAATGAAGAAGTCATCGAGGTTCTCAATTCCTGGATCAAAGACCCCTCTCCTTTGCTCAGGAAAAACACAGCTCAGTCTTTAGGAAGAGCAGCTTTTGCTTCTCCTCTTTCGGCTCAAAACTTAGTTAAGCTGCTTTCCGATACATCTTCAGAAGTCAGGTTAGCGGCCATCCGGTCTTTGGCTCAGTTTACAATTCCCCTAAAGTCCGCTGTTTTTCCTTTAATGGGACTACTACAAACCCCTGAAAAGGAAATTCTCATCTCAACGATACAAGTTATAACCAACATCGGTAAGGCAGCAGAAGAAGCCATTCCTCTGTTAGCAAAATTGCTGGCTCATCCTGATCTGAAAATCCGTGCAGCAACCTCCCATGCTCTTATCCAGATGGGAGAATTGTCGATCCCTGCTCTTATCTCTCTTTTACAAGGAAAACTCGAAGTTCGTAAACTAGCCACGATCATTTTGGTTCAGATTGGATCTCCCGCCATTCCTTCTCTAAAACAGGCTCTTTTAGGAAATAACTTTGAAACCCGCAAAGCAGCGTGTGAAGCTCTTAGTAAAATTGGGGAACCGGCTGTTCCTTCTTTGATCTCTGTTCTCAAAGAGGGTAATTTTTGGACACGAAAATCTGTTTCTCTTGCTCTAATCAATATCAAGGTAGGAGTTCCTGAACAACTTATAGAACTAATGTGCAGTCCAAATCGAGATTGGCAAGAAATTGCTGTCCCTATCTACAGAAAAATAGATACTTATTCCTTGTCTTGTTTTATTTTAATGCTTGTAGATAAAAAGAAACTAGTTTCTGATTTTGGAGCTAAAATGCTACGCAAAGTAGGCCCTGCTCATGAGGTTTCTATTCCCAACTTAGTCACTCTAGTGGATCACTCCAATAAAAATGTTCGTAGGGCGACGTGTTGGGCATTTGGTCGTATAGGTAAAGTCACTGATGATGTTCTAGAGGCTTTAGACAGAGCGTTGGAAGATGATGATATTGCTGTTTCAATGGAAGCACAAGATAGCTTAGACAAACTGGTAGGAAAAACCCCACTTAACGATCTTGAAAATCCTGAAAGTTAAAGTTAAAACTAAAACTAAAACTAAATACACCTAAGTCTTTATATATTCATCAATGAGAGGCATACGCTCTGAAATACGACAGAGTAGGACTCCTGAGAAATAAAGTAAAATCATAGGGAAAGCTAACAAGATTTGCGTAACAATATCTGGAGGAGTAAAAAGAGCTGCAAGAACAAAAGCAACCAGAATAGAATAGCGCCAGTTTTGCAGATAAAATGAGGTATTAAAAACATTAATTTTTGCCAAAAAAAGCATAATCAAAGGTAACTCAAAAATCACTCCGCAAACAAAGGTGAGAACAAAAAAAAGAGAGATGTAAGAGGAAAGGGTGAAACCAACATGGACGGTTGCTCCCCCATAATTTGCCAAAAATTGTAAACCCAACGGAATGAGAAGAAAATAGCCAAAAAGAACTCCCAACATAAAGAAAAAAAGAGTGAAGGGAAAAAAAGACTGAACATAATTCTTTTCATCAGGATAAAGACCTGTCGCAACGAACATCCAGCCTTGATAGAGGGAGAAAGGCATAGATAAAATCAAAGCAATAATCACAGAAACTTTAAGGTGAGCAAAAAAAGATTCCTCATACCTCAGAACTTGAATAGTTGCAGGTAGATTGAGTATTTCCATCGCATGGTGGTGAGGTAAAAGAACTATTGACATATAAAATTCTTGGTCAATTAAACAAACACCCAGACAACCAAAAAGAACGATAAGGCAATGCGCTACTCTCAGCCGAAGTTCTTCTAGATGCTCAGTCAAAGGCATTTCTATATTTTTAGTCATTGAGTTTTTCCCTCTGAGAATAAGCCATTCGCATTTTGCTCGCGAGATAAAATTTCTTTCATCGCTTCAACGGCAGCCAAACGAACACGATCATTTTGAAACTGCAAGTACTTATTTAAAACGGAAAAGAGATTTTGATTCCCTACTCGCCCCATCGTTTCCAGTGTTTCAAGAAGAACATCTTCAGAATATAACCCTGCTTGAAATCTTTGGAGAAGTTCCACCAATAAAGGTACGGCTTGAGTAGCATGGCCTAAATCGATTCGCTCTAGTATTTCTTGCAATTCTTTGTCGGTAGATTGGCGAGTTTCTAACTGTGAAAAATCAGAAACGTAATGGTAACTTGGCCCGACTAAAGACAGTAAGGCTAAAAAAGTAATTCCCAGCACGGTTCTATCCAAAATTTTACTGTCTTGAAATCCTATAAAAACAGGTAGAGCTCCACTTCTTAAAAGATAAAGAATCACTCCTAGCGAGCCACAAAGCAAAACGACGTGAGCAGGTAAAATCAAGGTTTTGTACTGGTAAAAAGAGTAGCCTCCTATCACCCAAGCTGAGATAATCAAAAGAGCAAATAGATAACTAAACCACCGACCAAAAATTTTATAAATCGATCGAATCCCCACAAAGTAAAATAAAGAACCTGGAATCAAAATAGTAAAAACAAAGCCAAAAATCAGAGCAAAGAGAGAGCAAAGAGGAGCAAAGAGCAAAATAGGATCTTTTGTCTTTCCCAAAAACTCTCGTAGCAAAAAAACAGGGTCTTCCGCTAAACATTCTAATAGTTGTTTCGTTTCGTCATTAGGCTGAGGAATTTTTTTTAAGGATTCGATAATCTGCTTTTGGTACTCAGGAAATTTTTCTGTGCTACTCACAAGAACTTCTAAAGCTGATTTACGAATATTTTCTTCGCTGGCCTGAGTCATGTTATCAAGTAACAACTCTAAGCTGTTTTCAAAAGGAGAGATCGCTGGACGATCAAAAAAAGCAAAGCTTACCCGCAGTAGTAAGATAAAAAGTATCCATCCTCGCCAATCTTCAAAAAATTTTCCCACTAGAGCTCCTATTTCGCCACAAAATAAATCAAACAAAAAAGAGTTAGACCATTATGGCAAGCATGAGCCAAAATAGGTATCCACAATCGTTGGGTTTTTTCATAAAGTATATTAAAGAAAGCTCCTAACACAAATATAGGGAAAAACCCCAAAGCATTAAAATGAACTAAAGCAAAAACAAAAGAGGTGACAAATATCGCTGCTTTTGGCCCTAGATGTTTCCGAAACCCTGTGTATAAAAACATCCGGAATAAAAACTCTTCTAAGATAGGAGCCCCCACCACAGCCATAAAAACCCCCAAGTAAAAAACAGCGCCTTGAGAATTAAGGATTTGCTCCGCAATAGGCTGAGAAGCTGGGGTTATCTTCCAAATAACAAAATTTGCTAAACTTAACCAGTAAGCTGCGAGAAAAATGGGGACAAAGACAAGGTAAGAAGCTATTACAAGAAACACTCTTTGAAGACTCAGCCCTGTTTTGCTTAGGCCTAAAACACGTAGACTTTGCCCTCGAAAAGAAGTTAAAAAGAAATAAATAAAAGAACAAGCCACGGTTTGCGAAAGCAAATGAACGATTAAGCTCAAGACATACTTTTGATCTTCTCCTGAAGCTAAAGACTCTGCTAAGACAGCACTTAACAAAATGAAGCCAAAATAGAAGCATATGCCAACCATTACGTCAGAAACGTCCCAGTTTCCTGCTCGAAAAGAGAGGCCTTTGCAAAGAAATCGTTGCAAAAAGCGCAACAAAAAGGTGCAAATTACTATAATTAAGGCAATAAAAAGGATAGAACCATAGACTTGTTCTGGATGCTCTTGCCATACTTGCGACAAAGCTTGGTAGTTATTTTCAATGTCATTTTGGACATCTTCTTGGGCTAAAAGAAGGGGACAAAAAAACAAAAAAGATCCCCCCAAAACGAGAATCTGTCTAATCAGTGATTTTTGCAAAGACCATTCTCCCAATATTGTTTTGTAAAACATTTGTCACCACAATGGTAATAGTCTTATCAATAAACTTGCGACCACTCTCAATGACAACAACAGTGCCATCGTCCAAATAGCCAATCCCTTGTTCAACTTCTTCTCCTGCCTTAACGACCTTAAGCCGGATATATTCACCAGGAAAAACACTCGCCCGAACAGCATTGGCTAAAGCATTCAAATTAATTACCTCCACCTCGTGAAGCTGAGCAATTTTTTTCAAGCTATAGTCGTTGGTAACAATAATTCCTTCTAACTTCTTCGCCAAAGCAACCAACTTTCCATCAACATCAATAATTTTAGGAAAAATATCGGCGTCAATTTGAACCTTCAGGCTACTTGTTTCTTGCAAGTTCGCCAAAACTTCTAGCCCTCTTCTTCCTCTCAATCTCTTTTGTTTGTCTGAAGAATCGGAAAGAATTTGAATTTCATTCAAAACGAACTGAGGGACAACTAAAGTTCCTCGTAAAATATTCGTATCGCATATACCTCCAATACGTCCGTCAATAATAACATTGGAGTCTAAAATAAGAAACCGTTCAGAGCCTTCTTTCGTAAAGTCGATAAAAGGAATCAAAAGTTTAAAGCGATTTTTGGTGTTAAAAAGAATAGCTATAGCTAAATAGCAAAAGAGAAAAGTTACTCCTACTCGAATGACATCTTCCATCTGAATATATTTTTCAGGTGTAATTTGTTCTTTCAGAATCCGAATATGAGGTATTAAAAACATCGCTTGTAAAAAAAGATTAGATGCGATAAAACCAATAAAAAGCCCCAAAATAACTGTAAAAATTCCCACCAAAAAACGTGCTGCATACTTAATCTCTATCCAGATTAGGGTTATAGCTAAAAAAGCCCCTAGCACGATGGCAAAAACATTAATAAAGTCAAATGGCGGCCGATTAAAAATAATAGTTGTTAGTTGATACGAAACGCTCGCAATAGTGATAACA
This sequence comes from Planctomycetota bacterium, assembly GCA_029260735.1. Taxonomy (GTDB): domain Bacteria; phylum Planctomycetota; class Uabimicrobiia; order Uabimicrobiales; family Uabimicrobiaceae; genus JAJDCR01. The sequence goes on from JAJDCR010000145.1 coordinate 9,916, forward strand.
AAAAGAGTGCGAACGACCAAAAGAATTCCGGCCACTTCTATTCCCTTCATACAACCTGCGTTCGATGAGTTAAAACGCAAGAACACAAGTAATTCTTATCTATATCTACTGAGAAACAAAAAAATAAGGGTACATGGAGTTTTTAATGATTAGCACTGATTTTGTCAATAAAAAAATGTCTCTGGAAAAAAGTCTTCTTCAATGTTACAATGAAATTATTACAAAAAGTACCTTAAATAGAGAGCATATCATTATTTTACCTCTATTAATTATCTAGCCATTATAAGCGTAATTCTCTAGCCATTGTAAGCGAAGACATCCGCTAGTTTTTTCAATAGTCTGTTCAAAAAATCTTTTTAGCATGTTTCCAATGTTTTTTAAACCCCTTTGGGCAAAAATTTTATGCAAGATAACAACTTTAACCAAATGGATTCTGCCAAAGCGGCCGAACGTTTCAAAACCGATTTTAATCGACTCAGTCAAGAAGTCAGTAAAGTTATTGTAGGCTACCCTGAAATCATCACAGATGTTCTTATTGCCTTGTTTGCAGAAGGACACGTCCTTTTGGAAGGGGTACCTGGACTGGGAAAAACAATGTTAGTTAAGACCCTTTCTCAAGTCCTTGACATGCCTTCTTCTCGAATTCAGTTTACTCCCGACTTAATGCCTGCTGACATTGTAGGAACAAATCTGATTACCGAAAACGACGAAGGAAAAAGGGTTTTCCAATTTCAACCTGGCCCTATCTTTTCCAATTTGGTTTTGACAGATGAAATCAACAGAGCTACTCCCAAAACTCAATCGGCTCTTCTTGAGTGTATGCAAGAAAAATCAGTTACTGTGGGGGGAACAACCTACAACCTGGATAAACCATTTTTTGTCCTAGCAACTCAAAACCCTTTGGAAATGGAAGGAACCTATCCTCTTCCTGAAGCCCAACTCGATCGTTTTTTGTTTAAGCTAATGGTTCCTTTTCCTAGTCGAGAAGATCTCAATGAAATTTTGCGCCGGACAACAGAAAAAGTTGATATTTCGATCAACAAGATTATGGAAGGCTCCCAAGTTCAAGAAGCTATTAAACTCATCAAAGATGTCTTTGTTGCCCCTCATGTTCGTGATTATGCCAGTCGCTTAGTTTTAGCGACTCATCCTAATTCCGAGTATGCTATTGCTAAAACAAACCAATATGTCAGATACGGTTCCTCTCCACGTGCAGGCCAAGCTCTCATTCTCTCTGCTAAAATCAGAGCATTGATTGATGGGCGTTTCAATGTTAGTTTTGAGGACATCTCACGCTCTGCTCTCCCTGCTTTGAGGCATCGAATCATTATTAATTTTGAAGGAGAAGCCGAGCGGATAACTTCTGATGATGTCATTCAAGAAATCTTAGCTGAGGTGAAAAGCGACGAACCCATTCAAGTTTAGGTAAACAACATGAGCTCCACAAATAAAACGATTAGTCTTTTGGAACCAGATTTCATTAAAAGTTTAGAAAGCCTAAACTTGATTTCTCGGAAAATTTTTAAAGGGCTTCTCAAAGGAGAAAGACGTAGTCAAAAAAAAGGGGTTTCTATTGAGTTTGCAGACTATAGAGACTACGTTCAAGGAGATGATTTGCGTTGCCTGGATTGGAATATTTTTGGCCGCCTAGATCGTCTCTTGCTTAAATTATTTCAGGAAGAAGAAGATTTAAATATTTTTTTTCTAATAGACAACTCTCTATCGATGGATTTTGGTACACCTAGTAAGTTCTTTTATGCCAAACAAGTAGCCGCTGCACTTGGTTATATAGCACTAAACAACTTAGATAGAGTAGGAGTTTACACTTTTTCTTCCCAACTAGAAGAAATATTTCCCCTTAGCAGAGGAAAACAGTCTTCCTGGAAACTCTTTGACTCTTTAGAGCAAGCCTCTATTAGTAAAGAGACCAATATATATGAGTCATTTCGCCATTTTGCCTTACGTAACAAACATCGAGGGCTCGTTGTTGTTCTTTCCGATTTTATGGATCCTCAGGGATTAGAAAATGCTTTTAAGTTCTTCTCTCCTCGTAAATACGATCTCTTTCTTGTTCAAATTCTTTCCCAAGAAGAAGTTGATCCTTCCTTGGTCGGAGATATCCGCCTTATGGATGCAGAATGGGAGCAACATACGGATCTAAGCATTAGTGACGAGCTATTGCAAAAATATCAGTTCGTTTTGAAAGGTTTTTTGGAGCATTTGCGACTATTTTGCCATAAGCGAGATATTTCGTACATTTTTTCCACTAACCAAATACCACTAGAAGAGCTTATCCTAAATTATTTACGCCAATTTGGCCTTTTACGATAATTAGGCGATAACATGTTTTTTTCCATAAAGCACATACCCTATTTCTTAGTTTTACTTTTTATATGGGGGTTTGAAACAGAAACTCTGGCTCAAACTTCTTCTACCGAAGAGATCCCCATCGAAAACTTGGCTCAGGAAGATCTTCCTTTTTCTGAGAAATTGGCTTCCCTCAAAGCACTATTGCAAACGGAAGAGTCCGTAATCAAAGACCAGGTCGCAATAGTTCTCAAAGAGTATAGTCAAAACCACAGCCTTGAAGTTGTTCAACTTCTTTTAGGCGTACTAAGAGAAGCTCCCGATCTTGCCAAAAGAAGAGCATCGTATCTTCTTTGGCAACTACCAGATTCCCAAATTCAAAGCTCACTACCCGTCTTACTTCCTTCTCTTCAAAGTAATAATATATTAATTCAAAGAACTATTCTTCAGTTACTCAAAAAACAAAAATCTCCCAGAGAAGAGATTGCTCAAGAGTTACTTCCTTTATTAAACCACAAAAATCAAGACATCCAAACCACTGCTCTTCAAATTTTTATGCAAAGTTATCCTGACAAGCTCCCTCTGGAAATACTCATGCCACTATTTTTATCCGAAGACGAAGAAAAATCGAAAAAAGCTTGGCTAATCCTCCAAAAGTTGCCTCTTTCTCAAACAGATCTTCCCCTTCTCTTAACCTTACCTCGTTTGAACCAAGAGAAACAAAAACAAGTGGTGTCTTTTTTTCGGGAAAACAAATTCCAAGAAGAGCTAGTAGAAAAAGGGGAGGCTGACCCTAAAGCACAAAAAGCAATAATAGCGACTCTGAAAGAACTCAGTATTCAAAAAAATTTTTCTTTGTGGGTTTTAGAACTTATACCTTACTTAAAAGAGAAAGCCCAACCTCTTACTCCTGAGTTTCTTTATTTACTGGGTAGCGAAGAAAGGGACATTAGCCAAAAAGCTCTTGAAGCGATCCAAATAGTAGGGGCTCCTTCTTGGGATATTTTACAAAGTGCGCTGCAGAAACAAAACACGAATGTAAAACTAGGAGCTATTCGATGCATCGCTGGTATTTTTGGACGAGATAAGCAAGGGCTAGCACTTCTCGAAAATGTCTTAGAGAAAGAATCTTGGATCATTGCTCAGGAGTCCGCTGATGCTATTCTTTGGCTCTCACTGGAGCCCTCTCCTAAAGTTCTTGAGTTTTTGCTAAATAAACTGAGCTCCCCCTCTGAAATAGAGAAAAAATGGGCTAAAAATAAACTGCAAAGTATCTCCTCTAGGGCCCTTCCTCTCGTTCCTAAATTAATCGAAATACTCCAGCAAAAACCTAGCTCATCACATCTTATTTTAGAAATTTTAGCCTCTACAGGAACGAAAGAGCAAGAAGCCATTGTTGTTGTTGCTCAAATAATGAAAAACTCACAAGGTTCGTTAAAAAAACAGGCTTTCTTAACGATGGCTCAACTAGACCCTTCTTTAAGCAAATCAAAAGAAATTTGGAAAGAAGCTCTTCTCAAAGAACAAGGAGGGTTTCTAGCAATTGCCATAAAAACCGTAGAAAAAGCAGGAAAAAAAGCAAAAGCATTGATCCCTAGCTTAATTCATAACCTTCAAAGTAAAGACCACCGTATTCGTTTCTTTGCTTTAGGAGCACTTGCTCAAGTTGACCTACAAGCAAAGCCCATTACTCGGCTTATTATCTATCATGTACGCGATCCTCATCCAAAAGTGAGGGGAAAAGCTTTAAGTATAATGGAAAAAAACTCCGCACTAGTTCTAGCAGCTTTAAAAAAATCTCATTTTTCTGACCAAGAAGTCTCTCAAGTAAATATAACCATACAAGCAATGGGAGAAGCTGTCATTTACTCCGAAAGTTACCCTTGGGTGCGAAGTACTCTAAAAAAGGCTCCTTTTTCAGCTAGTTCGATCATTCCTTTCCTGATACAACAAATAGAACGACAGCAAATAGAACGACAGCAAATAGAACAACTGACCTCCCCTGTTTTAGAAAAGAGAGTGGTTAACATTTTGAGTGATATGGGAAACGAAGCGGTCATTCATTTACAACCCCTTCGGAGTCATAGATCTCAAGCTGTTCGACAAACCGTAAAAAAGGCTCTTTCGAGTATAGAAAAACAAAAATAGGGCGTGTCCTCATTCAGGGTGCTCTTTTCAAAGTGAGGAAGTTTTATGGAAAATAACAAATTTCTTTTGTTGAGTTGGTTCATCTTCTTTAGTTTTTTGCTTCCCCAAATTCATGGTGAAAATGAACTTCACTTATTTGGTATAGAAAAAGTCCACCTTCCTAAATGGGGAAAAACAAGTCTTCGTTCCTACCCCAACAGCAGTGCAAATATGGTAGTGGGATGGGAAAATAGTGATCTCTTATTAGCAGCCTATACCAATAATAAAACATACGAAGAAGAGCAAGAAAGTAATGTTATTACCCCATCGACCTTTATTTTACCTCTTCAAAAAACTCAAATTGAAGCCAATGGTCTTTCTTTGCAAATGGTCATTGGGATAAAAATCAACATATCCAAAGAAAAGCCTTACAACTCTATTTCTTACCCTCTCCAAATCAAAAAAGGAAAACTTATTCGCTACTCTAATAAAGAGTTTGCCGAAAAAACTTTCTTTGTCCCCATCACTATACGCTCTTGGTATCAACCCAAAAAAATGGGACTGGATAGCGATTACTCTATGATTCAAATCCTAGAGCGAGACTGCGATCACCTAGAAATAAAAAAAGACTACAAAATAGAGATATCAGAAATTCTCGATAAAATCCAAACAGGCAATTTTAAAAAATCTCAGGCAACGATTGAGCGAGTGAAAAAATTTTTCTCCCAAGTCACTTGGCGCTTAGACCCAGATATGAATGAACGAGAAAAGGACCCTCGCTTACAAGCTATTACCGATGCAAAAAAGGCCATCGAAAAACAAAAATCGTGCATATACTTAGACAAAAATGGCTCTGAATTTACAGTTTACTACTCTGCTGACAAAAAAGCTTCTGCTTTCATGCCCCTCAGAATAGGCTATCCAGATCCAAAAACGGGCTTGCCACTTAAAAGTATTGTCGAGGTTCCTTTCCAAGGCTACCAAGACTCAGATAAATATATCTATGCTCGTCACTTCAACCAAACCATTTATGAATACGTTCTCCATAATGGAGAACCCAGTAATTCAACTCGCCCTCATTGGCCTATTCGCCGAGATCTCATTCAGAAAACATCTACTGTTCCTTGGTTTTCTGGAGTAGCGAATCCCTCGCCGAGCACAATAGGGCCTCAACATATAATTTCTTTTCCTCAATCATCTGTAGAACTAAGAGTATACACTCACGCACAACAAAAAAAGAGGGGAGGGCTCCTTTTAGGAGCAGATAGTTATTATTTTTACGGAAGAAAAGAGGAAAATGATAAATTCTCTTTTCTTTTTGAATGTCTCGAAAAAGATCTCTCTCTCTATCGTTTCGCAGTTTTAGATGAGGTCACTATTATCGTAAAAAAAGAAACTATGAAAAAAGAAAAGGAATTAGATGTATTTGATATTCGTAGTGGAACAAAACTCCCTATCTTAACCTATCGAAAATAAAGGAAACCGGAATGGAAATTTACTTTATCTGCGTCTTAGTCGCTTTTGTTATGATCTACTTAACAAAAGCTCCCCTAGCAATGGCTATGAGCAAAGAAGGTGGATATGACAACAAACACCCTCGCCAACAACAAGCACAATTGACAGGTTGGGGAGCTCGTGCTAACGCCGCTCATCAAAATGCATTTGAAACTTTTGCTCCTTTTGCTGCGGCTGTTTTTGTTGCTCACCTAGGAAATGCCCCTAAAGACATGGTTAATATATTAGCCATAACCTTTGTGATTTCACGAATATTTTACACCACATTTTATCTTACCAACAAAGACAAATTTCGCTCTCTTACTTGGATGATAGGCTTTGGAGCTACTTTTGCTCTATTTATTTTGCCGATGTGTAAGTAGTAAGGCGAGGTTTATCTGAAACCGTTAAAGGATCAGGCGTAACGGACAACCACGAGGGCCTTTGCAGGCAGCCCTCGTAGTTGTCCCTACATACCATCGCAGGATTCAGATTAATGAAACCGATCAATACCAATCAGTACAACCGCAAATTATTTCCTATCGCGCAGATTCCTGTAGGGACAACAGCAAGGCCCTGCCTTCAGGGCCCTTGTGGTTGTCCGTTACGCCTGATAAAACCTAATTACTAAGGCCCTCCACCCGTTCATAATATAAGGACTTTAGCTTGACATGCCCTAAGTTACAATCTCGCCAAAAATTGTTTACTTTTTTAGCGAAAGCTACAAAAAGTAACAGATCATTCATAAAGCCAAATTCAACACATCCCTCATAACCTCATCCCCCAAAACATCTTAGCTACACCCCATCCCTCTCGGCACACCTTTTGCTTAATCTAAAAGTAATATTTAAGACAATTTTTTATAGTCTTTGACCGGAGGAATGAGTTATGAAACGTTTTTCGATAGTTATGCTGAGTTTTGTTCTAGCAAGTGGAAGTTTATTTGCCCAAGATACTTCTGTTGAGCAAATGCATCTCTCTCTTCTTAAGCTCTCTTTTCCTAGTTCTTTAGAAAGTAATGAACCGAATTTACGTGAAATGGATGGAAAAACTTTCTCTATTTTGCACCAAGAGAGAGAAGCCTCTGTCTACGTCGCTTCCCAAACCAGCCATTACCTTCTCTACTCAGATAGAACAGAAACCCGAGGCGGTTTTGTTTTAAACAGCAAAATATATATCTTCTCTCAAGAAACTCTCGAAAGCCAAGCTGTTATTTCTGCGACGATTGAAAAATCCCCCACTGGATTTCATTTTTCCATCGATCCTAGTGCTTTGGAGCAAGGTTACACCAGTGGTTGCTTTGCAGCAGTAGCCTCAGCCTATATGGAAGATGCTCTGGTTGAAGGCCTTTGGTGGGAAGGTATGCTCGCTTTTGATCCTGCCTACGTTGAAAGTCGTGCTTACTATAAAACCAAAGAACAAGCCATTGCTAATGTCCCTCATCATGTTCAACCAAAGAGTTGCTTTATCTGGCGAGATGGAAAATCTAGCACACCTTGGCGACCTATTCCTGGTACCGGATGTGCTCACTGGATTGCTCATCAAAAAGGTATATATAGTAGTCCTGGATGCTTTAATCGATGTGCTATTCGCGTTTCTCAAGTAGTTAGCGGAAAATCACGTCACAGCATCAACAATGCCCGAGTAGGAGACATTTGGACCAATACTAGCTTAAGTCACTGTGGAATTGTTATTGGAGTGGGTAGTGGCACTGTTCGCGTTCGTCATTGCAGTTCAGGTTCAGGAGGGGTAGTTGTGGGGAATTTTCGTTCGGGCTACTCTTACCGCTAAAGTGAGTTATTAATTAAGAATCCACATCTATCATAAAAGCGCGGTCGAGCTTGCTTGCGACCGCGCTTTCCCATCATTTCTTCGTCCAACCAAATTTCCGAGGGTAGCCTAAAAGCAAATCACCTAAACTCTTTCCTTCCAGTTTACGCTTTGAATTAATTTTCCGATGACTCGGATTTTCGGCATGTTTAGCGATAAATTCCAAAATAGCACGAGGGTCCGTTCGGGTAGCTAATTTATCAGAAGAATGGAAGATCACCTCATTCTCTTCGTTCAAAATATAAATATTGGGATAAGCTAGTCCTCCTCGTTCTTCGGCATTGAGGATGTCTAGTAGAGTAATCACCTCGCGACTTTGGTCACTGAGCAAATCAAAGGGCAAATCGAGTTTTTTCCGTAAACTCAGAGATTCTTCCGGAGTATCAACAGAAACTCCATAAATTTCTCCTCCCCATTCTTGAATTTTTGAGTGATGTTCTTTTAATGCAGCCAACTGGGTGCGACAAAAAGGTCACCACCAACCCCTATAAAAAACAAACATATTCCTTTGCCCAACGCTTGCACTGAGCTGAAAGGTTCCTCCCTCTGTATTGAGGAGGGAAAAGACAGGCATTTTACTTCCCACTGTGTATTTCATTTTTTTCTTCCTTGTTTTTCTTTGTACTTTGGCCACCTAATACTAAAGTTTAACTTTTCGTCGCCAAAAAGTTAAGGAGCGACGATTATAGACATACCATTCCAACATTAGGATAAAAAAACCTCCCAGTAAGAGATAACGCCATATCTCCTGATTCATCGGTTTCCATTCTGTAGAAGCGATATTTTCGCCTTCTATCTTAACTTCTTTCGCGGGCAGAATATTACTTTCATCCAGCGATAGAAGATTCACGGCAACTTGCCGAGTAAGTTGATCCTTTTCGTAGATTTGATAAATCCCTAAGCGATTGGTCTCTGTAAAGAGTAAGTCTTCGCTAGTGGTAATTTCATATTTACTTCCATCGGGTTTAACAATTCGAAGCTCCACTTCTTTCTCATCAACTCCTACACTAATGACTTCTCCAGAGAGAATGTTATTTTGGTTGCGGATCATTTTAAACCATCGAATAGTATTTGCAATAAAGATAGGGAAAGATAGTCGTAAGGGCCAATCCGATTGAAATATATCAAATCCAATAACATTAAAATAGCTGTTTTCTCGATGTAAAAGGCCGATCACATATTGTTTTTCAGATTCTAGAAGGTTCACAGTATCTTCTGGCCAATCCACTTGCATTATCTTACCCAAGTTCAATTTTCGAAGATCAACAAAGCGCATAATCGGATGAATGTTATTCTGGTCGATAATTCTTAGTCTTTCATCCTGACCAGAGATCTCTCCACCACTCGCCAGTCCCGTCAAAGGAGGTATACAGTTAAAAAATAAATACCCCCCTCCTGAAGGCACTTGAGAAGGATTGTAGCCATCAAAAATAACCACATCAAACTCATTGAGAAAGCCCTTGCTTTCTAAACCTGCTTCATACTCTTGAGGACGAAGTTCTTTTAAATTAGAATCATGTGGCAAAAGAACCTTGCGAAGAAAGAAATTCCCTTCACTAACCAAGCATAAACGGGTTTTTTTCAAAGAAGGAAAAATAAGCCAAGCTTGGTTATCCAAAGCCAAAAGATCCTCTCCTTGGTCCAAAGTAAAACTTACTTTTAAGAAACCCGGCTTGATAGGAATATTATCAAAAAGAACTCCATCTACATCCCCTGAACCTAACTGGAGTAAACGGATATCTTCTTCTAGAGGAATCCCATTTATGGATAGCTCTAGGATTCCCTCTACTGCTCTATTGCTAAAATTCTGGATACGAACAAAGGCTTGGTAACTTTGTTGCGAAGCATTCAAACGCACATCAAAAGCAACTATGCCAACATTGCTACTTTTTTCTCCCACTAAAACAACTTTCATCCCTGAAAATTGTGACTCTTGAATCACCTCAGAAAGTTCACTAATAGCTCCATCTGTATATATATAGATGGCAGGAGATGTTGCTTTTTGGCTCATTGCTTCGGCAATCACTAAGGCCTCTGGCAAAGATGTTTCCGTCTCGTAAGGAGAAATTTTTTCCAACGATTCTCGGAGTTGGCTTTTAAACTGAGTAAACGTTTGCTCAATGCGGGCCTTACGGGCAAAACTTAAAATCATCATACGATCTTCAGGAGAAAGATCGTCAATCATCTTATAGATTTGCTCTCGAGCCTGATCAAATCGACTTTGTCCTCCTTCTAAAGTTTTCATACTCGCAGAGGCATCCAAAAGAACAATTACATTACGTCCTTTCATTCCCTTTGCCTCAAGAAAAGGTCGAGCCAGAGCAAAAATAATAAGAAGTAAAAGGAGGATTTGCAAATATAGCAAGAGATTGTTTTTTAGTTTTTGAAAAGGGCTATTTACCCTCATATCCTCAATTACCTTTTGCCACAACATCGTCGAAGGAAAAGTATATTCTTCTCGCTTCAGCTTCAAAAAATACAAAAGAATAACCAAAGGAATAATACTCAACCACCAAAAAGCAGAAACGTTTAAAAAGTTTTCTAACATGGCTCTCTAGCTTTCGCTTGTTGATTCTTCTGACTCTTTTTTAGAGTCAGAGGAAGACTTTATTTGTTCGATAACTGTAGAAAGATTTTCTAGTTTAGGCAAAAGAGCATCCCACTTTTCCCAATGCTCTAAAACAGTTTCTTCCATTTGTTCCATTTTTTCTTCTAACTGGGAGAAACGAGCGGAAAATTTATCGTCAAGAGTTTGAGAAAGAGACTCCCAAGGAGCTTCTTGTTTCTCTTCAGATAGAGCTTTTAGATCTTCTTGGATTTTTTTCCGATTTTCTTCAATAGCAACGATAACCGCTTCACTAGAATTTTTATCTTCCTTCTCAGAAGAAGAATTGGTAGAGAGATCTTCTAGTTTTTTCACAAACTCAGTATACTTTTCTTCCCAAGTCATGTTGCTAAGCTGCCAACTTTCTTCGAGATCACTTTTCCATTTTTTTCCTTGCTCTTCCCAAGTTTCTTCTAAGCTTTTTCCTCTTTGAGACAAAACTTCTTCTACTTTTTCCAAAAGTTCGTCTAATGAAGGTGAAGATTTTTCTAGAGACGGAGAATCTGAAGAAGACGAAGAAGTTTTCTCCATCTGTTCTTTCAACTCGTTTCCTAGTTTTTCTATCGCCTCTAACGGAGAAGACGAAGAAGTTTTCTCCATCTGCTCTTTCAATTCTTCCCCCAGCCTTTCGATAGCCTCTAAGAGAGAACTATCCATCGAGCTTTCGTTAGAAGATTCTGATTTTTCTGTCGAAGAGCTTTTTTTGGGAGGATTTTCTCCAAGGTTCTTCAGAATATTGTCCAGCGCACCCAACTGTCGGTCGTCTCTTAGTTCACTTTGTGTACTTGAAGCCAAAAGAGTATCCATCCGACGAACTAACTTTTGCTGCATTTCATAGGTTTCATCAATGCGATTCAAAGAATTTTGCCAAGGACGATAGCGTTTATCTTGGATTTGTTGATATTTTAACTCTTGCGTTAAGGTTTCGCAGACTTGATGAAAAGTCTTTTCTGGAATATTATAGGCGAGTTTGTGTAAAACACTTTGAACAAAGGAGATTAATCCCTCTGAGTTTGCATCCGAATTTGATTTTTTACTCATAAAACTACTTCTTCTATATCTAAAAGAGGGGTTTGATTATCGTTTCAACTCTAGTCGAAAATAATAATCTATCCCTAAGGTTTTCAAAATAAATAACAATAGCTTGTTCTTCATAAAATAATTCTTCTATTTTGCCTAAAGTACCACTATTTACCAATATATTTTTTTATTTTTTCTAACTCTGCCGGCACAACTGTCGGTTTTCCTGCTGCTTTAATCGCAGATGGAACATCTTTCAAGCCATTTCCAGTGATTACACAAACGGCTGTTTCCTCTTTTCCAACAATTCCTTCTGTTAATAGTTTTTTGTACCCGGCAAAACTAGCTACTCCCGCAGGTTCTCCAAAGACACCTCCCTTTTGAGCAATTTCCTTCATTCCGTCCAATATTTCTTCGTCAGTAACAGAGACTGCCTGACCTTGAGATGCCACAATAGCTTTTACCGCAGCAACTCCATCTCTGGGCATATCCACAGAAATACTATCGGCTGAAGTTCGTGCTTGAACAGGACGAATTTCTATCTTTTTATGAGTAAGGTAATGTTCCACAGCTTGGGTAATCGCATTACTTAAGGTAGACTGGACAGAGCCCAATTTAGGGAGACGATCAATCAGCTTACACTGATAAAGATCCTGAAAGCCTTTCCATAATCCACTAATAATGTTTCCATCTCCTACAGAAACAAAAACCCAATCGGGAACTTTCCAATCAAGTTGTTCACAAATTTCAAAAGCGCAAGTTTTTTTCCCTTCTCGAGTATAAGGGTTATAGCCTGTATTGCGATTATACCACCCATACTCTTGAGCTATCTGAAAACACAGGTCAAAAGCCTCATCATAAGTGCCTTCAATCATAATGACTTGGGCTCCAAAAATGAGAAGCTGAGCAATTTTTGCTTGAGGAGCAGTATGAGGAACAAAAATCGTGGTTGGCATACCTACACTAGCAGCTAAGCAAGCCATAGAAGCTCCGGCATTACCTGTAGATGCTCCCACCACCCGAGAAGCTTTTTGCTCGCGAGCATGAACAAGAGCAACAGCACTAGCTCGGTCTTTAAAGGAGGCGCTGGGGTTACGTCCATCATCTTTCAAATAAAGTTTCCCCCAAGCAGGATTATCCTTTTTACTCCCCATTTTATTCTCCATTTTATAGAGAGGAGTCCATCCAATTTGGAGACGAGGAGCTTTTGTTAAATCGCTCACAGGTAAAAAAGGAGCGTAGCGCCAAATCGAAAAATCGCGATTATCTTTCCAATAAGAGCGAGGATATTTCTTTGCCCAAGAAGAGTAATCATAAACAATATCTAGATTCCCTTGGCAACTAGGACAAACATAATCCACATCTTTTGTCCACTCCTTCTCACAATGAATACACTTAAAACCTTCCATTATTTTTCCTTTCATCGAAAACTTCTTCTTACGAGGTAAGCTTTAAGATGCCTAGACATTTTGCCTAAGTGCTCCCCTTCCACCATTTTTTTATTTTCAACCAACTTGTAGGAGAAGACTCTCGTTTTTTTGATAAACATATATAATTTTTCATCTTAATTGCTAAAATTAAACTATCTTGGACATAGAAAAATACATGTCCGTGTCTATTTTTTCTAGATTGAACAGGAACAGGAGCATTCAAGTCAAAAAAGCGCGGTAATATACACGGCAGCTCCAAAACAGCAAACCCCTTTTCTTTTCCTAGCTCAAATAAGCAGCGCAAACGCAAAGTAAAATTTCCTTCTTGATCAAAAGGAACTGCCCAGGACTGCAATACTATAAATTTAATGGGTAAGAAAACATTTTTTTGCTCTATCCCAACCCGAGAAAAATTTCCCACTATTTGTATGGAACCCTTTAGAAAAAGCTCAGGGAAAGCACAGTTTTTTTCTGAAATTTCCGTGACTTGTTTTTGCTCTAAAATAATTCCACCACGCTCTTGACGTGAAATCAACTCTGGTAACTCTGAATAGAGAGAAGTCTTTTGAAGAACTCCTCCTCCTGTAAAGCAACCACCTTTTTCCTCGCCCACCCAAGTGTGGGTCATATGCCGTAGAGAGAACCCTTTCTCTAGAGTGCGTCCTTTCTGCTCACTGAAAATTACTGTTCCAGATTCGACATAGTATTTTCTTCCCGCTATTTTTAACTCTTCTCTTGAGTCTAAAAAACCCAGCTTAATCTTATTCACCAAGCCAGGCACTAAAGGGGCAAAAACAGAAGTTTCACTAATGATTTTACGCAAGCCCCTAGGATAAAGATAGTCTTGTTTAGCAACAAAAAACAGAGGAGGGCTAGAGAATAAATCAGTGTTCGGGAAATAAACAAGATACCCTTCTTTTTCTGCTAAGACCACAACAGGGCTATCTTCATTTACAACTTGATAGCAAGGAGTCATTCCCTCACATAAAATCAGAGAGAAATCACCTTTCCAATTACTCTTAGGAGCAACACGCTCCACACCGCTTAAAAATAGTTTTTTTGATTTTCCCAATTCGTCAACGACTTTTAACTCTAACAAAACTTCTCTTTGCTCAACATCTTCCGAAAATTCGCGAGGAATAATCGCCTCAAGAAATTTTTCCAGTAAATTCAATGAAGGACCATTTAGCCAAGAAAGTACGGTAGAGACTCTATCTACTGGTATGTGAAAGAGACTTTTAGAAGGAATTGTTTTGTCTTCTCTAATTTCTTGTATTTTTCTTGAGTTGATCTCCAAAAGCATCTTTTGCTGATGGTCTTGAAAAAGAATATAAATCGGCTTTTTATCTAAGTAGGCTAAGGTGTTTTGTTTGTATTGTTGAAAGAGCTTATAAAAACTGGAGCGTGTCCAATTATAGCGACTCCATAAATTTTTTTTTGGTAAAAATTCCGCTATCTGATCTTGAAATAAATCATCCAATTCCAAAGGGATACTAAAAAGCCAATCTTTTCCATAATTACTCAACAAATCTAAGCCCCTTTTGTTTCCTCGCACTAAAGATGCGAGTGAAGAAGCTTTCAAAGAAATGGCAAGAGAAAGTTTTTCCTGGCATCGAAAGTGCTTTGTCACTTCCGAGACATCGCTATCAGCTGGCCAACAAGGGAAAATTTTCCCTCCAGGTTTTCTTCCTCCTCTTAGAATAATGGGGATAAGACCAAAGCGACTCTGTATAACAATTCCCAAGCCACCATAAGGAAAGACCCAGGTTACAATTTTCTCCCAACCTTTTGGAGTAATCTCCCAGTTGTGCAAAAGCGAAACCTTAAAATCCTCTCCATCACAAGTAATAAAAGTGTTACCTCGCAAAAAAGAAAATAAAAGATAGCCTATTCCTGATTCTATTTGTAAAGCTAATTTATCTAAATTTATGACTATATGATGAGTGATATTTTCAGGAACTCCTGCTAATCTTTGGTAAGGAGAAAAGTTTTCTAAACAATTGTTTTCAACTGTCAGTAAAAATAAACTCTTTTCTCCATTCCCCTCCAAAGAAACCAAAACTTGTTCTCTTTTGGAAGAACTGAAGAAATCCCAGAAAGTTTGGAACAAACAATCTAAACTTTTTCCTGAAACATCTCCCAAAAAAGGAAGGGTTACAACTAAAGTATCTCTTAAGTAAATTCTTTCTCGGGAGTATTCACTTAAAGCTTCGAAAACAAGAGTAAAAAGGCGGCTTATTTTTTCCAAGTTTTTTATTTTTTTATTTTTTTCCATAAGACCTGGTTTCAACAAAAGAAAACAATCAAAAATCTGCTACAAGTATTAATAACTAAAATTTTCAGAGATAGAAGAAACTTTTTCCCTATTTCTTGACAGTTGATCCGCTCAGGCTTATAATTTTAATAATATAAATGGAAGCTTACAAGAGAATTCATCTTCTCATCAAACCAAAGGTGTCCTTCCTTATGAATCTTAGAGGTTATTGTCTCTATTTTCTAGTGAAGTCTTGAGCAGTTCTACTAAAAGGGATATTTATGGATAATTCTTCACTTTCTTCGAAGTCTGCCCACATGAGTGATAGAACAACAAAACCGACTTCTCGTGACTTAAAACTAATTGGGAGCCAATTAGGCGGTTGCGAAATTAC
Organism: Planctomycetota bacterium; assembly: GCA_029260735.1. Lineage (GTDB taxonomy): Bacteria > Planctomycetota > Uabimicrobiia > Uabimicrobiales > Uabimicrobiaceae > JAJDCR01. The sequence goes on from JAJDCR010000145.1 coordinate 25,377, forward strand.
CGATTTTGTTGGGCGTGGGGGAATGGGATCCGTATTTAAAGCTCTTCATAAAGCTTTAAATCGACTAGTTGCAATCAAAATACTTTCCAAAGGTGCAGAGGATAAAAAAGCTGTAGACTGGTTTTTACGAGAAGCTCGTGCTATTGCGCGTTTAGAACACGCAAATATTATACAGGTATACGATTTAGCTTATGACGCAGGCTTAGAGACTTACTTTATTGTGATGCAATTCGTTCCTGGTGACTCTCTAGACATCACTTTAAAATCACGTAAAAAATCTCGCCTATCCATAAAAGAAGCCTTAGATTATGGAATACAAACGGCTGATGGGCTGGGAGCTGCCCATCGAATGAAAATTGTTCATCGGGATGTGAAGCCTTCCAATCTCATGGTAACTCCCGATGGAATAGTCAAAATTACAGATTTTGGTTTAGCCAAAGGGCTTTCTTCCGAAGAGACTTCGGTTTCTTCAGGTCTAATTGTCGGAACTCCTCTCTACATGGCCCCCGAGCAATGTGTAGGTAGTGATATCGATGGAAGAACAGATATTTACGCCTTAGGGGCCACTCTTTACCATCTAATATCAGGAAGTCCTCCCTTTACGGGAGAAAACTCCTACGAAATTTTAGAAAAACAGATCACCGCTTCGCCCACTCGGCTCGAAGAGAAAATTCGCGAAGTAACACCAGAGCTTTCTGATATCATTCTTCGAATGCTCGCAAAAAGCCCTCAAGACCGCTATCAATTATGCGAAGATATATCAGAAGATCTCACGACTATGCTGCACGGGAGCTCTAAAAAAGCCGCCCCTATGACCCGAGAAGAAATAGTTCAAGAAGTTACCGAAGAAGAAGTCTTTCGGGTTTCGGGAGTGGATCGACTTCTCTTAATCGATACTCTAAAACAAGTCGTCGATGACAAAATGCTAGGAACATTTTCTTTTAGAACCAGAGATAGTCAAATTTTCCTAACCCTAGGAGAAAACGAAATTCATATTTTCCAAGAAGGGGTTGACATGAGCGAACTCCAAGAAGAGTACTCTAACTACTCGCCCTTGGAACTCAGTTCAATGCTTCTCATTCAAACTTTACAGTGGGAACCTTTTTCTTGGGAATTTGCCGAAGAGTTTCCTGATGAAGAGTTTTATAATCTTTGCTTATCTATGGCAACGGATTTACCCACTTTTCTAATGGGCTATGCCGGAATTATGGAAGTTCTGGTAAATATTGAAAAACCTGGTTCTCTTATTTTATCCACACAAATTGACTCGGTTGCTTTTCTCTATTCTTTAGCCAAAACATTGGTGGTCTCTCCTGTTCCTAAATCGAGAGAACATGGAAAAGTATTAGAAGAAGAAAAGATAGCATCCACCATTGAAGCTATCTGTTCGGGAAATTTTCGCCTCGAATATCGTTCTCCCAATACGATTAAAACAACTTTAGATAAAGAAGAAGAAACCAAAGCGAAAGAATTCAGCGCTACAAAAGAGGCAAGAGAGAGAGAAGGGGGAATAGAAAGAGAAGAGGCGGAAGCTCATTCTCTTGAAACGAATTCTGATTCAAAGATAGAAGCAGCTCCCGAAGAGGCTCGAGAATCTCAAGAAATCCAAGAAACTGAAGAGGAAAAAAAGGCTCGAGAATTCCAAGAAGCCCAAAAAGCGAAAGAGGAGTCAGAAGGAACAATATTTTACTCTCCTGTGGAAGAGGAAAATGAAAACGAAGAAGAAGACGCTATATCCTCCTATTACTTGGAAGCTCTTTATCAAGTACCCGACTTTTCCTTTTTCCAACACCTGATGCCCGATTTCGAGTCTGTCTTTTTCTCTTTAGAAGAAGTAGAGCTCTCTGTTCACAATATCAAAGCCTTAGGTGAGCATCTTCAGCAACTTCTCAAACAAACCCTAAAACAATCGCAAGTTTTAGAGAACATTGGTTTGTCTAAAGAAAGCTCTATTCTACTAACCGGAGCTGTCCTCAAAGAAAAAATACTTTACTCCGCCGATCAATTGACTGAAATAGCAAAGGTTTTAGAACAAAGAGGAGACAAAATCACCAGTGAGGTCGTTCTAAAAGAACTCAGAGCTATTCATCCTCACAATACAAAAGCAATGGAAGAACTTGCTGCCCTTTGCCAAGAACTCAAAAATTATGAACGAGCAGCCGAGTTTTGGAATCGAGTAGGAAAACTTCGTGAAGAGTTACAAGAAATTGACCAAGCCAGATCCTCTTACGAACATGCCTTGGAGTTATCTCCGAGCAACACAACTGCTCAACTCAATCTATTTCATCTTCACTTACAAAATAGCTCCCCTCAAGAAATCAAAGATATCGGTAGTAGCATCGTCGCCAAACTTCGTAAAAGCAGAAACAACGATGAGGTTATTGAGGTATGCGAAGACATTCTAAAAGTTGCTCCAGATACCCCTTATGCTATCCAAGAGCTAATCAATTACCACTACGACCTCAATAACTTAGACCAAGTCAAGTTACTTTATCTTGATCTGGGTCAAGTTTATGTTAATCAAGGCAACAATACCTCTGCTGTTCAAACTTACCAAAAGCTTCTTCGGATAGACCCTGATAACATCGAAGTATACGGAAAACTTTCTGAGCTAGAAGGGAAAAAAGGCAAATCTAAACTTCGTCTGAATAGTGCCGAAGCAATCAAGCAACAGAAAAAAGAAAAGAACTTACTCAAAATTGCCATCATTTTTCTAATATCTCTTCCCTTTCTTGGTTTAGGCTACCATGAGTGGAGTGGACAAAAAGAACTTCAGCGGGTAAAACAACTTATTGTCGTGGACTATAAAAACAACAAGCAAGCTCTTTTAAACCTCGCAGAAGGCTACTATCCGATTGGTAAATACCATGAAGTTGCTTTCAAAATGTATGATGAACAAGAAACGAAAATCAAGGAGAAGAAAAATGCTTTCGAAAAGCAAAAACTCATTGAGGCCGTAGAAGATATTACTGAACTCTATGGCACAAACTATCCTAAAATAGACTATGAGCTAGGAGAGCTTTTAGCTAAGTACCAAAATCCAGAGCTTATTCCTATTATCAAAGAAAAGAGAGCAGAAATCCAGTTGCTCATTAAGAAACAACAGTTGAATGAAAATTCTACTTTAATCCAGAATGCCCTAGCGATCATTGAAAAATCAGCAGCCGAGCTAAGTCCGAAGGATTTACTACAGGCAGAAAACTTTTTGGAGCAAGCAATCACAAATGACCCAGTGGGATTAGCCAACGACGTAAATGCTGCTCGTAAGAAGTTAAAAGATAAACGCCAAGAAACCCAATCTTTCTTTTTAGCAAGGACAAAAGAACAAGAAAAACAACTTGTGGAAGCGAAAAAGCTAGAAGAAGAGAACCAAATCGATCAGGCCATCGTTTCTTACCAAAAGATTTTTGATATTTTGGATAGCAGTGAACCAGGCAAAGAAGCTTTGGAAAGAAAAGAATTTTTGGAGGGACTTATCAAGTCTGCTCAAAAATTCACAAAAGATGCTCGAGAACACTTGGAAAAACGCCAGTACAAAAAAGCCGTAGAATGTTTAGAAAAAATCACTCTAGATCTTCGTTTGAGCAAGAGTAAAATATTATCCGGTTTACAAATGCCTATTATTGTAACAACATCCCCTGACATAGGGCTCAGTTGCACAAACAATGGCAAAGATATTGGAAACTCTCCTTCTTTGTATCAATACACTCCTGGAACAAGACTTAGCTTTGGTCTTAAAGAAGAGGGGTTCCAAGTTGTCACCACTGACCGAGAACAAACAGAAAACAACACTCCTTGGAAAATCAATTTACAAGTCAAACGAATTCCTATCTGGAGCTTTTCGAGCAAAGGACTCATTGAAGCCCCTCTTTCTTTGGATAAAGACACCATCTATGTAGCCAGCCGAGATAACTCCGTTTATGCTATAAATAAACAATCAGGGGAGGAAATTTGGAAATTCTACACCGGTCGATTATCTGAAATAACAGGTACTTTAGAGGTTACCCCCAAAGCTATTTATGTGGCAACATTAGGAGGATATTTCTACTCTCTTTCCAAGAGTAAGCAGTATCTAGAAGCCGAGGAACGCACACTTTGGAAAGGTCGTTTCAACAAACAAGTTTTTTACAAAGGACCCAGCTTTTCAAAAACCGGAATTGTTAGTGTTGGCGACAACCAAGGAACCGTTCTTTTACTTAAACAAAATCAAAAAGATGCCAAACTTGTCCGTCGTTACAGAACAAATAGTGAAATCATCGCTCCGCCTTTAATTGTCGGCCCGAATCTTTATATAACGAACAAAGTTCAGCTAACGAGCATTTCTTTGCGAACAGGTAAAGTTGACTGGGTAAGCGAAAAAAGAACTAATCGATCCATTACAGGATTCAAATATTCCAATGGAAAGCTCTATATAACCTCTTCTCCAGGAGGCTTAACTGCTTATAATCTCAAAGGGAAAAAGCTATGGCAAGCAAGAGGTGATGCTCAGATTACAAGACCTCCTATCGTGAGCAAAGAAAATGCTTATATCATAGGAACTGATGGGGTTCTAACAGCAGTAAATATCAACTCAGGGGAAAATTTATGGGAACATCCTTTTCCCAGTGCTTTCTCGAGTGAACCTATTCTTTATGGTGATTTGATCTTTGCGACAGGGGAAGATTTTAAGGTAAGAGCCTTTTCTATTGTCCAACGTAAAATAATTTGGGAGTATACTTTACCCGAGAAATGCTTATCTCGTCCTGTTTGCGATGGAGAAAGACTGTATGTTTGTACGGGGAAGGATATTATTTCTTTGTACATTAAGGATTTGGTGTATTAGAGGGGAACGAGGGTATTCACTGCGGAGCAGTGGGGGAACGTAGCCAGGGGTTTTAACCCCTGGTAATAAAGGCACACAGAGGGTTTTGGTGCCGTAGGTACCAAGGAAATTATTTTCCTGCGTACCTACGGCACGCTATTGTTTATTTCTCTTGTTCCAGGGCATAAATGCCCTGGCTACGTTCCTCAGTCGCTACGCGACCATAATAGCGAATCACATCCATAAAACATAGTGCTTAGCACAGTTTTGATAAGCTTTTCTAAGCGTGGATAGCCCAGCCTTCGACCGCTCGCATCACTTCCATAATGCTTTCCGACAAAGTAGGGTGAGCATGAACCATTGTTGCAAGGTCCTCAGGTAAAAGCTCTGCTGATTTCGCTAGCAGAAGCTCATGGATCAATTCGGTGGCATCAGCTCCGACAATATGACCGCCCAAGATTTCTTTGGTTTCTGGATCAAAGAGAACCTTTACTAGCCCTTCTGTCTTTTCAATGGCAACAGACTTACCTGCTCCTCGGTATGGAAAAACTGCTTTTTCGTACTTAATCCCCTCTTCTTTAGCTCTCCACTCTGGATAACCAAAGCTGGCAATTTGAGGCTCACAATAAGTAGCTCCTGGAATAAGTAGAGGATCTAAGCAAACCTCGGGGTGATGTCCTGCCATATGCTCTACGGCAATTTCTCCCTCTTTGGAAGCAACATGAGCAAGAAGAGGAGAGTTTATCACATCGCCAATTGCATAAATGCTCGGCACTGTTGTTTGGTAGTAATCTTTGACCGCAATAAATCCTCGATCAGTCTCTACCCCCACATTCTCTAAACCTAAGTTTTCACTATTAGGAGCTCGCCCTACGGCAACTAAAATAGTATCCGTTTCTAGCTCGGAAAGAGCTTGCCCTTTTCCTTCAAGAGTGACAACAAAAGAATCTCCGTTATCTTTAACAGAGCTCGCTTTAGTGCCTGTGGAAAATTTTATCCCTCTTTTTTGAAAAGATTTTTGAACGATTTGGGAAGCTTCCTCATCTTCAATAGGCAAAACTCGATCCAACATCTCGACGACATGTACTTCGACTCCAAAAGCATTCATGACAAAGGCAAATTCCATTCCAATAGCTCCACTTCCCAAAACAAGCATTCTTTTTGGTAAAGCTTCGAGCATCAGAACTCCTGTAGAGGTAAGAACTCTTTTTTCATCAATAGAAAAACCAGGAATTTGACGAGGTCGCGATCCTGTCGCAATCAAAATATTTTTAGCCGTATGCTTACTGCCGTCATTCAAGGTAACCTCATGAGCACCCGTAATCTTCGCCTCTCCTGAAATCAAAGAGATTTGATTCTTCTTTAAAAGAAACTGAACTCCCTTAGAGAGACTTTCAGCAGCTACTCGTGATTTGGCATAGACTTTTTGATAGTCAAAACCACTTTGATCGACTTTTAGTCCCATCTCTTCTAGCTTAGAGATAGAACGAAAAACTTCTGCTTGGTGAATAAGAGATTTCGAAGGAATACATCCCCAATTCAGACAAACTCCCCCCGGCTTATCTTTTTCAATAACAGCGGCTTTCAAACCAAGTTGAGTAGCACGAATAGCAGCGACATAACCACCAGGGCCAGCCCCAATCACCAATACATCATAGTCGTAGGCCATATTCTGTTCCTTTTCACAAAAGAGGAGTGTAAAAACACTCCTCTAGTCTACAGTAAAGCGAGAAGAGGGTTTTCCATCATTCCCTTAAGGTCGTTTAGAAACTTCGCTCCGACAGCACCATCAATTACTCGATGGTCGCAAGATAGGCTTACTTTCATATTAGATTGAACTATCAGCTCTCCATTAGGAGCTACGACCGGCTCCTTCTTAATCATACCAATGGCAAGGATGGCTGCTCCAGGAGGGTTAATAATTGCAGTGAACTCCTCTATGCCAAAAGATCCTAAGCTACTGATTGTAAAGGTAGCATTGGTAAACTCATGGCTTTGTAAACGATTGTTGCGAGCCTTATCGATGAGCACTTTGAGTTCTTGATCGATCTCAATAATGCCTTTGTTGTTACAGCTACGCACAACGGGAGTAATCAACCCATCAGGTTGAGCTACAGCTAAACCCACATCGACAGAACCATGTTGAACAATACTATCACCTTTCCAACTAGAGTTAATGACAGGATTGCGCTTAAGGGCTTCGGTAACAAACTTGATCAAGAAGGCATTCATGGAAAGCTTCTCTTTGGCTGTAGCATTATAAGCTTTACGACTATTGACTACTCCATCCATTTGAATAGAAAGTTTTAGATAGTAGTGTGGTGCTGTGAATTTTGATTCAGCCAAACGTTGAGCGATAATCTTCCTCTTTTGAGAAAGAGGAAAAACTTGGTCACTAAGAAAAGGGGTTGCTGCTGAGTGAGTAGATACTTGAGCGGACTCAACATCTCTCTTAACAATTCTTCCCCCAGGGCCACTTCCTTGAACTTGATTTAAATTAAGCCCTTTCTGAGAAGCAATTTTACGAGCCAAAGGAGAAGACTTCACTCGACCATCCGAAGGCTCGCTCTTTGCAGGTGCATTTACTTCCTGAGCCTGGGTAGAAGTAGTAGAACTCGTGTCTGAAGGTACTTCTGCTTGAGGTGCAGGAGCAGTACTTTTACTAGAGGCTGTTTCGATTTCTTTCAAAAGAGCAGCAATATCTTCTCCTGGCTCTCCTAAAATAGCAATCGGCTCTCCCACTCCGGCTTCTGTACCTTGCCCTTTAATAATCTTGAGTAATGTTCCTTCGTCAGAAGCCTCATAGTCCATGGTGGCCTTATCTGTTTCAACTTCACAAAGAACATCTCCTGACTCAACCTTATCTCCCTCTTTTTTGTTCCATTTAGCAATTAAGCCATTTTCCATTGTCGGAGACAAAGCAATCATTAATACTTGTTCTGCCATTCTTGATTCCTTTATACGTAAAGTACTTTTTTAGCCGCTTTTACAATTTTCTCCACCGAAGGTTGTACAGCCAACTCTAAAGTGTGGTTATAAGGCATAGGGACATCTTCAGAAGAAATGAACTCAACTTGGGCATCTAGATCGTCAAAACAGTTTGTCGAAACTAGCCAAGCAACATGAGAACCGACACTTGCAAAGGGCCAAGATTCATCAATAACAACACAGCGATTTGTTTTTCGTACGGACTTATAGATACTCTCTTCGTCTAAAGGTCGGATAGAGCGAAGATCTAAAACTTCCGCATCGATACCTTCTTCCGCTAATTTTTCTGCTGCTTGTAAAACCATTCTCACAGGTTTTGAGTAGCTAATTAAAGTAACATCTTTCCCTGCTCTTTTTATGTCTGCTTTCCCAAAAGGAATAAGGTACTCTTCTTCAGGAACCTCATCTTTCCATCCATACATAAGTTCGCACTCTAAGAACATAACGGGATTATCATCTCGGATAGCCGTTTTCAAAAGTCCTTTTCCATCGTAAGCAGTAGAAAAAGAAACTACTTTTAGACCAGGAATGTGAGCATAGATAGATTGAAGTGCTTGGGAATGTTGAGAACTCAAGAACTCCGCTGGGCCATTGGGTCCGCGAAAAACGATGGGGACGTTAATCTGTCCTCCGGACATATGCAAAGTCTTTGCTGCATTATTAAGTACTTGGTCGTAAGCCATCGCAGAAAAATTATATGTCATCCACTCAATAATGGGTCGCAAACCAGCCATGGCCGCCCCCACTCCGACACCTGTAAAACCATACTCTGTAATGGGAGTATCAATGACTCGCCGATCACCATACTTCTCCCAAAGTCCTTGACTTACTTTGTAAGCTCCATTGTACTCTGCGACTTCTTCCCCCATCAAAAAAACGCGATCATCTCTTGCCATTTCTTCATCCATGGCCTGACGCAGAGCTTCTCGAACAGTAATCTCTGGCATATATCTTCCTCCTTTTAAACGAGAATGTCCTCATACATAGTTTCTAGTCCGGGCTCAGCGCTTTCTTTGGCAAAGTTAACCGCTGCATCACAAACGGCTTTGCACTTTTGATCCATTTCTTTAAACTCATCTTCTGTGATAATCTTTGCTTCTAAAAGCTCTGACTTAAGAGTTAAAATAGGATCTTTACCTTTGAATTCCTGCAGCTCTTCTTTTGTTCTGTACTTAGCTGGGTCACTCATAGAATGCCCTTTATAGCGATAAGTCCTAATGTCTAAAAGAGTTGCTTCTCCGCTCTTGCGTGCTAATTCCACAGCCTCTTTAACCTCTTCATAAACTTCCAAAACATCCATTCCATTATCAACTCTTCGACCCGTTAAGCCATAAGAGTTAGCCATAATAGAAAAGTCGTGAACCGAAGAAACCCGGCGATAGTCTGTTCCCATTCCATATTGGTTATTTTCACAAATATAAACAATAGGGAGTTGCCAAATTTTCGCTAAATTTAGGCTTTCATGAAAAGCTCCTTGGTGAATAGCACCATCGCCAAAGTAGCATAAAACAACACCATCTTCTTTGTTATAGCGAATTTTGAAAGCCACTCCGGTAGCCACAGGAATTTGGCCTCCGACAATTCCATTTCCACCGAACATATGATTTTTCGCATCAAAAAAGTGCATAGAGCCACCTTTTCCTCGCGAGCAACCTGTAACTTTTCCATAGAGTTCTGCCATCAGAGTATTGGGAGAACTCCCACAACAAAGAGCATGAGCATGATCTCGATACCCTGTCAAAACATAGTCTTTACTTAAATCTAAAGCTCCAATGGAACCGGAGGTAACCGCCTCTTGCCCAATGTATAAGTGACAAAAGCCGACAATCTCTCGGAGTCCATACTTTTTTCCTGTCAGCTCTTCAAAGCGCCGACAGAGGAGCATTTCATCCAGCAATTTTTTCAAAAAATCTTGTGAGTAATCTTGAATTTTCTTTTTTTTCGACATAACTAAAAACTCCCAAGGGATACAATAAAGATTCCACAAAGGGCTCTCAAAACCCTAAAACGTTTTGCTCTGCAACCACTGAGCAATATCATCTGCCATATTTTTTCGCTCCCCCACTAAAGGAAGATCTAAAAGACGCTTAGCTAAAAGATGAGAGTCAAAAACACATCCTTGAAGATAGCCAGGTAAAGAATCAATGAAAGATTCATCTAAGGAGTCAGAATAAACCACGACATTGTTTACCCTTCCTTGCTCTAACTTTAAGCCAAACTCAACTCCTCCCCAAGTAAAGCGGTGCTCTAACTCTAAATCAAACTCGGGCGACTCGCCATAGCGCCATTCCCAGGAAGAGTATTTTTCATATAGTTTTTGCGCTTTCTCCATATCAATAGCCTCTTCTATACTTTGCTCTTGAAGATCTCCTCCATAATTTTCATGGAAAGCTTGCTGAAATGCTTTTGCCATTTCATCAATAGTCACTCCTGGATTATATTCTTGCAGGTTAGTGACTCTTGATTCTACAGACTTCACTCCCTTTGATTGCATTTTTTCAGGGGAAACTTGGAGATAGCGAGTTAGTTTACTCAGATTTGCTGAAACGAGAAGAGTACCATGGTGAAAAGCACTTTTTGTCCGAAAGCAAAAGGCATTTCCCGAAAACTTGCGCCCTTCGACAGAAATATCATTGCGTCCGGTAAACTCCGCCTGAATTCCCACTTTTCGAACAGCACTTAAAATAACCTCTAGCTGTCTCTGAAAGTCATAGAGTTGGCGATCTACAACAAAGGTAAAGTTGAGATTTCCCATATCGTGAAAAACAGCTCCTCCTCCCGAAAGTCTGCGAGCCAACTTCCCTTCTTCTTCCTCAAGAAGTTTTGTTCGACATTCTCTCCATGGATTCTGGTTTTTGCCAATCACTACGGTATTTTGATTTTGCCATAAATAGAGCCAGCACTGGCCTTCTTTAACTTGTTCAAAAAGGCATTCTTCAAACGATAAATTCAGCCAAGGGTCTAAATTAGAAGTGCGAATGGTTTTTGTTTCTATAGACATGAAAATCCTCTAAATTTACTGGAAATATAAATCGGTTTATACTCTAACAAGTAATAGAGTCGAATTCAAGGGAGAACTCTTAAGAAGAAAGATTTCCAGAGTCCAAATCTTAAAGAGAATTTGCTTTTATCTTTCTCAGAATAAAAACTTGAAACTTATCTAAGGCTTGTTACAATAAGCTACATAATATTTGCTATTTTGAGCGGCCTGATAAGCCCTTCAATATTTGAATTTTTAAGGGAAAACAAGGTGAAAAAGACAAATAAAAAACACATTTACATTTTAGCTGTCACTTTAGCTTCATTTATTTTGGTAGGCTGTAATGCTATCCCAAAGAAACCTTATCCTCAAGCGATGAATTCGGTAATCAGTAATTATGGACAAGGTAATTATGAGCGGGCTCTGGCTAACGCTGATGCTGTTATTACTCGTAATAAGCGAACTTTGGATAGCCACCTCCTTCTTTTGGAGAAAGGTAAAATCGCTCTAGCTGCGAGAAATTTTGAGACTGCCATTAACAGCTTACAAGCAGCTGAGAAAAGATTTCTCGACATTGAAGGAACTGTCTCTCTGAGTGAAGAAACAGGATCTCTTTTTCTGGGAGACAATAATATTGAGTATGAAGCTGAGCCTTACGAGAAACTAATGATTAGTCCATATTTAGCATTGGCTTACTTAGGGAAGGGTGACATTATTGGAGCTCGGGTAGAGACAAAGCGGATTATTGGAAAAATAGAGCAATACCTTGAAAAAAATCCTGACGACACAAAACATTTGGAAAATCCTTTTGCTCGTTATCTCTCTGCTCTTATATATGAAAAAGACGGTTCCTTTGATGATGCACGAATTGAGTATCAGAAAATAATGAAAACTAGCTCTTACTATAATTTCTTGCAGAGTGACATTGATCGTTGCCGAGCAAGAGAAAAGAGTTCCACAACCAATTTAGTAGTCTTTGTTGATGTGGGGTTTAGTCCTCGCAAATACGAAGTGCGCTATGGGCCAGAGTCCATACACATTCCAGACGTAGGAGTTTCGACTATTCAGTTTGTTTATCCTGAGTACAGAAAAGTTCCTTGTAGCACAAATAAATGCACTGTTTATCTAAACAATACTTCATTAGGAAACACTCATTTACTTTACAATCTAGAAGAAACTGTTTTAGCTCAATACGAAAAGAATAAAGATAAACTAGTGGAAAAGATACTCAATCAAACCATACTAAAAACAGTCGCAAAGGCCGCTGCAGCTAGAGGAGCTCAAAAAATTGAAGGCGGCGCTCTTCTTGTCGCTGCTTTCAGTAAGATTTTAGATGAAGCAGAACAAGCCGATCTTCGAAGCTGGATCACTCTTCCTCGTGAAATCCAATATGCTCGTTTTCACGGAGTTGCTTCCGGTCCTCAAAAGTTAAGAGTAGCAGGAACCACTATTGATGTGGACATAGAAGAAAATGAGCTCAATATTGCTTACGTTTCTTTACCCATTAGATAAACAGCTACCGTATTTCTATCCAAATTCTCTTACCAGGGTAATTGTAATAAGATCTATTTGCTAATAATACTTTCAAATAGAGAGGATAAAAGCCCACCGGAAATTCCTCTCTAGGAATTTGTACCAAAAAACCACAGTTGAGATAATCAGGGTTTTTATAAAACTGGGCGACATCCTTTCGTTGTCGTCCATACACAACTGGATAACTTTTATTTCCAACAGAAACAAAGATCTCTTCTAACTCTCTATCCACTCCCACAATCCATCCTATAACCGTAATCGTCTTTTGCTCTTTATATATGACAATAGTTGACTTCTCTTGGCTAATCATTTTTTCATTTACAAAGTCTAAAGAGTAGCGCACATACTCTTGTTTACTCCACCTCAAAACATCTACACTCGGTCCCACCTTACAGTAGACAAGCAAAATATTGGAACAAAGTATCCCCAAGAAGGCATGAGAAAGAGCAATCGTCAACAAGTTCTTATACTTCTTGTGTTTTTTTTCCGAAGGTTCTGTGAGGTTTTTCATTCTCGTAAATGGCTAGCTATTTTATCTTCGGCTCTTGTTTTTTCTGTTCTTCATATTCCGACACCACCATTGATGATTTTTTGTTTTGTGGCCGGGATATTTTGGAGTTGGAATTATTTAAACAATGTATTGTTGAAACAAAGCCCATAGCGGATAGCGCAAAACATTGACACCTAATCGATCGTATTCAAAATTCTCTGGAGTAATAGGAAAGAACAGATGCCACAGTAAACTAAGAGCAACCGCCGCTAGCAAAGTTAAAGCCAAAAGAGGTTTTCCCGAAGCGACAAAATTATGCCCAGTTATCCCAATATCCTTCCAGCTTTCCTTATGTTTTTTTCGAGAATAGATCAAAAGAAATAGAAATAAAGCAAAAAAAATAGCCGAAAGGACAAAGGAACGATGAGGAAAAATCCCCCATATATAGCTAAAACATAAAACCAACCCAATGATAACTTCGGCAGCACTTTTTTTGTTCATCATCTTTGCTCACTAAAAAAACCTTATTTGCTAATAATATTTGTACCTTTTATCACGAAATCCCCAAGCTCAGGAAGGCAAAAAAATTTACTCCCCCCGAGCAGACAAGATCTTAAAATGCTCGTAGGCTTTTCTCACTTCTTCTGTTTCTCCGAGTGCTCGGTAGGCTTCTAGTTTGTAGCGCCATCCTTCTAAGGATCGGGGGTTTTTCTCTGTTATTTTGTTGGTGATTTGGAGCACTTCAAGGTATTTCTCTACTTTGAGGTAGAGGCGGGCTAGGCGGGTGTAGTAGAGGTCGCTTTGGGGTGACATCTTTATGGCGGAGTAGAGGTCTTTGATCGCTTCTTCTCTCTGTCCTTGGATTTCAAATATCAGGGCTCTTTCGTAGTAGTATCGAGGCTGAGGAAACATGTCGATAGCTTGGTTTAGGCACCACAGGTAAAATTCTTGGCTGGCGGGGTTTTCGATTTCTTTCTCATAAATTTTCAGGAAGTAAAGTTCATAGAGGAAGTCTGTGATTCTGGGATGCACGGTGTAGTCGAAGGCCTCTATTATATTGGGATCTATTTTTACTCGGAGAAAATCGGTAAAGGTTTTGTAGTAGATTTCAAAGTAGTAGGCAAAGGCCGCTCCTTTACGAATATTGGGAGGAGAAAGACGGAACCTTTCGTGGAGTTCTCTCATTTTTTTGCTCTCGTCAACGGCTATGTTGGTGTGCTGTAGTTCTGAGCGAATAGTTGTCCTGATAAGAGAGGCACTGGCAGCTTGGCGAAGAAAGGGAGAAGGGCTTTCGATTTGATCTTCGATTTGCTTTGTGTTTTGGTAAACTCCTCGAAACATAATACCATTTAAAGCAGCAAATTTCACTTCAGGTCTGGCATGTTGGAGATAATAAGCACTGACAAGCTGCTCCTCCACAAATCCACTTAAAAAGGTAATAACAAGAAGTCCCAAAGTGGGGTCTTTTTCGTTGAGAATTTTTTCTATTCGGGCTAAGCCTTCTAAATTTTTCCTGGTTAGCAAGGCCAACGCCGCCGCAATCCTTACCGAGGGGGACTCTTTTTCATTTGCAACCAGTTTATTCATTAGGTCGTAGTGGTTGCTGATCCAAAGAGAAGATAAGACGGCTTGCATTCGGAGCATTTCTTCTTTGTCTTCGAATAAAGGCACAAGACTGGAAGACAAATGATTCAAGCGATAGCTGCCTATTCTCAAGATAGCCGAGTGGCGAACCAAGGGATGAGGATCCTGGGCTAGTTTTTCTAAAGTATGAGAGTATTTTTCTACGTAGTTTGGTGGCAGTTCCCCTTCTTCAAAAATGCTCGATTTGGGCCAAATTTTACTCAAACAGTATAAACGGATAAAAGGAGTGCTGTTTTTTAAGCAATTTTCTGCAAGAATATCCAAGTATCTCTGCGAAATATTTTTTGGTGATTTTTCGAGTAAGAGTCCTGCTGCGTAAACTCGCACTCTGTCGTCGTCATCGTTAAGCATTTTTTCTAAGTAAAGAGGGGCTAAATAGGGCAAACAAAGGGCCCTCAGGTAGGGTTCCGAAGCTTTTGTTCCTCGGAGTAAAATATCTGGGGCCGCCAAAGCATTCACTTCCTTTAAAGCCACGCTAGCGAGTAAAATACCTGAAAAATTTTTACTTGTTTCCGCATAGTCTTTTACCATATTCTCTCCCTGAGGGGTTCCTAAGGTTAAGAGCATCCGGCAAGCAAAAAAGCGCATAGGTATAGACTCTTGAGTGTCTTGAAAAACATTGCGTAAAAGAATTTCTCCCCATCGCCCTCGTTTCTGCATTTCATCCAAAGCTTGAGAATCTTTTGCTAAATAAAAACGAATGATCAATCTTTGCACTTGAAGTCGCTCTTCCTTTTTGCGTCGAGATTTTATTTTTTCATCTAATTTTTCCCAGAGAAGCTTTTGTTTTTCTTGCCCAGGTCTTTTTTGGTAAAAAATCATTTTGTCTCTAACTAAACGAAGTGTTTCAGGATCGGAGTACTTAGAAGATAAAGCAGAAATGGCAACATCCTGAATAGAAGCAGAAGGGGAATCCTCTAAAAGTCGAATAAAGTACTTGATATCCAAGTTGCTTTTTTGAATCTTGGTAACTTCTTCGGGAGAAAATTTTTGTTGTAAAGTTTGGTATTGATCTCGAAACAGATCGTATCGGTTACTTTCGAGAAAAAAGCGAACTAAGTAAACGTTGTACAAGAGAGGAGTTTCATGAATTTTATCTACCTGATATTGTTGTAGGCGTGAAGTAAGCATGTAAGGTAGGGGAGAGATGTCCATAGGCTGCAACTCTAGTGCTTTTTGGAAGTAATACCCTGCTTCTTCCCATTTTTCCTGCTGAAGAAAAGCGTGTCCCATAAGTTTATGATATTTTGCACTCCAAGGAACTAACTCTAAACAAATTTTAGCTTCGAGAAGAGCTTGTTCAGGTTTTTCTTTTGCGAGGTAATAGTCGGCCAAGCATTCATGAGTAAGTTGAGAACTAGGAGAGATATTCAATGATTCGAGCAAATACTTCTGAGCTTTTTCCCACTCTTCTTTTTCCAAGTAAATTTTACCTAAATATGTCAATGCCTTGTCTTGAAAAGCATTTTTTTTCTGAAGAACTAACTCGAACTCCTTTAAGGCCAGAGGGATTTGGTCCAGTTTATACTGGGTTACTCCTCTATAAAAATGGGCCTTATCAATATCAAAAGAAGATAAAGATTTTTTTTGTAGAGTTTTATTGAGGTAGAGAAGAGCATCACTATATTTTTCTAGGTGATAGGCACTTTGTCCTAGTAGAAGAAGAGCGGGAGAGTTTTCAGAGTCTCTTTCGAGGACTTTTTGCGTAATTTCATAAGCTCTAGTATAATCGTTTTCCACAAAAGCGAGTTGTGCCTCCACCTGGTAAAGAGAGCTTAAAAGATTTTTTTTTCTTGCTTTTTGAGGGATATTTTTTAGGTAAAAATGGGCCTTTTTAAGGTCTTTTCTGATCTCATCATGATACCCCACCTGAAAAGCAATACGAGCTCTTTCTAGAAAATAAGAGAAACTAGGCTCAAGTGCGATTGCCTGGGAAATTGCGGAAATTGCCTCTGACCATTTTTCTAAACTTTGGTACACGCGGCTTTGTAAAAAGAATATTTCTGCAGAAGGGACTTGCTCTAGTCTATTTTTAAGCTCTGCCAATGCTGCCGTGTATTTTTTTTTCTCGATTAACTGATGAATTTTTTCTAAACTGGCAAGAGGTTCTTTTGTTTGGGAAAAAGTGCTTAGCGTTGGAAAAAATGACAGCACTAAAAATACAAAACAAACCACGATAAAAACCAAAAAAAGGTTTCTATTTTGGGCTAAAGACTCTTCTCGATAAGATAAAAGAGAGCGACGTGTCATAACACGCTCGACATCTCTTGCAAAAACTAAAGCACTGGCATAGCGTTTTTTTCTATTTTTTGCCATAGCCTTTAAGCAAATTTTTTCCAGATCGGCGGAAACTCTAGAGTTGATTTCTCGAGGAGGGGTAGGGTTATCAAATATAATTTGATGGTAAAGACGAGATAAGTTATCTTCATCAAAAGGAAGCTGGTTAGTCAAACACTCATAGAGCAAAACACCTAATGAGTAGATATCCGAGTAATGATCAATTTCGCGACTTCCATCAGCTTGCTCAGGAGACATGTAGACAGGGGTTCCTAAAACGGTACCTGTTTGAGTAAGGGTATTCTCTCCGACAATACTTTTAGCTAAACCAAAATCAGTCAAGTAAGGATGATACATTTGGTCGAGAAGAATATTGGAGGGCTTTATATCTCGATGGACAATATTTTCTTGGTGGGCTGCATGCAAAGCTCGGGCTACTTGAACAAAAATTTTTAAGCGGGGCTGCAAACGCTCATTTTCATTTAGAAAATCATGAAAAGTAATCCCTTTGATGTAAGGCATTTCTAAATAGTAATAGCCCTGACTTTTTCCCACCGATTGAACTCGAACAATATTGGGGTGATTGATAGAAGAAGCGGTTTGAGCCTCTCGCAAGAATCGTTTAACCTCTGCTGAATCGGACCAGTTTTCTTTCAGGAGCACTTTCAAAGCAACGATCTCTTGGGTATCTATTTTTTCTGCTTTGTAGACAATCCCCATACCTCCTTGAGCAATCTTAGAAAGGAGTTTGTATTTAGAAAAAACAGTGCCTAACTGTAAAGGCAGAGGTGTCGAATGATTTTCTTCAAATAGCACGTTTCACTCTGTTTTGATTAAGAACTTACCGTAGTAAGCCCTAAGAATTGATATTTTAGCCTAAAGTGCATAAGTGGGAATCCATAATTTTTTCTTTTCCACTTATTTCTTTCTGATTATAGCGTTATAGTAAATTTTTCTTCAAGGAAAAAGTTCACAAGTGGAAAATCAAAAATTATGGATTCCCACTTAATATTAAAGGATACTCTCATGTCGACTAAGATGTTTTGTTTAGCTTTAATTTTTTTAGGAAATATCTCTCTACTTGCTACTCCTCATAAGTTTTCTGTAGAGTGGCTTGCAAAACCTTTTTGGGGAGACAAATCCTCTTATCAGGAGGATTGTTATCAAGGTTTTGTCATTTCACGCTGTAAAATACCCGCTTTAGATGGAGGAGGGGCAGAGAAAATAAAAACTTACTTCAAAAAATATGTGGATGATCAAGCCAAAAAATCAGAGTCTTGGACAGAAGTAAAAGATTTTTTTCAAGTAAAAGTGGGTAAAGAAACTCAACAAATAAACGCTTGGAAAAAGACCTATACTTACAAAGGTAAAGATAGCCAAGGCTCCATAACTATGCGTCTTCATGGCTACATTGGCTTTCACCAAGGTAAAGCTTTTTATTACTCTGAAATGGATAAAATCATCAGTGCCACAGGAAAAAAAGAGAGAGTGAGAGGCTACAAAAATAGCTACCGCTTTATTCCTTCAAAAACACAAGGCTACTATGAAGTTCACATTTGGCGCTACTATAAAATCCAAGGTTATTGGTATGAACCAACGGGTATTTTTGTATCTCAAGT
This sequence comes from Planctomycetota bacterium, assembly GCA_029260735.1. GTDB lineage: Bacteria > Planctomycetota > Uabimicrobiia > Uabimicrobiales > Uabimicrobiaceae > JAJDCR01. The sequence goes on from JAJDCR010000145.1 coordinate 43,709, forward strand.
CAAAGAAGAGACTTTAAAGTCTTTCGAAAAAAATATTATGGAAATGCTTCCTTTGTGGGCCAAAAACATCTAGAAAATTTTGTCTTATTAATTCTCTAGGTTCAAAATTCAAGTTTAAATAGACTCTTTAAGTATTTTCTCCATATTAATAAGATTTTATATGCTTCAAAATTTGTTTGAATTATCCTTTGATCCTCTTTATAATGATCTGGTCATCTCTATAAAAGATGGACAGTCTTCACTAAAATAGTAAGCAAATTTTTCGGAGAGACTAACCCTGAGTCTCTATGATGGACAAACTATTGACATTGTATTAACATTGAAGTCCCAGTGTCAAAAGAGGAAACAAACGAACTAAGTGGGGAAAAAATGCCAGAAGAAGAACTTGATCTAAATTCGGAAAAAAAAGAAACAAACGAAGATACCTCTGTTGGGGGAAATGAAGCGGCTGAAGAAGTTAATGCCCAAGAAGTAGATCCCAAAAAAAACTTAGAAGAAGAGCAAGTTTCCAAGCAGGAGTTAGCTACAACAAAAGACTCTGGTGAGCCTTCCGTAGTGGAAGGGCCAAATGAAAAAGAGCCATCAGAAGAAACCCAAGAGTCTAGCTCTGAAAACGCTTCTCTTGAAGAACAAGTCCCCGGTGAAGACTCTCCTTCTGATGAAGAAACATCTTCTGAGTCCACTGAAACTGAAAGTTCTGAAGAAAATTCCCAAACTGAAGAGTCCAGTTCTGAAAATGCTTCTCTTGAAGAACAAACTTCTGAAGAAACTAGCTCTGAAGCCGAAAACGAAGAAGAAAACAAAGAAGAAGAGAACGAAGAATCCAGCTCTGAAAATGCTTCTCTTGAAGAACAAACCCTTGAAGAAAATAGCTCTGAACCCGAAAACGAAGAAGAAGAGAACGAAGAATCCAGCTCTGAAAATGCTTCTCTTGAAGAACAAACCCTTGAAGAAAATAGCTCTGAACCCGAAAACGAAGAAGAGAACGAAGAATCCAGCTCTGAAAATGCTTCTCTTGAAGAACAAACCCTTGAAGAAAATAGCTCTGAACCCGAAAATGAAGAAGAAAACGAAGAAGAAAACGAAGAGTCCAGCTCTGAAAATGCTTCTCTTGAAGAACAAACCCTTGAAGAAAATAGCTCTGAACCCGAAAATGAAGAAGAAAACGAAGAGTCCAGTTTTGAAAATACTTCTCTTGAAGAACAAACCCTTGAAGAAAATAGCTCTGAACCCGAAAATAAAGAAGAAAACGAAGAAGAGAGCGAAGAGTCCAGTTTTGAAAATACTTCTCTTGAAGAACAAACTTCTGAAGAAACAAGCTTAGAAACCTCTGAAGTCGAAGAAGAAGAGGAAGCTTCTGCTGAGCTTAATTTTATGATGGGAAACTTCTCAGAACTCTCGCCAAACGAAGAAGATTCAAGTGGAGAAACCATTTCACAAGAATCTGATTTATTTGAACAAACAAATGAAGAGCCCAATGAGCTTCAATTTGTCATTGGAGATTCTCCTGAGCTAAGCCAAGAGCCTGATTCAAACAATCAAACAGAGGAAGAACCTGGTGGGCTTCACTTTGCCATTGGGGATTCTCCTGAGCTAAGCCGAGAGCCTGATTCAAACAATCAAACAGAGGAAGAGGATTCTATTGCAGGATTCTCTTTTGATATAAGTAACCCTGATGAGGATAATGATCTATCCAGCACTACCATAGAGGTACATGAGCCAGATAATAACTATACCGACGAAGATTACAGCAATCTATTTTCCTCTCCGCCTGCCGAAGAAGAAAACAACGATTCTAATATCCCGGGCACTCTTTTTGACTCTTCCCAACAAGAGGAGGTATCTTACGAAAGTACCACCATTAGCTCAGTGGAAGAAGATCCACCGGTAGAAAATGATTTTCCGCTTTACAACACAAACCCTGAGCCTCCCGAGTTCATTGACTCCATAGATCTTTCTGATATTGGAGCAGAAGAGGAAGAAGAAGAAATTTATGTTCCCACGGACTCCATAGATCTTACGGGCTTAAGCACGGATGACTATGACTCCGATGATTTAGGCTCTTCATTCGATCTATCTGCCTTAACAAGAGGAAAAAGAAGCTTTGACGTTTCTTCTGACTTAGGAAACTCAATAGACCTATCCTCTTTAACCTCCCAAAGTTCTTCTTTCAATCTTGGAGCTTCCATTGGTGGAGAAATCGACTTAGGCCAATCTATTGATTTATCCTCATACCAAGACTCTTTAGCGGATGATGGCACAATAGATCTCTCTACAGGGATTTTAGGAAATTCTATTGACCTATCTTCCTCTCCTATTCATAAATCAGAAGGAATTCTCGTAGATAATGTCAACTACGTTGATCCTTCAGAAGTGACTTTAATGGAAGAGGATTTTGGTCCAGGTGCATCCAACCCTCTTGCTCCAGTTGATCAAAAATTGATAGACCAAGACTCTATTCTTTCTCAAAGCGAACAACACGAAGGAAATCAACATTTAAACTCGGAAGATCAACTTCGTCTCGTCAAATTAGCTGTCGAAAAGAAACTAATGAGTGTCACCGATCTACAGCAATGTATGGCCGAGCAACAGCGTTTATCAAAAGAAGGGGTTCAAACCTCTCTGGCAAATATTTCTATGCGCTTAAACCTACTACAAAACGATGAGGTTTCTTCTTTAGTCGACGAAGCAAAAACAATTGTTGGTCAGCCCGAAGAAGCTGAAGCTAGTGCAGCCGCCGAAACTCCCATGTCTAACTTCAAAATAGGGCAAGTTCTTCTCAGTAAATACAAAGTTTTGAGCCAGCTCGGACAAGGGGGAATGGGAGCGGTATACAAAGTGGAGCACTTGATGCTTCAGTACAATAAGTTCTTTGCTCTAAAAATTATGCACCCCGCCATTGCAAGTAGCGAAAGCAACTATAAGCGATTTGTTCGCGAAGTTGAGGTCATGATGGGGATTATGCACCGCAACATTATCCCTATCCGTGAGTTCGGACTCTTACCAGGAGAAGTGCCCTACTTAACCATGGACTTTAGTGCCGGGCAAACTCTAGAGGATCTTATCAAAGAAACTCCTATCCCTCCTGAAGAAAGAACCTTGGAAATTGTTCACCAAATACTAGAAGGACTTTCAGGAGCCCACAGTGGTAGCATTATTCACCGTGATTTAAAACCCGCCAATATATTGGTAGAAAAAACGGAAGATGGGGAAGACTTAGTCAAAATTGTAGACTTTGGTCTAGCTAAACTTGTAGAAGAGCAAGTCAACGAAGGAATCACTTGTGGAGCAGTAGGTACTCCCCACTATATGTCTCCTGAGCAAGCAGGAGGAGAAGAGGTAGATGAAAGAACCGACATTTATGCTGTTGGGGTAATCATGTACCAAATGCTCACCGGGCAATTGCTTTTTGATGGTAAAACTCTCCGTCAGCTCTTAATGAAGCAAATGTTTGAGCAACCGGTTCCTCCTCGAGAAATTAACCCCGATATTCCTGAAAAAATAGAAAAAGTCATCATGCAAGCGATCGCCAAAAAAGTGGAGGATCGCTATAGCTCTGTCAAAGAATTCATCTATGCTCTTGATCATTTAGATACTCCCGAAGGAAAAATGGAAGATTTTCAATCTTACATTGCTGGTTTAGAATCTGCTCCCGATATGGCTATGGACAGCATTTCTGGAGAAGAAGAAGTAAGCGATAGCTACGCGTCTCAAGAATCCCCTGAGATTTCATTCACAGAATCTATCCCTGATTCAGGAGAATATGCCCCCTCTCAAGAAGACTATGCCAGCCATGGCTATATTGATGAGAGTATAGGAGGAACAGGAGAAATAACGGACAGTGTTTCTGATGTGAGTTTTTTAGCAGAACCTCCTGTCCCTGAACCTGAAGTAGAGACACCCTCAAGTGCTGATGATATGATTAACGACGTAGGTGGTTATCTGGAGCAAGAAGGCGAAGAAAAAGAGGATAAAGAGCAAAAGAAACCTCCCAAAAAAGGAGGTATTTTCCGCTTAGCTCTCTATTCCGCGATGATTTTAGCTATAGTTATTGTCGTGTTAGGTATCTTGATGTTCCCTAAAAAATTCAATACCGCCTTGCCTGCTTCTCTCTCTGCTATAAAAGTGCCTGAAGATCTAAATATAAAACCTATTGAACAAGCTAGGCCACAAGTTATTGCTCTGGTACAAAAATTATTTGGCATAAACTTAGAAGGCGCTGAGGTTAAAAACACACCCAGTGAAAAAAAGAATCCCAAAGACATCAAAGAAGCTTTTCTGTTTGCTAATGAAAGTATCCGGGAACTTCACGACAGAATATTAGATCCTAAAACCGGATTTGTCATCTCTGACCAGGAGAAACACAAAAAGAGATCTGATGATTATGTTCAAGCTCAAATATCCGGAAAACAAGGAGACTATCGAAAAGCTGTTGATCTGTTCCATGAATACTTAGACTCTTATCCCGAAGCCTTTTTGACGAAAGAAATTCAAGAACTCGAAATTCTCCTAGCCGAAGTAGAGTCTCGTATTGGCCAAGATAAGAGTGAAAAAGAAAAGAAAAAAGAAATGGCCAAGGAAGGCTTAGACTTCTTTAAAGAACAAGATTACGAAAAAGCTCGGGAGCTTTTAGAGAAATCACAAGACAATTCATGGAGAACATTGCATGCCTTGGGTAGAATTTATCATGAAGAGGGAGAAATTGATAGTGCAATCCAAGCTTTTGAAACCACTTTACCCATGATGGAGCGACAAGCTTCTAAAATACTAGTAGCGGAAAACTATCAAATTTTGGGAGGGTTGTACGAGGGAACACAAAAACCCGAACTAGCCATAAATGCTTACAAAAAAGTTTTATCTTTTGCAAATAATGAGCAAAAAGATCTCAAGAAAAAAGTTTATTATCAACTTGGTTTCTTACTCTATCAATATGCAGATGACAAAGCAGATGCCAAAGAGTACTTAGTTCAATACGAAAAACTAGGAGGACAAGAGCCTCAAGCTCGAGATATTTTAAGCGAACTAACAGACTACACTCCACTGGATTGGACAAGAACTTGGACTTATAAAACCACTTCTCGAGGCAAAACGGCCACAAGCAAATACGAAGTTGCTCGCGAGAAAAAAGGGGAACACTTCATTAAAATCGGAGGAAAAATCAAGGAAACTTGGTCTCGGAGAAATAATGATTTTATCCGTTCAATGGTAAAAAAAGTCGATGGTAAAATTAAAGTTATACCAGAAATAGTTTTCCAATATCCTCCGGTGGTTAACTCTACTTGGCCAACAACGGTCGGAAATAAAACGTTCCAATACAAAATAGTCAGTATTTCTGAGACAGTAACAGTTCCCGCAGGGACCTTTATCAACTGCGTAAAAATTGAAAAAGAAGTTGTCGGTTCTCGGGCTAGATACGAAATATACTATGCTCCTGAAGTTGGCGAAGTGAAGTATGAACTATTTATTGGAAAAACCTCTGGCTTAATCAAAGAGCTTATTGATTACAGCGAATAGAAAGCTTAAGTTATTAGAAAATTTTTTCCCGCGTCCCAAGAAAAAGAGCAAAGCGAGAAACAACTCGTTTTGCTCTTTTTCTTTTTCCCTTTCTTTAGGGGAGTTCCCTTAACCTACCACAGCGATTCAAAAATCAGCTTGGCAATTCTCCATTTCTGGGATATAATTTAAGTAATCCCAAGAAAATAAACAACAAAGAGATAACTTTTTTCCGATGATACGATTATGCCTGTAAAATTGCTAAAAAAAACTCATAGCGAAGAATTTGAAAAAATCTTTTTCCCCATCCAAGATCTATGGGGTTTTTTTTTGAATTCCCACGAACAAGAGTATTCCAGCGAAAACTTCAAAAAACCTAGCTTAGCTTTGTATAAGTTAGTGGAAAGTCTATTTCGTTTTTCGACCAATGTATTAGTAGCTGACTATCTAGCCCACCCAGCAAGGCACAACAAGGTAAGCCATAAACTTGTTCAAGAGTATTTAACCCACAAACGATCGTTTCTCCAATACTGGCTTCCGTGTCTAGAAAATCTCTGGAACAATAGCTCCTGTGCATACTCTTTTATTCCAGAGCTGGCTTCCACAAATGTCGGAAAAATATATAGAGCATTTGAATCCATTCTCCAGCCAAGTCTTTCAACATCCAAGCGGAATAAACGTAAAATTAATAAAAAAGAGTACATGGATTTTGTACGTGCTTTAGGGAAATTATCTCCCCTTGTTGAAATTTGGAATGAGTACACCATTATTCGATTTCAGGATTACCCTTGGCAAGAAGGGCAAGAAAACATCGTACCAGTCCTCTCTTACCAAGGCAAATCAGAATCAGCTTTTTCCCTTCAACCAATCTATGCCAATTCATACGGAGTTATGGGACAAGTTTATCTATGGAGCAGTAAGAGAAATCAGTGTTTATCTCTTTTTCCTTTTATCCTTCCCGGAGAAGAAGAAAATAACTTAGAATTCTTTCGACATTTCTCTCCTTACTCAAATAAAAAAAGTGAGTACATTTCTTATCCAAAAAATGAAAAGGCTCAGCTCTCTGGCACATTAAAACGAGTAGTCGAGAAAGAACACAAAACTATCTATTCCTTTTTGCAAATACGTCCCTCTAAACATTCTTTTTCAAATCAAACTCCTAGCACTCTAAAAGTATTCACTTTTGAAAAAAATCTCCTTGAAATCCCCCTCGACTCTCTAGGAGAGTACCAGAAAATTCTAAATTCCTTTCATCATTTGACTAAATCGCCTAAAAATGATTTTTCTCTCAACCTAAACCGCTCTCTTGGTAAGCTCTTTATTCAAGCTTTCATTCACAAGATTTGTGAACTGGGATTTCTAAAAGTTATGCCTAAAATCGGCTTCAGTAAACAGCTCCTCAATTTTTCAACGGTAGTTCAAGATAAGTTATCTTTAGAAACCGCCCAGGAAATTATCCAAAGCTTTATAGAAGAGGAAAGTTTTCTGGAAGCAGAACAGTTTTTAGAGAAACTCTGGAAACAAAAATTACTTGATGGGGAAATTCATTGGCAAATCACATTACTAGAGTGGTGGGCACGTTATGATTGGAAACAAGCATCTAAAAAATTCTTAGAAGTAAAAGATATCAATAAGGATGAAGCATTTCGAGCTGTTTTAAAACCTCTTCTAAATCAAGAACAAGGAAAAGATGCCGTTAAAATCTACCGAGTTCTTCATCCTCACATAGTTAATTCTTCTTGGCTTAATAGAGAAATTGGGGCCGCTGCAATTAACACTCTCTTGCGAGAAAACCCCAAACTATGTTTTGAGATTTGTCATGAGTTTCTCAACCCTTGGGATATTGAATGGCTTGATGAAGTTCTTGATAAGTTAATGGAAGTATCTATTCCCCAAACCATATCTCTTTTATTCAAAAGAGATATGACTCCTTCGAACTTTGATGCTGTTCGCTGGGATCGACTTTTCAAGATATACACAATTTTACAAAAGAATAAACCACAAGAAATTTTAGCCTTCTTGGAAGCAATTGAAGACCCTGTTTCTCGAACTCGACTGGAGGCTCTTCATGCTATATCAGAACAAAGGTGGGAAGATTTTCAAAAAATTCTTACTCAAGTCCCTTTTTTCTCTAGTTTAGAAAATATTCTTAGTACTTTGTACTTTTTAGCAAACACTCTCAAAAATCTATCTTTCCCCCTCCATAATAAAATCTTTCAAGAAGTTATTCAAATGGTTAATGCCTACAGTGAACATCTTCTTGGCTTTCTTAGTGGATATCGCATAAAAAAAAGATGCGAAAAATTATTTCAAGAAATAGACCCAGCAAAATTGGTTAGACTCCAAAAGAGTGTAGGAGCACAAGCTCAGAAAAACATTTTTCATTTTTTTATCAGCTTTCTGATCGCAGAAAAAAAAATCGATGCAGAAGAAATTGGGGAATTCACCCTTTTATTGCAAGATGGTTTTTTTACAAACTCTCCTACTACATCAAAGTATCCATTACCAGAGCATTTACAATTTTCTCAAAATAAAAGTTTACTAAAAGAGAACAACGACCCCAATACTATAAATCAATTATTGGCAGAAGTTGCTGCGGTAATGTGGTCCATCAACCAAAGAGATTCCCTATACTACCTTTCTCAAATCATTCCCGATACATTGTTTGATCGAGAAGATGCTATAAAAAAAATTATTGCAACAAATCTCGATATAACTCTTTTTGATTTGGAATTATTCACCAGTCAAGGCTACGAGCTAGAAAGACTTAACCATTTTTGGGTGGGACAAACAATCCAAAAATCTCCATCTATGGTGTTAGATCTTTATGAAATGGTTAATGAAAATTTGAGGACTCAAATTGTTACAGAAGGATTGCCTTTACTAGTCAAAACCAATTTTACTCAAGCAGTAAATTTAGTTCGTAAGTTTTCTAAAGGAACGGCTTATGATTTTGGACACTTAACCGGAAAGATATTTCTCGATATACTACACTACGATTATGAAGTCGGAGAAAAATTTTTAGATTCACTAGATATATGGGAATTAACTAGGCAGTCCGAAATGGGGAAATCACTTTTAAAAGTTTTTAAAAAGCTTTCTACAAAAAAATTAACAAATCTCTATGAGGAGTTTGTTCTTTCCTCTCAAAGTCATTCTCGAGAACAAATGGCTTGTCTTATTCTTTCGGCAATGGTCACTCGTCGTCCAGCTTCGACCTTTCGTCGTCTATCCAAACTAAGCCATACTTTCCCAGAAGAAACCATTGAAGAGATGCTTTTAGCTCTCATAGAGGAAATTATTCCCCGAGAACCCGAGTTGGCAAAAATTCTTTATCTATCATTCTACAACTATATTCAAGAGAAGAGTTTTTCGATTGATGAAGAGAGTTTTATCAAACTTTCTGAGTCTATTGATAAAGGCCTCAAAGAAGATAAAAGTTGGATTCATGCTCCCGAAGTTTATGTCCACCGATGGACAGTATTCCCTAGTCTTCTCGCCAAAGTATGCCGCCATCTTATTCTTTTTAGCTATAGTGAAAGAGGTGTCTTCCTAAGCCGTTATCTTACCGGGAAAACAGAGCTTTTTGCAATTTTGGGAGATCCTCCCATGGAAGTTATTGCGGAAAAGTCGGGCATTTGGGAAATGCTGCTTTTACCTCCCAATGAAAAGCTATCTTTATCTAAAAAATCTCAAGAAGCTCTGTTTAAAATCATTGAACAGACGACAAGCAGATTAAAAATCTCCGATATGGATAAAATTTCGCCATATTTGTGTCATAGTTTCTTCAGTAATCAACAGCGTTTCACTCTTGCTACACTTTTTGAGAGTAAAAAGAAAAGACTTTCTATAACCAGTAATTTTGCTCTTCTTGTGGCCAAGGAATGCCAAGAATTTCAGAGGACTCGCTTTGAGGAATCTGTTAAAATTATTTTAGAGAAGATGGAAGTAGATGAACTCGATAATTTTGACCTAGAAAAACAAATCCACATTCATGCTTTCCAAAGCCTAATTCGTTTAAGAAAAGATTGCATTTCAGAAATTTATGCCTCCTATTGGGATCAAATGAATTTTATTGCTTCTATTTTTGCTCAAGTTTTCCATGATAATGAACAACAGTGGGAATGGTTTAAAAAAATAATAGGCACAGAAGAGCGACTAGAGACTCTAGAAGATATTGCAGGAATTCATCTTATAGAAGAAAGTAAAATTTCAGTCATTTTTCTTGATGAAATCGTTCGAGTGATTGAGTACTTGGGCGGATTTGAGCTCATTTATACAAGAATACCGAATATAACTGTACTTCTTCTTCGAGATGCGCCCCAGATGTGTATATCTCTAATAGAAAATATCGAAGATGAACAAGTATTTAGCTACGCCATCGAATCTGTTTTAGAATTTTTAGCAGATCCTGATAACTTCAGTAAATCACTATACCTAGCTTTAAAAGAATGGGTTCAAAGTCCACGCATTCATAATTCACTAGCTCCTCATGATATTCTCTATTTTTACTCGCAAATAGCCATTCAGCTGCTAGAAGAGAATGCCACTCCCGAAGCAAAGGAACTCATTGAGTCCGCTCTTCATTTGTCTCAAAAATGTGATGTGAGAGAAATAAAGTACTACCTGGAAGACTTAATTGAACCTCTTTTAGATAAAGATCTGCAGCTTGCTCTAAAAATTACTTTGCCTTACCAAAAAAATGATGAATACTTTAAACAAATTATTCTTAAGTGGGCTAGGCAAGATGTGAACGAAGCAATTGAACGAGTCGAAAACAACGCTAGTTTAGAAATAACTTGCCAAGTTCTAAGTGAAATTGCCTGTGAGTTTGCTTTCGAAAAACCGGACATTTCTCTAAAAATTCTAAATAGAAAAGAAATGTCTGGTTACCAAAGTCCCATTTTTTCTGCTCTTGCTACTGCAGAAGTAAAAAAAAGAAAAGAACCTAGTGCTTATTTGAAACAAATTACTGACCCAAACCAAAAATTCCTCTCCTACTGTGAAGTTGCTGCTATATACAAAAAAAACGGAGATAAAAAATCTTTCGCAAAGTATCGAAAAAAAGTTCAACAGCTGATCAGTGGGATCACTTCTAATTCTCACCTCTTTGGGATGATGTTGGAATGGCCAGGAGGATATCTTTTAGAAATAGATTCTTACTGTCTAGAGCACTTAGGGATAGTTGAGCCTAAACTTGCCATGAAAATGTTTGATATCTATTTCAAAAACGATCGTTTTATGGATACCAGTGAGGCTGCTCAACATCTCTTCCGAGGACTATCACAATATTACCCAGAGATGGTCATGGATTTACTAGAACAAGAGAGTAACCTCGATATTGAGGAGCACAAAGCTATCCTCATCGAAGAAGCAAAGACTAATCCTATCCGAGTTTTAAAATGGATTTTAGCCTGTCAACGTCACGACCTTTATCCTATAGTTTTGGATAGGATCAAAAATGAAGAAACTTTACTGGAGTGCTTAACTCTCATTCTTAGTCCTAATTTTTCTGATTCACGTGAAATCTACTTGGAAAAAATAGCATGTATTGTTCCTTATCTCTTTCAAATAGGCAAGTGTTGGCTTCTTCTTGATGTTTTACGAAAACTGCAAAATCTCTGTGTAGAAAGCTCCAGTACTTTAAGTTCTCTTCTCGAAAAATTTGAACATATATCTCGAGATTGGGAAAAAGAGACTTTGTCCACAATCGAAAGATAAACTCCTAGGAACTCTCCATTTTTTTACTTGAATAGTCTAAGACAATTCTTTATTCTAGCTAAGGCGTAGCTTCAGACAACAACATCAGTGGCCAAAAAGTTTACCCAAAACTTTTTATTAGCCACTCCTTATGCACTTGAAAACAAAGGAAAAAGAAATGGCGACTACTTGGAATACAACAAAAAGAGCTCGGAGTTGGTATAAATTTTTGATTACTGTTGTTTTAGGAGCATTGCTCTTACTAGCGAACAATTGGGTAAAAAGCAACTACTTACAAACTGGAGCGGTTGTAATTTTTGTGATATCAATCTGGTATGGAATTATTGCGGTACTGCAAATGCTAGAGAAAATTAGCAACAGTTAGCGATCTTTTATTTGAGTTTCATTTGTCGATGAAACTCAAACGAAACTCAAATAAAAGCACATCTTAAGGGTGTGACAAAAAAAAGTGACAAGAACTAGAAAATTAGTTACTTGTCACTTTTAGGGGGCGATATGTTGAATTATCTTTTCTTCAGAGAAAAGATTAGGGATGGTAGTGAGGATCTGTGTCCCAATCGTAATCCCAAAAATAACGATCAACAAATTTATGCATATTCTGGAAATCTTTTTGCATAGATGCTCGATGAACTCTTCTGTGTTCGGCCGAACTACAACCGATAGAGAACAAAAATGCTCCTAGCAATAAAATAAAGAATGCTTTTTTCATTGCATTTCCCTTTCCGTTTCTTCATTCTAATTCTTAATAAAATAAGCTCTTTTGGAAGTCTTTTTAGTATATTCTCTTTGAGGTTTTCTGTCAATTAAAATATATATCTGTCTATTTTTTTCCTGCTTACCAAATACCCAATTCAATCTTAATCTCTTCACTTGCCATAATGCGAGGATCCCAAGCAGGCTCCCAGACAAGCTGAACATCTACACTATCTACTCCCTCAACTCGACTAGCCTCCGCCCTGGTTTGCTCAATAATTGCTGGACCAAAGGGACACATGGGAGATGTTAGAGTCATCTCTATTTTAGATTCTTTAGTAGTAGAGTCATAAGCAATGTCATAGACTAGGCCTAGCTCTACAATATCATGATGAATCTCAGGATCTATAACATTTTTTAAAGCTTCATGGATTAGATCAATTTTGGCATTATTGTCCGATTCGTCTAAGATTTTTTCCTTAGATTCACCTGTATTTTCTGACATAGTTTTCTCTCTTTCTTTAGGGCATGCCCTCATTCAGCTTATTTTTTGTGTTTCTTTAGTAAATAGTAAGGAGACTACCTCGAACAGAGTATTGCTAATGTCGAAGGAAAAGCTGAATGAGAACACGCCCTCAAGGGTAAAATTTACATTTAAAATAAAAAACAGAAAAAAGGTATTCTTATGAAGTTTTTAGTTTTCCCTACTGGATTCTGGATTCCAGTTTACTTAACTTACTGCCCGATAAAAAAAGAAGAAATACTTTCACTTGAAAGACAAAAGCAGGTTGGGCATTCCTTATTTTTTAATCTTATTTTTTCTCATTGGCTTTAAAGAGAAACTCCGTTAGGTTTTCAATATCATCTTTTTCTTTTTTCAGCAAAAGGCTAAGCTTATCCTTATAGAGGTCTAATCGACTCATCTCTACTGAAATATCAAGAGGAAGAAGAGATAGTCCTTCTCGCCAGTCCTCTAAAACAGAATACTGTCTTTTTAATTTTTCCAAAAAAGCATCTATTGCTAAGTAAGTTTTGGGATATATAGGGATAACGTATCTGTTTTTTGTTTTTCCTAACTCCTCTTTAATAGACTGGTCTTCTTCCAACCACTCTTTTTTCCAACGAGGCCAATCTTTGTTTAGAACCGCTCTTTTCTTTTGGGCTATTTCCTGAAAGCTCTGGAAATGTTTAGAAACTCGAACTAACAAACTTTCTTTATTTTTTTCTTCTTTGGTTAGAAAACTCTTAACTTCAGCTAATGATCCAATCGAAAGAGGAAGCAGCCATTCTTTTCTTTTCTTTAAATTTAATAGGTCACGAACCAAAGGATTCTGAATATCCGGCTCTAAAGCAAGCTCTAAATGATAACGACCAGGAGCCAAAGGAACAGGAAAAGGACCAAGGAAAGACTTAAAAGAGTTTTCAGAAGAAAGACTGAATTTCTTTTTTTCATAAATTTGGGTCTTAGTTATATCTAGTAACTGCAAAACCATTCGAATTCTCTTACTCTTGGGAAAAGGAGGAAGAGACAGTTCTCCTTCAACAACAATTCCATAACTTGTTCCTCGTTTAAGGTATTGTGCCTCTTTTTGAGTAAGAATTACTGGAATCTCCTGCCCAGGAGAAAATTTCCACTGCTGCTCTAAACGTTTTTTTTCTTCGGCCGAAACCCAGTACTCTCCCCATTTTTCTTTATTTCTTGCTTCCATAACCAAGGCTATTTTTTCTTCCCTTGGTTTTTCAACAAAGGTTTTTTCTTGAGAAGATTTTTCCTCCTCTCCTTTTGGAGTCTCGTAAGTTTGCTCAACTCTTTTAACAACAACAGGCGTTTGGTCTATAGTTTTGTTATTTTTATTTTTATCTTGTTTTGAAAGATCTACAAAATTTATAAAAGCCAATCCCAAACAAGAAATAACAACCAAAGGAGCTATGACAAAAGACCCCAATAAATTTTTTTTCTTGGCTACTCGAATAGGCTCTGTGTTAAGTAAATCTTGCTCTTTTGCGGCTCGGGCTTCTTTTGCTCTTTTAAACCCTCCTTCTAAGAGAGAGCGAACCATATCAGAAGCCAAAGTCTTAGTCTTCACTAGAAGCTCTTCTAAAGTATAGATAATATCTAACTTGTGCAAAGCACTTTGTAGGCGCAAAAAATTTTGCACCCTATCTCGTGGTAAAATATTGTAGTTGATTAAGATATTAGCTAAAACTAAGTCCACTTTGTTAGAATAGCGTGTAACCAAAACTTTTGGATCTTGAGGAGGAATATTTTGCAAGTTACTGTATTGGGCTTCATTAAGATAGCCTTCTTTCAGTAGAATATAAAAAATAGGGGCTTGATTTCCCTCTTGCTGAAGCTCAAACTGTTTTAAAAAAGCTTGAGTAATAATTTCTTCGTTTATATATTTTTCTTCTACAGCCTGCTTAATCATTAACATGTCTTCGTTTAGCTGAATTTCAACTTTTTGAACAGGAGCTTTTTCCTCTGGAAAAGAAATTTCCTCTGCTCCTTCTTCAACTTTATCTGCTCTTTCTTCACTTTTAAGCGGCGTCATTTTTTTCAGTCGGTTGAGAATCCGAGAAGCCGCGAGTGTCTTAGCTCCTTCTTCTGTATAGGAGATTTTTTTCTCCATAGGCAAAGCCATTGTTTGAGACAGCTGCTTATGCAAAGCGTCGGCTTTTTTTGGATCACTGGTAGCAGAAGAGGAGGATTTCTCAGTAACAGGAGCAAGAGGTTTCTCAGTAACAGGAGCAAAAGGTTTTTGAGTAACAGGAGCAAAAGGTTTCTCAGCAAAAGGACGAATCGTTGTTTCCAAAGGTTTTTTGGTAACTTTTTGTTTTGTGTGGTAGGCGAGCTTTTGTTCCAGGGAAAGCTCTACTGTAGCATTCAGCCGCCCTTTGTAAATGACCTTGTTAGGGCTACTATAAATATTTTCAACTAAAGTTGCTAGAAGAACTCGATGAGGAATCTTATTTATCAAACAAATAAATTTTATAGGAGGAAGAGAGAAACCTGCGTCCTCTAAAATTTTAACCTCTTCTTCCGCTTTTTTGTAGTCGCCATTACTGACATATTTTCTTAAACCTAAAACAAGTGTTTTCTCTACATCCTTAGAAAAACTCAACCAAGATAATTTAAAAGACCACTCTAAAAAAGATTCTGCTACATTTTGAGCCTCAAACAAATGAGTAAGAACATCTTTCGAGTATTCTCGTTTTTCAATGAAGATTCCTCCTGCCCAAGTCGAAGCGTAGCCTTCTTCAAAACTTAACTGAGACATCATTAAGGTATATAGAAGATAAGGATCTATTTTATACTTACCTTGAGCAAGATGAGCAAACGGTATATCCAAAGACCATTTGCCAAAAATTTCTTTTTGGATCTTTAAAAGCCTATCAACGGATTGCATATCTAAAATTTTCCCGCTTAGTTTAGCTACTTTGGCTTTCAGAGGAAGAATTTCATTTTTTTGCTGACGCTGACAAAAAGTAGTTATATTGAATTGGCTTTCTCTACTCTTTTTGGGAACAGAGTCACTGAGGTTTATTTCCTTAGGAGAACAGGTTCTTAAAATATAGAGATGCTCTAAAGACAAATAAATTCCTTCTCCTTGCAAATCTTTTTGGATACTTAGGCAAGAAGATAAAATTTCTTTATCTTTCTCTTGAGAGTTAACTTCGACAGCAAGTTTTTCCCAACCTTCACTTAATCCTGCTAAAAAAGGATCGATTAAGAGAGCCAGCTCAGGCACCTGGAGTTCTTTAACTAAACACTTTAAGTAGATTTCTCGTTCTTGGAAACTCGCCTCTATTTTTTGCAGAATAATTTCGCTAAGAGGAATATTCAGTTGACACTTTTGACAAGCTTTTTCAATCTCCAAACAACTGTGGAGTTGATCTTCAGCAATCAACCCCTCTGCTAATGCACGCTTGGCAACTAGGGCATCATAATTTGACATATCTTTTCCTTGCTTAGCACACTTTCGTTACGATGAAAACAGGTTCTTAAAAAAATAATTCTCAATAGAGTTAGACATAGATTTGTATTGGGGTGTTCTGGGGCGTGTCCAAGAACACAACCCTAATGGTGAGGGAGTTATTTTTTTAGGGTTCCTATGTTATATCTAGAGCTTCTTTTGTATAATTGCTTCACTTCTTACTTTCTCAATGATACACAATTTTCTTGACTAAACAAAGGAAAAATTATGAACTTGAGCTGTCAAAGAGCTATCATTTTAATATTTATTAGCTTACTTTGTTTATGGAAAACATCTCTCTTGGCAGAAACTCCTCGCGTAGTTGTTCTTGGTTTTGATGGGGCAGATCCAAAACTTGTCTCAGAAGGAATAAAAGATGGGCTATTACCCAACTTAAAACAATTAAAAACGCAGGGTAGTTTTCTTCCTTTAGAAACTACAAATCCAGCCCAATCTCCTGTTGCTTGGGCCAGTTTTTCCACGGGAACAAATCCCGGCAAACATCGCGTTTTCGGTTTTTTAAAGCGAGGAGAAAAAAACTACCAACCTCAATTTGCCTTAATAAAAGTTGACAGAAAAAAAATTTGGGGCGGTAGTAAAGGACGCTTACTGATTTCTTTTGTTATAGGAACCATTTTTTTTCTTAGCTTGTTTTTAATAGGAAAAAAATTAGCTTACTCCCCTATTTACCACTACAGTAGCGGAGTTATTTCCATCCTGATTTTCTGTTTCTGCAGCTATTGTTTGTTGTCTTACATTCCAGAAGAAATGCCTTCTCCCACCGCGTTCAAAACAGGTGATTCATTTTGGACAACCGCCGCTCAAGCAGGAATTAGAACAAAAGTGCTTTTTGCTCCCATAGCTTTTCCCGCCGAAAAACTCTCCAACGGCAAACTGCTTTGCGGATTTGGAGTTCCCGATCTCTGTGCAACAAATGGAACTTGGTTTTTTTGCAGCACTCGTTTTTCTAATCCTAGTTCCAATGAAACTGGCGGATGGAACATTCCTATTGAAAAAAAGAAACAGACTCACTTTAAAGCAGAGTTTCCTGGCCCCAAAAATTTTCTCCGCCAAGAGGAATACCAAAAACTTCAAAATCTTTTACCTAACACTGACTTTAAAAGTGGAAAAAGTATTCGTAACCGTCTTGCAATCGTCAAGAAAGAGCTTTACATGAAGGGAGTACTCTCTATAGAAAGAAGTTCTTCTGATACAATCACTCTGACTGTAGATCAGCAAACTATCTCTCTAAAAGAAAGGGATTGGAGCCCTTGGCTAACTATTTCTTTTCAAATGAGCCCTTTTATAACCTTAAAAGGAATCTTCCGTTGCTGCTTACAAGAGCTTGGTGAACACATAGATCTATATCTTACTCCTGTTCAATTTCATCCATCCCATTCTTTAGCTCCCATTTCTTATCCCGAAAGTTTTTCTGACAATTTAGCAAAAGAAAACGGTCTATTTCCTACTCTTGGCTGGGCTTCAGCAACAAATGCTTTAAAAGATGAGCTTTTAGAAGAAGATGTTTTTGAGCAAGATTTAGAAAATGTCATCCAGGCTAGAGAAAAAATCATTTTTAGCTCACTGGAAAAAGATGATTGGGATCTATTTTCGGCTACTTTTTATTTCCCAGATCGAATTTCTCACATGTACTGGCGCTTTCTTGATCCAAAAAATCCTCGTCACGCAGAGGATGTCAAAAAACATCCTCAAAAGCGCCAAACTATCAGCAAGTTTTATCAAAGAATGGACAAGATTATTGGACAAGTACAAAAGAAACTCCGGCCAACAGATATCCTACTCATTGTCTCAGACCATGGCTTCGCTCCCTTTCGTTGGCAAGTAAATTTAAATACTTGGTTACACCAAGAAGGTTTTTTAACCCTAGAAAAACAAGAAAAAAGTCGGCGCATGCAAGTAAGGGATCTATTTGAATCAAAAAATCTTCTTCGCTTTGACTGGAGTAAAACCCAAGCCTACTCCATTGGCTTAGGCAAAATTTTTATTAATCTAAAAGGAAGAGATCCTCAAGGTATTGTTGCCCCCGAAGATTATGAAAGAGTTTGCCAAGAAATTCAAGCCAAACTCCTAAATCTTCATCACCAAGGGGAACCCGTTGTCAAAAGAGTCTATCGCCGAGAAGAGATTTTTTCTGGCCCCTACGTTAAAGAAACCGCTGATCTTTTTTTGGGTTTTCATAAAGGGTACCGAGTTTCTTGGCAAACGAGCCTAGGAGGTTTATCTTCTGAGGCAATAGAAGCCAATAAACTAAAGTGGAGCGGGGATCATTGCTCCGTTGATCCTAGCCTGGTGCCAGGAATTTTCCTCTGCAATTATCCCATATCAAAATCAACCTTGCATATTCAGGATATAGCTTCTGGAATTTTACATATTTTTGCACTAGAGGGGGATAATTTGGATGGAAAAATATTTGAAATAGCTAAATAGGAAAAATGAGGAGGGAAGTTTTAGGGAAAAAAATAAAGCCTTTTATTCTTCCAAAATTACGGGGAAAGAAAAATAAAAGGCTTAAATATAGAGCATTGTTGTTATGGAGTTACAATGAACTCTCAAAATACTTTTTCAAGTTTTAATATAAGAAAAATAAAACCCTATAAAAGGGTGACCTCCCCTATGCCCTTAAACTCTGACCTCTAAGGACCAACTACAAACAAGAAAAATAAGCCCTTAAACTCTGACCTTCAAGGGCTTTTGAGCAAGAAAAATACGCCCTTAAACTCTGACACCTAAGGGCTCTGACCTCTGAGTAAAAAAAATTTACTCTGACCTCTGAGTAGAAAAATTTACTCTGACCGATAAAGCTTGTTAAAAGTTTAGCGTTTATCTGCAATACTGTATAAGCAAAAGGCGGGCCAAACTTTATATTTTATTTTAAATTTCCAAAAAAACAAACACAAGCACATTCATAATAAAACTTTACAAAAATCCATACTTATTTTTTTTCTCACTTTTTTTTCCCTCTAGTTTGGTAAAAAAAAAGATTTGTTACAAAAAGTAACCAGAAGACGTAACATAAAAGGAGAAAAAAAGCCTAGGAGGAGACTCGTAAGATTTGGTTTTGATTAATCGCTATTTTCTATGTCAACTCATAGCAGTCCACATATTAATAACATCAGTGGAAATTTCCTGTTTTATCGACTGTACATTCGTACAAAACGAAAAATAACAAAGGAAATGGGAAAAAAGATTTGAGAAAGAAGATTCTCAAGAACAGAGGAACCTTCTTTCTTAATTAGATGTGTCAAATGAGAATAGTAATTACCTTTTTTTCATTAAAGCACAAGCTGAAAAAGCGAAGAGCAAAGCCATAAAAGTGCCAGGCTCTGGTACCGCTCCTGGTAGAGGAGGAGGTGGAGTAGGATCACTGGCTAAACCAGAAAAAGTCAAATTGAAATACAATAGATTAGGAGGCATTGGTAGGCATTGTTTAATTTGCTAAGGAAGGCTCACTCCACCACAGAGCATTTCCGCTTCCGGAAGGTCGGGAAATTTTTTTTTGCTTGGCTAAGCTTTGGGGAGTTAGTGAGGTATTTTTAAGAGAAAGTCTTGAGACCCGCCCTAGTCCGCTACAATGCTCAGTGGTTCCGTTTGGTGATTGGGTTAATTTAATTTCTAGTTTGGCTCCTGCCGACTAGGGAGAAATGAAATGGCTATTGAGATGGCATTGGCTAGCGTAATTATTTTACTGGTAGTTACTGGCAAAATAAATTCTTAACCTCCTATGGATTTGTGATTACTATTCAGGGATTTAATAAAAGAATTGTTGAAGTTCTTACATAGCAGATTTAGCTAAGAAAGTGTCGCGAAAGCGAAATCTGAATGGAGTGAACTCTTTGTTGGAGCGACTAGAAAAGGGCCTAAAAACTGTGATCCTATCAAAAAAGAAGGCACTTATTTCCATTTGCTCGGTCAAGTGACTTGTTTCACGATCTTCGGAGTGGAAGTGAAAAGAGTGCGCCTTAAAGTTGAAGAAAGAAAAGAATTTCACGCAAAGACGCAAAGACGCCAAGGAGAAAAAGAATCCGGGCAAGAAATAAATTCGGAGAATTTCATCAACAGAAAGATTTTTACATCTTCCTTTGCTTTTCTTTGCGTCTTTGCGTGAAATTCTTTTCTATTCAAAATCCACCGTGGAGGGAAAAAACAAAGGCTACATTAACTTAATGCTACTAGTGCTTGGCGCAACTAAACCTTATAAAGTATGAGCCTAGACTAAATGCATGTTTTTCAGGTATCGTACAAATAGTGCGTACAAAACAGCTACAGAAACATAGTTTTTTAGGAGAAGACTTTGAGTGCAAAAACAATTGTCAAACTAGTTGTAAGGGTAATAAATTGTCTTGTCTCTTTTGGCGTGATAATCGCAACTATAAATTTATACCAAGATGCCTCTATTAAGCACCTCGATATGATAGTGTTCACTCTTATATATTTTTTATTTATCGTTTTTACAATATTTATTTTGAGAGATGATTTTCTTGAATATAAGGTCGATTTTTTACCCATAGTTTCTTTTACTTTTCTTTTCTTTGGTGTTCTTATCTTTCCTTTTTACCTTACTTATATGGTTGGAACAAGTCCAGGAAGCGCTTAGCGTGAAAAGTCACCAGAGCGGTTATTAGCAAAAAAAAAGACAATAAGCCCCTCGGTGAAACCTATTGTCTTCTCTACCAGATCCTGAACCTACTTGCTCATATTCTTCATGTTTTCTTCCAACTCTCGGATACGACTTTCCATTTCCTGAAACTTTCTCCGAAGTCTTTCATGGAGAGGGTTCACACCCGGTTGCTTTCCTCTGAATTCTTCTCTAGGTTTTTGAAAACGTTGTCCACGTTCTTCTCTATGCTTTTGAAAACGTTGTCCATGTCCCCGGCGATTAAAACCTTGCGGACAATCAAAATTCTGATCACTCTTATTATATCGATGATCTCGGTAGTCATTCCTGCTTCCTCTGTGATATCCTCGAACTTGTTTTTGGTGATATCCTCGATCTTGATGATATCCTCGACCTTGGCTTTGGTGATATCCTCGATCTTGTTTTTGGTGATATCCTCGATCTTGTTTTTGGTGATATCCTCGATCTTGGCTTTGGTGATATCCTCGATCTTGTTTTTGGTGATATCCTCGATCTTGCTGGTATCCATGCCATTTTTTGCTCTTGCATTTCCCACAGCGTTTCTCGGTTGCTTTACTTTTGCATTTGCCACAGCGTTTCTCGGTTGCTTTGCTTTTACATTTGCCACAGCGTTTCTCGGTTGCTTTGTTTTTGCATTTGCCACCGCGTTTTTCGACTTCAACTTTCTGAGCTTCAGATTTCCCTGTTAAAGCATGTTTTTTTACTAGGCGATGCAACTTTTTCACTACTTGTTCCATAGCCTTACGAGGATTCTTCCCTATTGCTTGTAAGTCAATACTCACTTGCCCATCGGGGGTATCTACTCTAAACTTGTAAGTCTCTCTCTTGGTTACATCTACCTCTTCATCAACAATATCATTTTCAAGAGGAGCAACTTCCTCTTCTTGCAAAATTTCGATCTCAACAGTTTCTTCATCTGCCTTGTTCTCTCTTACTACCTCTACTTCAACTTCCACATTTTCGTTCGTGGTTACTTGTTCATTTGTCTTATCCACGTCGTCTGCCCAAAGCAGAACGGAGTTCAATAGTAAGCTAAAAATCAATATTCCAAAAAATTTCATGACAAAATTCCTCTAAAAATAAACGGGAGTTAGCAATAAAATAAAAGGGATGTACAAAAGTCTTACTTTTGTACATCCCGCTCAAGATAACGATGAGTGCAAAAAAAATCAATATTTTTTTAGGGTGTTTGCTCTCTGTGGTATTTTTCCCACTCCCTCTGAGTAATAAGGTAATCGTTGTTCACATCTATTTTGCAGAAAGCTTTAGGATCACGTGGCCATTCTTGTACCTCGATTTTTTTATCATTGTTTTTATCTAAACGATGGAAAATTTGTTTATTAAGGGTGTTCTCTTCTCTTAAAAAGTTTTTCTGCCAAAGCTTCAATTCATTTTTTTCTAAATATCGACTTCCATTCCGATCCAGCTTATTAAAAGTATCTATGTTCTCCCCCCACTCTTCATTACTGATTTTTCCATCTTGATTTTGATCCATTCGCTTCACAGCTCTTTGCACAGATTTTCGATACAAAGCAAGTTCTTTTCTTTTATTCAATCGATTCTCTACTATTGTTCTGGGAATATTTTTTCTTATGGGCGTAGAGAAAGAAAGAGAGTCCGAGGCCGGTGCATCTGTATTTTTCTGGGAGAGAGAAAGAGTTTCCTTGTTCTCCACTTTTGCTAAGTCTTTTTTGATAGAGTCCACAGGAGGCTTTTCTAATAAAGTAGGAGAGCTACTATCATTTTCTCCTATTTTTTCCATATTTGCCTGCAATTCCTGGGAAAGATCGGATCGACCAAACAAGGGAAGCCCCAATACTGCCATAGCACAAAACATGAGAAAAACATGAGCAAACCGACGTTTCGTTTTTTTCTTTTCTAAAAGTTGTTTCTGAATGCGCTGAGTTTTTAGTTGATTGACTCGTAAAGTTTGTTGGTTTCTGTCATTTTTATTGAAAAAAGCTTGGATATCATCAATCATTTTTTGGGCAGAAGAGTAACGATCCCTCTTGTTTCTAGCTAGAGCTTTCAAGCAGATAGCTTCCAAAGTAGGAGGAATTTTGGGATTTATCGTTCGAGGCTTAGAGACTTTTCCTTTGATAACTTGATAGAGAACTACCAGGGGATTTTCTCCTTGGAAGGGAGCCTCTCCTGTAAGCATTTCATAGAAAATGACTCCGACAGAGTAAACATCACTCTGGGGATCTACTTCTTCTTTTTTTCCTTGGGCTTGCTCTGGTGGCATGTAGGCTGGAGTTCCCAAAATTTCTCCTGTCCGAGAGAGTTTTTCATCTTCATCGCCGTGTAGTTTAGCTAAGCCAAAATCTGAAATATAGATATCATTATCTTCGTCAATAAGAATGTTCGCTGGTTTTAGGTCGCGGTGAATAATTCCCTGGTCATGAGCGTAAGAGATTCCTTCCAAAATACTTAGAATAACCTCACAGCTACGCTTTACCGAAAGCTTCTCTTTTTGGAGTAAATCGGCCAATGATCCTCCTTTAATATACTGCATCACTAAAACATAGGAGTCATCAACCTCTTGCAAGTCATAAACCGAAACAATCCGAGGATGTCGAATTTGCCCGATAGATTTAGCTTCGCGCAAAAATCTTTGCTTTGCTATTGTCGCAAGCCTATCTTCTGTGATGAGAGTTTTCAAAGCGACTACTCGGTGCAAAAGATTATCTTGGGCTCGATAAACTTCCCCCATTCCTCCTTGGCCAATTTTATCCAAAACGAGGTATCTTCCCACTTTTTCGGGCAAACTCTTTTCGATGTACTTACGAATATCCGTTGTATTAGGACGGCTCGTCATTTCAGCAGAGCTGGTCGAAAAAATGGTTTGTGCCGTTGCTAACCTCTCTTTTTGTTTTTCCGGCAAAATACTTTCACTACTCTTCTCTTCTGGGATCAAACAAGCACATTGCCGTAATAGTTTGTCAATCTCTTGTTCTGTATTTTTTATTTTTTGGGCGGGCATTATTCCCCCTCTAGGTACTCTTTGACCTGATTATGAATTTCTTTGAGATATTTCTTAACTTGGTAGTCTGTTAACTTTAACTCTTGGGTAATTTTTTCTAGACTGGCATCTTCACGATAGCGTAAAAAGAATATTTTTTTTATGTTAGAGTCAGTAGAGTTTTCGATAATATCACGAATAACTAAAAGATTCAAAATTTCCTCTGCCTTCCCTTCATCATTTTCTAGTGTCTCTAAAAGAGAGATCGATTCTTCATTGTGCCAAATAGTTGCCTGTTGTAAAATTTGGATTTTTTTGCGCTTTTTACCTTTCCAATAATTACCAATCTCTCCTTTAATAATTTTTAAGGCAAGTGCATTAAAAGCTTTCTTTACTCGCACTTCCTTTACTTTTTTAGAAAGAACTAAAAGAACGCGATTAGTAACATCTAAACTATCATGATAATCTCCCATCGTCAGACGGATAAAATTGAATATGGGGTTTTGGTAACGAGCCAGAAATTTATCCATATGATAGATCGTATCAGGATTATTTTGAATATAATCGATCAACTCTACGGTCATAGTAGAACAAGGCCTTCGTAAATCCATAACTAAACTTCCCAAATAAAGAATAATGGGAGGGCTTGGCTTTACATAACCCTCTAGCATTAAAAGTGTACTTCTATTATAATGACCAGCGAAAAAATTGGCAGAAAAAAACAGACGCCCATATTTAAGCCGTTTTGTTTTCAGCTAGTTTTCTCTGCTTTCATCAAAGAATAGGAGCAGTTATGAATAGCACTGAAATACTAAAAGTTATTGAAGAAACCCAGAATAAATCTTTAGATACATTAGATTTGAGACATAAAAACATAAAAGAAATCCCTGCTGAAATCGGTAAACTCACCCACCTCACATCACTTCACCTCAGCTATAATCAATTAAGAAAGTTGCCTATAGAAATAGGGCAACTGGTCAACCTAGTCGAGCTAAATCTAGATAATAACAAATTAAGTGAACTGCCTGCTTCTCTCGGAAAGATGACCAATCTCTCTCACCTTGAACTGGATTCCAACCGCTTAGAAGAATTACTTCCCGAAATAGGAAAGTTGAAGCAACTAACTTATCTGAGAGTGAGCAGAAACGAATTGGTTTCTTTGCCTATAGAAATCGGGAATTTGAAGCAACTTTCTTCTCTGGATTTATGCTTGAACCAACTCGACTGTATACCTTCTGAGATAGGAAAATTAAGTCAGCTAAATTCACTGGATTTAAGCTCAAACCAAATAAGTGAATTGCCTCCAGAAATAGGGCAACTATCCTCTCTGGCGAAACTAAATGCGCAAGAGAATGTGCTAGGGGACATCCCCAAAGAAATAGGGGATCTCGTTAATCTTTGTGAACTAAAGTTGGATCAAAACGAAATTAGTGAGCTTCCCCCAGAAATCGGAAAACTTATTAATCTTTCTGAGCTAAAGTTAGATTACAATGAGATCAATGAATTACCTAAAGAAATTGGAAAACTCAGAAAACTCTCCCAACTCATTTTAGAAAATAACGAAATAAGCGAGTTGCCTAAAGAAATCGAACAGTTAACGGAGCTGACTGCCCTCTATGTATCGGATAATCAACTATCGGAAATGCCGCCGCAAATTGGAAAACTCACTAATCTCGTAGAGCTGAGTTGGGATGGCAACTTACTGAGGTTCTTGCCTTCTGAGATTGGACAGCTCACTCGTCTTAGTGACTTGTTCCTGGGCAACAACAAGTTAAGTGAGCTACCGCCTGAAATCGGCCAACTGATTAATTTATGTAATTTAGCCTTGGACAATAACGAGTTTATCTCACTACCTTCTGAAATAGGACAACTTACCCGTCTACGGCATTTCTATCTGAGCAACAACAAACTCCAGTCGCTGCCGCCTGAGATTGGGAAACTCACTAATCTGGCTACGCTATACCTACGACACAATCAACTCAGCTCTTTACCCTCCGAAATTGGAGAACTAAAACAACTTTCTGATCTAGAACTGCATCATAATGAGCTGTTCTCATTGCCCGAAGAAATTGGACAATGGAATGAATTGCGTTTCCAACTAGATCTCTCTTTTAATCAATTGAGTAGTTTACCGGCAGGGATAGGACAGTTGACCGAGCTACCTCGACTAAACCTCCATGAAAATGAACTGGAATCATTGCCCGAAGAAATCGGAAACATGACAAAGCTTTCCGAGATCAACCTAAGCTCCAATAAACTAAACCAATTGCCAACCGCCATCGGAAAACTAGCTAATTTAGAAAAACTCGATTTACGCTCTAACCGCTTAAGTTCTCTCCCTTCAAGCATGAGTAAACTGAAGAAATTAGAGGATCTTTACTTGCAAGACAATCTATTCCAAGTGCCACGGAAGGTATATAACAAAGATCCTTTGGAGCAAGTTAGGTGTATTTTGAGGGAGGAAAGTAAGAAGTAGAGTTTTAAATTTCCTCATTTTAATTTAGGTTTTGGTTTTTGGTGCCAAAAATTTTAGCCTAGGGTCTTTCCTGATGGAATGTACGAATATTATTTGGGCGCATTGCCCTATAGAAGGATAGCCTTCAGGGCTGGGAATATTGATTGTTCAAATATTCCCAGGGCGTTGCCCTGGGCTGTGTTGTTTCGCTCTTTCAGAGCTAAGAATGATCAATGCAAAATATTGCTAGGAAATGATTTAAGAAAAAAGCCTACCCCAATTAACCCCCAAAGGGTGGACAAAAAGGATTTGTCTGTTAACGAAAACAAAACTCAGAGGTTTGTCAGAGTTACCTTAGGGAAAGGAAGGGGAGGGAAAGGTTCCACATCACAGATAATGTCAATCTTTATCTTAACTAAACTATCTGCTATCTCTTTTTCTTGGCAAAAAGAAAATGGTGCCAAGAAAAGAGCTAGCAAAGAAATAACCAGATAAATCTTAGTCTGATTTTTCACGCTTACGTCAAATTAAGATTTACGTCTAGCGGCAAGGAGACCTAGGGCAAGAATGGAAAGTAGGTATGTTGAAGGCTCGGGAACAGCAGGAGAAACTTCCAGAACAACCACATTATCAATGACAGGGCCATAAGCATTTGGGCTTGATACCCCTTGAAAGGTTAATGTAGTCGAGGCATTCGTTGCTGTAAACTGAAACAAAAACGGCAAATAGACTTGAGTGCTAAAAGTACCTGTAGCAGTTGTGGTAAAAGCTTGATTCACAAGCGAGCCAGCAGAAACAATACCGTCCAGTGCAGTGCTTCCTTGATGCAGTACAGAAGTCGCATCAAAAGTAATCTCATAAGTCGCACCCGTAATGGTTGGAATTACCGTTGACATCGAGCTGTTTGTCAGATGCTGTAAGTCTATAGCATGAATACCATCTGATGCCGCAAAGTTTGGCGTAATGAGCCAGTCAATCCCGTCTCCTGGGCCTCCCACTGTCCAACCTGTTATAGTGGTAGATCCTGGAGTTATATGGACAAAACTTCCTCCACTGTAGTTACCTAGCTCAAAGCTACCAGCTCCTACCCCATGAGTCTCGTCAATAATATTGGCATAACCTGTCGTAGCAAAAACTGTAAACAATATCATTCCTGCAATGAGACAAATAGTTTTGTTTTTCATTATTTTACTCCTATCCTGAGAGCTAATAAAAAGTAAACTCTCGTAAGGAAAATTTAGGCAAAAAGAGTAGACTATCAAATTTTGTATAGTTTACTCCAATATCTTTTAAAAGTCAAAAAATAAGTGGGATTTCAGAAAGAAAATAGTGCCAAAAGTAATTGAAATTTTTGCATAGTTTAATGATCTGCAAAGTCTTTTGGCTTCAGCGTGTCCCCCGACTTGAAATAAGAAATTTTTTTTAGTTTATGGTCGCGTAGCGACTAAGGCACGTAGCCATGGCATTTATGCCTTACTTTTATACACAAGATTTCAAAATTGAAATTCGGTATTTTTTAACATAACAAGCATAAAGTTTAATGGGCTTTGCGGGATAAACATATATATTAAAATGTGCCTACCGCAAAGCGGTTACATGTTATAGCCTGGGGTTTCAACCCTTACTTTTATACACAAGATTTTGAAATTGAAATTCGGTATTTTTAACCTTTCTTGGTTCAGTGTATTTCCTTGTTGCGCATACAAATATTAATTTTAGGCTGGTTCGTGACCCAGGGTACCGTTCGCCTTTGGCTCACTATACCCTGGGCTAGGATATATAACACCTTCGGTGTATAGAATTTCGTGGATCATTCTTCTTTGTTGAATACGATGTTGGAATCCAGAAAGAACTATTTTAAGAGAATATTGGCCAAAGTCACATATTTCAAATTATGCAAAGATTTGGCTCTATAAAACTGGAATATAAAGTTTCCAGCGCATTCAATAAAAAAAAACGAGTCACGAAATTCCATACACCGAAGGTGTTATATACCTTAGCCCAGGGTATAGTGAGCCAAAGGCGAACGGTACCCTGGGTCACGAACCAGACTAAAAACAATATTTGTTTGCCTAATAAAAGAAATACACTAAACCTAGAAATTTAAAATTACAAAATCTTGTGTATAAAAGTAAGGGTTTCAACCTAAGCCATAAGTTATTCCCCCGAAGGGGGTTAGTGTGAGTAGCCATGGGTTTCCAACCCATGGGATAATGTATTGCGTCCCAAATTCACCCTGAATGGGTGAGACAAAGAAAGTTTCGCCCCTTCAGGGCGATTTGGGTCGGGCTTGGATTTTCCTAGGACTTCGTCCTAGGCTGGGTTGTGTTGTCCTTTCAGGACAAAGAATTTGTTATATTTCTTGCGCAATCCCGTCGCTTCCACCAAAATCTCACCACGAGTAAAAGGCATAAAAAACCTAAAATATTAACCACTCCGAGCTTTCAATGAATAGTTAGAGA
>JAJDCR010000146.1 GCA_029260735.1 Planctomycetota bacterium
TCTCTGGGATTAACTGCCGATGCCCTAAAGGGCATTTCTTCTTGGACTCTCTTACACCAGGGAATAAATTCCCTGGCTACGTGCCACTGCCGCATTCGCGGCAAAAAGAAAACTCAGAAAACTTTTTACACATGCATCAAACTTTAGTTTAAATTAAGAGTAAAAAAATAAGTATCACCAATAGTTCTTATCTGAAAGAGTGTAAAGACTTTTTTTAGTTGAAATAATCGCTAAACCATTATAGAATTATAAACTTGAATTGTTGGAAGTATTGTCTTTATGATGCTCTCGGGAGGTAATGATGACGACTCTTTCTCTCACTGGTCAAACCTGGGAGTTGAATGATGGTAGGGTTTTACAAACGCAGGAAATTTTTACGGGGTTGTTGACAAAGAACATCGACCGCTCTCTTTTCTGTCGTAATCAAGAATACCAGGAATGGGAAGCTTTGCCTATTCGGTTTCAATTAATGAAACATTATGGTCTTCTCAAGGAACTAGGTAAGGGAACTTTTGGGCGAGTTTTTTTAGCTTTTGATGCAAGACCTAGAGGTGATGGCAAAGCAGGAAGACTTGTTGCGATCAAAGAAGCTATTTCGGCTAAAAGTGACATAGCTCAACTCTTTTCTAAAGAAGCTATGATTACAGCTCGGTTAGCTGTTTGCCCTTACGTTGTGGGGGTACTAGACTTAGATGTTTCAGTCCCTTTTATGGTGTTGGAGTTTTGTGACGGAGGTTCTTTAGGAGGACGCATTCGAAAACCTTACTCCATTCGAGATGTCGCTCAATGGGGGTATGAAATATCTTCGGCTTTGTCGATTGCTCACGATTTACAACCCGACCGCTTGGTTCATAGGGATTTAAAGCCCGACAATGTTCTCCTTTCTCAGGGAAGCATTAAGATATCTGATTTTGGTACATCTCAGATGGTTCAAAGCCATGAGTCTCTTCGCTCCTTAAGTGGTGGCTTTACTCCTGCTTACGCTGCTCCAGAGGCTTTTGATGGGAAAGCCTACCCTGCTACGGATATTTGGTCTTTAGGTGTTATTCTTTACGAAGTTATTAGTGGGACACAACCTTTTATTGCCTCTTCTAGTACCCAAATATTTAAGAAAATTTTACTGGAAGAGCCTTCTCATCTAAGCGAAGTTGATAAGCTACAAACTGATCCAGCCTTGATAGATTTGGTTCATGCTTGTTTGAAGAAGAATCCTCAAGATCGCCCTTCGGCTTCTGAGTGCGTGCAAACTTTGTCTAGTTGGATAAACCCTGAGCTCCTTTCTAATTCTCCGCAGCAAGTGTCGTCTAACCGAGCTCCTGCGACCACACCTAGCCGAGGAACTATTGATAAACAAGAAGAAACACGGCGTCTCTTAAGTTTGGAAATGAAAAGACATGCTGAGACACGTCGATTGAGCTCTTTAGATGCTAGCTTAATCAACCAACTGCCTATTGATGCGCAAACGACACCACATTCAGGCAATTTTACTTCACAAAATATGGATGTTTTGCGAACACAGTCTTCTCAAGCGAGGGGGCCTCGTGAAGTGACTCGGCAAATGCAGATACAGAAGCGAGTTAAAGAAAAAAATCGACAAGCAGAAGAAATGTTTGAAGCTGAGCGAAAAAAGGAAATGGAGAGAAAACTTTCTCAAACAAAAAGGCTTCAGAAAAAAGATTTTACAGCTCCTTCTTCTGTTCCTACTCCAGAAAAAAAAGAAAATAAAGCGAGTAAGGCTAAAGCGAATAAGGCTAAAGCGAAGAAGGCTAAAGCGAAAAAATCTTCCTCCTCTGGCAAAAAAGTATATGTTTTTCTTTTTATCTTTCTGCTCATAGGAGCAGGAGTGATTTTTATTCCTAAAGGACAAAGAAAATCTTCTCTTCCTGGTTTTACCTATTTGGAAGATAAAATATACTCCTGTGGAGGAGAAATTAATACAGTTAAGGAATATCGCCACGATGTCACAGGAATGATTTTTGTTTTGGTGCCAGGTGGTAGCTTTAAAATGGGAAGTGAAGCAAATGAAGGCGAGCAACCTGTTCATCAAGTTAAAGTAAAGTCTTTTCTTATTTCCAAATACGAAGTGACGCAAAAAGCTTGGGGAAAGGTAATGCCCAAGAAAGATACGGTTTATGTTGGCGATGATTTACCAATGGCTAAGGTGAGTTGGGAAGAATGTACGATGTTTTGTCAAAAACAACAACTGAAACTTCCGACAGAAGCACAATGGGAATATGCTTGCCGAGCAGGAACCTTTTCCACATTTTTTTGGGGAGAAGAAATGAGCGACGATTATGTTTGGTATAGTGGTAACTCTAAGAAAATAAGTCCTGTCGGTCAAAAAAAACCGAACGCTTTTGGATTATTTGATATGCTGGGAAATGTTCAAGAATGGTGCCTGGATAAGTGGAAGAGAAACTATGAAGGTGTTTCTGAAAACGGAGATGACCCTTGGTTAGATTCTAAAGGAAACTTACGAATTCTTCGAGGGGGAGCATACTTGAATCCAGAAACCACAGTTCGCTCGGCCTTTCGTTCAGGCAAAGACCCTGGCTATAAGAGTTTAACTACTGGTTTTCGAGTAGTTAAGAACTTGCCTTAACCTTAATACGGAAAAAATCTTCTACCTCATAACAGATACCTCCTGTGTCTGTTATGTAGGGGAAATTACTATTCTCCTACCTTTTTCTCCTCCTCATTTTTCTTATTATTTCCTTCAAATATCAATTCTTCTGCTGTTTTTTCTTCTGTTTTCTCTTCTGGAACAAAACAAGAATCTCCCAACCAAGCTACTCTTTGGAGAGTTTCTAAGAATTTTTCTGGCTCTAAATTTGTAAAGGAGCACATTAACTCTCGAAGTTTTTCGGCAGATGAATTCAGAGCTAAATCTTGGCTAGAGAGCATCCAGCGTTCTCGGATTTTGGCCATTTGCTTATAAACATTGTTCGTAGCAAGATCAATTCCAATAGAAGGAAAAGGTCCTAGTTCTGGGAGAACTTCTACTCTTGGCTTAACGACAATCTTTGCATTTTCTCGGTAAGCAACAATGTCATTCCAGTCAGGGTTTTGATAAAAAGCATCGACGATGGCCCATCCATAGAGGAAAGCGTTAATGGAGTCAAAAGCATCTGATTTTTGATCACGACAGACAGAATGAGCAAAAGGATGGGCATTAGCTCTGTAATGGACATCCTCGGAAACTCCCCAGCGAGAGAGAGTTAGAGTAACTGCTTCCGCAATATCTTCAGCATTCGCTTCAATGATTTTTTTGACTCCCTCAGCGAGGAAGAAAATGAAACGATTATCCCAGTATACCTGAGCGACGCAGTGCATTTTAATATGACTAAGAGCGAGCCATATAATAATATCTTGAACAGAAACTCGGTTGGGATACTCTATTTCTAAAGACTTTCGAATTTCTACTGCTTCTTCAGGGATACGCTTGAGCTCTTCGGGAATGAGAAAAGCTCGTCCTCCACTACCAGCACAAGTGTAGAGAGTTATGAATCCACTATCTCGTCCCATAATGTCGGCAATAAAAATTCGGTTTCCAGTATTGGATCTTAAACTCCGGCGTAAGCGGCTAACTTCGATGAGAGCTTGGGTTACAGCGGTAGAGCAGCCAATGGCATTTTGAGCAAAAACAGCAGCGTCGGCATCGATTGTCATACAAACAAAGGCTGATCGGATACCGTATTGAGAAAGATGAGGACGAAGTTCATCATAAAGTCCACTACTACCATTTCCCCCACCCAAAACAAAAAAAGAGAATCCTCCTTGGGCGATACCAGCAGCAATTTGAGACAAGGTGTCATTTTTAACATTCTTACCTCGATCAAACTCTGGATAGTTTTGACCCGAATCAATCATTTGATTAAAGTCGATCCAACGGCAATCATAAAACTTGTGTGACCCCCGAAGAAGACCCGAAAGTCCTCCCTCTAATGAGTACAAGAGGTCTTGGTAGTGGGTGGCGGCTTGTTGGTAGGCTTTCCAGAAGCAACTGATGGCATTGCTGGATCCTCCTGAATTTGACCCTAGGTGTTTTTTGTTCATTGCTTTTCTTCCCTAAGCTTGTGAAATTATCTCATGAAAATTTTCTGGAATAATTGAGATATTATAAATATCTATTATAGAATAAAGGGAAGGAAAAGTCTAGGGTATATGCTTTTTTGACACACTATTCTCAATGATTTGAGCAATTGGTTCAGGATCACGGTGCCGTTTGATGTTCTCAAAAAGTTCCAGTGCTTCGGGGTAATTACGAGAGAGAAATTTTGACCATTGTTTTGTTCGGGTGACGGGGTATCTAGCATTACCAAATGCCCAACATTGATGAAACATTTGTTTGACTAAGGGCTGGACTTCTTTCCAAGTATAGGGTAGGTATTCTTCTCCTGCTTTGTGTTTTTTTATTTGGAGAGCTAAGTCTGGACAAGAAATGGCTCCTCGACCGAGCATAACATCTTCACATTGGGTAATACGAGAGCACTCTAGATAATCATCTAATGTCCAAATGTCTCCATTGGCAATGACAGGGAGAGATAATTTTTCCTTAATGCGAGCGATCCACTCCCAATGAGCTGGGGGTTTGTACCCTTCAACTTTGGTTCGAGCATGAACAACTAGCCAGCTTGCCCCGGCCTCTTCTACTGCTTGAGAGTTCTCTATAACTAAGTTTTTATCCTCGTAACCTAGACGGATTTTGGCACTTACTGGAGTTGGTTGTGCGACAGCTTGGCGAACAGCTTTGATTATGTTGAATATGCGGTCAGGAAATTGAAGGAGAAAGGCTCCTCCGTCGTGTTTATTCACTGTTTTGGCCGGGCATCCAAAATTAAGATCTATAGAAGGGGCTCCTAGTTTAACTGCTATAGCTGCATTTTGAGCTAAAAGCTCAGGATTTCCTCCGAGAAGTTGAAAGTGGACGGGAGTTTTGCTTTTGGTTTGCGCTTCTTGCTCCAGTTCGGGACAGTAGCGAAAGAACATATGTTCGGGACATACTTGTCCTGTCACCCTTAAAAACTCGGTTACGCAGTAGTCAAAACCACCGACGTTTGTA
The DNA here is from genome assembly GCA_029260735.1 of Planctomycetota bacterium. Classification (GTDB taxonomy): domain Bacteria; phylum Planctomycetota; class Uabimicrobiia; order Uabimicrobiales; family Uabimicrobiaceae; genus JAJDCR01. The sequence continues at coordinate 5,063 of JAJDCR010000146.1, forward strand.
AGGGCCTCGCGCATGATGGAGTCAACGACTCCATCCATCGGAGCTAAATAGATTTTCATAATTAAGTAAAAAATAAGGCGCGAGGAAATTTTTATTCCTCACGCCTCTTTAATCCATCACGAATTGTTGGTGAGAAACCAAAAACTTTTGGTTCCCCACTTTAGATATTATTTTTTAGGGAGATAAATCTCGTATAGAGTTCCTTCCCAGACGAGTTGGAGTTGAGAGCCTAGAGCAAGAAATTTACCAATTTTAGGATTTTTGCGGAGAAGTTTTAAGTACTCAGCGCTTAAATATTTAATGCGTACTTTTTTCAACTTCTGAGCTTTCTTTTCTAAACTTTCGCTATCATACCAAACTTTTCCGTTCAAGTAGAAAGTTTTATAAGAAATTTTTCGGACTTGACTTTTTTGTTGGCGGTAATCTTTTCCTCTGTCGTTTTTATTCTCTTTTCCAGAAAAAGCTTCCTCGTCAGCTTCATAAGCACTGCTACTGTCTCGCATTTTCTGAATTTTCTTTGAGGCTTCTACTGCTCTTTCTCCAGATTCAGCAGCTAAGTCATCTACTCCAGGAGCGCTTGTTTTCTCAGAAAAAGTGCGACCTGCAGTTTCTTCCCTGCGGTCGAAAAGACGAGGAGGCTCAGGGCGAGTAGCTGTGGTAGGAGTTTCATCTTCTACGACTAAGTAAGATGTGTAGGGAGTGATAATCCCATATTTTTTAGCAAGACGAACGACTTCCTCTTTGAGCTCTTCATTTTCTCCGTGGAGACGGATTTGATCGAGAAGATAACCTACTTTGCGAATCGACCACAAGCGAGGTAGGTCTGTATTGTCTTCATTTTTTTCTGGAAAATTTACTTCGTAAACAAATTCTTGGTTTTTTCCTCCGATGAATCCTTTTAGGCGAATAGCTTGGTCGCCATTTCCTTTGTAGCGGCCCAGTAATGTGATTTGAGTGCCCTTGAAAAGATCAGGAATTTGTTTAGGGTAGATCTCTGTGATACGAACATCTTCTGTTTTAGGAAATTCAATTTCAATATTACTTAGGACGGGGAAGGATATTTTATCGACAAAGTTAGAAATCTTGACTTCGATATCTTCTTTTGGTCCTACATACTCGCGAGCTCCTTTGTTCTCTTCTGCTAAACGATCAAGAAGTTTGGTGTTGAGTCTTTCGCCGATTCCAAAAGTGAAGAGACGTAAGTTCTCGATTTTGGCTTGGCTAGCTTGCTTGATGATTTGCTCTGTGTCAATTACACCGATAGTAGGTTTTCCATCGGTCATAAAAATGACCATATAAGGACGGTTTTTGTCGCCACTTGACATCTTTAGAGCGTAGCTAAGAGCCTCGTAGATGTTTGTCCCCCCTCTAGCATAGATCTCTTCTTCGACATATTCCAAAGCCTTGTCTATGTTCTCCTTAGAAGCACTGATAAGTTTATCTTGATAAGGGTTTGCTTCTGTGGAAAAAGGGATTATGTTGAAGTTATCTTTGCTGTTAAGTTGCTGAAGACTATATTTGAGAGCATTTTTTGCTTGCTCCATTTTGTCGCCAATCATAGAGCCGGAAGTATCTAAAACAAAGACAACGTCTTTTGGATTAATATCTTCTTTGTTTATTTTTACTTGGGGAGAAAGCATCATCATGAAATATCCATCCCCTGATCCTTTGGCGAAAGGAACTAAACTTAAACCAACTTTTTTATTGGAGTTGGATATATAAAGAACAAAGTCTCGGTTGGTCGGAACATTGTTTCCTTGAAAAGAAACTGTGGCACTGTTATTTTCTTTGACCACTTTAACATTGTGAGTAGGAGAAAAAACAGATTTTAAATCAATATCTGAAGAAACTTTAATGTTCCAAGATAGCTCTCCAATGACGTCATCGTAACCATTACTGACGGAAGTAAGGGGATATTCATAGCGCATTAAGCCATTTTCTGTCTGAAGAACTTGTTGGTAGGTCAGCTTTATTTGGCGAGAGCCCATCGCTGGAAGAGGGAATATACGCATTTTAAACGTTTCCCGTCCGACGAACTCTAAAAGTGCTGGGTCAACCATGCGACGTACAATATCAATGTAGATTTTCTCTGCTTTTTGGGCATTAAGAAGCTCCGCGGGCATTTCTTTTCCATCTATCCAGAGAGAAAATCCAGATATAGATGCTCCTTGAGGAAGAGCAAAGAGATAAGTCCCTTCTAAAACGCGGTTATTCGGATTATAGAAAACACTTTCAATGGAGGTCGTTGCAATCCCATTTTTGATTTCGGTATTCACCTTGTGAGATTTTACCTGGATGGGTTGTAATACAACTGGAGATGGAGCAGTTGTGTTGGGTATATTGGGAATAACACGAGCTTGCAGAAAACTAACACCCAGAATGAGAAAAAGGTAAAGGGACAGCCTAAATTTATTCATCTTAAAATTCCTTTTTGTGGAAAAAAACATCAGGGATTTAAATATTTTCTAATCCCAGTAAACAATAATAAAAATCCAATATGCGGAAAGTTATCCAGATAACCAATCTGCTTTTGGGGGATTAGATGAGGTAAAGAAAAGAAAGTTCCTTTTTTTTCAAAAAAAATGCAAATCTTTTTTTGTAAGGACTTCTAAGTGAATAGAAAAAGGATCATCAGAAGTTGGAAAAACTAAGGGGATAGATGATTTGGAAAAATTTTCTGAAGAAGAGGATATGACCAAACGAAGAAAATCGGAAGAATCTATGCGACCTAATTCATAAAGGCGGCTGGCCCATTTTTTCAGAACAAGACCAAAGCTCAGGCGAGCGTTAATTTCTCCTAGAGGGTGAAAGCGGATTGCACCGGAAGAGTCTCGGTAGCGCCAAGCGTCAACAGTGAAAGCTCCTCTATATCCCATTTTGTAAAGAGCTTTCCCTGCTTCGTGAATAGCTCTATCCAGTAGATCGCGCTCCTCTGGATACAATCCAGGGGCTGTTTCAGACTCGAAAGCAAGAGTGGCTCCCAAAAATTGTCCCTGAGAAGAGTTTTCCAGTCGATGCCAACTTAAAACCTGAGGAGTAGGAGAAGAAAGCAAAGCTGAGCAAGCAAAATCCGCCTCTCGGCTCATCCAGGGTTCAAAGAGAAGACGTTGGTACTGGAAAAAAGATCTTTCTATTTGCTTTTTCAAAGGAACAGAAATATCTTGTCCACCGATAATATGTCCTCGTCCCGCGGCAGAAAAGGGCTTTTTGAGGACCCAGCATTGAGTGGGAGAGGCATTGGCGCCTCCTGTTGCTAGATGATTTTCTAACTCACGAAAAGAAGATAGAAGGCGAGCCCCGCTGAGAAGAAAAGGACTTTCTTGGATCACCTGAAAGGCAAAAGCGCGGTGATTGACTTGAGCAGCCACTTGGGCAGAAGAGAGAGAAGCTTGATCTGATTCAAGGAGAGATGATCTGAGTTTTTCAACAAAAGAAGTTTCTCCCCAAGAAACTATATTCTTGACAGAAGAAAGAGAAATATCTTTTGTCTCTATCCACTGAGGAAAAGGCATCTTGGCAATAGGAGCGATACGATCTGTTTCTAGGGGAGTTTCTGTGGCGATAATATCTCTTTCTTGAGCAAAGGCTCTAAGGAGACTTGCACTAAGAGTGAGCCTACGCATAAGCTTAGCAGGAAGAGTTCTCTGGCTGTAATGAGGCAAGATGAGCTGAGCCATCTGCGACTCGCAGTTGAGGTTGGCAACAAAAAGAGTGCTCATTGTTTACGAGAAGCCTGCTCTATAAGTTCAATAAAGTCTGTGCTCAAACCAATCTCGTGGCGTTTCTCAGGATAAAAGCTATTTCCTTTTGCTAAGTGAGGTTGTAGAGGCCAAGATATATTTTCACAGTAAGCCTCGCTGGCCGTTTGTTCAGGTTTCTTAAAACGTAAAAGCCATTTCCAACCAAACTGAACGTGTTTTTTTTCGTCCTTGTGGATTACATCAATAATGGAAGAAGTTCTTTCGTCTCCCACCTGCAAAGCAGCTTTTGCAAAATCAATAGTATGATCAATATTGGCATTCTCAAAAGTTAAAGCCATTGCACAAACAAAATGTAAAGGAGTTAGCAAAGAAGGAATTTTATTCCAAAAATACCCCGAAACAGGATAATCACCCAACTGAATTCCCCAAGATTTTAATCGAGCAATATACATCTTGGTGTGTCTCTGCTCCTCTTCCAAAATCTGAAAAAGATCCGAACGAAATTCACTGGGAGCATCCGCGAAAGCTAGTAAAGCCCAAGCATACAACTCTGCCGCCTGGAGCTCGTGATTGGCAAAAGCATGAATAATTCGCTTGCGCTGCTGAAGATCAGACATCCCCTTAATAGAAGGAACAGATGCCTTTTGCGCTTTCTGTATTTGCAAGTTCTCCGGGCGCCCAGGAGAAAGAATCCTCTCTACAGAGTAAGAGTAGGAAGGATCAAATTTACCAGGATAGCGCTGGAGTTTCTCGGAAAGTTTTGGAGATAGAATTATGCTACGGGCGAAAGTATCTAGTTTCATACATATCCTTTTAGATGATTTCTTGATGAACATCTAAATGATACGCGAAACAGAGGAAAAATAAAGAGGTTTTTTTAGATAAAAATGCTAGAATGGAGCCGAAAAAGAGGGACACATCTCATGGATATAGCTCTGTGCTGGTGAGCCTATGCGTTAGATAAATCACGATGTTTTAAAAGGACAACTCATGTTTTTCTCCTCTCGTATTTCTGGTTCGGTACCTCCTTCTAAACCAATTTCTGGTAGTGTTTACCGTTTTTTAGTGAAATGTATTGATGGAAGCGAAGTCGCTTCACCAGAATTTAAGGTGTCGGAAAAAAGAAATTCTTTGGCCACTTACATCTTGAGTGAAACAACTTGGGTCTATCTTTGTCGATAGACCCGCGGAGAAATTTGAAAAATGTATAAATACTTTATTAGTTGGCGCTATATTTTCAGTCGCCTAATTAGCCTTTTTACTGTAATAGGAGTAGCCTTAGGGGTTACGGTTTTACTCGTTGCTTTGGCTGTTATAGATGGCTTTAAACAAGAATTCAAAGTACGACTTCAGGGGTCTCTCTCTGACCTCATTGTTTCAGTTCGTAGTCAAAAGAAATATGAAGAGATAGCTTCAAAAATAGAAGAAAACCCACAGGTAGTGGCAACATCTCCTCGGATAAACGGTCTCGTCTTAGTAGGGACGGGAGATTCTTATGCGGGAGCGCGGGTTATTGGAATCGACTATGAAAAAGAACGACAGGCTACTAAGCTCGAAGATTACATTGTCACTCCTTATAAAGAAACTAAGCTTATGGCAGAGAAATTTTTTGAGGACAATGTGATCGAGGAAAGAAAGACAAGCCTTTCTTGGAAAGTACTTGGGGGAGGCCATGTGAAAAAAGATGGGCAATACCCTGAAGGGATGCGCATTATTTGCCGAGAGGAACGTAAAATAACACGTCCTTATTTTGGAGGCCATCGGGTCAAAGAGAATCACAAGGCTTTTACCTTTAATACTCAGAATCAAATTATTTTTGTAGAGGAAATTTATCCTGAGGACGTGGAGGGGAACGTTCAGAATTACCCCTTGTCTAGTAAAGAGATGGGGAGTTGGCAGACAATATTTCAGGAAATAAAAAAAGCGCTTCATGAGCATGATTTGCCTATGTATATGGGGCATTTTTCGGAAAAACTGCGTTTGGAGAATGGTATAGATCCTGATAATCCACTTAGCTATGAAGAAGAACCTGAGCTACGCCCTATTTTGTTAGGTTATGATCTTATGGTAAACTCGGGATTAAAAAGAGGAGACGAAATCGCTTTAGTGACAGGAGATACAGGGCGAGATAATGAATTGAAACCAGTGAGCCGGAAATTTGTTGTTGCAGGGGCTTTTCGTTCGGGATGGCAGGAAATAGATGCTCGTATTTGCTACACACGCCGCAGTGATATGCTTGGGTTTTTACGCTCCATCAGTGATGTTACTCATATTTGTGTGAAGATTAAAAATCCAGGAGACGGGGAGTTAATGAAGTTTCAGTTGTCGGAACTATTAAACCGAGTATCGCCAGATCGCTTTTTTGTCGAAAGATGGGAAGACCGACGGCGAGTTTTTTTGACGGCTATTGATAAACAGCGTAATATTATTGCGTTTATCCTGTTTTTGACTGTGATTTTAGCTTTAGTTATGATTACCATTGTTCTCATTCTTTTAGTTACAGAGAAAATTCAAGATATAGGTATTCTAAAATCTATGGGGGCTACTAACTCTGGGATTATGATGCTTTTTATCTCCAACGGTGTTTTTATCACTTTTTGCGGAACTTTGATGGGGATTATTGGTGGCTATCTTTTGTGTCAGAATATAAACGCGATTGCGGACTATATATTCCAGCTAACAGGGTTTCAGATATTTCCCAAAGATATTTATTATCTCGACCACATTCCGGCTAATCTAACTTGGGAGCATGTAATTCATATTTCTGTAACGATTTTGAGTGTTTCTTTTGTTGCTTGTATGCTCCCTGCTTTTAAAGCAGCACAGCTGGATGTTCTTAAGGCCTTGACCTCACAATTCTATATATCAGAAGGAATAGTGAAATTTTTTAGAGATGCATTTTTCTCTTGCACTTCTTTTTTTAGAAGAAAGAAAAATGTTTCTGCTCAGAAGGAGTCAAGTGAGGAAGGGAGTAAAATATTTTTTGGTGCTCTTGGGGTTCATCATGAGTATCCATCTGGAGATGAAAAACTGAAAATACTCCAAGGGATAGATCTCAAAGTTGAAAAAGGAGAGTGTGTCGCTATTTTGGGGACCTCGGGAGAGGGAAAAAGCACTTTACTTCATATTCTGGGCTTATTAGAAACTCCTTGTCAGGGAAAGGTATTTTTCCAAGGAGAGAGATGGGACTCACTTTCACCCGCTCTTAAATGTGAGAAGCGGAATCGTAATGTTGGGTTTATTTTTCAATTTTACCATCTCTTACCAGAGTTTAATGCTCTAGAAAATATAGAAATGGCTGCTCGGATTCGAGAAGACTGGGGTAAAGTTAAAAAAGTAAAAAAAGAAAAAGCTAAGAGACTTTTGAAAGAAGTTGGTTTGGAGGATCGTTGGAAACACAGACCTGTCCAGTTGTCAGGAGGAGAAAGACAAAGGGTGGCGATTGCTCGTGCTTTAATGAACGATCCTGAAATTATCCTTTGTGATGAGCCAACAGGAAATTTAGATGAAGAGAACTCTGCTATGATCCAAGATTTGTTGTGGAAGTTTAATAAAGAAAAAGAACAAACCTTTATCATTGTCACACATGATAAAAATATTGCTAAACGGGCAGATCGAGCTTTTGAATTAGTAAAAGGGCATTTGGTTTTGAGAGATCTTTAATAGAATTCTTTCCCTAAGTTGTTGGGTAGGAACGAATTATGTTTTTTTGGAAATAAAATGCATTTTTTTTTGTTTTTGTCGTTGACAATGTTTTGAAATCTGTTATAGTTGTCCCTCCCATGAGACATTTACCTCTTAATGATTTAGCTTGATATGAAAGTCTCATAGGAAATAAAGTTCTGTCACATTTTTATAGATGTGACAGAACTTTTGATCTTTGACAAAAAGGAAAGTAGAGATACAAATAAGACGAAATGTGAGCCATCGAGTTTCAGAGATTTCTTGAGAAAGAAATCGAGATGTAAAAGCAGGAATATCAAACTTGAAGGGTTTGATCCTGGCTCA
>JAJDCR010000147.1 GCA_029260735.1 Planctomycetota bacterium
AACCCTTTTTGTCCCCCATTTGGGGGGGACGCGAGGAACGAGCGGGGGGGGACACTCTGAAAATAAAGACTTTAGCCAGGTTTACCATATGCTACAAAAGTAAAAAATTAAATTACAAAATCTTGTGTATAAAAGTAAGGGCTAAAGCCACCAGGCTATAACCCTCCACCGCTTCGCGGCAAAAACCTTTACAGTATCAACACTTACGACTTAGGTTGACAGCTGGTTGACACGTATGGGGCGAAGCCCTAGGAATTATAGGATTATTAACACAAACACAGCCCTGAAAGAGCGAAATAAGCTGTTGTTGTAAAATGTTTTAAGAGAAAAACCTACCCCAGACAGTCCGAAAGGGGGTTAATGTTAGTAGCGTGGGTTTCCAACCCACGGAAAAATGTATTGCGCTTCAAGTTCTTATAACCTAATGTTGTCAAACCTATCGTTTTCTCTGGAAAACTAGGTAGTGATGCCAAACATTATCAGGAAAAAGCTGTTAAAAAAGCTATTGAGGAGTCCAAACAATGAAAGATAGTGCAAGATATGTAAAAATTGTAGAGTGGTCAGATGAAGATCAATGCTATGTTGGTAGTTGCCCTGGTTTGTTCTATGGAGGGTGCCATGGAGATGATGAGAAAATAGTTTTTGATCAGCTTTGTGATCTGGTAGAAAATGCCATTGAACTCCACAAAAAGGATGGAAAGTCTTTGCCTCCAGTCACTTCAAGTAAAGACTATGCTAATATGTACTAGTTGAGATCTAATATGACTGTCTAGTTCTCTGTCGCGAAGCGAAATGTGAATGGAGTATGTTTATGCTTGGAGCGACTAGATCGGCCATGAAGCTTTGAATTTCTATAACCTAAATGACTTATTGATATTTGTTTAGTAATGTTCTTTGTTTCCGATCTTCGGAGGGGAAAGCATGAACATACGGAGTGAACCGTTCTAACCTTTGTAAATTAAGTTAACCAGCTTACTTCTCTTCTTTGATCCACCAAGGAACCACATCCTTTGTATAAGGAAAAGAAACCATTTCCTTTCCTTTTTTCATCTCTATGATTCTCCCTAAATTATCGTAGACCAAAAACAAATACTTCCCTGAGGGAGAGAGAGAAAAATACTCTACCTTTTCCCAAAAAAACTTTTCCTCGTTTAGAGCTAGCCAAGGCAAAGGGTATAGCTCAGACATCTCTGTGATAGTATCAAATACCTTTAGCTCAAAGTCCTTGATATAGAGAAGTTGAGTATTGGAAAGCCATCCGTAGCCTTTTTTCCAAATATCCTTAGCAACTAAGGTTTTTTTTCCTGTATTGAGATTTATTATTCGAAGGTTTGCTTTGATTTCTTTGTTTGTGTATCCAAAAATTTTATCTTGTCTATCCTCCTTATATAGAACACTTGTTTTTTTGTAAGTGACAAAAGAAACTTTGTTGCTATTGGGAGGAAAGCGCGCTCCATATAATCCTGACCAGTCTAGAGATATCTCTTCATCGTCTGTGTTTTCTAGTTCAAGGGAAAACCTTTTTTCTTTTTGATTGGTAAAACGGTAGACTGAGATGCCGGCTAATACTTTCTCGGTTTCTATTTTTTCAATAGTTTCCCATCCATTATCTTCTTCGTTCTCATTCTGAGTTTTTTCTATTGTTTTGTTTATTACTTCAGCAGGCTCAGCACTTTCTATTAATTCAGTAGGTTCAGCATTTTTCCATTTTCTAAATTCATTTTTTTCTATCCATTGGTAGTCTTGATATTTTTTTAACCATTCTTCTGTTGATAAAAGAGTACCGATAGCTTTTTGTCCATCGGGTAATGCCCAGTAAGGACGAACAACACTGACTTTTTTTGTTTTAAAATCTAGCAACAAGTACTTCGTAGAATTCATAAAACCTGAAAGTACTTGTAGGGTGTTGTCAGGAAAAATTTGAGGAGGAAATATAGCATTCAATATCATCAGTTGAGCGATTAGTTTGCGAGATTCTTTCCTGCTTTTCTCAGAGGTTAAATCTTCTGGCTTCCAATCTTTTTTTATCCCCTCTAAAAAATTATGGACAGTCCCTATCAAAACAGGAGTCTCTTTTACACGCCATATCTTATAAGTTAGCTCTGGTTGTTGACCAATAAGAGCTTGCCAATCTGCCGTCATCACAAGGAGTTTTGAGTCATCAAAGCCCGCCCAAACGACAATGGAAGCTGTTCGGCCATCAGAAGAAACCTCACTAGGAAAAACGATTTCTGTTGTTCCTTTATCTAGAGAGCACAAAAGAGCTCCCTCGTAGGTCACTAAGCAGGCGAGGTTTTCATCAGAGGAGTAATTGACTAGGGTGGGAGGGTACATCTCGATATGACAACCTGTCATAGTGAATAGGAATAAGAATAATAATAGGACAACTTTCATAGCTCACTCCAAATAATAGTTCGATCGCCAAAATAAAAAAAGCCCGTCCTTTTTTCCAAAAGAACGGGCTTTTTTGCAGAGAGGTAAATCAACTACTGAAATCTTTTCAGCATATTGATGACATTACCCCCTTTAGGATGCTGTTTATGCTCGAATTCATCCATAACATCCCGGCTGCGTCCGAAGCAGGAACGATCCCCATCGTAAAGGAATTTACCGTAGTCTGAAATTTGAATTTTCAGCTCGGTAGACGAGGTGTTGATGACAACGTTGTAAGATAGATATTGCTTTCTTTCGTAGGCTTTCTCTATGATAGCGGTGACAACTTCTTCGACGCATTCTTTAATGGCGACGATTTCCTCGGCGGAAAAGCCAATGCGATTGGCGAGTACAGCCACAAATTCATTGAGTCCTTCCGTGCATTCTTCGGTACAGGCGAGTTTCATTTGAATCGGTGAGGTCTTTTTTCTTTCTGAGAAAACGACTGTGCCGTCTTCGTATAGTTTGAAGAAAGTACCGCAACGAGGACATTTGTAGCTGCCTGGTTTTGGAATGGTGAGCTTTACTCCACAAACAGCACAGACCAAAGAGTAGGGATCCCCCGGTTTGTTCGGTAGGGTTGCTTTGGTTGTGATAGCACCCGTTGGCTTTGTTGCTTTTGGCTTTGGAGAAGCGGGAGGAGGTGGTGAAGGAGCAGGGGCTGGAGCCGAAGGGGCTGGAGCCTGAGCAGTGCTTCCTCCAGAAGCGGACGAAGGATCTGATTTTTGAAAGAAATTTAAAGCTTCAGTTTCGTTGGAAAAAATCTTAAAAAACGCATTCAGGCCCAACATATCAAAAACAACTTTTACCTTAGGATGAATCTTGACAAGAGCAATTCCGCCCCCTCTTGATTCTAATGCGTCGGCGACATTAACTAAGGTACCCAAACCGGTACTATTTACGTATTTGATTCCCACCATATCCAAAATGAATCTAGTGTAGCCATTTTTCTGCAGTTGATCTAATTTCTCCTGAAATAAAACAACTGTCTTGGCATCAATAGCACCGTTAATTCGAACAATCGCCGCAGTCTTCATTTCAGGCAGCTGTTCAACATTAAAAGTCAGATCTGCCACAACAAGGCCTCCTCTTGCGCTATTCTTGTGATCTGCTGAAAACAAGGAAAAAATGTATTGCTATTCTTTTAACATGCAATTTGGCTGTAGTATAGCATTAGTTTGGGGGTAGGTCAAGGAATTAAGTGGGGAATCAAAAATTTTTGGCTTCTCACCTAGTTTAGGAACAAGAAAACTTTCCTTTGAGATGTTCCGTTATTGCTTTGGACTTGAGAAAATGAGCACTTACTTCGCTCCTTGAGAGAGTTTTTTGAGCAAATAAACTTTCTCTTCTGGTGATATCCCATAGTTAGAAAAATAGGCCATGTCATGAGCATAAAGACATTTCTGGTATAAGGATAGAGCTTTTTCTTGATTCCCAAATTCTTCTTCTATTTTGCCAGCCAAAAAAAGGAACGGGGCCTTCCAAGGGTAGGACTTTAATAGAAGCTCAGCATAAAAACGTGTTTTTTTTTCTGCCTTTTCCGCTTGCTCTACCTGACGTAAGCGCTTCCAGGTTTGTCTTTCTAGAAGATAAAATTCAGCAGAAGTATGGAGATTACGAATGTTATTTTTCTTGTATTTGTATGATCTTTCAATATGTTCATGAGCTTTTGAAAAAAGACGATGGATCATAGATAAATTCTGTCGGTTTAATCGTCTTATACGAGCTCCCTCAAATCCTAGAAGCATAGCCATTTCCAGATTAGCTTCGGCTTGAAAAGGTTCTAAAATGAGGATTTGTTCTAATGAAAAAAAGTATTTCTGCCATGCTTGTTGGTAGCCTTGGGTATTTTTTTGGATTTGGAGGGTTCTTTTCTCTTGTCGAGAGTTTTGCATCAATGTGTCAACCTTCATCAGGTGAGGAACCCCGCGCGAACAAACGGCTACCATTAAAATAGTGAAGATAACAGTTATTCCTATAAGCGATTTTCTTGGAAATTTTTGCTTAAGGGGTTTGGTTTTGCTAAAGCTAGCAAAGAGACCAAGGAAAACCGCAAAAGATTGGCTTAAGCCAGGATCATACAAGTTTAAGTCGATAAAACAATGTAGAAGAAAGGCAAGTAAGCCGCATAAAAAAAATAAGCGAAGTTGGGTAAAGTTTTGTCTTAAATAAAAATTAACTCCTTGGTACCACAATAGACCAAAAAAGGGAAAAGCCAAGTGGTAAACTACTGTTTCCAGTTTATTTGGGTCTAGAGAAGAGGGAAGAAAAGGAGACAAGTAAACTTGTACTAGAGAAGTGGACTGAAAGGAGCCTCCCAGGCTCCATAGAAGAAAAAAAGAGAATGCTCCTGCACCTAAGAGAATTTTTGAGATATGGAGAGATGTCTCTTCTTTTTTCTCTTCTTCTCTAAAAGAACAAAGTAGTAAAGATTTTCCTCGGACGAGTAAAAATAGGAGAAGGAAAATTCCTATGATACCCGTTTCGACCCCCCACTGCAAATATACGTTGTGGGCGTTGTTGACCTCTTCTGCCCAAACCGACTTGGTGGTGTAGTAATGGTCGGCAAAATTGCCAACTCCGACTCCCCATAATAGATTGTTAAGCCAGATGGAAATGGATGCTTTCCAATATTCTAAACGCATCAAGAACGAAATTCCCTTGTGACCTAGAAAAGATAAAGCATTACTGGAAAGAAAGATGATAAACATAAGAAGGGAGAAGGCTGAAGTCATTCCCATAATTATTATTTGTCGTTTGTTCTTTTTAGCATTATTTTCTCCTCCCCAAAATAGTGCTCCTAGTCCCACTAGACCAAAACAAAGAAAGCTTCCCCGTGATTGACAGCAGATAAAAGCCAGGAGAGACAAAAATAAAAGGGAAATAGAAACAATGGTTTCTTTTCTCTTTTGACTTTGCCATTGTAAATAAACTATACCACAGACTAGGGGAAGATGGAGAAGAATGTAGCCTCCTAGGGTATTAGAAAGGGCAAAGTGACCAAAGGCTTTGCCCGCTTCTAATCGTCCTTCAAAAAGGCTGAGATATCGAGATGAAATGTCGATAGTATTAATGAGATCTGTGTTTTCCTGAAGTAAAACTCGAATTCCTGGTAAATCGATAAAAGATTGGTAGACGACATAGAGCATTTCAAGAGAGAAACAAGATAAGACTACCGCTAGGAATAAGTTGCGGATTTTTTGATTTTGGCTCCAGTACAAAATAGAAAAAAATGAAAAAAAATCAGAAAGCCAAATCATCGATTGAAAAAGACTTTTTTCTTTGTCTCCAGCCCAGACTATAGAAAAAAAAGCCCAAGCAAGAAGAGCCGTGAGGGGGATAGATAGAGGGAAAAGGGAGATTCTTTCACTTTTTTTTAGGCACAGATCCAAAAGAACAAAGAGAAAAGCTCCCCAAGAAAAAATCCAAAATAAAGCATTTTCACCTGCACCGACAGCCAGTCCCGAGACAAAAGGTCTCGCGGTAAGAGATATGATGAGTAGTCCAATGGAAATATGGCTAGTTATTATTCTTAACCGGTCAAGAGATTCCTCATTGTTTTTCATAAAGATTTTTCCTAGTCAAAGCGAGCTCCTGTTCTTTCGAGTAAATGTATTATCATCAAAATGCAAAAGAGTTGTCCTACGATAACAAGGGTTCCTAGCCAGTTTACTTGGTATAAGAGAGTGGCCATAATTGCGGTGGACAGGGTGATGAAATAGATCACTAAAACAGCTCGACGAGTTGTCATTCCTAAACTGACTAAGCGATGGGAGAAATGATTTTTGTCTCCTTGGAAAATTGGCTTTCCTCTTTGCCAGCGATAGAGAACTACTGTTGCTGTATCAAAAAGAGGAACGGCTAAAACGAGCAAGGGAAGAGCCACGGGAAATAAGGGAAAAGGAGCCTGGTAAAAAGTTGCATAGACAGTGAGAGTGCTCATCATATAACCAATAAAAAGGCTTCCGCAGTCTCCCATAAAAATAGAAGCAGGTGGAAAATTGTAGCGTAAAAAACCAAGTAAAGAGCCGAGTAATGCCATGAGTAAAAAAACGATGGCCCATTGGTTTACTGTGACTGCAGCCCAAACAAAGATCGCTCCTGAAATTAAAGCTACCCCTGCGGAAAGTCCATCCATGTTGTCGAGTAAATTGAAGGCGTTGGTTATTAGGATAATCCAAGCAATGGTGACAAAAAAGGAAAAGACTTGGCTATCAATAAATAGAGTGACTCTGATGTCACAGCAAAAAAGCATGATTGCAACGAGAACTTCTACTGCCAGTTTTGTATAGGGGCCTAAATTTTTGTAATCGTCAATGAGGCCCATGACAAAAATTACAGTTCCTCCTCCCAAAATAACAAGCAGATCCTTTTGGAACTGAGAATCCATTTCACAGAGTTGTAGCCACTCTTGAAAGTTATTTCCTGCTAATTCTCTTGCTAGAAAGAAAAAGCCAAGCAAAACTAGTATCGTACTGGCAAAAATTCCGATCCCACCTCCTATAGGCATAGGCTTAGCGTGGATTTTTCGCTTTCCGGGTTGGTCGACTAACTTAATTTTTTCCGCATACTTTTTGACTAACCAAAGGAGAGGAAGAGAAAGAATAAAAGATGTTAAAAAAAGACCTCCTCCGACCAGAAGATTGAGTGTTGTTAAACTTTCAGGAGAAAAGGAGAGAATGGCGAACATGTTTTACCGATCTTTTAAGAAATGAATAGGATATTGTTCTCGTAATAACTGTAGGACCGCCCTTGTCTAGTGAATCGTACATCCACAAAGGCAGCCACCTGCGACCCAAGAGAAGAAATTTTCATCTCTTAGTATAAACTTAAAAAGATATATCTTCAAAAAAAAAACGTGGTCTTTTTTAAAGACCACGTTTTTTATTTATTCTCTAATTTATCTGCAAAGGAAAATTAAGCAGAAAGAGATTTGGAATCTTCTGTTCTCTTTTTGCGAATTTCTTCCCCTAGCTCAGCGCTAACTGCTTCAAAATGAGAGAATTCCATAGTGAAGCTTGCTCTTCCTGAAGTTAAAGTACGAAGCTCGGAGACGAAGCCAAACATTGCAGACAAAGGAGCTTCTGCCTTAACAACTTGAGTGGTTCCTTCTGTGTCCATAGATTGAATTCTTCCTTGCTTAGAGCAAAGCACTTTGGTGATGGTACCTGTAGAATCTGTTGGGCCAGTAATTTCAACAGACATAATAGGCTGAAGCAGCTTGGGCTTTCCTTTGAGGATCGCATCGCGCATAGCCATCATCGCGGCAGCTTTGAAAGAACGTTCTGAAGAGTCCACTTCATGAAAAGATCCATCGTAGAGTGTTACTTTTACATCTACAACAGGGTAGCGAGCGTAAGGTCCTTTGACAAGAGCTTCTCGAACACCTTTTTCAATGGGGTTGATAAACTCTTGCGGAATACTTCCCCCTTTGATCTTGTTGATAAACTCAAACTCTTTACCAGATTCTTGAGGCTCAACTATCATCTTAACATGACCGTATTGTCCACGACCACCAGTTTGTTTGATGTATTTGTGCTCAATATCTACTTCCTTACTAATGGATTCTTTGTAAGCCACTTGAGGTGTACTAACAATGGAATCGACATTAAATTCTCGACGAATTCGTTCGACCAAAATTTCTAGATGAAGTTCTCCCATCCCTGAAATTTCAGTTTCTTCGGTTTCATCGTTGTATCTTACTTTGAAAGTAGGATCCTCTTCTGCTAATTTGATAAGAGCAATATCTAGTTTTTCTCGGTCGCTACGACTCTTTGGTTGAATTCCTACTGAAATTACAGGCTCAGGAAACTGAATACTTTCCAAGACAAGCGGATTACTTGGATCAGCCAGAGAAGCTCCCGTGAGAGTATCAGATAAGCCAATGGCCACTCCAATTTCACCACAACTTAGCTCGTCTACGTTTTCCATTTTATTAGCGTGCATCTGAGCTAAGCGGCTGACACGAACTTTTTTGCCTCGTGTAGTGTTAAGAGCATAAGAACCTGTTGTTAAAACTCCAGAGTAGACTCGGACGTAAGTCAGTTTCCCAATTTGAGGGTGAGTTACTACTTTGAAGGCTAACGCAGAAAGAGGCTCATCTTGACTAGCTTTACGCTCTTCCACTTGATCAGTATCAGGATTAATTCCTTTAATATTATCACGATCTTCTGGAGAAGGCAAAAAGAGGGTCATGGCATCCAGTAGTTCTTGGACTCCCTTATTTTTGAAAGCGGAACCAGCTAGTACAGGAATCATTTCTCTGTTGATAGTGGCTTTTCTGATCATCGCAATAATTTGTTCGCGATTAGGCTCAATACCTTCACAGTAGTTCGTTAGAAGCTCTTCATCTTGTTCACAAACAGCTTCGAGTAGATGTTTACGCCAATGATCAGCTGTCTCTTTCATGTCTTCTGGAATATCGGTAATTTCAAATTCCATTCCGTGACTAGAATCATCGTAAATAATCGCTTTCATGTTGATTAGGTCAATAACTCCTTGGAAATGATCTTCTTTTCCTAAAGGAATGTTAACTGGGGTAGCAGTAGTAGCTCCCAGCTTTTTTGCCATGTCTTTGATGACTTTGTAGAAATCAGCGCCTACGCGATCCATTTTGTTCACGAAAGCAATCCGTGGAACATTGTATTTTTCTGCCTGTCGCCATACAGTTTCTGATTGAGGTTGAACCCCACTGACACTACAGAAGAGACCAACCGCACCATCGAGAACTCGTAAACTGCGCTCTACTTCTACAGTAAAATCAACGTGCCCAGGAGTATCTATAATGTTGACTTTGTGATCTTTCCAGAAAGTCGTGGTTGCAGCAGAAACGATAGTAATCCCACGCTCTTGTTCTTGGTCCATCCAGTCCATAGTGGCATCACCATCATGAACTTCACCAATTTTGTGTTTTTTTCCAGTGTAGAAAAGGATGCGTTCGGTAGCAGTAGTTTTACCAGCATCAATATGAGCAATAATACCAATATTACGAATTTTGCTTAAAGGTGTCTTCATCTCGTTTTACATTGTCGCTTGGTTGGTTCCCCACCAGGCGTACAAATCTCCTTTTGTGTAGTTCTATTCGGCGAATTTTTTCTGCAATCTCAGAAAACCTCTGAGATTATTTTGAGGGTATGTGAACATACCCAATATTATCCTTAACTATTCAATAAAACCGCTATTTGGTTCTCTGGTTCGCTATTAGGTGAAAATAAACTCTGAGTTGTCCCAGCAAAACGGTATCATAGCTCATTGTTCTCGCTCATTTTAAATAAAAAAAATTATTAGACTAGATGCCTTTGCCACCAGAAAAAATAAAACTAGAGGTATTCTGCGAAGGATACTTCTGGGTTGTTAAACAACGGTGGAGCAAAAGGAAGGCAAAGATGTAGCCGCGTGATATTTTTTTGGCAGGGAAATTAAAAGGTGATTTGTTGACCTTGTGTTTGGTTTAGTTTTATAAAAAAATAACATAAAACAAACAAAAACTTAAGTCGATTTATTTTTTAGATTCTACCTTTTAACCAGAGAGCGATTTTATCGAATTTGATTGTGTGTCTCTCCACACTTGCTTAGAATTGAAGTTATTTCTCTACCTGTATTCAGGTAAGTGATATAAGTAAAATTATAGTTTTACATTCTTATCTAAGCATTATTTGTATCTATATATATACAATTTTTTGAGGAATTTAGCAATTTTTTTTTCAAAAAAAATAAAAAATTATTCGGAGCTCATTTTATAAAGCTTATAGGAAAAGAACGGATAACTACTCTGATGCAGATCTTTTTTTTGAAAAATTTTATTTCCGGCACATTCCTTTGGTATAGACTTTTCCTTGGATAATTTTATGGGCAGAGCGATTGCGAATTTCCAAAGGGCGAGCAAACTCCCCTTCACAGGAAGGGCACTTCATGTCTCCTTGGGTTCTATCATCAACGATCCGGTCTAGGAAACATTTTACTAAACCGCCTCGTCCTCCTTTATGATACTTATATAAGAGTGTTTGGCATTGAGCACAGTAAATGGAAATAGTACGATATTTTTTAGCCATTGGACTCTGTTTCTGTTGTTTTCTTAGAGAAATTTTTATTGAATCGTTTCCCTAAAGAAATGATATCATCCAAGATTAGATACTCTGCTGGTATGACAAACAAGGTCAATAAAGTTGCAAAGGTTAACCCCCAGGAAAAAGCTGTCGCCATAGGGGTCCAAGTAATCGATTTTCCTCCGAGCCCTAAAGCCAAAGGCAAAAGGCCTAAGACTGTGGTAATGGTAGTTAAAAGAATAGGACGAAGTCTTTTTTTGGTTCCATCCAAAACGGCAGAAAAAACGTCTTTTTCACGCGCAGACCGATTGATAAAATCGATTAGAACAAGAGAGTCATTAACGACAATTCCAGCTAAACCTACTGCACTAATGAAGGTGAGCATAGTAAAAGGTAAATAAAAAATCCATAAACCATAAGCAATTCCTACTAAAGCAAAGGGAATGATACTCATAATAAGAAAAGGCTGCCAAAAAGAGTTGAATTGGGTGCCTAGAATCATATAAATGAGAGCAAGAGCGATGAGAGATGCTTGTTTTAGAGAGTTGAAGGACTTTGTCGTGTTTTCGTACTCTCCTCCCCCAGACCAGCTATATTCTGAAAATTTTTGCTGGTAAGGCTTCATGCGTTTTTGCAGCTCAAGATTTACTGCTGTTGATGTATTAATGTTGGTATCAAGATCAGCTGTTACAAAGATAGATCTCTTCTGATCGTAGTGAATGAGCTGAGCAGGACCCTGATATAATTTTAAGTAAGCAATATCTTTTAAATGAACGTAAGCCCCTTGGGGAGTTTTAATTTTGAGGTTTTCTAAGTCATGGGGGGAGCGGATATCGTAATCTTGGTATTTCACACGGATCTTGTATTGTCGATCCACATCATGAATTTTAGAGGCCTCTATTCCTTCTAAGGCTACCGTTACCGTTAGAGTAACTTCTTGTCGGGAAAGTTGGAATCTTTTTAATTGATCTTCTCGAAAATCTAAAATAAATTTTGGTTTGCCATCTTGAGTATCATCGTCTATTTGTATAACTCCTGGAATATCGCGTAGATTTTTTTTGACCAACTCAGAGATTTCTTGTAGAACCTGAAAATCTTTTCCGCGAATTCTAATTGCCACTGGCCTTCCTTGTTGAGGACCAACCGGAATCCGAATGACTTTTATCTTAGCAATACCAATTAGATTTGCCTTTTTTAGGCGTTGACGAAGATCAATAATAACCTCATCGGAGCTTCGGCTTTTTTCACGTTTAGGGTAAAGTGTTACAGTAAACTGAGCCAAATGAGATCCCGTGTAAAACTCATAGTTTTCGTCCATCATATTTCCTATCCCAATGGTATAGTTCCATAGTTCATTGGAAGGGAGTTCTTTTAGAACAGCTTCGATTTGCTCGATGCGCTGAGCTGTTTCTTCTATGGTTGTAAAGCCAGAAGTCTCTACATTTATCCAGAAATCATGATGCTCTGAGGGAAAGAGAATCGTAGGAATCGAACGATGGTGAAGCATTGTTGCAAGAATAGTAATAACTATGGCAAAAAATAGGGGAAGAGTCCAGTAACGATGGCGTAGAAAATATTGCAAAGTGACGAGGTAAGTTCGTTCCCAGATACGAGGCTTTTTCACCAGGGCATTTGTTTTTGGAGGCTGCTTCTTTTTTTTCGGAAGGAAAAATTGCCAATAAAGAGAGAATTTCATAAAATCAATGTAGTGACCTGGCATGATTAAAAAAGCTTCCAGCAAGGAAGCAAAAAGAGCGAAACAGACGGTTTTAGGAACTAAGGACATTACTTTTCCTGTCATACCACTCATTATTAGCATGGGAAGAAAAGCGGCAATCGTGGTTGCTGTCGCGGCTAAAACAGGCCAAAAAACTTCTTCAGTACCTAAACAAGCGGACTCAACAAAAGAATGTCCTTCTTGTTGGTGTCGATAAATATTTTCGATGATGATGATGGCATCATCTACAACCATCCCAGAGACTAAAACAAAAGAAACGAGAACGATCTCATTGACGGATGTTCCCGATAAAGATAAAAAAATTAAGGCGCAAAGAAAGGAAAAAGGAATCCCTATAATGGCAAGAAAAGCGTTGGAGAAACCTATCCAAAGCCAGAGAACTAAAAGAACAAAGAATAATCCAAGAGAGAGGTTGCTTTCTAAAATACGAAGAACTTTATTGATATAAATTGTGCTGTCCCTAAAGTAAACAAAATTTATATCGACAGGGATTTTTTCGCGAAACTTTTCGACTGCTTTTTTGATCTGAGGAATCATTTTTAGAGTATTTTCGCTTTTTTCTTTTTCACAACGAAGGAAGAGGGCCTTTTGTCCTTTCGATTTATTCATTTCTGTCCAACGCTCATAGCCCCAGGAAATATCTGCAATATCACTAAGCCGAACAACATTGCCTTTACCGTCGGAACGAATAATTAAGTTTTCTATTTGCTCTATTTCTCGAATTTGGGAAGCGGTTTGAACCAAAATTTCATTATTATTCTCTAATTGAATGATGCCTCCGGGAAAACTCTTGTTTTCCTGCTCAATCAATCGAACTACTTCAGAAGCGGAAAAACCATGCAATTCTGCTTGGCGGGAGTTTAATCTAACCTGAATTTCCCGAGATCTATCTCCACTGATACTAATCCTTGCCATACCGGGTAAATCTAAGAGATGCTCTTGTAAATCTTTACCAATTTCAAACCTCGACTCCTCAGAGATATCTCCGGAAACAGCAATGATAAGGATGGGACGTATTCGTCCTGTGCTGATCATTGCTATTTCTGGAGCCAACGAATCTTCAGGTAAATCATCGACCTTTTTTACTTCGCTTTGAACTTGGAGATACAAGCGATCGTAATCTTCTTCGCCCAACTCTTCGTTAAAACGGATTTGGATACGACATAATCCGTAGAGAGAGAAAGATTTTAGAGATAATATATCATCAACCTTGGCTACCTCCTCTTCGATCTTTGTCGTAATGAATCTCTCGACATCCTCTGGCGATGCACCTGGCCAAACAACGTGAATACTGACAATTCCAAACTCCATGTCAGGGAATGATTCCACAGGCATAGATTGAAAAGTAATAAACCCTGCGAGTAAAAGAAGGGCAAAGAGTGAGTTTGATAGAACTGGGTGGGAAGCGAAGAAACGTATCATTTCAATACTCCTCCAGCCATTGTCCTTCTTGGACTCCTTTATGCAAAATGAAAAAATCTCTTTCCAAAGAAACCTCGACCTTTTTCTCTAAAAAAGAGCCTGTCTTTTCAGAAGCCACTTTTACTAAATATATGCTGTAAGAAGAGCGTACAAAGGGAAACTCAGCTCGTAATATATTTTTTTGGCCGAGATGAAAAACCACTTGGCAAAAAAGTCCCCCTCGTAATTGTCTTTCTTTGTTGCTTAAGCGTACTTCGACCGGTATTTTCTTACTCAGAGGGTTTGATTCAGGATAAATGCGATAGATTTTTCCAGGAACTTCCCAAGCAAAGTCAATCCCTTTAACCTGGACTTCTAATCCTTCCTTTAGGCGAGGTAAAGAAGCTGCTGGAACACCAACAATAACTTTCATGAAACTCCTATCCACTAATTTTAAAAGTGGTTGTCCTACTTGAGCTAGCTCATCGAGGCGGTAGCTCAAAGAAACAAGTTCTCCATCAAAAGGAGCGATGATCTGGGTTTTTTTTAACTTTCGCTTAACCTCTTGAAGGTCGTTTTCTAACATGGCTTGAGTTTTTTTTGTGATTAGATAATCTAGCCTAGCTATTTCTAAGTTTTGCTCGGTGGTGGCATCTGCCATTGTCGTCTGTCGGTTTAACTCTAAGCGAGCTTGAGATATTTTTGCCTCTTGTAAAAGAATATTCTCTTGGATTCGTTTTTTCTGAATCTGCAAAGCTTCGTCATCGATTTTGTAAAGAAGTTTTCCTTGTTTGACGTTATCTCCTACATCGACAGGACGAGCGGAAACCTTTCCTCCCACTTCTGTGCTAAGAGAAACTTTACGGATTACCTCAAGCTCACCATTGACTATTGTTTCCAAAGGGATACTCGTCTTTTTGAGTTGAATGACTTTTTGAGAAGAAATAATGGGAGAAGGAGGAGAAGAAGATTTTTTTTGTTTTTTTTCTTCTTTTTGGCAACTAGAAAGAAGACAAAGAATACTCAACAAAAAAATATAAAAGAGGTTCTTCATGAGTAAGGTCGGTGGTTCTTGCCATGAATTGTTTTGCATAGATAATAGAGACCTTATGAGTTCAAAGCTCTTGGTTCTTAATTTCACAAGAGCGATAAGAAAATTTTTGATTTTTGCATCTTCGATTTCTCAAATTCGATTTCTCAAATTATAGTATAGTCAGATCTGAAAACAACTGAAAATAATTTTGTCGCGAAAATATCAAGAAAGACTTGAAAACTGTTGCCTTTTCAGGTCTTTTCGAGTAAACTTAAAAGAACCTTTGTAGGTTTGTTTGTTGTTAGGCACTTGGAAAAAAATAATCTCTGAAAGTCGAGGAAAGAAAGACCCCATGCTGGATATAAAGCTCATACGTAGTCAACCAGAAGAAGTGAAAAAAGGGCTAGCCCGAAAGGGTGATAAAGTTAATATCGATAGGATTTTAGAGTTAGATGAGCTAAAGCGAAGCCATTTACTTGAAACAGAAACGCTCAAAAAAAATCGAAACTCAGAAAGCAAAAAAATAGCAGAACTTAAAAAATCTGGACAGGACGCTTCTGCTATTTTGGAGAAAATGAGTGAAGTTGCTGATCAAATCAAAAAAATCGACCAAGGTCTTCAAGAAATTAACCAAGAATTAGATGGGCTTCTCATGTGGGTTCCTAATTTGCCGGAAGAAGATATTCCTGATGGAGGAGAAGAGAATAACCAAATGGTGCGTACTTGGTCTGAGCCTAAGCAAGTAGAGTTTACCATCCATCCTCATTGGGATACAGGCAAAAAATTAGATATTTTGGATATCGAACACACTGCCCAAATTGCCGGTAGCGGATTTGTTGCCCTCAAAGGACAAGGGGCAAGGCTAGAAAGAGCACTTTTAAGTTTTATGTTAGATGTTCATACCCAAGAGCATGGGTACTTGGAAATAGCTCCTCCCCATTTGGTAAACCGACAAACTTTGACTGGCTCAGGCCAATTGCCTAAGTTAGAAGAAGATATGTATAACACAAAGCAGGATGATTTTTTTCTCATACCAACTTCAGAAGTGCCTTTAACTAACTTTCATCGTAACGAAGTTCTTCCAGCAGAGAATCTTCCTATTTATTTTACTGCAGCAACATCTTGTTTTCGTCGAGAAGCCGGAGCGGCAGGGAAAGACACTCGAGGCCTTTTGCGAGTTCATGAGTTCAAAAAAGTAGAACTCATCAAAATTGTTCGAGCAGAAACATCTTCTGCTGAGCTTGACAAAATGTTAGCTAACGCTGAAACGATACTACAACGTTTAGAGATACCTTACCGAGTGGTTCTTCTGGCGACGGGTGATATGTCTTTTTCTTCTCAGAGAACTTACGATTTAGAAATTTGGGCTCCTGGAGTTGATAGATGGTTGGAAGTTTCGAGCTGCAGTAACTGTGGGGAATTTCAGGCTCGTCGCGCGAACATTAGGTGTAAAGAAAAGGGAGGTAAGCCAGAGTTTGTTCATATCCTAAATGGCTCTGGAGTTGCTGTGCCTAGGTTGATGGTTGCTATCATTGAAAACTATCAACGAGCTGATGGACATATTGATATTCCCAAAGCTTTGCAACCCTATATGAGTGGAGCAACTTCTATTTAGAATCTACTTTTTATAAGTAGTAATAGTTTTTGCACATTTTAATAGGTTCTGAAGCACGTTTCTGTAAGACTTTGCATTGAAAAAAGGTAGAGTAAAAATTCGGGACATTTTTGCTCTACCTCAAAGAAAAAGGAAGGCAGGTATGATCGGCCAAGTTTTCCATGACTGTAAAATAGAGGAAAAAATAGCCGTTGCGAGTACGGGAACAATATACCAGGCACGAGACCAAAAACTTAAGGTAACTCGAGCGATTAAAATCCTCCACCCTCAGCTAGCTGTAAAACAAGTGGCAAAGGAGAGATTTTCCTTAGCTCTCAAATCTTGGAGTAAGTTAGACTATCCTAACTTTGTTCCTCTCTTTTCCGCTATAGAAGAAAGAGAGTATTTGGGATTTATTGCAGGATATGTGGATGGAAAGACTATTCATGAACTCTTGCAAGAGCAAGGACAACTGGGAATTTCCCAAGCGATAGATTATTTTTTACAAATTGCTCAAGCTATTTCTTTTGCCCATGAACAAAATATTCTTCATCGTAAGTTATCTACTCATAACATTATGATTAATAAAGATGAAAATATTCGTATTATGGGGTTAGGAGCTGTTCGACATTTTGACCACAAGCGAGTTACCCCAAGCAATCTCTGTATAGGTAAAGCAAAGTATATGGCTCCTGAACAGTTTGCTGGGACTTATAGCTCCCAGTCAGATCAGTATAGTTTGGGAATTATTCTTTACGAGATATTAACAGGACAAATGCCTTTCCAGGCAGATTCTCTCACTTCTATGTTTAAGTGTCATAGTCAAAAGAAGCCCATTTCTCCAAAACAACTCAATTCCGAAATATCCCCCGAGTTGGAGCAGTTAATTCTACGTACCTTAGCCAAAAAAGCTAAAAATAGATTTCCTCGGATAAAAGATCTTATTGATGAAATTGCAAGTATTACAGATCGGCCTGATATTAGTAATGACTCCAGTCCCCATTCTCTTATGTCTCATGGACGTAAAGCTTTGGAACAGCGAAAATTTAACCAAGCTATCTCCTACTTTCATAAGATACTTTGTATATATGGGGAAGACTCTCCTTATTTTGAAGAAGCACAGAAAAAACGTTTAGAGGCGATGGAGTTTAAAGAAGAAGATGAAAATGTGCTTTCCTTACGAGCGGATCTTCAAAAATCTCTAGAGTCTTTTGATGATGAAGATATGATCAAAGCGCAGGAGCTCGTAACTAAGATAATGCGGACTATTCGCGAGTATCCAGACTCTAGTCGTCTTTTGGGTGTTTACCATGATTTGAATCGAGAGCTTTCCGACTTGGTGGAGAACGCTAAACAGGATTTGGACTATCGACAAGATAAGGTGAAACATTTAGTTGATTTGGTTAAAGATTTTTTAGAAAAAGGGGATTACGAGGAAGTAAGATCCTTGATCCAAGAAATTTTTGAACTAGAGGAAGGTAATAGACATGCTCGTAAGTTTCAACGTATAGTTGAAAAAAGAGAAAATATTATCGCTTGGACCAAGTTCTATAGAGATGGCATTCAAGCTTGTCAATGCCAAGAATTTGATGAGGCTATCAAGTGTTTTAAACACGTTCTTGAGTTAAACAGTGAACATAAAAATGCTAAGCACCACAAAGAAGTTATGATCCTCGAGCGAGAAAATCTCCAGGCGAGACAGATGAACATCGAGAAAGAATACAAAGAGGGAGTGGCGCTTTACGAAAAATGGCAATACAGTGAAGCGATTGAAAAATTTAGTGATGTTCTTTCTATGGATCAAAAGCATGGAGAAGCGCACCGATTGATGCAAGAAGCAGAAACTCGACTAGATGATAATAACAAAGTTGAAGACATTAGTTTTTTTTTCCACAAGGGTATCAAGTTTTATGAAGAAGGCCTGTGGAAAGAAGCAGTGGCATGTTTTAATAGCGTTTTAAAAGAAATGAGTGACCACAAAAAAGCTCTAGAGTATAAAGCTAAAGCCGAAAACGAGTACAAAGCGAAGTAAATCAGGGTAGATCCTTAGAATCTGATAAAACAAGATTCTAGAATAGCAGAGTTGTCTATGACTATATATGAATACAAGGCTCTCGATAAAACAGGGAAAATCAAAACAGGGATCGTCGATGCAAGTGATCCAAAAGAGGCTCGGGAAAAGCTTCGTGGTAGCTCGCTTTCTGTTATCGATTTGAATCAAGTAGATAAAAAACATGCGGGGGCTAAAAAAAGCAAAGGAAAAAAGGTAAAACTGGAAGACTTAGCTTTAACGACAAGGCAATTGGCAACATTACTCGAATCAGATATTCCTTTGCGTGAAGCTATTACAGCCCTTATTGATCAAAGCGAAGACCGTAATCTTCAATTGATTTTCCGAGATGTGCGGGAAAGAATTACGACAGGAGTCACTTTTCCGGATGCTCTCAAAGACCATCCAAACGCCTTTAACAATATTTACGTTAATATGGCTAGAGCAGGAGAAGCCTCGGGAAAATTAGATGTTGTTTTGCATCGTTTGGCAGATTATCTTCAAGCTCAAAATAGGATGCAAGGAAAAGTCTCCGCTGCTCTTATGTATCCTTTGATTATGCTTGTAATAGGTTTAATGGTCGTGATGTTTCTTATGACCTTTGTTATACCAAAACTCCAGAAGATGTTAGAGGCGGGAGGAGGAGATCTTCCTTTGCCTACGCAAATTTTAGTGGTAACTTCTGATTTTTGTGTGAACTGGTGGCCTTTTTTAGGCTTCTCTGCCATTGCTGGATTTATTGGCTTGCGAATTTTTATTGGCACTCCCAAGGGAAGAAGACTCTTAGATAAAACTCTCGTTTCGTTGCCTATTTTTGGAAATTTGTTTAAAAAACAAGCGGTGGCTCGTTTTGCTGTGACTTTCTCTACTCTTTTGCAGTCGGGTTTACCCGCCCTAGAAGCACTTCGCATTGTTAAAAATGTTGTCAATAATGTGCTTATGGTAGAGACTTTGGAAGAGGTTGAAAAAACGATTATCGAGGGGGGGGAGATGGCTGGACCAATTCGGAAAAGTAAGGTTTTTCCGCCTGCTGTAGGCTATATGGTTTCGATGGGTGAAAAAAGTGGGAAACTGGAGAGTATGCTCACTAAACTTGCGATAGCTTATGACGAAGAAGTGGAATTACAAATTCAAAAAGTTACAGCTCTTTTGGAACCTATTATGATTGTCTCTATGTCGGGAGTCGTAGGCTTCATTGTTATGGCGATAGTTTTGCCTATTATGCAAATGAATCAAATTAATTAAATTATAGAATTAAATTATAGAGTTAAATTATAGAATTAAATTTTAGAGTTAAATTATAGAGAGGTGATTAAAAACCACTTCTCATATCTGGTTTGACCAGATTAAGGAGAAGAAAATGAAAAGACGACAAACCCAGCAGGGTTTTACTCTAATTGAAATTATGGTTGTGATTGTTATTATTGGTATGCTTGCCGGAATCGTGGGGCCGAGAGTAATTGATCAACTAGAGGTCGCCAAAGTAAACCAGACCAAGGCTAATATGAAAGAGCTAACGAAGGCACTTGATTTGTACAAAATCAAGAAGGGAAAATATCCCACAAGTAGCCAAGGACTAGAGTTACTAACTAAACCTGATAATAAAACAGGTAGCTCTATAATGGAGAAAATTCCTCTTGATGGTTGGGGTGGGGAATTTATCTATCGCAAAAAAGGCTCTAGCTATATCATTACCACTTACGGTGCTGATGGACAACAAGGAGGAGAAGGCTACGATGCGGATATTACGAGTAAAGATTTCTAGGAAAGAAATATCGTAAATTGGCATCTGTGTCTTCCATTTTATCATTCCCGCGAAGGTTCAAGTGTTTGCATTTTCTTTGCCGTGAAGCGGTAATATGTTATAGACTGGGGTTTCAAACCCATAGCTGTTAACTTAAGCCGCAAGTCCTTGAAAACCGTAGTCGTGATCGTCACCGTAGTCGTGATCGTCACCGTGTTACCGTGACCGAGATTAAAATCGGTCACGGTAACGGTCACGGTCACGGTCACGGCGACGACTATGATTACGGCTACGGCTACGGCTACGGCTACGGTCACGGTCACGGTCACGGCGACGACTACGGTCACGGCGACGACTACGATCACGGCTACGGCTACGAAGAACAACCAAAGCGCTATTCTTTAATGATAACCATGAGGCTGAAGCCCCAAACTATAACCTGTTGCCGCTCTGCGGCAAAGAAAATACAACAGCCTCTCTAACGATACACATAAATATTCTGGTCCAACCAGAGTTAGGTTTAGATGATGTTTGGAAAATTCAGAAAGAAGAAAGAAGCTCCCAAAGAAGAGCCTGCACCGATCGAAAGTCCAATAGAAGAGGTTGAGAGCGTAGCTTCTTTAGATAATCCTGAGACAAAAGAAGAGACAAAAGAAGAAATAAAAGAAGAGACAAAACAAGAAGAGCTGGCCTCTATTGAATCGAATGAATCGAAAAAGACTAAGCCAGGAAAGTCTCCTAGTTTCAAAAAAGACTCTGTTGGCCGAAATAATATAGAAGATGCGATGAGGGCAAACAACGAAGCTGTTTGGGCTAAAGAAAACAAAAAATTAGAGGAGGCTTTATCTGGCTATAATAAAGCCGTTGATATTTATCCGAATTATGCTTTAGCCTACTATAATCGTGCTATTTTATATTGCGAAGAGGAAAAATGGGAAGAGGCTATTGATGACTATAGTCGGTCTATACAGATTTTCCCTCAAGCGGAGTGCTACAACAACCGGGGAAATCTTTACCAGAGCCAGGAACGTTTTGAGGAAGCTTTGGGGGATTATGATTTGGCCTTGAAACTCTTTCCTAATTACTCGGAAGCGTATTATAATCGGGCTCAACTTTATTCTTGCCAAAAACAATGGGAAGAAGCTCTTAGAGATTTTAATCGAGCGATTGATTTGAATCCCCGTATGGTTAATGGCTATTACAATATGGCTTGCGTTTACTCTTTGCAAAGTCAAGTTTCCGAAGCACTAGAGTGCTTAGAAAAAGCTCTTAAGTATGGGTATTCTAATATGGATAGGATTCGCTCAGATGAAGATTTTTATATTCTTCATCGAGATCCCGCTTTTGAGGAGTTGTTGGAAATGTGGCAAGATGAGCTAAGTACATAGAGCTAAGTTTACAGTTGCCATAAAAAGCTTCTACCATTGTTTATTTTTCCTAGGGCAAAATTGTCATCAATAGTTTTGGCAATATCTGCGAAACTTTCTTTTACTCCTAAGTCTATGGAAGAATGCATTTTGTGGTGGTAGGCTAGAAGAGGCACATACTCGCGAGAATGATCCGTCGAAGGAGTCGTTGGATCGTTTCCATGATCAGCCGTAATAATTAAAAGATCTTCTTTTCCTAAAGCTTCGTACAGTTCAGGCAAACGTTGATCAAAATACTCCAAAGCCCCTTTAAATCCAAGGGGGTCATTCCTGTGTCCATAGAGCGAATCAAAATCGACTAAATTGGTGAAAATTAACCCTTGTCGATGAGTTCTCATCGCTTTAATAGTGGCATCAATACAAGCAGGGTTTCCTTTTACAGGGATACTTTGTCCAATTCCTTGGTTCGCAAAAATATCCGCAATTTTCCCTATAGTAGTGGTTTGATACCTTTGCTCGAGTAAAGCTTCTAGAATAGTTTTTTGAGGTGGTAAAAGGGAAAAATCACGCCGACGAGAAGTGCGTTCATAATCTCCCTCTTTTCCCAGAAAAGGACGGGCGATTACTCGTCCGACATTGTGTTCCCCTACTAATATTTCCCTAGCTAGCTCACAAATCTCATATAAACGTGGCCAAGGGATCACTTCCTCATGAGCAGCTATTTGAAAAACAGAGTCAGCGGAGGTATAGACAATGGGCTTCCCTGAGTTTACGTGTTCATCTCCGAGACGCTCGATGATTTCTGTTCCAGAGGCAGCACAGTTTCCTAGGACTCCCCTTAGTTTTGCCGCATGGCAAAAACGATCGAGAAGATCTTGCGGAAATCCC
The DNA here is from genome assembly GCA_029260735.1 of Planctomycetota bacterium. Classification (GTDB taxonomy): domain Bacteria; phylum Planctomycetota; class Uabimicrobiia; order Uabimicrobiales; family Uabimicrobiaceae; genus JAJDCR01. The sequence continues at coordinate 22,294 of JAJDCR010000147.1, forward strand.
TTTGGATAAACAGGAAAAGGAGATTCCAGGATAACTCCTGCAATTTCCCAGTGACCGGTAGTGGTGTCTTTTCCAGCAGATTGTTCTGCCATTTTTCCCCAGGCTCCTATGGAGTAATCTGGTGAAGACAAAGGCAAAATGTTGGAAAGTCCTAAACGAGATAGGTTAGGTAAATTTAGACCTACTTTTTCATGAATATGTAAAAGGGTATTACTTCCCCAATCACCGTAATCCGATGAATCAGGTAAATAACCAACTCCTACCCCGTCTAAGACAATGACTATGATATTAGGGAAAAACATCCTAATCTATTTTCCTCGCAACCTCAATGATTTTAAAGGCTTCTATTTCGTCACCTTCTCTTAAATCATCAAAGTCAATCAAACGAACTCCACACTCAAATCCTTCTTTTACCTTGGCTGTGTCTTCTTTAAAACGCCTCAAGGAAGATAAATCCATCGCTTTTCCTTTGTTTAAAGTAACTCCTTGGCGACTGATTCTGATTTTAGAGTTTCGCTCTAGATATCCATCTGTAACATAACAACCTGCTATATTACCAATTTTTGAAATGCGAATAATTTTTCGTATCTCAGCATGACCAATGGTTTTTTCTCTTCTTTCGGGAGGAAGCATACCGCTCATGATGTCTTTGAGTTCTTCAAAAAGATGATAGATAACGCTATAGCGTTTAATCTCAACCCCTTTGTCATCCGCTAGATCCCTAGCAGGCTTGCTTGCGACGACATTGAAAGCTAAAATAAGAGCCTTACTTGCAATAGCCAACTGAACATCTCGTTCGTTGATACCTCCTACCGCAGCGTGGAGCACTCGCAACTCTACTTCTTCGTGAGAATACTGTTCTATTTTTTGTGAGATAGCTTCGACGGATCCTTGTCCATCAGCCTTAACTATTAAACAAAGCTGTTTTGCTGTTCCTTCTTGAAGATTTTGCATAAGCTGTTCAAAGCTAGGTCTGCGCACTCCGTTATGAAGTGTACTCTCGCGAGAAGTTTTTTGTCTATCTTCAGCAATACTTTTTGCTTGGGATAGATTGTCTACAACATAGAACTTGTCACCAGCACTAGGCAAATCAGAAAGACCAGAGATGGATACAGGAGTTGAAGGGCCAGCTTCTTTTAACTTTTTGCCTTTGTCATTGATGATATCTCGAACTTTTCCACTGCTGTTACCACAGAGGATATTGTCGCCTCTCTTTAAGGTTCCATCTTGAACAAGTATGGTGGCAACTGTACCTTTTCCTTCTTGAACAGAAGCTTCTAGGAGAGTTCCTAGTGCTTTTTTCGTAGGATTTGCTCGCAGTTCTTGCATTTCAGCAACAAGAGAAATGTACTCTAAAAGTTCATTTACACCTTGTCCTGTGATAGCAGAAACCTCTACGAAAGGAGTATCTCCTTGCCATTTTTCAGGAACGAGACCATGTCTACTAAGCTGTTGCTCTGCCACTTCCGGGTTAGCTCCAGGCTTATCGATTTTGTTAAGAGCTACAATAATGGGCACTTCTGCCGCCTTGGCGTGGTTGATAGCCTCAATTGTTTGTGGCATAACTCCATCATCGGCAGCAACTACTAAGACAGCTATATCGGTAACGTTGGCCCCTCTTGCTCTCATGGAAGTAAATGCTTCATGACCAGGAGTGTCCAAAAATACAATAGAGCTGTTTTTTGTTTTAACCTTGTAAGCACCGATACGTTGGGTAATTCCTCCGGCTTCTCCTGAAGCGACCTTACTACTACGTATATAGTCTAGCAAAGAGGTTTTACCATGATCAACGTGTCCCAAAAATGTAACTACAGGAGCTCTGGGAACCAAGTCCTCGGGCGAGTCCTTTTTTTTCTGCAGTTGTTTCATAAGAGACTCTTCTTGATCCTCCTCTTGTTTTATTCTGATATCTTTACCAAACTCAACTCCTAACGCTTCAACATACTCTTCATTCAATAGTTGATTGAGAGTAGCAGAAATACTATAGTTTTCAAAAAGATTTTTGATAATTTTGGAACTATTAATACCAAGCGTTTGAGAAAGCTTCTTCAGAGAAATGGGAACAGTCACATCAATAGGGCCCACTCTTGCAATCGTAGGTCTTGCTTTACTCACATAGTTCTTTGTTCTACCGAACCTTTTGTTATTTCTGTGATGGTGGTGATGTCTTTGATTGTCCTGGGAATCTGACCTTGGTTTCTTTTTGTAACTGCTAGTTGTTCGAGGATTTTTTTTGACGGCAACTGGTGCTGTTTTTACTTCTCCTCGAGTGCGTTCTTTTTTTAGCTCTTCTCGGCCGGCTTTTTCTAAGGGACGAGCCTTACGAGTTTCTTTGTTTGCCGCAGCGATCGATGTACGAGCTTTGCGGTTTTCTTTAGTTCCAGTTTCCTCAATAGTAAAAGTTTTGCTACGGTTTTCTTTAGCTCCCTCAGGAGTAAAGGTTTTACCGCGATTATCTCTATTACCCTCAGGGGTAAAGGTTTTACTACGATTTTCTCTATTTCTCTGAGGAATATAAGTTTTATTTTTATTATCCTTATTTCTCTCAGGAGTAAAGGTTTTACCGCGACTTTGAAGTTCTGGTTTTTGATTTTCTCTGCCTCTACCTTTCGGAAGGTTTTCTCGAGGCTTTTCTTTATTTATAGTTATAGTTCTTTTAGGGTTCACAGCGGCTGCGTTGTCATTTGCAGACACTTTTCTTTGAGAGGGGCTAGCATTTGTCTCAGGTCTTTTGCTTACTTTTTCTTTCGCTACCTTCTTGTTAGGCTTAGAGCCTTTTTTGTAGATAGACAGAAGTTTATCTACTTGGTTTTGATCGAGAGCACTCAAATGATTCTTAATGTCGATTTTATGCTTTGCAGCCACATCTACTAAGTCTTTGCTGGAAATTCCCAGTTCTTTAGCTAGTTGCCAAGCTCTTGTTTTCAAATTTTTCACCTCCTTGGCTGAAGAGATTTCCAAAAAATAATCAATTATACATCTGTTTTGATTCCCATAAATTACGGCTCTAGGGAGTATTACTATGTGCAATGGGAAAAAATTAGGTCACCCATTAAAAATTTATAAGTATAAATTTTTTACAGGGACTTTTTGTTTGGAAACCTCTAAGCAAAAACCTGCTCTTTTTTTTTAGTTAAGAATCATCTCAACTCTCCCTAGTAAAATCGAGACTTGTTAAATATCTTAAACCCATTGAGGTATCCTTACATTGCATCGGTCAAGCATCAGTTTTGGGTTGTGAATGGGATTTAGATATAATATCGATATCCCACTTACACAATTTAGCAGCCAACCTTACATTTTGACCTTCTTTTCCAATGGCCAAAGGTTGTTGGCTTTCTTCGACAAATACCTTTGCTTTGCGCTTATCTTCTTCCAGGACTATATGGGAAACGCCTGCTGGTTTTAAAGCATTCGCAATAAAAATTTCGGGATCATCATCCCAACGAATAATATCAATCTTTTCTCCGCCTAGTTCATCAATAATGTTTTTGATGCGACGACCTTGAACACCTACACAAGCTCCTACACAGTCCACTTTTTCATCTTTACTATGAACTGCTATTTTTGTCCGGTACCCGGCTTCTCTAACCACATTATTAACTTCAATAATGCCTTGGACGATCTCAGGAACCTCCAATTCAAAAAGTTTGCGAATGAAGTTAGGGTGAGTCCGTGACAAAATTAACTTAACCCGATGGGCTACTTTTTTTACATCTAGAAGATAAGCCCTGACTCGATCTCCTGGATGATAGTGTTCGCTTTCAACTTGCTCATGAGGAGGAAGAATTCCTTCCGATTTTCCGAGATTGACAATCAAATTGTGATTTTCGTATCGGTGAACTGATCCTGTAACTATGCTTTTTTTCTTTTGGATGAAGTCCGTGAAGATAACATCTCGTTCAGCTTCTCGAATTTTTTGAATAATCAATTGCTTGGCTGTTTGGGCCGCAATCCTTCCAAAATCAGGGGGGGCTACTTCTTCACCATCTTCCGTCGAGGCATGGATTTGCCCATTTTCCCGATTAATTGTGATTACAAGATCAGAATCATCCCGGTATTTCTTTTTGGCTGCAGACTGTAGTGCCGACTCTATTCCCTGAAAGATAAGTTCTTTATCTATCGCGCGATCCCGATGAATGGCTTCTACTATTCTAAGCACTTCGCCTTGCATTTTTTGTCTCCCAAAAGGGCAATATTCCAGAAAGAAAATTTCATTTTAATGGTTGCCAAAAAAAAATAAATACCCCACTAACAAATAATTTGTTACCAAGATACCTATATTTTTTACAGTTTTGCTGGGAAATTCCCAAAGGTTTCTAAGAAATAATTAATAAAGTTTTTAACTTTACCAAGCCAAGGATGAAATGTCAAGCTTGTCTTTCTTTAAAACCGGTTAAATATAGATTTTCTTATCATTAATTATGTTAAATCTGAATAAAAAGTCAAGTAAAATAGGTTCTGTAGATCTGAATGATATTTCTTTTACTAAATTTATGTTAGTTACTGGATATATTAAAGAATAGTCTTTCTTTAGTCTTTCTTTAGTGAAAATAATGTTGTTCGTACATTTTTTTCGCTAGACACGAAAAAAAAAAAATTTATAATTTAAAAGCAGGTCAGAAATATTTGACTCCCCACTTACCACTACCCCCATTAGGAGCTTTTTATGAATTCAGAAGCTTCCTCTCAAGGCTCATCCCTAGTTCAAGCATTTTTAGTTTTGCTTGTTTTTACTCTTACCTTAATTACGTTGATAATATTTCCTCGATCTAATTCTTTGGAAAATACAACCCCTTCTCTTCTGTGGCAAAGTGAATGGGAAAAATCTTGTTTGAAACTAAATCAACGTATGGATACTTTACAGAAAAGGCTTTCATTTTTAGAGACAAGAATAGCTTCTCCTCAAGAGTTTGTTGCTGTTTTAAATACTAACTTAGAGCAAAGTAGTGGCACTATTCTTGATCAATTAACACAAAGCCAAAGAGAGATCCAAAGAACTCAGGATAACATCCAAAATTTATCTGAGGATTTACAAAACCTAGAGAAAGCTTTTAAGAAACTTTCTTTGGATAAAGCTGAGGAGAATTAAATGTCAGAATTTAAAAAAAACAAAGTTTCTCCTAGGAACATTTCTGTTCTCCCTAGACAAAGTGACTCGCTTCTTATTTGGATTTTGGTAACTTCGGTTGTTTTGGTTTCTTTTAATATCTCTATTATTCTTTCGCGTAGTGAATCTAGTTCCTCTGGTGTCAGTAGCTCAGAAATCCCTTTGTTTATGCAAAAACAATTAGCTCTGCTGGAAGAAAATCTTGAATTGTGCGAGAAAAAACTGAGCCAAGTTGAAAATTCTTTGATCCGTCCTGATGATGTGAAGAAAAAATTTGACGAAGACTTGGAGGATAGTATTCGATCTATCTTAAGTAGTTTAGAAAAAATGCAAACTAGCTTATCTAAACTGCAGTCCGATAGTCAACTTTTACGAAAAAAATCTGCTCGGCTAGATAAAGTAAGCAAAGGGATTTCTCTGAAAGAAAACCCTTAAGCCTATTGGGTTAATCTATTTATTGCTACTACGCAATAGTATCCAAATAAAAATGGGAGAGCCTAGGCAAGAGGTGATAATCCCCACAGGCATTTCAGTGGGAGCAATGATGGTTCGAGCAAAAATATCACAAAGAACCAAGAAATTTCCGCCCAGGAAAAAAGCTCCTGGGAGAACTAATCGATTATCTGGCCCGACAATTTTTCTGACTAAGTGAGGAACGATGAGTCCGACAAAACCAATAGTCCCCGTGATGGAAACCACCGAGGCGGTAACTAAACAACCTCCTATAAAACAATTCTTTTGGACTTCGCTAACATTTATTCCATATCCTGTTGCCATTTCTTCTCCAAAGGCAAGAAGGTTGAGTTGAGGACATTGCAAAAAAAGTAAAAAAAGTCCAGGAAGTAGCAAGGGTAAGAGAGCCCAAATATCTTGGTAGCCGACAGTGGATAGCCCCCCCATAATCCAGCGATCCATTATGACCAGAGTGTTAGGGCTAACTAGGTAGCGCACTAGCATAATGTGGGCATTACAAAAAATTCCTACAGTGATTCCAACTAAAAGTACGTAGCTCATGGAAAATGAACCTTGTCGATGGGCTAAAAGATAAACTAAAAAAGTTGTTAGAGCTGCCCCCAAAAGGGCAAATATCTGGACACTAGAAAATATCCCCCAACTTAAACTAAGGGCTGGAAAAGATATTGCTAAGACGGCTCCTAGAGTTCCTCCACTGGTGATTCCTAGAGTGTAAGGAGTAGCTAAGTCGTTTCTTAAAATAGCTTGGAATACTCCTCCGGCCAAGGCTAAACTCCCCCCTGCTAAGAAGCCTAAAATGATTCTGGGAAGACGATAATGAAAAAGAATGCGAAAGGTTATATCTCCTTCTTCTTTTCCTAGGTTATTCCAAAACAATACCCAATTGATCTTTTCTGATCCTATCCAAAGTGCTAGAAGGAATACAATAGGAGTTAAGCTAAAATAGCAGAGAAGGTGAGATGTAAAGCGTGAAGTTGTTAAATGTTTTTTTCTCATAGAATTGTTTTTTGTGATTATAATTCCAAGTTAGGAAAAATCATGGGAATGTCTTTTTGAGGATGTTTTCCTCTGAACACTTTATTTTCGTAAAGGTCTTTTAATACAGATGTTTGGAGCACATTGTTTGGAGTGTCATCTTCTAAAAGCATGCCTTTGGAAAAAAGTACAATCCGAGGAGCGTAGATGGAAGCTAAGTTGATCTCATGGGTGACAAAAACTACACTTATCCCCTGTTGGGAAAGTTTTTTCAACAGTTCTATTAAGTCAATCTGATGGTGGAAATCCAATCCTGTAGTGGGCTCATCTAGGAGTAAAACTTGGGGCTGTTGTGCTAAGACAGAGGCCAAGAAAACCCGTTGGCGTTCTCCGCCAGAAAGCTGGTTTATTTTCCGCTTACTTAGCTGGTCTACCTGACATGTTTTTAGGCAAGTTTCTATAATATGTTTGTCTTCTTGGTTTAAAAATCCCATTCCTTGGCTGTGGGCGTATCTTCCCAACGAAGCAACTTCTGAAACCGTGTACTCAGGATGTGAGGCGATGAACTGAGGTAAATAACCTATTTTTTGGGCAAATTTTTTCCGTGGGAAATGAGAAATCCTTTCTCCTTGGAGATAAACTTCCCCTTTTGTGGGATGAATAACTCCTGCTAAGATTTTAATGAGAGTGCTTTTTCCTGCTCCATTTGGTCCAATTAGTGCGACAAGTTCTCCTGGTTTGAGTGCTAGGGAAGTGGGTTGTAATGCCCAAATACTATTTTGATAGCAAAAGCAGACCTTTTTAGCTTCTAAGATACTATTTTCCATAAATACATTGATTTAAGTCGGAAAGGGTTTCTGTAATACGCGGCCCAGGAAGCAAAAGATGATTCCCCGTTAGTAGATAGACTTTTTTATTCTGCACAGCTTTAATTTCGTTGAGTTGACCCCACTCTTTTATCATCTCTTCTTTTTTAGAAGAGCTGACATTTAGACCGGGAGAGAGCTGAATGATAACATCAGGGGAACGACTAACTAGCGATTCTATGGAAACTTCAATATAATCGTTTTCTAAATCCTCAAAAACGTTTTTTGCTTGAAGAATTTGTAAAAGATCATTCAGGAATGATTTACTTCCACAAGTGGCTATATTCCGAAAGTTACCAGGACTTTTAGCTAAGCAAAGAAAAACTTTAAGAGGCGGCACTTTTTTGGGCAATTTGTTTTCGTATTGAGATAGCTTTGAGAGTATAGTATTGGCTAGCTCTATTCCCTGATCATCAACTTGGAGAAAGTGGTTGAGCTTAAAAATTGCTTGCCAAATAGATTCTACATTGGAAATATGCATATTTAAGCAACGGATAGATTCTCGCTTGCAAAAATCGCTAAGTATTTTATGCTGTCCAGAAGTAATAACTAAGTCAGGCTTGAGCGAAAGAATTTTCTCGAAATTAGGGTTTAGAAACCCCCCAACGTTCTCTTTTCTTTTCACTGGGGGAGGGTATTCGCAAAAATCGCCTACTCCTACTATGCGACCTCCTGCCCCAAGAGCAAAAACTATTTCTGTTGTGTTAGGAGACATACAAATAATACGTTTGTAATCTTTGGAGGATTCCTCAGTAGAATAATGAGGTGAAAGAATGTGTCCCAAGATGATTGTTCCCAAGAATATACAGATAAGGGAGATGTAAGTTTTAGCTTTGGACATTTGTTTTCTTTCTGTTTTCTTCCTATATTAATGAATTCAATGTTTTTGGATAATTTTTTTGACTTATTTTGTATTCGATTTATCTTGGATGGAATTTTATTATAACAGAAGGATGGACTGCTGCAAGCGGAAATGACAAACTTCTCCAAACAGAAGTTTGCCTTTGACAAATGTAGAAGAGTCCATAAAATAGAGGGTAGGACAAAAAATTAGGTTCTTGTGGTTTAAAAATTTTATAACAAGTTTTTAGAAATCTTAATATAGTAGGTTTTATTAGATTATGTTGACTAATGCCAATTCTTTTCTCAAAATATGCTGCTCCAATGGAGCAGCCTGGGTGCTGTTGGGACTGCTTCTATTTAGCCAATCTTTGTATGCCATTAGTGCAGCTAGTTATTGTATTATCGATCGTAGCAGTAAAAAAGTTGTTAAGTCAAAAGAATACCTGAAAGCCCGAGCTCCTGCTAGCACCGTAAAACTACTCACAGCAATGGTTATATTGGATCACTGTTCCTTAGACAAAAAGCTAGTTGTCTCGAAACGAGCAGCTTCTACTGCCCCCGTTAAAATTTACCTAAAAAGAGGGGAAAAAGTTAGTTGTCGCGATCTGTTGTGTGCTTTGTTACTCAAGTCAGCTAACGATGTGGCTGTGGTCTTGGAAGAAGGTGTTACTCCAAGTACTTCTAAATTTATTCAACTTTTGAACGAAAAAGCTCGTCAAATAGGTTGTCGGAACAGTCGCTTTTTGACTCCCAACGGGCTTCCAGCTAAAGGGCAATATAGTTGTGCTTTTGATCTGGCTCTAATAGCGGCAGCATCTTATCAATACAAATTAATTCGTCAAATTTTGAGCTTAAAGCAAGCGACTGTAAAAACTTCGAGTGGTAGACAAATAGTTGTACATAGTCACAACCGTTTACTTCATCGCAATATTTATGGAAAAACAGGTTGGACTATTAAGGCTCAACATACTTTTGCGGGCTGTATGACAATCGATGGAAAAAAAGTAGCATTTGCGGTTATGGGGACTCAGGGGAAAAGGGCCAATCTTTGGACAGACATCCAACAGATCACTCGTTCTTTAGGTATAAATCGTTCTCATCGTAACATCCAAAAACTTTTGAAAAAGTTGGGATACTACAAAGGAAGTGTCGATGGCGTTTTTGGGCCCATGACAAAAAAGGCTGTGAAGAATTTTCAAAGAGACAATGGGTTGCTTGTTGATGGCGTGGTTGGAAAAAATACCTGGGCTAAATTAAAAAAACATCAGTGACTTAGCTCATTCTCAGGAGATCATAGTTTATGACAGATTATACAAATTTTTCCCTCTCCGGTATTGGGCAAGAGGATATTGAGAAAATCGGACAGGTATATAAAGAGGTTCAAACGAAGCTTCAAGAGAGGATTGTAGGGCTAGAAGAAGCGATTGAGCATATGCTCATTGCTATATTCAGTGGAAATCACTCTTTGTTGGTGGGAGTTCCTGGCCTAGCTAAGACTCTTATTATTCGTTGTATCGGGGATCTTTTGGATTTGAATTTTTCTCGGATTCAATTTACACCAGATCTTATGCCCTCTGATATCACAGGAAGTGAAATTCTTGTGCAGGATCCTGAAAATCTCAGCCGCGAGTTTTCTTTTTTGAAAGGCCCTATTTTTGCCAACTTGCTTTTGGCTGATGAGATAAACCGTACTCCGCCTAAAACTCAAGCTGCTCTTCTTGAGGCAATGGAAGAAAACACTGTGACTTCAACAGGAAGACGCTTTGTTTTAGATCCTCCTTTTTTTGTTTTAGCAACTCAAAACCCTATCGAACAGGAGGGAACCTATCCCTTACCCGCTGCTCAGTTGGATCGTTTTATGTTTAATATTCTTTTTGACTATCCTTCAAGGGAAGAAGAGCAGCGCATTATGCGGATCAGTATTTCAAAAAAGCTTACTCCTTTCCATCCCCTTCTTTCTCAAAAAGATATTTTGAAGTACATGCAGTTGGCAAAAAAAATCTATATTTCAGAAGAAATAGTTCAGTATGCTCTTAAAATTTGTCGTTTATCTCGTCCCCAAAATACAGACAGTTTCCCCTTTGTGAAAGAAAATTTGAGTTGGGGAGCAAGTCCTAGAGCAGCTCAGTGTCTGATTAACGGAGCAAAAACCCGAGCTTTGCTCAAGGGGCGTTCTTTTGCTACGGCAAGTGACATCAGAGCTATTGTTCATCCCGTGTTTAGGCATCGAATTATTCTCAACTATAAAGCCGAGGCTGATAATGTAACTCCCGATGAGATTGTTGATCAGCTAGTGGAAAGCATACCCTCTCCGGATGGCTACTTTCATGCACCTAAAAAACGGAAATATGCTCAGAATCTTTATTTGTCTATGCTAAACCGCTAATGTCTAGAATTTTTATGACCAAAGACTCGCATGACTGGGTAAGAAAACAGGCTTGACGAATCTATTTTGATTTCATATCATGGTTTCAAAGGAGGAAATCTATGGAAGATACATGGGGCCTTTTTGCTAAAGCTCAGGCGGCTCAAAGACAGAATGATAGTTTAGCAGCGGAGGAACAGTTCCGGTCTTTAACTTCTCTTTCTTCACAGGAAGAATTTCTGAAGGTTTCGGCTTGGGCAGGGTTAGCTCAAGTACTGGCATCGACTTTGCGAGTTCCTGAAGCGCGTTTAATTTTTCATCACGAAATTCCAAAAGCTACTCTTGATACACCAGAGAAGCAAAGAGTCGCTTTATTCGCTCATGCAATGGTTTGCTTTAAGAGTGGTGCAAGTGAAAAAGCTGTCAATGATCTTGAATCTATACTTAAATTGCCTATTTCAGATCTTGATAAATCTGAGGCTCAGGCTTTTCTTGGATGGGTTTCACAAAAAGAAGGTAAAGTAGATCAAGCAACTAATCACTACAGGCAGGTTAGTTGCAATGAAGAATTCGTCGCTAGTTTTGTTTGTGATATGTCTTTGTATTTACCAAAAGAGTTTCTTCCTGTAACATTGTCCTCATTTTCTGAGAATTTAGTTACAGAGACTGCTGCGGTACAAGAAGATATCAAAAAGGATGAAGAAGAGGGTGAAGCTTTGGCTCCTTCAGAACTAGAAGCCCCTGGTCAACTAGAAGAAGTTTCGAGTCAGCCAGAAACGGTTTCTCCCCAACTAGGAGAAATTACTCAGACGCTTTTTGAAGAAGATTCTGAAGAAGAAGTTATTCTCTCAGGAACATTGAGTCCTGTTTCTTTTGAACAGAAACCTCCTGCTACCTTGTCTGAAAAAGAGGAAGAAAAGAAAGTGGAAGCTGAACCAGAAAAAGTAGCTCGAAAGTCGATAGATTTTTCGGCTTTTGTCTTCGATGATACGGAAACTTCTGTGTTGGCAGATCTCCCTTTAAGTGCAATTCTGCAAGGTGTTGATTTTGTAGAAAAAATGTAAATCTGGAAAATAAACATGCAAGGTGATTTCAATGTAGGAGATACGATTGACTCCCGTTATCAACTAAAAAGTGTCTTAGGAGGCGGGAGAGTTGGTCAAGTGTACTTGGCTCAAGACCTGCAAAAAGGGGGAGATATTGCCATTAAAGTTTTGGCCAATAGCCTCCGAACAGAAAGAGACAGAGCTTTCTTTTCCCGAGAATTCACTGCCATTAAAAACCTCAATCATCCTGGGGTTGTCCAAGTTTATGAGCAGGGGATTGACTACTTTACGATGGAATACATTGAGGGAGACTCGCTTTCCCAGTTCCAAGAAAGTGAAGTCTCACTGATTTTTGAAGTGGGTATTGAGATTACCAGAGTTTTAGATTATATTCATCGCCAAGGTGTTATTCATCGTGATCTAAAGCCCGAAAATATCAAAATTACCTCAGAGCAAAAAGTCAAAATTATTGATTTTGGCTTTGCTACTTGTGATAACCTCCCTAGCTCTACTTCTGAGTCTTTTATTGCAGGAACCATAAACTATATGGCTCCTGAGATGATAAAAGGTTTTCAGGTAGATCCTCGAACGGATCTTTACTCCCTAGGAGTGATTTTTTATGAACTCGTAACGGGACAACTTCCCTTTAAGAGCTCTGACCTTGCTACAACTATGGTTAAGCAAGTGGAGACGGTTCCCCCCCTTCCTAGTAATTTTAATAAGAAGGTAACAAGTGGTTTCCAAGGCATTATTATGAAGCTCATGGAAAAATCACCTTCTCATCGATTTCAATCGACCGAAGAACTTTTGCGAGCAATGCTACGTATCGCTGGCCATACGGATTTTTTGGATATCCGAGTGGATAAAGGGCGTAAATTTCTTTCCTCACCACGCACCATTGGGTTAGATGAAAATTTAAAGAGACTAGAGAAAGCTTTAGGTAAAGCTACTCGAAGCCGAGGTCGTTTTATTGTTTTGCATGCCTCAGAGGGGTTAGGAAAGACAAGGTTGCTTCGAGAATTTCAATCTCGCAGCGCTCGCTCTGGACGATTTATGCTAGAGGTGAACTGCGAAGAAGTGAGTGGATTAGAAGTTTTTGGAAGTATTATTGATCAGATTTTTTCTTCTCTAGAAAGATCAGAAGAAACATTTTTGAAAGAACTCGTCGGACGCTGGGGAAGTACTTTGACCCTACTTTCTCCCCATCTTAATCAACGTAATTGTTTAAAGGAATGTGTTCGGGAAGAAAACCTTTCTCCAGAGGAATTAGGGGAAAGAATTTGTCAGTTCTTCATCGAAATATCTCATCACTATTTCCTTTGTATTTGTTTAGATAATCTGCACCGCTTAGACTATCGATGTAGTTTAATTCTTTTTGCTTTGGCTGAGCAATCCATGAATCACTCTATTCTTTTGTGTGGAACCTATCGAAGTAACTTCGGAACTAAAGAGAGTTCTTTGGAAAAAATGCTTCCTCGTTTTCGAATAGAGAGAGTGTGTGAAGAAATTGAACTGATTCCTTTTTCTAAGGATCAACTGTCCCGCTTTCTTGCATCAATGGTTGATAAAGACTATATTGACAGTGAACTGAGGGACAAAATCTTTGAAATCAGTCGTGGGATTCCTCTCTTGGCAGAAGAGACCTTTAAAAATCTTGCCGATGATGGTTTGATTTACCGTCAAGGAGGAGAGTGGAAAATTGAGATCGATGACTTGCGCAAAGTTCGTCGGCCCAATTTATTAGAAGAGTCTCTGGTTGAGAAATATCAGAATTTAGATGAAACTTTGATTTTAATTACCCAAATGGCCGTTGTTGTGGGACAACATTTCCAACTTAAATTTTTGGAAAAATTATCAGGAATAACTCTTGATACATTAAAGCATTTACTACCTAAGCTACTCAGCCAAGGTTTTTTAGCAGAAGTACGCGAAAACGGAGAAGCAGGCTTCATTATAGGCTCTCCTCGTCTAGGTGAACTTATCTATGAGAAAATCCCTCCTTCTTTCCGAGAAGAACTTCATCTAAAAGTGGCGGGCCTTTTAGAAATAGAAGCTACCAAGCGAAGACCTTATTCCGAAGAGCTTGCCTATCATTATAGAAATGCTCAAGTTTCTGAGAAAGCCATTGCTTTTTCGATAGAAGCAGGAGAGCTTTGCGAAAAACAGTTTTTCTATAGCACAGCAATTAAACATTACAAAAATGCTCTTGAGCTAGTAGAAGAAAGCTCGGGGCAGCAAAAAAAATTGGATCTTTTTGGAAAACTGGGACAAATATATTTTCAGATAGGTAACTACGATACAGCCTTGTCTTACTGCAAAGAAGGACTGGCTTTAGCTCAAGCAGAAAAAAGTGAAGAGTCTATTTTTCTGAAAGGACTAGGGCTTAATTATCTAAAAAAAGGTCAGCTTCAAGAGTCTTTGGAAAATTTTGAGATTTTAACGAGCACTCTTCGAGGGCAGAGTCAAGAGATGGCGGAAGAACTTACTATGATGGCTTCTGTTTATATTGCGATGGGAGAGTACACGCAGGCAGAGTCTATTTTGAAAGAAGTTCTTGATTTAGCACGGGATCAGAAAAATCGAACACTACAGGCCTCTATCTATAACTCTTTTGCCGAAATTCAGTACATGAGAGGGCAGTGGCCTAACTCTATGAACTATTATTTACGTGCCTTTGATTTACTTCAGCTATCTGAGCGATTGAGCTTAAAAGCTCGTGTTGCCAAGGGGATAGCTCAAATATATATTCAAAAAGGACGTACTCAAGAGGCTTATCGTTATTTGGAAGAAGCTCTTTATCTTAGTCAATTAACTGGTGATCGAGAATATCAGGTTCTGGTAGAAATAGATTTTGGACTTCTCTGTGAGTACCGAGGGCAACTAGGAAAAGCAATAGATATGTTCCGAGAGTGCCTAGAAAAAGCAGAAGATCTTCAGATCCGGCTAGGAGAAGCCTATGCTGCTTTGCATCTGGCTCGTACAACTAACCTTTGTGAAAAAGGACGAGAGCCTATTGAATTGATATCCCGTAGTCTTCATATTTTTCGAGAGCACAAGGTTCTTTGGGGCATTGCCGAAGCTAATCGAGTTTTGGCAGTAATATATAGCGACCAAGGAGAATATGAAAGAGCTTTAGAAGCTTTTAGTTTAAGTGAAAAAAGCTTTACAAATATCAATATGCGCTGGGTTTTAGTCTCCATTTATACAGGAGTAGCTCGGGTTCTTCGTAAAGTAGGGCGTATCGAAGAAGCGAATAAAACTCTGAACAAAGCTCTGCGTCGAGCGAAGAGGTATGATGATGATCTTATGCTCGGGAAAATTCATATCCAATATGCTCTTTTTTGTGTCGAAAGTGGGCATGATAATGAATCTCTTGAACATTTTATTTCGGCGACGGTTTTACTGGAGAGAGTTTCTTGTGTTTTGGAGTTAGCTCAAGCTTACTATGAATATGGACGAGTTCTCCTTGATTTTGAACGAAAAGGAGAAAGTGGATTTATCCGTGTGGCTATTCATCAGTTAGAGAAAGCCAGTGAAATTTATCGAAAAGCTGGTATGCAGAACATGCTTAATCGGACAGTGCTTTTGATAAAGGAATGTGAGAGAGAAAGTGGAAGTGCCTTTCAGAGGCATGATCTCGCGGTTAAACTAAGGGAATTTGACCACGAAATATCTCAACTAGAACGAGAAAGTGAACAAGAACTGGAAGATATAAAAGCAGATTTTCTATCTCAAATAGGAGAGGACATGGATCGCAACGAAGTATTGGCGACAATGGAAGCCAAAATTACGCTGGTTAAAGAGAATATGAATCAACGTCTTGAAGAGATCCGAACCAAAAACAGCAACCTTCTTGCCCAAGTAGAAGAGCTCAAGTCGGAAAGAGAGAGTCTTCTGATTTTGCAAAAAATTTCCAACACCATTAACTCCGTTTTAGATTCAGATAAGCTCTTAAATTTGATTATGGATATGGTTGTAAAGGAGCTAAGAGCGGAGAGAGGTTTCTTGGTTTTGAAAAATGCCCAAGGTGATTTAACCTTCAAAGCGGCTCGTAATATTGATGAAGAAGAACTTTCTATTACCGAAACAAACCTCTCCACAAGTATTGTCAAAAAAGTAATTCGAACAGGAGAGGCCATCTTGACTTCTGATGCCCAAGCTGATGGACGTTTTCAGTCTCAGTCGATCACAGAGCTTAAGTTAAGCTCTATCCTCTGTGTCCCTTTTACGATTAAAGACAAAACTTTAGGAGCGGTTTATGTCGATAATCGCTTTATCTCTGGTTTGTTTACAGGAAAAGATTTAGACTTTTTGGTTTCTTTTTCCCATCAAGCGGCCATTGCGATTGAGAATGCTCTTTTGTATGAAGAGCTCAAAGACAAAGAGCGTATGGAGCAAGAACTTAATATTGCTGCTCGAATCCAAGCGGGTCTTTTACCAAAAAGTCATCCCGAAGTAAAAGGGATTGAAGTCTATGGGAAAATGATACCCGCACGCAAAGTGGGAGGAGATTACTATGACTACATTGTTTCTCCCGATAATAAACAGCTTTCGGTTGTTATCGGAGATGTTTCCGGAAAAGGCATTCCTGCTGGTTTAGTTATGGTAATGGCTCGCTTGGTTTTAAATTATTTTTTACGGGAAGATAAATCTACCAAGGAGATTTTACTGACAACAAACCGCCTTTTGAAAGACAATACAGAACCTTTTATGTTTATGTCTATGCTTCTCGCCCGCTGGGATAGTGAAAGTTCAAAGTTAGTTTATACGGGAGCTGGGCATGAAAACTTGATTGTCTGTCGGCAAGGAGGAGAGTTAGAAGTTATACCGGCGGGAGGAGTGGTCTTGGGAGTTAAAGACAGCATTGAGGACTTACTCGAAGAAAAAGAATTACCTTTAGAGTCGGGGGATACAGTTATTCTATACACAGATGGAGCGACCGAAAGCATTTCTCCCGCATCGGAAATGTTGGAGCTAGACGGCTTTCTTAAGATGGTGAAAAAACACCAAAATAAACCCCCGCGTGAAATTGTTCACTCTTTATTAGAGGACCTACGTAACTTTGTGGGTCACGGTGAACAACATGACGACATTACTTTTACAGTTTTACGAAAAATCTAGGTGTAGAAATGTTACAAGAAAATTATGAAATTATTGTGGTGGGAGCTGGGCATGCAGGAGCAGAAGCAGCTCTAGCCAGTGCTCGTTTAGGGATGAAGACCCTTCTCGTGACGATGGACATAGATCGTATTGCCCAGATGTCTTGTAATCCTGCGATTGGGGGACTAGGCAAAGGGCATTTAGTTCGAGAATTAGATGCTCTTGGCGGAGAAATGGCCCGAGCTATCGATGCTACAGGAATTCACTTTAAAATGCTGGGCCGCAGTCGAGGACCAGCTATTCATGGCCCTCGTGCTCAGGCAGATCGATTGGCTTACCAAACCTACATGAAAAAAGTTGTTGAAACAACTCAAAACTTGCTCTTACGACAAGACCGAATAGAAGGTCTTTTAGTGAAAGATGATAAGGTTGTGGGACTTCGTTGTCTTTCGGGAGCGGAGTACCATGCCCCAGTCGTGATTTTAACCACGGGGACTTTTCTGAACGGGATGATTCACCTAGGTTTAAAAAACTATAGCGGAGGACGTGCCTCGGAACCAGGGCCAGGAGAATGTAGCCGAAGCCTCAAAGATCTTGGTTTTGTTATATCACGCTTGAAAACAGGAACTCCTCCCAGGATCAATGCTCAAACTATTGACTTTAGTGTTTGCGAAGCGCAAGAGCCTGATGAAGTGATCCAACCTTTTTCTTATCAGACCAAGGAAATTACGCAAAAACAACTCAATTGCTATATCACCCATACAAACGCAAAAACTCACGAAATTATTAAAGCAGGTCTCGATGAATCACCTCTTTATTCTAGCGGAGGGGAGTTACGCAATAGTATAGGACCACGCTATTGTCCCGCTATTGAAGACAAAATAGTTCGTTTTCCTGACAAAGATCGTCATCAAATATTTCTTGAACCAGAGGGCTGGAGTACACAAGAAGTTTACTGCAATGGAATATCTAGCTCCTTGCCTCCCCATATTCAAAAAGCTTATGTTCATTCGATTAGAGGCTTAGAGAATGCTGATATTATGCGCTTTGGTTATGCAGTAGAGTATGATTTTGTTCCTCCCACTCAAGTTTTTCCTAGTTTAGAAACAAAAAGAGTAGAAGGGTTGTTCTTGGCTGGACAGATCAATGGAACTACAGGCTACGAAGAAGCGGCTGTTCAAGGTTTAATGGCAGGGATTAATGGCGCTCGTAAAATCCAAGGCAAAGCGCCTATTGTTTTGACACGAGACCAAGCCTACATCGGAGTGCTAATTGATGATCTCGTCACTCGGGGCACCAATGAACCCTACCGAATGTTCACCTCACGAGCAGAGTATCGCCTTATTCTTAGGCAAGATAATGCGGACATACGTCTTATGGAGCTGGGCTATGAAATTGGTTTAATCTCCTCTGATCAAAATAACTCCCTTTTGGAGAAGAAAAGAAAAGTAGGTGAATTAACCAAGTTACTTGAAAAAAAGAAACACTTGAATACTCCCCTTGTGAAGATACTTCGTCGACCAGAAATGGACTGGGCAGGACTTTGTGAAATAGATCCTGACTTAAAAGTCTGGAACACGGACCCTGAAGTAACGGAACAAGTGCATATTGAAGTGAAATACGAGGGGTACATTGGACGGCAGGCCGCGCAAATTGAAAAGTTTAAAAAACAAGAGAAAAAACTTTTACCTCTGGATTTAGATTACTATAAAATACCTTCTTTGAAGCGAGAGACCCAGGAAAAATTGACTGCCCATCGTCCTCTTTCAGTAGGTCAGGCTTCGCGAATCCCGGGAGTAACTCCTTCTGATATTTCTGTTTTATTGATTTATTTATCTGGAAAATATCCTGCAATTGCTTAAAAAAAAGTTTGGCAGAAGCTTTTATTCTGGTGATATTCTAGTCTTCGCCTGACAAAAATCACTCTTCATTTTTTATTTGCGCAATAGGATAATTTGTGTATAATAATCGGATCTTTTGACTGATGGAAGCTATCTGTAATAATCAACTTTGATTCTACAGACCATGAAGATTACCAGGCAACTTACCCCTATCTATCTCGCCTGGTCTTATTTTTGTAACCCCCCTACTTATCAGTAATTAGGGGCTGGATAGAGATGGCTGTAACTACCAATCAGAGTATGACTCATATTTAAGGAAGACGAAATGGCGAGCAATGAAGTTTGGGGCATTGATATAGGGAAATCCAGCATCAAAGCCTTGAAAATGAAAAAGGTGAAAAATCAGCTTGAAATTATTGGAATAGAAATAGTTGAGTTTGAGCAAGCTGGTTCTGAAACAGATGAGGGAAATCGGGAAGAACAAATCCGCCAAGCGTTGACTGAATTTCAAGCTCGTAGCAAGATCAAAAAAGAAAAAGTTTATGTTTCTATTCCTGGTCAAGCCACATTCAACCGTCTTATCACTATTCCTCCTGTTGAAGCCAAGAGAATTAGTGAAATTGTTAGTTATGAAGCTCAACAACAAATTCCCTTTCCTATCAATGAAGTTATTTGGGACTATCAAGTTATTGGAGAGGTTGGTAAGGCTGCAGAAGAGCGCGAAGTTATGCTTTTTGCTGTGCGCAAAGAAATTATTAACAACTTTCTCGACAATATAACCAATGCCGGCCTCAAAGTAGATGGTATTCAGATAGCTCCTCTTGCTATTTATAACTTTATTCGCTATGAACAAGCTGATATGAGCGCTTGTGTGGCGATTGATATTGGAGCTGAAAATACGGATTTAGTCGTGATTGATCACGATAAACTTTGGCTACGAGCTCTCCCTTCAGCGGGTGATGACATTACCAAAGCTTTGCAAAAAAGATTCAATGTTCCTTATCAAGAGGCAGAAAAACTTAAGATTAAGTCGGGAAAAACGAAGCAGTCAAAAAAGATTTTTGAGGTAATGAAGCCGGTTTTAAAAGATCTTGTGGGAGAAATTCATCGTTCTGTCGGTTATTACAAATCGATGTCCAAAGATATTAAATTCGAAAAAATGATTTTTATGGGAAATGCCACAAAGCTCTCGGGTTTTGAAAAATTCTTTTCCCAGAATTTGCAATATGAAATTGGCGTATTAGATAAGCTTTCAAATATTCGCGTCTCTCCCAAAATCAATGTCAACCTTTTTCAGACGAATATTGCTACTTTTGCTGTGAGTATGGGTCTTGCTCTCCAAGGTCTGGGGATGGCAACTAATGATATCAAACTACTTCCTCCAGAAATGTTGAAAGGTAGAGATAAGGAAAGACAAAAGCCCTTCTTGATTGCTGCAGTGGCTATGATGTCCTTCTTTCCTATATATCCTTACATTACCTATAGTAATATTAACGCAGAGATAGATGACCATAATAATCAAATAGGGCCTACTGCTAATAGTATCAAGGAAAAAGAACAGAAACTAGGGGAAGTCTCCAACTACGAAGCCTTTAAGAAAGAAGTTAGAGGGTATAGTAGCATTGGAGAAACTCGAGGAGTTTGGATTAAATACTTTAATAATGTAAATGCAAAATATTTGGCTGCTAATAAAGTAATTGATGAAACTCGCCAAAACAAAATTTGGCTTCTTGGTCACAGCGTGAAAAAAGACGGCGAAGGTAATGTTCTCCAAGCTTCCTTAAAAACTTCCTTTTTAGGATTAAAGGAAGGGAATATTAAAGATCCGGTGGAGGACTTAGCTTACTTAGATAAGTACCTGATTCTTCCTCTGCGCTACAGTGAAGATGGCGAAAATAAACTCTTTGATTTGAAGATGGATTACGCTAAAACCCTCGAAGAAGGTAAGTTTTCCGAAGAATTAAAAAATGAATTTGCGAACAATCAACAAAACCTTGCTATGGAAAGTATCGATATATCAGGGCAAGGAGATCGCTGGCGAATTGTTGATAAACAAAATAAACTCTACTATGTGGTTGTCAAGGGTGGCGAAAACCTTAGCGTTTACTATGCTTTGTATGAAGAAGTGAAAATATCGGACACCGAAGGAAACGAATACAAGACAGATCTTTTTAATAAAGAAGATGAATTTGGGGAACCTAAGGTGTATTTTCGGGCGAGCATTAACATGAAAGTACGGATCAACTAGGAGAGTATTAGGGATGAATGAAATAATCGAAAAGCATAAATTCTATGTCGGTCTGGGAGGCGTTGTCGCTTTATATCTTATTCTATACATGCTGGTCGTTAGCCCCATGTGGAATGATAAACGCAAAGGTATTGATAGAAAGCTCAAAAGACTTGAAGGTTCAGCTCGTCAACTAGGACAATACCTTGACCCTAGTCGAAATGTTCCTCATCAGGACTTGATTGATTACCACACTCGACAGCAAGAAAAATTAACTAAAGATAAAGAGGCGATTCTGCAGTATTTTTCTACTAAAGATGGATACCTTGAGCAGGTTTTTCCTGAAATTAAAGAAGCGGCCGATGCCGGCAAGGTGGAATTAGCCTACTTTAAAGCGGTTTATTCTAACGAAAAAGGAAATTTGATTAGTAAGTATGTTCAAGGAAATAATATTCAATTTCCTTCGAGCTTTGATAAATCACCTGCCGTTGTAGTCGAAGAGGTTTTAAATCTTCCTGATAAGGTCATTTTTTCATCTAAAATTTTAGAAACTCAAAAAGAATTTCAGATGACCAAAGGTTTTTTAGAACTTTTAGAACGCGGTAAACTAAACCTATTAGAAAAATTTGAAAGAAAAAAGGTTTCTCCCCCAAAAGGACAAGATGATACTTCTTTTTTTACCAAACATGAAGTTACCATTCAAGGAGAAATTGACTTTCAAAATGTACCTCTTTTAGTTCAACAAGTTCTTGTTAATGAATTTTTTCTGACAGAGATTAAGAGCGTTGATGTATCTCGTAAAGATTATAGCCCAGAGACAGAAGTCATTTTTGTAAAGTGGGATAAACGAGATAAGGAAGAGCGGCGACGAGAAGCACAACAAGAACATGAATCGGGCAAAAAGAAAAATAATGTTGCAGTTAAGATTACCCTATCTTGTAATATACTTGACTACAAAAACGAAAAATGAGATAATGACGTAAAAATTAGCAGCAATTATAAAATTTATGTTGCTTCTTGTATTCAATACCAGAGGAATACTCCCGATAAAGTTTATTTTATCTAGATATTTAGGCAAAACTTATTTTGTCCAAATATCTAGATGGAAAATTTGTTTTTATCTGGAATATTTCTAATTATATAGATATTTCCAAATAAGGGATATGTGATGACTAAGTACAGAACTTTTATCTATGCTCTTGTAGCGTGCTTATGTTCAGCACTTTTTTTCGGCTGTTCCTCTACTCCAGAACCTGCCCCCGTAAAAAAGCAAGATGCTAACAATGCGCCGAAAAAAGTGGACAAAACAGATGTTTTATTGGCCAAAGAATCTGGTAATGAAGCCAGTGAAGAAAACCTTAAGCAATTTGAAGACTTTCTTGAAAGAGAGAAGTTAGTCGAGCAAGAGTCTCATTTTTTAGCTCGTCACTATCTTAACACTGCTAAGAAAAATGCGGCCGAAGGAAAATACGAAGATGCTTATAACTTTGCTCAAGAAGTAATCAATATTGATCCTCAAAACAAAGAAGCATACCATCTTCGTAAGAACTATGGCGAACGATTAGGAATTCGTCCGGAAGAAATTTCGGGCCAATACAAAGAAGCTCTTGATCTAGAAAAAGTTAAAATCCAACAACTAGAACTCGAAATTAATAATCGAATCGCTCAAGGAAAACGTTATAGTCAAGCAGAAGAATATGGGAAAGCAGTTCCTAAGTTTAAACAAGCTAAAGAACTTATGAAGTTAATGCCCTATAGTTCTAAAGGCTACGAAAAAAATGCTCAAGAAATCGATTCACTCATTCAGAATTCTGAAGAATCTTATCGATCTCAAGAAGCAGAACGTCTAGCTATTCGTAAGCAAAACGCAGAAGATGAAGCGAAGCGACAAGAAGCTCAGCGTTTGCAAACTCAAAATGAAAAGATTAGTCATCTTTTTCGTAAAGCAAATCTTTCTTTTGAACGTGAAAGATATGAATTAGCGCAAAGATTTTGCGACCAAATTCTGCTTATGGATCCTGATAATGCAAAAGCAGATTCTCTTCGTAGATTGATTAAAGAAGCGAACTATTCTAAAATTGATCAAAATAACAAGAGCCGTTATTTGGAAGAGTGGAAAAAAACCTTCGCACGAGTAGATGAAGATGCTCTTCCTGAGGGAGGAATCGTTAAGTTTCCTAATCTAAAGAGATGGCAAGAAATTGAAAAACGAGCAGAAGGCCAAGAAAGAGAAGCTCTTGTCGAAGATAGCCCTGAAACTCGCAGCACCAAGAATAGACTAGAAACCGAAGTTCTTAGTATGGACTTCAGTGAAGCTCCTTTAACGGAAGTGGTTGACTTCTTAGTGACAACCACAGGTATTAATATCATTATGGACCCTGCGATTTACAAAGAGTATCCTGAAGAGGAAGCCCTTCAAGTAGATCTAACCGTCAATAAATTGAAGTTAAAATCTATTCTTGAGCTAATCCTAACCTTGAAAGGTTTGGACTATCGAATTGAAAATGGTGTTGTCATCATTTCAACGACCAAAAGAACAGGTGAAAAACCGGTTCTCCATATTTACGATGTCAATGACATCACCGGTGACCTACCTGACTTTGCTGCTCCTGAAATCAATCTAGTTGCAGTAAGTGGAAATGATGAGCTTAGTGGAGTTGAGTTGATTGAAGCAGATGAACCTACTGGCGTAGGAATCACCGAAGAGCAACTCACTGATCTGATAAAGCAAAACATTGCCAAGAACAGCTGGGATTTAGCGGAACGTTCTATTGACACTCGTAGCGGAACTCTTATTGTTCGCCAAACCAAATCGGTTCACTCTCAACTACAAACTCTTCTGAGCGATCTTCGTAAATCTACAGGATTGCTAGTTACTATCGAAGTGCGTTATGTCCAAGTGCAAAATGACTTCTTAGAAGATGTTGGAGTTGACTGGAGAAGTTTAGGAGCGGTTGACCTTGATGGAGTTAACGAAAATGCAGAGCCGACTGGCTTAGTTGCCCAAGACCGTGGAACCGATTTAGCTTTCCGTGGACTCGACGATGTTATTTTCAACAACCAAATCAACCGAGGCGCAGGTGGCTTCTTTAATAGTGAAAATGTCGAAACTCGTCAACGAGTGGAAAACATCTTCAACAACACCTTTGGTGGTAATGATCTTCAACCTACTGGTGGTTTAACTGCACAAATCGCTTACATTGATGATGTTGAACTCCAAGCTATCTTGCGTGCCGTTCGTAAGAGCAACCGTAGCAATCAAGTCGATAGTATTAGACTTACTGTTTTCAATACTCAAAGAGCGAATGTAGCACTTGTTACTCAAACTGCTTACATTCAAGATTTTGATGTTGAAATTGCTACAAATGCGACTATTGCGGATCCTATTATTGGAACAATCCAAGAAGGTCTTGTTTTGGATGTACGCCCTATCATCAGCGCTGACCGTAAATACATTACGATGGAACTTCAGCCTACCTTGGCGGAAATTGATGACTTGCGTAACTTCACCACTCAGCTAGCTTCAGGACAAGGTAACAACGCTGCAACAGCTGTTACTATCCAACTTCCTGATATTAGAATGAGCAAAATCAAAACTACTGTAACTATTCCTGATGGTGGTACATTGATTATTGGTGGTTTGGCAGAGTTGGCCAGAGATGATTTTAAATCAGATATCCCTTTTATCTCTGATATCCCACTTTTGTCTTTTGTTACCTCTCGTAAAGGTACTTTCTCTGATCGAAAATCTCTCTTGTTGCTTGTAAGAGCACAAATTACTTCGATGGAAGAGTTAGAGCCCAAAAGCGGTTTCAATCGTTAATCACAATTTTCGGTAAATAAAAAAAAGAGAGCCATTTTATGGCTCTCTTTTTTTTTTGGGTTTTTTTTGGTCTTACCGTCGCGTAGCGACCGTAAAACCAAATTTCTTATCTCAACCCCAATCCCTCTCAACCCCAATCCCGCTCAATCCCCCCAAATTCTCTCGACCACAAATAAAATCAAAGCCAGTCCCAATAAAATTTGCCTAGCTCCTTCCTTTTCTTTTTTCTCCTCAGAAGGGAAATTTGTCTCTGGGGGAGGTTTTTTTTCACATTTCCCTAAAAAGCGGTATTCGAGAGGGTAAGGAACAAGGTAATTTAGAAGAACTTGCTCTTTCTTTTGTTCTCCTACGTAGCTTTCCCAGAGAAGTTGGTGTTTTCCTTTATCAGGTAAGGGGAGAAGAGCTTGGTATTGATCGATTCCTTTGTTCTTTAAATCATAGCTTTGTTTGTTTAGAACGATTTTTCCTGGGGAGGAAGTTTCACTTTGAACTGTGACTTTGAGTTGATTTTCTGTTGGCTCTATTTGAATTGAGGAAGGAGGTGAAGCGGTGAGCCATTGGCAAGTGTAGTTGATGATATTCGAGGCGGGCAGAGAGCCGTACCAGTTGGAATCAGAAGGGTCGGTTGTTAAAACAGCCGTTTTTCCTAGCTTATAGTACCCTAAGGCGAGGAGAGGATCTTCGTCGTTTGTTTGAAGAGGGATGAGGGCATGGGATTTAGGTTTCACTCGGACAACTTGATTTACTGTTTTAGCAAGAGATAGCTCTAGAGGAGGGAAAAGATTTATATCTACTCCTGCTTGGGTTGTTTTAGGGATTTTTGTGATAAGAGAACGATTGAGCCAGCGAAAATCACCTAATAAGATCTCTGTGAATGAATCGGGCTGAGCATGATAGTATTTTCCCTTTGCTCTATGAGCGATTTTCCTTAGGAGTTCTTCTTGGTCGGAACCTGTGGAAACGACAGATATCGTAGCGTTGAGATTCCTGATTTTTTCGGCTATTTCCAGAATAGAGTTTTCCTGCGACTTATCAGAAAGTCCATCAGAAATTAAAAGTATATGTTTTCGGGGAGATTTTCTCGTCAATATCTCACTATAGGCTTTGGATAAAGCTACCTCTATATTGGTTGAGCCGTGAGGAAATATGCTTTTAAGAATTCTTTTTATTGTTTTTACTTGGAGAGAGGCTTTGTTCCACCGTAAATCGATGTGGCAAAGGTCGGCAAAGCTGAGCAAGGCTAATTCATTGTCGCCAGGTATTTCTTCTCCCAATCGGTAAATGGCCTCTTTCGCTAATTCTATTTTAGAGCTTGTTTTCCAGGAATGTGCCATGCTCCCTGACCGATCTAGAAGGATCATTAGGGCCAATGGCTCTTGGCTTTCGGGTAAACACCAAACGGGAAGAGTTTTCTCTAAGAGAGTTCCTCCATAACCTCCTGGTCCTAAAGTTTTTTCACTTCCGAGCATAAAAAGACTTCCTCCCAAAGCAACGTATTTTTCTAAAAAGGTCAAAGCTGGAGCTAGTTCTTTTTTTTCCATTTGGGAGATGATGATAAGAGGAGTTTTTTGAGGTGTTATAGAAGAGAAGGAAAATTCGGAGAAAGAAATTGTTTTTGTTATAAAATCTGGAACTGGAGGTATCTTTTGTCCCAAGACTAAAATAGTGGATTTTTCTTTAACCTGAACTATGAATTGGTATTCATTATTTTCTGTGCACGGTTCGTTAAATCCTTCTCGTTCAATGGTGGCTCGAATTGTCTCTTGACCAGTTTTACTCACCTGGAAACCACAATCTAAGCGGTATTGTCCCGAAGCTTCGATTTGAAAAACTTGCCGGGTATATTTTTGAGAAGACTGTAAGTGTAAAATATATGTTCCAGGGTCTGTAACTCGAACAATGGCTTCTCCTGAAATATATGAATTCAAGGGAGCACTCAGGGGGAAGCTTAGAGCGAGGATGGCACTATCGGAAAAATTTTGAGGAGGAGAAAGAAAATGCCATTTAATGGAAATCCTTTTCTCTTGGAGTTTTTTTTCCCAGAAAGAGGGCAGTTCTCTGAAGAAACCATCCGAAAAGATGATTAGACGTTTTTCACTTTGAGGAGGAAAACTGGTTATTGCTTTCTCTAAAGCAAAGAGTAGGTTTGTTTGCTCTCTCTCTTGAGGAAAGTTAGCTAAGGAATTCTTTTTTCCAGCATAATCTAGAGGAAGAGCCCACGGAGTCGTCTCAGCAAAGTAGAGGGCTCCTATTTTATCCTTAGGATCTAAGGATTGTCGGATGTTCTCCATTTTTTTGGCATAAGCGGAGTGTAGGTGGGATTCGTTCTCGTAAGGAGTAAGAATACTAGCCGAAGTATCCAGTAAAACAATTACGCAGGGATTTTCTTTTTCGTTTCCCAAGGGAGGAAAAAGAGAAAAGAGCAATAAACTAAGGATGCTTCCTCGGAGAAAAACTGTTTTAAGAGAGGTCGCTGTTAGTTTAGCCAACAAGAATCCCAAAACAAGAATGAGTAAGGAGTAGATCAATAAGGTTTTATCCTATCGGGAAGAAGATTTTTCTTTTTCAATTACACGGGCATTATCTACTGTCATTTGCCACAAAGTACCCAGGGGAGCTAAACCAAAAAAACCTACTTTTAGTTTTTTGGCTTGGTCTAAGGATAAACGGATTTTGTCTAATTGAGCTATTTCTTGCCCATCAACTTGCAGAAATATATGATTATTTTCCCCCAGCTCGATTCCTAAACTATAAGAATTTTTCCCTTCCTTGATCAGAGCAGCTTCTTCGGAAGAAAGCTCTTGCCATTCCCATTTTTCTTCTGTTGCAATGGCGTAAGCCCATTTTTTTTCTGTGTTTTTACCAAAATAGAAACCTTTTTTTCCATTGGCTTGGCTGATAAAAATACCTTGGGCTAGCAAAACAGAATAAACATTTTCGATTTCTCCTGAAAAACGAACAAAGTTTTTCCCTTCGATTGTGCGAGATAGTTGAGTTGGCTGAGCTTGGACTTGTTGGCCCGTAAAAAGGACTTTTTTATTCTGTAGTTTAAGGAGAACTCCAAACCCTTCCTCTTCTTGCCAACCACGAAGAATTTGATCTCCGTTAGCTCGACTAAAGGAGTCATTCCAAAAAACGCGCTGGGAGTTTTCTAAAATTTTAGCTCGAATTTTTTGAGTGTAGATGTCTTCTGGAGCAAAGATAAGAATTTTATCGAGATGAGAAATGGCTCGAGTGTGCTCGCCTGATTGTTGAAAAATATAAGCTAGTAGTTTGTGAGTAAAAACACTTTTTGAGTCTGTTTTCAGGGCTTTCTGTAGATGTTCTTCTACCTTTGTGAAATTATTTTGAGAAATAAAATTCCAGGCAAGTGAGCTATAAATATAGGCTTGCTCTGATGGTGAAAGGTAGTCTTTGCGCTTGAGAGCTTCTTGGAAGTAGCGAATAGCATCGGGATAGTTTCTGCTTTCACTAGAAACAATGGCTAAACGTAGGAGAGATTGCAAAAAGGTAAAGTCTACGTCGAGAGCTTTCCTATATGCTTGATAAGCTTGAGATATATTTGAGTCTTCCCCTGAACGAAGAATTTCTCCTTGCCAATAATGAGCGAGAAGATTGTTCTTATCTATCTGAAGAGACTTTTGAAGAAGCTTTTGAACAGTCTCTAGGTTATCACTAGGATTATTCTGATAAGTTATGTAGGCTAAAGTTGCCAAGATTTGCCCGCTCTGAGGGTGATAGAGTTTGTTCTCGACTATTTGCTTTAAAAGCTCTTGGGCTCTTGATAAAGCTCCTCCGGCAGCATAAACTAAAGCTAGATTGAAAAAAGCATTCGAAGATCCTTGCTCGTAGGCATTCTTTAGCTCAGCTTGGGCATTTTCTAAATCTCCTTGAAGATAAAAAACGACTCCCTTGAGGTTTTGAATTTCTGGTAAAAACTCTTTCTTTTGAGATGCTTTATCACAAGAAAGAAGACATTGCTCCAGTTGATTTTCTTGGAGAGCTAGGCGTGCTCGCCAGTATTCAAAGTCAGGAAAGTTTGGATAAATATTAGCTAGTTGCTCCAAGTACTTTTTCATTTCTGAAAATTGACCTAATTCAAACTCAATCTGGAGACGCAAAGCCCAACTTGTTCGGTCAACGCATTTTCTTAAAGTTTTTTGAGCTAAATGGAGTAAGCCGAGTTGATTTTGCAGCCTTGCCTGAGGATACCACAGATCTTCTTGGCCTAGACCTCGGTTCTCTGCTTGTAAGTAAACTCGATAAGCTTTTTCATACTCTAATTGAGAAAGATAGTACTGAGCTAAGCTAAGATAAATATCTAGCGATTTGGGATTGTTTTTAAGACATTCCTCAAACAGAGCTATGGCCATTTCTGGAAAATTTAGTTCTCCAAAGGCTTGGGCTAAAGTTATTCTCTTTTCAATGTTTTGAGTAGAAGCTTTCTTTCTTTCTTGGAGGCAAATTTCTTCCAAAGAGATGATGTGCTCAATTTTGCTAATTCGCTCCATTGGCAAGGTATAGTTCGAGTACTCCTTACCTTTTTGGACACTAATAATCACTTCTTGAGGGGTTTCTCGGATGATTTTTCCTTGATAACTGCGGGAATTTGTCATCTGAACATAGTCTTGTTCGCGCACTTGTTTTTCAAGGGTTTGGGCAAGTTTACCTTTCTCAATGCTAGTTGTTTGGGCTTTCTTCCATACTTCTATTTCTCCTTCTACCAATATAGGAGAAAAAGGTTTTTCGGGAAAACTTCGCCAATGAATTCGACTAGGAGCAGGAAGAGGAGGGATAATTATGCCAGCAAATCTTTCTAAAGAAGGAAGCTCCAAAACTAAAGGAGGCAATCGATTTCTATCGTAAACGCGCCGGAAAGGATCTCTTTGGGAGCCGGCCCAATACGAATAAAAAGATTCTTCTACAAAAATGTTTCTGGGCTGAGCTTGAAAATATTGTTTTCCGTTATTTTTCGCTAGAGGAGCAACCATTATATTTTGAGGATAAGATTTTCTATAGGATTGGTATAGAGTCCATACACTAAGACTCAAGATAAGAAAAAAGAGAATTTGCTCTTTTTTTAAGCGTTGGTTTAAATCGGCGTATCGTTTGGCTTCCATAGTCGTTTTGTCCGAGTTTCTAGTAACGTTTCCAAATCGGAACGGAGCTGCTGTTTTCGCTGCTATCATCTTTATTTTGAGGCTGAATAGGAGCCTGAGGAGAAATAGATAAAGCAGAGAGACTTAAAGTTGTTTTAATTAGAGAAGGCGATGAAGATGAAGTAGATGTTCTTTCGAACGTGGCTTTTTCTATTGAAAAAAAAGCTTTTTTATTTTGCTGAGGCTGCGAAAGCAAATGAATGGCTTTCATGGCAAAATGCAAAGAGGAAGTGAACTCAATGTCTAGTTGATAGAAATTTAAAAAAGCAGGGCTTACTTCTTCTAGACTTTTATGTTGCAATTGAGACACAGAAAAGGGACTTTGGTTTTGTTCTGCTAAATCCAAAAAGGAAGAAAGAAGTTGGTTAACTAAGTTTAAATGGTCGTAGTAGCGAGGAGTAATGGCATCAATTTGCTCGCTAAAACCTAGATTACTATTAAATTGTATCCCCAGGCGATTGGCTCTGGTCGCCAACTGATTTGATTTCTCTTGGAGATTTCCCCGAAAAGCAATTTTACTGGTATTGGCTTCTTTTTCGGGAGAATAGTGAATGGTTTTCAGCAGTTGAGAAAAATTATTCTCAACTGATTCCCCTTCTTCGCTTATCTTGATTAAAAGATCTTCTTCGGGAGGGTACTCTTCTTGGTAGAGTTGGTCGATCGCTGCGTGCAAGTATTGGATTTGCTGTTTACTTTTGTCGATTTTTTTGTAGTTGGGATTGAGCAAAAAAGAAGAGACTATCCAGTAAGTAATAAGTAGTCCCAAAGTGAGTCGAATAAATCTCTTATGTTGTTGGTACATAGCTTTCCTCAAGATCACAGTTTGTTTTGTTTATTATGACAAATTGTGGCCTTGAGTGCAATTCTATTTTTTGAGTCTAATAAAAGCAACCAGGCCAGAACAAAGTAGAATAAGTGAGCTCGGCTCGGGAACAGCAGGTCCAGACAACTCATTGAGAACATTTTCCAAGAACAGGAGATCTGTCCCAGGACTGGTTTGGGCAAGGCCAGGAAAGGGGCCGGAGTCAGTGGAACCAACGGGTTGCCCTAGAAAAACGACACGACCAGCACCAAAGTCGAAGGAGACCATCGACTTGTATCCGTTTAAGTCGAGAATGACCTTGGTATTCGTGGCCCCTGTTGGAAAGAGGCTAAAAGATTCCCAGCCTCGAACTCCTTGTAAAGCCGCTTCTATTTCATTAGGAGAATGTAAAAGATCGTCATCGTTTAGGGTAGTAAAACCAGAACCACTATCTGCACCAGAAAAACTGAGACCTGGCAAGTTGAGAAAATTAGTGCCATTTCCTCCGTCATCGTATATGTTAAAAAAAATCTGACCACCACCGGAAAGCCAATTGCGCAAAGTACCTTGGTTTGTGACATTGCTAGCAATACTATTGATGGTTGTATCTTTTCCCGCGTTCATAGCAAAAACAACTAGGTTATAGTCGTTGATATTGTCGTACATGTTTTGCAAGCCTGCTGCACTGGGATGAGTACCAAACAAATCAAAATCAGTTCCTAATGTTGTCAAAGCAGAGTTGTAGAAACCTCCTCCATGAATTGCTCCCACGGGCCGATCAATTAAGGCAATATTTGCAGCAAAAGCAGGAATGGACAAAACAAGGAGAAAAATTATAAATATCTTTTTCATTTAAAACCTCTTCCCTAAAAATTTATCATCTTTAACTTTTTTCTCTTCTTATAGGATAACTATTATGGGATTATTTTGCAAGAAAAAATCTGCTTTATCATTTGTATTTTTCCAACCAAGCATGCCATTTCTTTTCAAATTCTCCGATGGGCATCTGAACTAAGTTTTCGAAGGCTTTGACTGAATTTTCTCCCTTCCATATATCCTGTAAATAGAAAGAAAAGAAATTTCCTTCTCGTAGATTATAGGTGGAAGAGAGGTAGTGAACCAAAGCCCAGGACTGGAAATAGTAGAGGAAAGACTGCTCTAAATCTTCTTCTGTATGAACAGCAAAAGGATTTGCTTTGTTGCTCAAGAATGTGGATAGAGAAACGAGTTTTCTTTGGTGCAGGAAGTGTTTTAACATCTTTACTTGATTTTTATCTGCTTTCCCAATAATGATCTCTTTTCCGGAAAAAAAAGCATTTTCAAAGAACTGAGCCATTCCCTCATTGAGCCAACGGGGTACGAAGTCGATTTGGGACTTAACAAAGAGAAAGTTACTGAGAAAAGCATGGAAAGATTCATGGAACATGGTCGAAATCATCGTGTCGATGTAGCGGTCTACGAGTTTGATATTACTGTAGTTGACTTGTCGGATTTGTCCGCGGAGGTCTAGCAAATATTTTTGTTGTCGGCGGATATCTTTATATATATTGTTAATTTGTTTGCGTACATCGCGCAGAGCATTATTGTATACGACTCTGTTAATTTCCCCTTCCCGAAGTTTTTTGTCTAACTCTGCGGTGATCTCTTCTCTTTGCTTTTGGATGCTGACTTTATTTGCCTCAATTTGTTCTTCCGCTTGGGCAATTTGTTCTTTCAGTTTATCGTGCAGCCTTTTTACCTCGATGACTTCTTTTCGATAAGAACTTAGATCACAACCGGCGACAATATGATTTATGCCTTCACCATGAGCGTAAAAAGCAGGGTTTTGCACCACATAACCTAGAGCTTGCTTTTGATATATGTAGTATTGCTCCATGGAATCAAAAACGTATATTTTTATCTTACTGTCTTGGTTTCGCCCGGGCTGAAAGTATTCTTCGTAAGCATGAAAAACCCGTTCTGTTCGAAAAGCAATTTCTTTAGCAAATTCCTCCGGTGTATTGGTGTAGAGAACAAAGAGTTTACTCGAATATGTCCAGCCATTGCCTCCTCCAGGAAGATCCCACCGAACTCTTTCTAAATCTAGGGCAGCAATTTTTTTCTGATCGGCTTTTTTTTGGGTCTTGCTATGTTTAATCATGTTGAGGCGAAAAGCACGTTCTTCTGGCGACATACGTTTTATTTTAAGGATGCTGGATTTAGAAATGGTCTTGTCAGCATACATCACTTTCCCTCGGCTAGATTGATGGAAAATGACGAAGAGAATAGATTTGTCTTTTTCTTTTTTGACGATGCCTTTGAGGATTTTTTTATTTTTCAGATAAACTATGTCAACCGCGGATTGTTTAGCCAAAGTAGAGCCTTTGACCTTTTTGCTTTCTCTCTTCTTTCTGGGACGATTAAAATTAGGTTCCCAGCTTTGCAGTCTTTCCCAGAAGTGCTCTTGGGCTTGAAGGTATACTCTATCTCGAAAACTTTCTTTGGGGTCTTCTGATATTTGTAAATAAGGAGAGCTACTGACTACGTCTTCCCAAAGAGGAATTTTAGATCCTTTTTCCCAATAAGACAAAACGCAGAGTATTCGGTATTTGGGAATTTTTTCTCCCAGCTCCCGAAAATTGTTGCTGTGCATTTGATGCTCTCCCCAAATTTGCTCCTTATAAGCGCATTGGAGCCAATTGTTTTCTTCGGGAGGAGGCTGAGAAATAAAACGAGGAAATTTCCCTTGGCTTTGAATTCGGAAACGCAATTGTTCCTTTAATTTGGGTAAGATATTAGACATTTCTCCTTTTGTCTCAGAAGGGATATTTAAGACCACAGGAAACTCAAGTTGACTTTCTAGAGCTACTAAGTGAGAGGCCAATTCTCGTTGTTGGTCGTCGAAAGAGGACAAAAGTTCTTGGGAGAGTTCCCAGTTCTCCGTTTGATTGATTTTTTCTTGGAGAATGCTATATAAACGGATTGCCAGAATTTTTTTATTATCTTTCTCCCAGAGTTTTGCCAACTTTAGACCATAGCCAATGTATTCTTGATGAATAGCACAAGCCTCTTCTTTTACTCTGCTCAGAGCTTTTCCCATTGTCTCTTGAGAGGAATAAGGGATGGCCTGATCGTTGGCTAAAGAAACGGCTTTCTCGGTTTGCTTAAAATTTTTCCAGGAAGAGAAATTTTCTTCGGAAGTATTTAGGATATCCTGGCTAAGGTCTTGAAATTCGAAAAGAGCAGATCGCCCTTCGGCTAAAATTCTTCTAGGTTCTTTTAAAACCTGAACCTCTTTTTGCAACCTCTCTATCCTTTGAGTTGATTCCGATTTTTCATGGTAAAACTTTCTCTCAGAAATAATGGCGAGTTTATCTTTTTCCTCTGTTCTAGATATATTTTTTGAATCTGAATTTTCTTGGGAGGACTCTTTACTGCTGCTTGAAAAAATAAAAATAAAAAATAACCCCAATATAAGAACTCCTGCTCCCACTAAAAAGAATTTCTCAGAGTGATTTTGTTCTAGAGGAGGAGATGGTGGAGTCTTTGGATGAAAAACTGGACGTGCTTTCTCTGGTTCAGGAGCAAAATCGAGAGTGGGAGCCTTATTTTTTTGGGGGGACTTTTGTGAATGAGAATGGGGAAGAGGTGGGGGGGAGCGCCGTTTTTTCTTTTTCTGGGGCTCATCGCGAAAACCTAAAGTGCTCTCTATATTTTTTTTCTTTGGTTGGATGCGCGCTTTTTGAGGAGTTTTTTTTTCTTCAATCGGAACAAGATCACCCGAAAAATCAAAATTTTCTTTGGACATAAAGTACCCTTTTAAACCAATTTCCCAAGTTGATTAGTAAACTACCACTTGCTTTCACTTAAGTGGTCAAAAGGCAATTATAAAAAAAAATTCTCTTTAGAAACAGCAGTTTTTTACAGGCTTCTCACGCACGGAAACAAAAAAGGGCTAAAGGATAGAAAAAATAAGAATAAAAAACACGCATTTGGATTTGCATATTTTCAAGGTGCATTGAAAGAGTGCATCTTAAAGTTGATGCGTGTGCAAAAAGTATCTCTTCATCTTAAGCCTCGGAGAGGCGAAGACACGTAGACAGGGGATTTATCCCCTGGAATGGATATATCCCTAAATTATTGCCCTTTACTAAAGG
>JAJDCR010000148.1 GCA_029260735.1 Planctomycetota bacterium
CCTACTGGATTCTCCTAAGAAACTTCAATATCTATGAGAGTTGTACCAGGATAAAATCGTAACTCGATTCGTAATCTTAATCGTAAATCTTAATCGTAATCTTTTCTTTTTTTTCGATTACGAGTACGATTAAGATTACGAACCGACTCACGAGCTACGAAAAGCTCAAAGTTTCTTCCATTTTTTACCCCGAAGCGAAGCCGGGGTTCGATGCTGACTACTGGATTCTGGATTTCATTTTACTTAACTTACAGCCCGATTAAAAAAAAGAAAAAGTACTCTCATTTGACTGACGAAAGTGGGTTTTTATACTGATTTTATTTTATATTTTCTCTTCCTTTTAAAGAAAGACCAAAAGATATGTCCATGAAAACAATAGGGGTTCTTTTCGGAAAAGAACAAACTTTCCCTCCCGCCTTAATCGACTACATTAACAATATGCCAATAGATAATATCCAGGCTGAGGCCATAAAGGTGGGGGGTGTAAAAATTGCCCAGCGAATGAAATACGATGTCATTCTCGACCGGATCTCCCACAATATTCCATTCTACCGCTCTATTCTGCAAAACTCCATGCTTACGGGTACCAGAGTAACAAACAATCCTTTTTGGTCGATTGCCGATGATAAATTTTTTAGCTATTCACTAGCTCTAAAAATGGGAATTCCTGTTCCCAAAACGGTCATCCTTCCTTCCAAGGAACATCCCGCCGACACCAGTAGTGAATCTATGCGGAATTTAATTTACCCTTTAAACTGGGAAGAAATTTTTTCTTATGTTGGTTTTCCCGCCTACATGAAACCCGATGTTAGTTGCGGCTGGAAAGACGTCTACCGTATCCAAGATGCCCAAGAATTCTTCCACAACTACAACAAAACCGGCTCTATTACCATGCTGCTCCAGGAAGAGATAGAGTTTGAGGAATACTATCGCTGCTACGTAATAGGGAAAAAGTATGTCCATATTATGCCTTATCAACCTCGTAATCCTCACCACCTCCGCTACGATGCCGACTTTACCCCTTCTCGTAAACTAGAAAAGTGTATCAAAAAATACTGTCTTGATATCATGAACTCTCTTGGCTACGACTGCAACAGCATTGAGTTTGCCGTGCGCGACGGAGTCCCCTATGCTATCGACTACTTGAACTGTGCTCCCGATGCTGAGCTAAACTCTGTCACCCAAAGAAATTTTGATTGGTTTGTCGAGCATATGGCAAAATTCCTTGTCGAGCAAGCCCAACAAGGAAGAGCCATTCCAAAGGAGTATAGCTGGAGCCGTTTTATGCAAGTCGAATAGCTCTCTTAAGCTCTGGAGTGAACTCTGCGCCATGTATTTCCTCACTGGATCGCCTCCAGAGTTCTCCAGAGCTTCCCTTCCACTATTCACAATCCTCAAGCCCGTGTTAAAAATGGATTAGCCATACATCTTTCTTATCCCTTCTTAATCATTATCTCTTCTCAAATCTGTCCAAAAGTATCTTTAGCCCATCTGTGCCAACTTATGACTTGGGTTATGTCCCAATCCTAATCTCGCCTAAAATAACCCACCTAACCAAATAGTCTAAAAAAATCGGCGACAAAGACCGGTTTTTCAAAGTCTCATTTCTAGTAAACAAAACTAACCCTTATTATATAAGTACTCTAAAACAGCAACTCTCCGCAATTCCCTTTATTTCCAAGCTTTTTCTTGTTTCTTACATTAAATGAATCTACAGATATAATAATTATAATTTTATAATTATTATTAAGTGGTAAGAATGCTCGCAAAAATATGGCGATTGTCCGACATACTGCTTAATTGTTTGAAAAATGCGAAGAAACATTTGAAGAACTTTTCGATTAAGAATATCTAGTTAAGAATATCTAATGCTAAGTTGAGGTTGAGTTCTAGAAAGTTTGCTGCTTATGTCCAGAAAGGCTTTGAAAAAGTCTCCTTGGAGTGGGGTATATTATGGTAACCATTTAGGATATGTTATATTCCAGCTTTTTTTACAAACTGTGGGTTTACGGATAACATATTTTTTTTTACATTTTGTAGTTCTCTACTATTATTTCTTTCGTTTACCAAAAGATTCTTTTACAAAACAATTTAAAGAAAACTACAATCAATGGGAAAAAAGAAGCAGGAAGCTAAGTTTTTTCTATGGATACAAGCGAGTTTATCAATTTGGACAGATTTTGGTTGATCGATTGGCTCTTCGGGTAAAAAAAGATATTTTTTCCCTTACTCACACCGGAGTTGACAATCTAACAACTCTTACCAAGAGCGGAGGAATTCTTCTGGGATCTCATATGGGAAACTGGGAAATAGGACTTCCTTTGATTCAAAAATACCAAAAAACAATGCCCTCAGTAGCCATGGTTGTCATCACTGATGCGCTCCAAGAGATAACAAAAATAGATAAAACCGCCTGCATTATCCCTATCCACATAGAAGATAAAAACCTTCTCATAACCTTAAAAACACACATTGAATCTGGCAAAGTAATTGCATTACATGGCGACCGCTATTGGAAAAACATGCGCTCCCTCGAAGTTGATTTTATGGGAAAACCTGCTCGTTTTCCTGTCGGAGCTTTTATCACCGCCACTATATTTGAAAAACCCTTAGCTTTTGTTAATGTCTTTAAAAGGGGGACATTCTCATATGAACTTGTTTGCAGTAGTCCTAAGTTATATCAGTGGAACAGAAATATAAGCAGAGAGAAGCAGTTAAAAATATGGGCAGAAGAGTACGTTCAGTTTTTAGAAGAAGGGGTCAGAAAGTTTCCCGAACAGTGGTTCAACTTCTATGATTTTTGGAAAGAAAAGGATAAGCAGAGTTAGTGAAAAAAAAACAAAAAGCTCTGGTTACCGGAGCGACCAAAGGAATTGGTAGAGCGATTAGTCAGAAATTGGCTCAAAAAGGCTACCATGTGTATCTAAACTATCACCGAGATCACGAAGCGGCATGCTCCATTGAAAATACCATAAAATCAGAGGGAGGAAGCTGTCAGCTTCTTCGATTCGATGTGAGTAACCAAGAAGAAGTGGAGAAGAGCCTACAACCTCTTTGCCAAAATGAAAGCTTAGCTATTGATGTTCTAATCAATAATGCGGGTATTATGGAAGACTCTACCCTCGTTTGGATGTCTCCCGGTTCTTGGAGAAAAGTGCTCGGAACAAATTTGGACGCTTTTTTCTATGTGACAAAACTAGTTGTTAAAAATATGATCGTTCAACGTAAAGGAAGAATCATTTCTATTGCCTCAACGGCCGGACAGGCAGGAATGAAAGGGCAAGTCAACTACTCCGCTTCTAAGGGAGGGATTATCTCTGCTTCTAAATCTTTGGCTCAAGAAGTTGCTTCTCGTGGAATAACAGTCAATGTTGTTTCTCCCGGTTTTATCGAAACGGAAATGTTAGAAGGTCTCGACTTCAAGAAAATAAAGAACCAGATCCCTATGAAAAGACTAGGGACTGCAAATGAAGTTGCCTGCGCAGTTATGTTTCTAGCCAGTGAAGAATCTAGCTATATTACTGGTCAAGTCCTTTCTGTTAATGGCGGAATTTATATGTAGAAGCCGTTATAATTATTTGAACTATGAAACGTTTTTTTATCTGGAATCTAATCACTTGTGTCATTTTTGTTCTTTCCTATAAGACCATGGCCTTTTTTTGGGCCGTTTTTCTTACCACAGGGATTTGGCTTTTCGTTGTATCATTGGGGGTTTGTTACATAAGAGCGGGAATTTTTATGGAGTGTAAGCCTCGTTTTCGTCAGAAAAATAAAGTTGTTTTAACGATTGACGATGGTCCTGATCCTAGACTAACCCAAAAAATACTCATTTTATTAAAAAAATACGATTTTCCTGCGACCTTTTTTCTGGTGGGAAAAGAGGTTCAAAAATACCCTGATTTAGTGGAAAAAATTGTCGAGAATAGTCATACGATCGGTTCACATAGCTTTAATCATTCGGTTTATTCTAATTTTTATTTAAGAAAAAAGTGGGAAAGCGAATTCTTTCAAACGGAGAGGGCTTTGGGAGAGTATTTAGAAAAAAAATGGTTCCGCCCTCCTTTTGCCTTAATGTCTCCGCATTTAGCTGCCACCATGCAAAAGTGTGGATATATTTTAATTGGCATCCATATTCGACCATTGGATTTTGGCAATCGCCAAATAAAAAATTTATCAAAACGCCTTCTAAAAAATATCGACAAAGGAGGTATTGTTTTACTACATGGAACATTACCAGAAAATATGGTCTACCTAGAAGAGCAAATACTAGAAGAGCTGGATAGCTTTTTTCGAGAAATCAAAGAGTCTAGCCAATTAGAAGTACTACCCTTGGAAAAATATCTTGCGTTGTACGGCTAGGGAATTTTCTTTAAAGAACAAATTTTTATGAACGAAACAAAACCACTTTTCTCTATCGAACGATAGGCTAGACTATGCTTTTTAAGAAAAAGAAAAAAACAAGACGTTTTTTCGGCTATTTACTCCTTACAACTATAGTGTTTTTCTCTATATTTGTTACTTTCATCGAAGAGATTTTTGAGTTAGTCCCGCCTGATATTGCAGAAAAAGAAAAAACAATAGCTCGCTTGGAGAAAGAAAAAGTCCAAGAGTTTTCTCAATATAAGTCTATAGGTAACTGCTGGCTAAAAAAAGAACGTGGGCTTGATATACTTTTTCTCCAAGGTAGTCCTTTTGTTCGAGGTTGGTACGCCGGACAACTGAGCGGAAAAATCCTCAAGCAACAAGAAGATATTTTTTTAAAGCGTATTGGCGATATTCTCGATAGTGATATTCTTTTATGGGGCTTAAGAAAAGTCGGGTATGTTGTCAATCGAAACTTAGCTTCTAGATTTCCCTCTTATATGAGAAAAGAACTCTATGGTTTTTCCTGTGCCGTAGAAGATCATCACCCTGAGCTAGGTTCCCCCTACTTTAGAAGTATCAACTACCAAGCGGCCCACGACACGGGACACCAAGTAGCCAACACCATACTGTCTCTAGCAGGCTGCACTTCTTTTGCTGTAAGAGGAGAAATGTCTCAAGGAGGACATTTAATTCTCGGACGCAATTTTGACTTTGAAGTAGGAGATTTTTTTGACCGCTTTAAGATTCTCAAAATCATTTCTCCGAAAGAAGGAATCCCTTTTATTTCTATAGGTTGGGCAGGAATGTTTGGGGTGGTCAGTGGAGTCAATAAAGAACTCATTGCCGTCACTATCAATGCCGGAAAATCTGACCATTTTAAGCTAGAAGGAACACCGGTAGTTGTTCTCGCTAGGCGTATTTTACAAGAAGCCCATAATCTGAAAGAAGCGGTTAAAATTTTGGAGAGTTCTCATTCCTATGTTACGGAATCTTTTCTAATTGCCGATGGAAAAAATGGCGAAATGTTAGTTGTCGAGAAAAGCCCCCAAATAACAAAAATAAGAAAACCGGGCACTCATCCCGATGCCTTACTTTGTGTGAATCATTTTTTTTCCAAGGAGTTTCAACAACATGAAAGCCACCAAAATTTTGTCAAGGAAGGGAGTTCGGTAAAAAGACTAGAGCGACTTCGGGAGTTAATCTTTAGACATAAAGGAAAAATAAACCCCAAAACGGCTGCAAGTATTTTAAGAGACTACAAATTGCCAGGAGATTTAGATATTGGGTTAGGACATTTACATACCATTAACCCTTCTATTTGTTCTCATTCTGTCATTATGGATTTAACGGAAGGAATTTTGTGGGTTTCTCAAGGTCCCCATCAATCCAATCAATATCTACCGATTCAAATTCAAGAAATTTTTCAGCAAAGCCCCGAGTCTCCTTCGATCATAAAAGAAAAAATTATTCAGAAAGATTCTTTTCTTGGTCCCCAAAAAGTAGAGGAAATTAGATCCTGGCGAAAAACGGTTCAGTTTTGGAAAAAAAAACAGGAAAATATAGATCTTATTAGCTTAAAAAATATTGTTAAGGTTTTAACAAAACTGAATCCTGAAAGCTTTATCACTATGATTGTGATGAGCGATTTAAAAAAACAAAAAGGACAATATTTGGAAGCGAAAGTCTATCTTGAAAAATCCTTAGCTAAGCATCCTTATCCAGAATGGATAAAATTTATCAAAAAGAGAAGAAATACCATCAATCGTATTCTAAAAAACAGTGAAGCTTCCCCTGAAAAAGTTTTATCGAAAGAGCAAGAAAAATGAAAGTCTTATTTATAAATACCAATCAAGAAAGACTTCCAGATCCTATTCCTCCCATAGGGGTAACTTACGTTGCTGCTGTAGCCAAACAAGATGGGCACGAGTGTAAGCTATTTGACTTTAATTTCCATAACAAGGATTTTGCGGCTGCCTTGAAAGAATTTATAAAAGAGTTTTCTCCGCAGGTAATTGGTTTATCTATACGAAATGTAGACAATGTGGCCTATCCTAAAGTAGTAACGTATGTCGATGGCTATCAAGAAATTGTGAAGGTTTGCCGAGAAGAAGCTCCTGAAGTGCCTATCATAGTCGGAGGATCAGCTTTTTCTCTATTTCCTGAAGAGTTTATGCTTAAGCTAAATGCTGACTATGGAGTTGTCGGAGAAGGAGAAGAGATTTTCCGGGAGATTCTAAGATCTCTGGAAAAAGGTGAAGTCCCCAAAAACCCCAATCCAGGATTAAGCAATACCCCTAATATACACTACCCTACTTATTTGAGTCGAAACTTTGGCGAAATCTATCCCGCCCGAGAAATTATGGATGTTTCCACCTATTTTAAAGAAGGTGGTAGCATTAATATCCAGACAAAAAGAGGGTGCTCTTTACGTTGCTCTTATTGCAACTATCCTTTACTAGAAGGAATTCAAGTTAGAAAACGTGCCCCTTCTGATGTTGTCGACGAGATGGAGTATTGTTTTAAAGAATATGGCGTTGATTATTTCTTTTTTGTCGACAATGTTTTTAATCTTCCCAACAGCCATGCCAAAGAGATATGCCAAAAGATTCTCGAAAGAAAATTAAAAGTCAAGTGGACGGCTTATGTCTCACCGGCCAAAGTAAGTGAGAATCTATTTGCTACTTTTAAAGAAGCGGGCTGTAGTTCTGTTGATTTTGGAGTAGATGCCGCCAGTAATATCGGACTTAGCTCTATGGATAAAATTTTTACTGTAAAAGAAATAAAAAACAGTGCCAAGTGGTGCCACCAGTATGGGATTAAGTTTAATCACTCCCTCATTTTGGGAGTACCTGGCGAAACAATAGAAAGTATTGAAGAGACAATCGAAAATATAATGGCCTGCAAACCAACATCTGTAACAGCTTTAATAGGGGTAAGAATTTACAAAGGAACGCCGATTGCTATCCAGTTAATCAAAGAGGGCTGGATTAAAGAAGAGCAAATTTGTATTAAACCTGTTTTTTATGTCGAAGAGTCTGTCCGAGAGTACTTACTGAATAGGTTGGCAAATCTTTCGACAGAACACCGTAACTGGATAGTTCCAGGTTTAAAGAAAAACATGAATGAACGGTACTTTAAACGTGTCAGGCTAAGAGGAGTAAAGGGACCTTTGTGGGAAGCCTTTGCTTAACAGATGTAATCTAAGGAGATAGGAGTTTTTGATGAACGATTTAGACCAAGAATTAAAAGAATTCATTATCCATACTTTGAATTTAGACGACATCACTGCAGAAGAGATTGCCAGTGAAGACCCTCTTTTTATTGATGGCTTAGGATTAGATTCCATTGACGCTTTAGAACTAAGCGTTGCTTTAGAGAAAAAATATGATATCAAATTTAGCGACGAAAAAATGGCTAAAAAAGCTCTCTTTTCGGTTCAATCTCTCAGCGAATATATCATGAAAAACAAAGTTCCATGCCTCAAGTAGTTGTAACTGGCTTAGGAACTTATTCTTCCATTGCCGATGATTATGAATCATTGAAAAAAGCATTGCAAAGCGGCCATCATAAGATCAAGCCTGTGACCTTATTTGAGACAAACTCTGTCCATCCGGCAGGAGAGA
Organism: Planctomycetota bacterium; assembly: GCA_029260735.1. Classification (GTDB taxonomy): domain Bacteria; phylum Planctomycetota; class Uabimicrobiia; order Uabimicrobiales; family Uabimicrobiaceae; genus JAJDCR01. The sequence continues at coordinate 7,989 of JAJDCR010000148.1, forward strand.
TCAACAAAGTAGAGATTTGTTCCCGTTTCCCTTACCGAACTCATGCTCTCTCTTTAAAGGCGTTGGAGGAAGCTTTAGAAAGATCAAAGTGCTTAGAACATATCGCTCCTCATCGAATAGGGCTTTGTTTTGGTTCTTGCACTTTGGGAATGTTAGAGATGGAAGAAACTTTAGTTTATGAAAAAAAAATAAGCGGTTTTTCTTCTTATGATGCCTTAGAAGTAGGAGAGTTTACGGAACAGTTAGCGGCACACTGTAAAATAAAAGGACCTATTTTTTCCTTTTCCACAGCATGCTCTTCTAGTTCCAATGCGATATGCCATGCTTTTTTCTTAGTAAAAAACTCCATTTGCGATGCCATTATAGTAGGTTCTGCCGATTCTCTTTGCCGCCTAACTTATCATGGTTTTCAAAGCTTAAAGGTTATGTCAGAACTCCCTTGTCAGCCTTTTGATCTTAACCGAACAGGGATGAATTTGGGAGAAGGAGCGGGCTTTCTTGTTTTAGAATCGTGGGAAAATGCCCAAAAGCGTGGGGCCAAAATGTATGCCGAACTTATTGGAGTGGGGATGAGTGCAGATGCCTATCATATGACGACTCCTGATCCAAATGGGGAAGGAGCCTATTTGGCAATGAAAAAAGCTTTAGATTTTGCCGAGATTTCGCACGAAGAAATTGAATATATCAGTGCTCATGGAACAGCTACCCAGCAAAACGATAGAGCAGAAAGTATTGCTATTGATAGGCTTTTGAAAAATCATAGCAAGAATGTCTTTCTTACTGCGACAAAATCATATCTAGGGCATACTCTGGGCAGCTCGGGTATTTTAGCTGCGATATGTGCCTTAAGCTCATTTTCAACAAAGTTTATTCCTCCCACTTTAAGATTGAGAAAACCCGATCCTCTTTTTCAGATAAAACATCCGCCTTTAGAAGGAGTTTCTTTTTCTCCAGAAGTTGTTCTCATCAATGCTTTTGCTTTTGGAGGGAATAATACTTCCTTGATTTTTAGGAAATACCATGACAAATAGCGAGCCTTTAGTGATTACAGGAATGGGAATCATTTCATCTCAGGGGAGTGATAAAGAAAGTTTCTCTATAAACTGTTTGAGAGAAAAAAAGCCCACCATTTGTAGCCGGACGGTCGAATTTTTTGACAAAAAATATCAACAGAAAATATACGATCTATCTCCTTTCGAAGAAAGAGTTATTCCTCCTCGCATGAAACGACGGATGAGTCAAATGTCTCGAATGGTGGCAGTTTGTGCCTTAAGTTGCCTAGAAGATGCCCATATCGATAGAGAAAATCTAGATGAAAATATGGGAATTGTTATCGGAACAGGACTAGGAGAGCATCATGCCCTCAAAGGTTTGCTCTCTCAAGTAAAATCAAATCCCTCTTTTATTTCTCCGACTCTGTTTCATAACTCTGTTCATAATGCTCCTGCTAGTTATTTAGGAATGATTTTAGGGATAAAAGGCCCGACTTTAACCGTAAGCCAACAAGATCATACCTTTGAAAATGCTCTAGCAACAGCTTGTCCACTGATTACAAATAATGGGAGCGCTCTTGTTCTAGTAGGGGCTTGTGACGTTTTTTTTGATTTTGGAGTTATCGATAAAACCAAGAAAAAGGCCGCCGTTTTCTCCAGCGGCAGCTATTTTTTTTTACTAGAGTCTGAAAGTAATGCTCGCAAAAGAAATGCCAAATCTAGAACTCATATCACTCTTTTGCCCTCGCGAAAACTATCGAAAGGAGAGACTGTTTCTCATTACGCTTCCGAGATAGTCTCATTCTTAGAACTAAAGTCTCAAAAACTCTCTTCGATTGATTTAGTTTTTTTAGTGGGAATAAGTAATGCAATCAACCAAGGTATCATAGTGGAGTTGTTAAGCCATCTTTTTTCTACTCCCGTTTATGTTCAGTTGTACACTTCTCTTCATAGTAATCCTAGTCAAGGAGGAGAGTATTTGGCTTTGGCTCTAGTTCTTTTAGAAAAACAACGGTTTATTTGCGAAAATCTTCGAATTTTTCATAAAGATTTCAGAAATTGTTCGATCCCAAAAAGAGAGACCAAGAAAATACTTTTCATTTCTCTTTCGGAAAAATGTTTATCTCGTGCATTTCTAATGGAAAAATAAAAAAGGAGTTTTCTATTTTTTTTGAATATGTTTTTCATTTATTTTTTTCCAAGCATCGAACACTGATTTTAAAGATTAAGCGTGAAAGATTACTTTTAAGAACGGAGATAAAATGAATAGGATTAACAACGAAATACTTGAAAAAGTGCTTCAAGTATTAGAAGAAGAATTTGAGTTGGAAAGAGATCAGCTAACACCAGATGTAAATTTATTTGAAGATATGGAACTGGATAGCTTAGATGCTGTTGATTTGATTGTTGCCTTAGAAAAGCTTTTTGGAATTAGAGCAGAAGAAGAAAGAGCAAAAGAAATCAGAACCATACGCGATGTTGTTTCATTTGTTGAGTTCTCTCTTAACCAAAATAGTAAAAGTAAAAGAGCTTTCTCAAAGCCATAAGAGTGTAAGAATTATGTCAAAATCATTAAGAGTAGTTGTCACAGGTATAGGAATAACTTCCAGCTTGGGCAATACTTTCGAAGAAGTTAGCGATTCTCTAGAAAAAGGGTACTCCCGAATTGTTTCCAATCCGCAAAGAAAAGAAAAGGGCTTCCGTTCTTCTCTTTGTAGTGAACTAAGTATTCCTGATGACAAAAAATACAAACTAAAACGACGGACTAAAAAGTATTTATCTGAAGCGGCTTATTATAGTGTTTTAACGTGGCTGAAAACTATTGATGAATGCCAATTAAACCCCGAAGATTTTATGGGATCTAGGGTAGGCATTGTTGTCGGAAACGATAGCACGGCCGGGCCCCTTATTGAATTGATAAAAACTTTAGAAGAATATAAAGAAACTCACTTTTTAGGGGCAGGCATGGTTATTAAAACAATGACTTCCTGCTGCTCTATGAATTTAGGGCCTCTTATCGGTGCTCAAGGTATTAATATAACCTTAAGTGCGGCTTGTGCTTCTAGCTCTCATGCTGTTGGATACGGATATTCCTTGATTCGTTCAGGTCTTCAAGATGCTATCGTAACAGGAGGTTTCCAGGAGATGAACTGGCTCTCCATGGCAAGTTTTGATGCCCTTGGTGCTTTTTCTAAGAACGAAGAACCTTTGTTAGCTTCACGGCCTTTTGATCATAAGAGAGATGGTCTAGTTCCAGGAGGGGGAGGTGCTATCTTAATCCTAGAAAGCCTGGAAAGAGCAGAAAGGCTCAATCATAAGATCTATGGAGAAATTGTCGGCTATAGCTTTTCTTCCGATGGAAGTCACTTGACTGTTCCGTCGGGAAGTGGAGCAGAAGAGTGTATGCGTAGCCTATTTGAGCAAGCGAAAGTAAAACCTCTCGATATCGATTATCTTAACGCTCATGCCACTTCCACCCCTCTGGGAGATCAGGTAGAAGCGGGGGTTATTCATCGGATTTTTGGATCTAATGGCCCGGTAGTCTCTTCTACAAAGTCTATGACAGGACACGAATGTTGGATGTCAGGAGCTTCTGAAATTATCTATTCTTTGGCTATGATAAAAAATGGCTTTATTGCTCCTAACATTAACTTTGAACAACAAGAAGAGGATGCTCTTAAGATCAATATAATCAATAAAACTCTACATCAAAAACCTCAACTGATACTTTCTAATTCTTTTGGTTTTGGAGGAACAAATGCTTGCATCCTCTTAAAAGATTTCCAGGAATAGTTTTATGAAAAACTTTGACTATCTTATTATTGGAGCAGGTATTTCTGGCTTAATTCAAGCAACTATTCTTGCTCAGGAGGGAGCCAAGGTGTGTATATTGGAGGCTCAAAAAATTCCTGGGGGGTTTTTACAAACGTTTTCTCGAAAAAAATATAAGTTCGATACAGGCTTTCATTATATTGGGGGCACAAACCCTGGAAAACCTCTACGAAAATATTTAGAGTACTTAGGAATTTTTAAAAACTTGCCGATACAAAACTATCCAAAAGAATGCTTCTTTGAAGTAAGTGCTGGCGACAAAAAACTATCTATTCCCTCCTCTTTTTCTGATTTTATTCAAAAGTTAAAAGTTTGTTTTCCTCAAGACAGCAAAGGCATCCAATCCTTTTACGAACTGGTCTCTGGTGTAACTTCTTCCTTTTCTTGGTATGATCTAAAAGCCGAGAAAAATTACCTTTCTTCTGCTGAGCTATCCTTTCCTAAACTTTCTATTAGTCAATGGTTAAATGAAAATTTAGAAGATGTTTGGCTAAAAAAGCTCTTAGGAGCATTTTCTTTTAGCTTAGGGCTTGAGCCCGAAGAAGCATCTATAGCCGCTTACTCTGCTTCCTTTGAGTCTATCTTTGATCACCCGGTATGGTTACAGGATGGAGGTGATGGTCTTATAAAGCCTCTTTGTGAAAGAGCGAAAGATTTAGGAGTGGAAATCTATTTACAATCCCCTGTTGCTCAAATTCATTGCGAAAAGAGAGTGGCCAAATTTTTATCAACTCAAGCTGGGGATACCTATACGGCGCAAACGTTTATTTCGACTATACACCCTAAACAAACCATGAAAATGCTAAGCGACGACGCTCTTAGGCCGATCTTTAAAGAGAGGGTATTATCTTCTAAAGATTCCCGCGGAAGTTTTGGAATCTATATCACTTTAAAAAAAGAACTAAGCTCTATTCAACCCATTAATTATTTGCGCTTAGTCGATAAAAAGAAAAATGGTGGCTTGTACAGTGGATTTTATTTCAACTCTCCTAGTTTACTCAACAAAGACGACAAACCGCGATTAGGTTTGTGCAGTTTTATTGACTCAGAACCTTTTCTTAAGTATCAAAATTCTAAGTTTGGTAAACGTCCTCCTGAGTATTTAAGCCTAAAAAAATCTTACTGTGATTTTTTTCTTTCGGATTTAGTCGAATTTGTGCCGGAGTTAGAAAACAATATTAATCAAGTCTACACCTCTAGTCCTGTGACCAATGAACATTTTACGGGGAGCTACAGCGGATCTTCTTTTGGCATTTCTCATGATATCGAATGCCAAGGAATAAAAAGACCGTCTCCTCGTACCCGAATCAAAAATCTATTTTTTTCAGGACAGTCTATTCATCTTCCTGGAGTTTGTGGAGTCGCTATAAACGCTTTCCAAACATGTGGAATCATTCTAGGAGAAAGCTATCTCTTCGAAAAAGTCACTCGCTCCTCTTAGGGATGGAATAGGGAATACTATGTCACTTAACTTTTATCATAATCTCCAAGAAAGCCTATCTTTACATCAAAAAGAAAGCTTTTTTATTTATTATGGAGATTTAATGACCCCTCTCTCTGGAGAGGCTTTTCAAAAGTCCATAGACGCTGCGGTTGCTTTGCTAATAAGCCATGGTGTGCACTCTCAAGATCAAGTTTTGCTTATGCTCCATGACCCAATAGCTTGGTTAACTGTATTTTTTGCTTCTGTTAAAATAGGTGCCGTTCCCGCTCTTTTCAATTTTCAAGATAAGTTCCATCGCAAAAATGTATTAGCCATGAACGAAGCTAAGTATCTATGCACAGACCTTTCTCCCGAAAACATTTCTGAAAAAGAAATCATACCCTACCAAGATTTGTCTTTCTCTGATTCACATGAAAATATTAAACCAGAAAGAAAAACAAAAGAAGATTTGTTTTTTGCGATTTATACCTCTGGAACATCAGGAAAACCAAAGTATGTCGAAAAAACTTATCAAAATATTCTAACTGAGCTTTATTTCTTAAAGAATCATCTAAGTTTGCAAAAAGAAAATAAATTTTTCACTCTGGTTCCCCAGTATCATATTTATGGTCTACTATTTGGAGTTTTGCTTCCTGTCACTATAGGGGCTCAAATTATATTTACGAAAAAACTTTTTCCTCGTGAGGTTATTCAAAATTGTCTTCAGAATAAGATCAGTGTTTTAGTGGCGGCTCCCATTCATTACCAAGCTTTTTTAGAAACCAGTTTTGAGCAAGAGAACTGGGGAGAAATTAGTTTAGCAATATCGTCCGGGGCTCCTCTCTCCGAAAGTGTTGCCCGAGGGTTTGTCCAAAAAAGTTCGGTCTCTATCGCAGAATTTTATGGTTCTACCGAAACGGGTGGAATTGCTTACAAAACGTGGAATGGAAAAAAGGAGAAGTCTTACTTTACTTTTTTTCCCTATATAGAAAGGCCAGAGAGTTTTTCAGAAGAGCCTATTTTATGGATTGATTCTCCGAGCATTTCGGAGAATCTTATCCGAAACCAAGAGGACAAATGGTTCAATACGGGAGATGCGATTAAACTATCCCCTGAAAACAAAAATCTTTTTTCCATTGAAGGAAGACAACAACAGATTTTAAAAGTAGGGGGCAAAAGAATTTCCACCGTTCAGTTAGAGAATGAATTGAAAAGCATAGAGGAAGTAAACGATGTTGTTGTGCTCCGCAAACAGAGCAATAGCTTGCGCCAAGAAGTCGGCGTTGCCTTTATCCATCTCTGTTTGGGGGTAAATATATCGTCGAAAGAGATTAGAAAAAGACTCCAAGGTATTTCGACAAACGCAGGAGTTCTCAAAAAGATCATTCTTGTTGAGAGTATCCAAAGAAACAAAAGTGGTAAGGTTATCTACGATCAGTTCAAAAGCTACCTTTAAAAGGAGATTTACTTTGCAAATAGGGGTACTTATTCCTACCTATAACCATCGTTTTTTAATTAAGAGTGTTCTCTTAGATTGCCTAGAATATACAAAAAATATTATTGTTGTGATTGATGGGTCAACCGATGGAACTTTGGAGCATATTCAAGATTTATCTATTCATATTTTATATTTTTCTGAGAATAAAGGAAAAGGGGCTGCTCTAAAAGCGGGTTTTGCAGAAGCAGAAAAACTAGGTTGGGACTACGCAATCACAATAGATAGCGACGGCCAACATAAAGCAAAAGACCTACCTTTGTTTCTGGACTCCATTGAGAAGAATGGAGAAGCTATCATATTGGGAAACCGGGATATGGATTTGGCCTGTGCTCCTAAGGCTAATAAATTTGGAAAAAAATTCACGAACTTTTGGTTAAAAATAGAAACGGGAGTGGATATTTTGGATGGACAAAGTGGCTTCAGAGCTTATCCTGTCAAAAAAACAAAATCTCTATTTACTCTATTTAATGGCTATGAATTTGAAATTGAAATCTTGGCCCGAGCTTCTTGGGCTCAAATGGAGATTGTCTCCATCCCCATAGAAGTCGATTACAATCCTGAAGGAGGGAGAATCTCTCATTTTCGAAACTTTAGAGATTCTTTTCGAGCTTCCGTCCTTAACACCATTCTTGTCACCTTAAGGGTTTTTCAAGTTTTAAAGAATCCTCGATTACTTTCTCTCAAAAAATATGAATAAAAAAAAAATTTACTCCCTTTTGCGTATCCTCCTTCTTCTAATTTCATTTTTAAGTATTATCGGTTGGTCGCGCCTAAATTTAGAGAGCGATTTTCTAGAGCTATTACCAAAAACTCCTGAAAGAGAGAATCTCCAAGAGTATAAGCAAGTTTTTTCCCAATTTAGCCAATTTTCGATTAGTTTGGTTTACCCGAAAAAATCAGAAGAAGAGCTTCTTTTGGCAACCGAGTATGCTCTGGGTCTCTTGAAGAAAAATCCCTATTTTGAAGGAACATCTGCCCGATTTGACCTTGGCACAATGGCGGACATTCGCTCTTTCTACGATAAGCAAATTCCCAATCTATTAGATCAAAGTAGCTTTTCCGATATCTCTGCCCAAACAACTTCAGAAGAAATTTTCGCTCGTTTTGAGGAAATATTTGAAGAGCAAGTCAGTGTCGGGCCATCCAATTCGAATACCTACTTAGACCCTCTTCTTTTTTCTCACTTATATTGGAAAAAAATATTAGCTAATGCTTCTCCAGAAAACTTCCGAGATGGATATCTCTTTTCTAAGACAGAAAATGCTCTTCTCCTCCATGTGCCTCTTTTGCAAAAAAACCTGAGCTACGAAAAATCAAAAGAATGTTGGCAATTTCTTCAAGAAGTGAGCGAGGAACTTACAAAGAAATTTCCGGGAATAGAGATGGTAAGTATTGGCGGAGAAAAAGTAGCCTCTGACAATAGAGACGCCTTGGAAAAAGATGTTTTTCTGACCACTCTTTTTGCGATTTCCTTCATTTTTTTACTTTTCTATTTCATTTTCCAAACATTTTCTATTTTTCTTTTGATGCTTTTGCCTTCCTTTTTTGGCCTATTTGTCGGAATTGGTTTGAGTAATTTTTTCTGTGGGAAAATATCTCTCCTAACTCTAGGGTGTGGGGCTATTTTAATTGGAATCACCATAGACTATGCTATTCATTACCTAATTCATCTTCAACTCTCTTCTTCTAAAGACGGCCAAGAGGTAGCGGATAACTTGTTTAAACCACTTAGCATTGCCATGTCTTCCACCGCTTTAGCTTTTTTAATGCCTATTTTTTCGGAGGTTCCTCTCTACGTTGAGTTAGGCTACTTTGTCTCTTTTGGAATATTGGGAAGCTACTTATTTGTTTTATTTATTTTCCCTATTCTTTGCCAGCACTTTCCTCAAAGTGATGCTACTCCCAAAGCCCATTTAGGTAAACTGATAAAACTTCTAGACACAGGCAACGCTAATTTGAAATTCAGAGTTTTTTTGATTATTTTTATCACGATTTTTACAAGCCTGGCTTTGTTTTGGACTCAAAAAATAAACTTCTCTTCTGATCTGCAACAATTGAGCTATTCTTCTCCTCAGACAATACAAGCAGAGAAAAGATTTTTTTCTCTGTGGGGAGACCAAAGAGGAAAAATGGTCGTCTTGGTGGAAGGGAGTTCTTTAGAAGATACTTTGTCTAAAAACGAAGAGATTCATCATCTTTTGAGACAAGAGCAAGAAAAAGGAAACATTCGTGTAACTAATTTTTGGCCTTCTCTTTTTCTTTCTTTAAAGACGATGGAAAACAATCGCCGCGCTTGGCAAAAGTATTGGTCTCCAGAAAAACAAGAGCAAGTTCGAAAAGACTTTCAAAGGGCGAGCAAACACTTTGGTTTTTCTTTCTCTGCCTTTGAACCTTTTTTTACCCAACTAAGTCAGCCCAGTGAGCCCCAAAGTATCCAAGCTCTCTTAGCTAATCCTAGTTTTCAAAATATGATGGGCAGTAGTATAAAAGAAAAAGAGGGGAAATGGTATATCCAGTATATTATTCAAAAACAAAATAAGATCGACTCTTTATTCGAAAAACTAAAAGAAAAAGACTATGTCTCTCTAATTGATCAGATAGCTCTTGTTCAGGCGACAAATAAAATTCTTGCCGAAAAAACAATTTGGATAACGGTTTTTGCTTTTCTAGTGGTTTTAAGTTTGCTAACTCTCTATTTTATTCATCCTGAGATGGTTCTCGTGGGAATTCTTCCTTTGGGCTTGAGTTTAGTTTGGATTTTTGGGTTGATGTATTTGTTTTCGACTCCTTTAAACATGTTAAATGTCCTTTTAATTGTCTTTGTTTTAGGCTTAGGGATTGACTATTCTGTCTTTCAAATTGTTTCTTACAGCGAATCTATTGGGGAAAAAAAAGATACTCAGGCTTACCGAGGAGCGATTATTCTTTCTGGTATCACAACGATCATTTGCTTCGGAGTTCTCTGTTTTTCTAGCCATCCAGCACTTTACAACTTAGGATCTTGTGTCGCTATTGGAATGCTCGTGGTTTTATTTCAGAATCTATTTTTTGTGCCCTTGCTCCTAGAACTTTTTATTCCACCGCACCGCAATTCTCATCCTCTAAGATTACTAGATGTTTTGGGGTCTATTTGGTCGGTCGGATTCTTTGTCAGTATGATCGTCTTTTTAGCCGTTGTAGTCTTTCCCATAATTGGTTTATGGCAAATAATTTTTCGTAAAAAAGATAATTTCATCTACACAAGAATCATTGAAACTATTAACCGAAAACTATTACAATGGAACCTTTTCCACCTTTGCCACTATATTGATTTTCCTAGCCGTAACCAAATACAAGGGAAAATAGTCGTGGCTAACCATTCTGATACAATTGATATTCCCGTATTTAATAGCCTTCCTTTTGATAAAGTTTCTTTGGTTAAGTGGTTTTGGAAATTTCCCTTTATTAAATCTGTTTTAAGAAAAGCCTCTTTCATTCCTCTTTCTCCGACCAAAGAAATGGGAGAGAATAATAATTGGAAGGAGCCTTCTAAAAAATCATTATTAGAGAAATGTAATGTCTTTTTCTTTCCAGAAGGAACAAGGAATCATAATTTATCGACGAAGCGGTTTCGTTTAGGAGCGTTTGAACTTGCCCGAGAAACAAATGCCTCCATTTTACCTCTTTGTTTCTTTAATACCCGATGGACTCTTCCTCGAGCACGATTAGTTGGACGAATGAACCGTCATATGTATGTAAAAGCACTGCCTTTGGTGACACCTGATAATTTTGATTACGGTTTAGGAGCAAAAGCCTTAGCAAAACATGTTTCTCAGATCATCGACGAAACCTACGAAGAAATGAGCCAAAAGTACACCTCTCTAGCCCAAAAAATACAAATAGCTTGCGATAGCTATCGACACATTAGTCCGCCCTTGGACGCTTACCTATTTTTTAAGTTGAAAACGGACAAAAACTATAAGCAGTTGCCTTTTCTTTTGCCCAGAGAGGGAAAAATTTTAGATTTAGGCTGCGGAGAAGGTTTTCTAAGTAATCTAATGGTCTATCTCGCGGAAAAGCGAGAAGTCTTGGGAGTAGACTACGACTTAAGTAAAATATCACTAGCAAAGCGAAGCCTCATTGGGCCTCTGCAGAAAAAAATTACCTTCATTCATGGCAATATTATAAACGAAATAAAGATTACAGAGAATCAGTTCTCCGGTGTTCTTTGCTCTGATATACTCCATTATTTTTCCGAAAAAGAGCAAAGGCAAGTTTTAGAAAAAGCATGGAAAGCTATGAAAAAAGAAGCCACTATTGTAATTCGACAAGATGTAAAAAACGTTTCGAGCAAAAACAGGCGTGCTTTTTTGGAATGGTGGGGGAAATTCTTGGGAAAGAATTTATTTCTTAGAAAACCGAACTATCCCGGGGAAAAGGAACTTTACTCTCTTTTAGAGGAAATGAATTTTAGGGATATTCAGCTTCATCCGATGAGCCTATATCCTTCTCAACTGATTCTTGTTGCCAAAAAATAACTCAAGAATTAATGCAACCTAAAATAGTCATTTCTGTTATGCTGGCAGAACTCTTTGTCTCTATAATTTTTCCTCTGACTTTTTCCAAATCCCCTTTTTTTTCGAGAAATTCAATTTCTATTGTGATCTCTAGGCCAGGCTCGAGTCGACGACAAAATTTACAACGTACAATTTCCTGCAAGTCGAAATTTTTTTGATATTTTTGTCGAATATGCTCAAGAATAAGTTGAATAGAATAAATGCCAGGCACTATTGGTTGAGCAGGAAAATGCCCCACAAAAACAGCAAGATCAGGGGGAATACGAAGAGGCTTTTGCCGAAGTATAGTTTTTATATCATCTGTCATTTTTGGGCAAGAATTTATCATCAGAAATATCTTTTTCCTCTATAGATAGAATTTTTAAATCAATTTCAATGTGGTAGAGAGGGTAATATAGTTTTATTTTGCTAGGGAAATTAAAATTTTTTTCGTTGGGAGATTCGTATGTAATAACACTAAGGGAAGTGTTTCCTTCTCCTCTTCTTATTTGTTTTTCTTGTCTTTTTTCTATTTCCCAACTTGTCCATTTATTTTCCTTAGAGTGAACAAATATAGAGGTATTATCCAAAGAGTATTCTGTAAGCTCTAAGTTTTTTAATCTCTCAGGTGAAAAAAATATTAGAAAAACATCTTCTAAAAGTTCATGAAGAAATTCTTTCCCCCTTAGTTCTTCAACCGCTCTTACAATAGTATATTCTCCATCGACCATGTACACATCTAAAACTGTCAAACCAGTTTCATTTATAGCCAGAAACCGTCCTTGTCCTTTTTTTCCCATTAAATAACCAATAAAATCTAAATAAGTGGTTTCCCCCTCTTGAGAAAATTTTATCTCGGCCACGTGCTTTATAGAGAATTGTTTAGGAAACTTCGGAAACCAAATTCCGAGTATTTTTTCCGAGGAACTTTTTTCTTTTACTTTATTTCCAAAATAAGGAGTAGTTTGACAAGCACAAAGACAAAGAATAAAAGGAACCCACAAAAATAAAATATATTTAGCCATAGTAAAAACCATTCTGATGGTAAAAAAATATTAATGGTATCCTCAACGATAAAGCACTCATTCTACTATGAATAAAAACACCTCTCCCTCAGCTAATAAAACATCTTCTTGAAAAATGAAACCCTTAACAATTTTATGAGCCCCTAACTCCCTCTGAGGAAAAACTTTTACAGTAAGAAAGGCCGGACTTTGAGGTTGTTGATGGAACTTGAATTTTTTTAATGCCGTTAGCAGTCCCAAACGAGTTTCTCTCCCTTCCTCTTTGTCTTTTAAACCTTGCATTACAGCAACTGTTTGGGCAATCATCTCCGGTAGAGCACAAACCATCAATTCTCTTTTTTCGTTGTGAAAAAAAGAAGCTTGTACCCAATCCACTACGCTAACTGTTTCCTCTTTTGTAAATCGAGTAATTTCAGTGATCATTAAGACAGGTGGATGTTGAGGAAGTAATTCTTGAATGTTGTGCAAATAAATCTCCTTATCTAACCAAGCGCAAAAGGAAGAAAGCAATAAAAAAACAGAGTGCCCCCATAAATGTGGCAAGTAAAACACTTCCCACTAAATAGCTAAATAGAAACTCGTAACATAAATCTAAAGTAATACTCTCTATACTAACGCTTAGCCAATCACCGTTTAAAAAAAGAGAACCTGTCTGCAAAGACCCCAATAATATAAAAGGCATAAATGGAGGAATGGAAATATTGGCAAATAATAAAACGAGGGGTTTGTTTAACTTGGCAACGTGGGCTACCATTAGAGCAATTAACATCTGGAATCCCCATACAGGAAAAATCCCCATAAAAACGCCAAAGCCCATAGCGGCTCCCAGATATAAATTGCTTTCTGTTCCATTTTTAATCTCAAGAAGAAAGGTTTCTTTCCCTTTTTTAAAAACCATTTTCAGAGAGACCTAAAAACAAGTCCGATTTAGGATTTTCCTGAAAGGAATGGAAATCCATTTTTGTACTATCTCCATTTGTTTCTATGATGCTTACTTGAGTGATGGCTTTACATTCTTTATCTACTTTCATCTGAATTTCTTGGATGATTTTTTTTAAACTATCCTTGGCTTTGAATACCAGGAGATATCCCTCCTCATTTTTTTTCAAAACAAAGAAAAAATTATCTTCTAGTTGATGAAAGTTTTGCCCACTAAAAAACGCCAAGATATAACCATAAACGATTTTAATAGACTTTTCTTCCCACGGAGTTACTTTAACTTGGATAATTTTGTTACTGCTCCCATTTTTTTTGAAGACTTGAATTTCACCATCACTCCAAGTAATAATTTTTTTGATAGGAGAAGAGTATTCCCAGTAAATTCGGGCCGGTTTTTTTATATAACATCGCCCCTCCATCTGAATACTATCCTCAAAAAGTTTGAGTTCTTTCGTTTGAGTAAAAGCAAATGCTAAACTCTCTACTTTACTCATATTTCCTGTAAGTTCCTTGGTAAACTTCACAATCTCTTCCTTATTGGCTTCGAGATATTCATTAGGTTCGAATGCCAATAAAAAAGTGCTAAACATAAGCAATAAGAACAAAATATTTTTCATAATTTTACCGTTTTGTTTTTAAAAGTAAGAAAGAAAAACCTTTGATTTTCCACGAAGGCATCTAATTCCAAATAGGAATTGAAGAAAGAAGCTAACGCATTATATATTTATAGATAACTTAGCCTAATGCATCATACTACAAAATTTCAGAGCAAACAACTATTAGTCCATCATCTCTCCATCTCCAATCTTTTGTCATAACTAGAATTGGCCTTTATATTTTTTCTAAGTAAGAAAAATTTGTATATTTTTCCGTACTAAGAGTCATGGACTCTCTTCTAGGCTTTAAAAAATAAAGCTTTTTCTTGTTGGTTTAATTTAAAAATCCAGTAGCTATAAATTAGAGAGCGAAAGAATACCTACCGGACAATCAAGAAACGTTTGTTTTTTAGGCAGGAGTGCAAGGATGTTACTTTATTATACCATAATCACAAGCTTTATTTTTTGCCTAACGGCGTTAGCATACGTTTTGAAATTAGTTTTCGACTTGAAGGTTATTTTTCGTCTTTATGACAAAGATGGTTTTGGGTTATTTCTCTTTGAAGGGGCATGGAATAGTTTTTACAGTAGCCCCACGGGAGAAGAAAATGATCCCGATTTACTTGAGGAAGAAAAAGTTACTTAGCAACAATGAAATTTTTGTTTGTTTTTTTAGACAGGAGCGCAAAGATGTTACGTTATTATACCATAATCACAAGCTTTATTTTTTGCCTAACGGCGTTGGCACAGATTTTGAGATTAGTCTTCGACTGGAAGGTCATGATAAACGATACTGAACTATCCAACCTGGTTAGTTTTATCGCTATTGCCGTCTGTGCGATACTCGGTGCTATCGGACTTAAACTTGCGAAAAAGAAGAAGAAGAAATAGAGGCGATCAAATTTCAAAATCTCATCGCTCCCCAAGGGGTTTTCTCGCTTTCGCTTTAGTAAGCTTGAGAGAGACGAACTGCTTTAGAAAGAGTGGTGATTTTTTTAGGTAAAATTCTTTACTTAGGGCGGGTAATTGGAGACATTTATGGAAAACAATACAAAACGGCTTTTGCAATTGATTGCATCTTACTCCCAAGTATCAGATGCAGAGGGGCAAGAAACTTGGATTATGCAAGTTCCCTTGCAAGTTCTTATTTTTGAGGGAATACAAAGTAAGATATTTGATTGGGATTATTCTCCAATGAGTATTCCAGTAGAGGATGGTAGGGTTATTTTAAATATCTCTCAAGAAAGCAAGGAAGCTATTTACAAGCTTTTAAAAGAGAACTATATTCAGACCTTGAAACTTACAACCAATGAGCATCTCAACATTACTTGCTATCAAGTTAATGTAAAGGGGAGGGAGTTGCTTTCTCAAATAGATATTGAAGACCGTTCTTTGGTTACCAACTTAGTGCAATGTTCTCAATGCCAATCTCAACTTTCGGTGAAAAGAAAAGACAGAGAATATATAGTCTTTTGTCCTGGTGATTCGTGTTTCTATGAAAAAAAAAGTACCGTAACCGAAGCAGAAGATGTGAGTTACTTTTGTATGCCTTACTTCCCTAAGAAATTAACTCACTTTGACTATGAGCATCCTGAGAAAAATATAAAAAGGCTAGAAGCTTATCTAAAAAAAAACCCCCAAGGCAATATTAAAGACAATCTAGAAAAACTAAGCTACTTCTCTGAAGTTCGCGTTCTTATTGGAGAATGGCTGCCCTTGAACTATAATCAGCTTGCCGCTCTGAACAGTAAACTCTCTCATGAAGATAGCTTTAAACACTCTAAGTTCACCCAAAAGGTCGATTTTTTTCCTGATGAAATTATGGTAAAAGTCCCCAAAGCTCTCACCTCCGTTAGTCTTCGAGATTATCATTTGACCTCCTATCTTGATTTTGAAGCGGCCTCTTATCTTCCAGAAGCTCCCTCTATTGTTCAAGTAGAGGAATTTGCTGTTCATGTAAACTACACAGGACAAGCAAGATATGGCTTAGAGCTTTTAGCTGCTAATCAAATTCATGACAAAAAAATCCCTTTGGATTTTTTGCCAAGAATTCTCCTGGATATCCAAGAAAGCAGTATCAAAATAATGGATACTTTGCTGACAAATTATCAAAATCAATTGATGGACGTGGTCTATAACAACAATGCACACTGTAGAAACAACTATTTTTTTGTCATCGCTGATGGAATTAAATTTATCGACAAAAAAAAGAATCTTAGCTTAGACACTCATAAACTTACTTTCCAAGAAGTGGAAGATCAAAATGATAAAGAACGTCACAAAATGCTCGAAAAAATCCTGGAAAGTTCGAGTCTCCAAAACGAAGTTAAGCAAATAACAAAAACGATAGACAAAACTTATATTTTTCAAGATGGATCGGCTCTAATTATTGGAAGCGCTGGATCTATATTATTAACCCAGTTTTTAGAGAAATACGAAATTTTTGTAACCGATTTTCTCTTTATAATGGGAACAGAGTTGTTTTTAGACAATCTATTTACGCGCCTATTTTTAGCGAACGATGATTTACATCGTATTCAAGAGTTAATAAAAGAATGCGAGGTCAATCCCGGAAAAATTGGTGATTTGCAAAAAGAAATCTCTAGTGTATCCAACGACTGTATCCTTTTAAAAGAAGTCCGCGATTATCTAGAAGGTTCTTTACAAACTTTTTGTAGAAATATAACAAATAGAGACCAGAGCACAAAAAATAACTACGAAAAATTTGAGCTTAACAAAAGAATCAAGATTCTTTCATTAAGAATTAAGGAATTGGAAAATACCATTAAAGGTACCCAAGAGCATTTAAGGGGAATTGCTGAAATCACAAAAGTCCTCAATGAAAAGCAGTTTAGACGTATGCAAGAGTCTCTTTCTCGAAATACTAAAAGCTTAGAAGAAGTCACGAAAACAAGCGAGCGCTCTAATATGAGCTTATTTATTTTAGAAATAATTATGGCAGGAAGTTTAGCCTTTAGTATCATGAACCAACTAACTGGGGAGTGGAGTATTTCTGAGGAGTTGGAGTTTAAAAATTCTTTACAAAAAGTATTTGATACTCCTGGCGCTTGGTTAGGGGTATCTCTTTTAATGTGGCTTTTTGTGGCTTTTTTGCTATTGCTTTTGCTCCACTGGATCAAAAAAATCAATTCACAAGTCTTAACCATAAAATTTGTCTTTTACAGACCTTGCAACATTGAAAAATTAGAGAGCTATCTAGCTCAAAAAACAAAAGTTTCTTTTGAATGCGAAAAATTTTCGGACTGCAGTCAAATTGTTGCATTTTGGCAAGAAAAAAAAGTTGCTCATTGGCATGGATGTAGTCCTAAAATAGAAATAAGCTACGATAAGACAAATAGTTTACTTTTATCAGCGGGAGTTGAAATTGGACGTCCTTCTGTAGGCCTTAATGAAAAAGAAATGGAAGATATTTTTCTAAAAGATTTTCAAAAACACGGGATCATTTAAATCCTTTTTTTTGGTGAGCGAAGGCACCAGTTTTTACAAATAACACGCCCCGCTACAACACTTGCTAAAAAATAAATTTTCCTTAGGGCGTGTCACCATTTAAACTTTACTCATTCTCTAGCCCTTACAAAGTCTAGGGGCGTTGCTCCTCGGTTACAGAAAAAGACTATGCGCACTCATCGCGTCTTCCTATATTTTATAAGGACTTAGATACTAAGAAAAACTTAAATGATGACACGCCCTAGATTCTAAAAAATACTTTTGCATGAGCAAAAGTATTTTTTAGAGCTTGTCCTCAAGCTTTTTTTTTAGAGTTTCCCTCCGAAGAGGATTTCTCTGAAAAAGACAAAAAATTACTCACAAGAACATTAGCCGCTTCTTCTCCCAAACCCAAAAGATCTAAGCTGCTTTTGTTTATTTCTTTTTTTCGCGACTCAGTTTCTGTTCTCGTTTTCTTCGCGAATAAAAAAGTCTCTACATTTTCATCCACTCTTTGGCAAAGATTATAAAATTTTTTGCACTTTTTGCAAGTTCCCAAATGGACTTCTAACTCTTGTATTTCTTTTCCTTCTAACTCTTCATCAAGATAATTAGATATAAGCTCTTCGTAGTGTAAACAATTGTTAGTTACCTTTTCCATGTCTTTTCTTCTCCTTATACATATACACCTAATTGTCTAAAACTTCCTCGTCTTGAAGACCTGCCTGAATCAATTTTACTCGAGCTTGGTGAATAGCTTTTGAAACAGCACCGACTCTTATTCCCAAGAAATCAGCAATTTTTTTATATTTCCATCCGAGTATCCTACGAAAAATATAAGCACATTGTTCGTGAGGCAAAAGATTCTCTCGAATGCACTCCGCAAATCTAGTGACTTTATTTTCATCCATTACAATCCCTAATCCAAAAAACTATTCCATTGAACCATCATATCCAAACAAGTTTTTTTTGCATGTTATTACTTAACTATTATTTATAAAAACGTGGTGAGAAAGCCTCTAATTCTTTAGCTAAGAGGATGAATCATCACCCCAGTAAGCAAGATTTTGCAATTCTAAAGACAAAGTTTAGGTCATAGATAAATAAAAGTTTTTTGACGAAAAAGAACCTTGACCTTTTTGATACTTTTGAAAATGGAATTAAGATTATCGGTCATTTTCAGATAAAATCCTTGGTTTTGGGTGCCAATAGTTTGGTAACGTTTGTCTTTAAAGACAATAATATCCTGTGCTTGAATTTTATATCTTTTTTTGCGAATACTCCTTCTCCCTTTAGAAACTTTGTCTGCTCGGAAGAGTCTAAAAGATGGGGGTAAGTCCTTACGACTAGGGGTGTTCTCTGAGAGGAAAAGTTTGTCTAATTTTTGCTCCCAACCTGCAGATCAGTGTACTTAGCATCATAAAATTTTCCAAAGAGCGATTATTTTTTCTCAACACTGTAAACTTTCAAAAATGTAAACCTCCATAATCTAAGCTTATGAATTTAAGAGAGAAAACACAACGTTTTTCTTTTTTAATAAACAAAATTGGCCCTTATTTAATAAGGGACTACAAATTCTCTTCGGCGGACATAGTTGATTTACCAAGCTTTTTCTTGTTTCTTACATCAAGAAAAATTATAGGCATAATAATGTATAAATAATTTAATCTAAATAATTTAATCTTTTTCTATCTAACCTACTATGTTGCTATCAAAAAACAAAAAAACTTCATTTCTACGAAAGCTCAGATGCAATAGTATTGTTAAAAACAATAAACATTTCTTACAGGGAAAGGAGTAAACTTGCCTGCTCCCATAAATGTAGAGTTTTGTACTGCAACGGTGCAGTTCAAAGAACTCGGTAAACCCTTTTCAGTCCAAGAACCAACTACTTTTTATAAATAGTCCATTAAGTTCTAGATAAATTTTTGAATACCCAAGTACACTTGAGGCAAGAAGATAACAGAGAAACTTTCTTGCCTCTTTATTGAATCCTAGTTTTCTAATCCTCTCTCAACTTCTTTAACTTCTTTAGTTAAAGACAAACCGAATAAATAGATCAATAAAATTGCCAGAACCCATTTCCCTAAAGGAGAAGAGTTTATGTTACAGCTATCTTTAAGCTTTCTCGGCATAGCTATCATCGCAGGAATTTTAGGTTTATCGGGAGTTGCTGCCGTAGGAACAAATATTGCCCAACTTCTATTTTTGATTTTTATTGTCCTTTTTATTTTCTACATATTGAGCAGAAATGCCAAGGCTATTGAAAAAAAATTGGAGGAATAATCATTCTTCACTTTTAGTATTTTTCTTATTAAACGTAGAAAACATAATTTTAATCTCTAACCAATTCACAACAAAAATAATTTACTCACTATTATTTCATTTCTAAAAGGAAAAGTGCTATGAAAATCATTATTTCATTGGTTGTTTTGTCACTGATAGGTTTCGCTGTATATATATACAATTCTAAAGACACGTCAGCAGAAGATGTCAAAGAAGAAATCGGTGAAGCTGTTGAAGCAACCACTGAATTCGCTTCTGATAAAGCAAAAGACTTAAAAAAAGCGGCGAACAAAGCCCTCGAAAAGACGAAGGAAGCCAGCCACTAGAATATATTTTTAATACTAGACATGTAGAGTATTGTCTACTTCAACAGAGTAATCCAATAAATATCAGCAGCAAATTTTAGTGAGTGACTAAAGTCTGCTGTTATTTTTTACACAAGGAGAAGACAAAATGCCATTGTTTATCGACAGCCACGGAGCTACCGATATTGGTAAAGTACGTAGCGAAAATCAAGATCAATTTCTCATTTCAGATCTTAAAAAATCTATGTCTATTAATCAAACTAGCTTAACAACAGAAGATTATATGACACTAACAGGAGACTACCAAGGAAAGCTATTATTAGTTGCAGATGGTATGGGAGGGCATGCTGGAGGCAAGGAAGCCAGTAAGCTAGCGATAGAAACTATTGTCGGTTATGCTTTAAATACTTTGCCTTGGTTTTTCAGTTTAGACCCCAACAAAGAAAAATTGAAAGAGCAACTCAAAAAATCTTTGGAGTTATGTCACAATAACGTCGAAGCGGCAGGAAAATCTAGCGGGCAAAGGAAAATGGGAACAACTCTAACAATGGCTTATGTTCTCTGGCCAACCTTGTATGTTATCCACGCCGGTGATAGCCGTTGTTACTTATATCACTCTTCTGACCTAGATCAAATGACAACAGATCATACAGTCGCTAATAAGCTAGTAGAAGAGGGAGTTATGTCCCAAAAAGAAGCTGAAGAATCAAGGTTTAATGATGTTTTACACAATGCAATAGGGGTAAAGTCAGGAAAGTTTATAGCCGAATTTAGCCAAATAAAACTTAATTTTGGAGATACCTTACTCTTGTGTAGTGATGGTTTGACCAAACATGTGACAAAGGAAAGAATAGCCCAATTTCTCAAAACAAATACATCTGCGGAATATACGTGTCAGAAATTAATTGATGCTGCTAATGCAGAAGGAGGCACTGATAATATTACGGCAGTCGTAGCGCGTTTTAACAATCAATAATAGTGCTCATGAAAAAACTATTGATCAATAGTTTTTCCATGAGCACTACATAGTCCTTATTTAATTTGATTTATTCTCTAACCTTTGTCAAGTCAACAAGGATAAAAATTTAAGAGAAAAAGATAAAAAAATTTTATTACTCTATTCTGGCCTTAATGTTAATGTCTAGACCACCGTCGTGTTTGCCGTGGCCTCTATGAGAGGGATGGTTACAGTTCTGAGGATGAGAAGTGTCGTGCCATTCTCCGTGCCACTCATATCTTTCCTTCTTATGATGTTTTTCCCTCTTACGATGTTTTTCCTTCTTCTGATGTTGTCGATGAGAGGGATGGTTGCAGTTTTGAGGATGAGGAGTGCCGTGCCATTCTCCGTGCCACTCATATCTTTCCTCTTGGATAATTACCGTTGTTGGCTCGTGATGATCCTGTGTTTCTATGTAGGCTTCTCCTCGTATAAGAGGTTTTCCGTCGGTGTAAACATGGCATCCCGATATAATCAAAACGTAAGATAAAAGAAAAAGAATGGTTAGTGTACGTAACATAAATATTCTCCTATTTAAGTGGGTGACTTCCTTTATAATCTTTTTCTTCGAAAAGAAAACGATAGCACGTCTACTTTAAAAGTTTCGCTTACATTTACTCTTCAGAGAAATTTTATACTAAAGTTAGTCGATTATTGCTCCAGTATCTACTCAATATCAACTCCGTCATCTTTTTCTTCGTCATATTCATCTTCATCTTCATTCTAGCTATCATTATTATCAGCCTTAACTTCGGATCATCCAGCACTTGCTTGGCAACCAAAAACAAAGAAGGTCGTAACCAAGAAAAACAAAAGCATTAGTCTTTGAAAAAACTTTGTTTTTATCATTTGATTTGTTTTCCGTTTTATTTGTCATTTAGAGAGTCCCATGAAAGTTTTACAAATTATCTTGAGGACTCCATTAGGATTGAATAAAGAGGCAAGAAAGTTTCCCTGTTATCTTCTTGCCTCAAATATACTTAGGTATTCAAAAATTTATCTATAACTTAATTGCCCTATGAAGTTGAACAAACGTGAGCTTCGTTTCAAGACAAAGAACTTGAAGTTACTAAACTTAATTATATCTTTAGACTTCCTTAATGTAAGAAACAAGAAAAAGCTTGGGAATAGAGGGGATACAAATAGCTGTTTTTTTAGAACACTTATATAACAAGGGTAAGTTTTGTTTA
The DNA here is from genome assembly GCA_029260735.1 of Planctomycetota bacterium. GTDB lineage: Bacteria > Planctomycetota > Uabimicrobiia > Uabimicrobiales > Uabimicrobiaceae > JAJDCR01. The sequence continues at coordinate 30,054 of JAJDCR010000148.1, forward strand.
CTATTAACGAGTCTCAGTAAAAATAGTTAATGTCTCTGTCCATAAACTTATGGCTAAATATTCTATATAAATCGGTTGCTGATTGAAGAATCAGGCAATGTATGCTTGCAAAATAAAAAATAGTTAATATACTCTGTCCATAAACTTATGGCTAAATATTCTATATAAATCGGTTGCTGATTGAAGAATCAGGCAACATGTGCTTGCAAAATCTGTCGATGAAAAAGTAAAATAATTTAATATTTAAAAGTTTGTTTGCATATCCTTAATTATTCGGGTAGGTTTAGGACAGGGGAAAATAGAGTAGGATAGAGGCACTAAATTATTTAAAGTATCTCTGGTCAACAAAAAGGATGTAAAATAAATGAAAAAGGAGACAAGAAATTGTCAATACTACGAAGAGCTTATATCCAATGCTCTTGATAAAGAGTTAGATAAAAGAAAGATCCCAGAGTTGGAGGAGCATATAAAAAATTGCAAGAGCTGCCAAAAGTTCCAAAGTCTTTGCCAAAAAATTGACAAAGATTTTGAAACCTTTTTCTTTTCCAAAAAAACAGGAAAAGAGCTCCCAACAAAAGAAAGAAAATTGCAAGAGATGCAAATAAATAAAGCCCATTTGGATCTTTTGGGTTTAGAAGAAAAAGTTATAGATACAATCCTGAGTGGTTTTTCACCTACAGACAAGCTCACCTCCGAAGAAAAACCAAAAGAGTGAGCTGAAAGTCTAAATGGACTTGATATACTAAAAAATATAACCATCATTCCACCACCGCGGAACCTCTAGCTTGCTTAAGTGATCGGGAACTAGAAATTCTCAAAATGACGGGCCAAAGCTTAAAGACCAAAGACATAGCAAACAAGCTTTTCCTTAGCCTAAGCACAGCAAACACCACAAAGAAAATATAAATAAAATTAATCTTTGCAATAGCAATGAATTCATACACTACGCTATTTATTGGACAGCCAAAAATCCCTAAAAAGAGCTTAAGCGAGAAATTAAATCACTATACTCTTTCCGCATTAAAAGATGCTCTAAAATCTAATACAAATAGACTTATAATGATCTTTTGATTCCCAACTTTGCTAATTACACTTGCAAAATCTATTTTAGCAAAAACTCAAAAACTAAGTTTTGCTTAGAATGACATGAATAAGGAAATTACTATGAATAAGATATTTTTTATTGCCACAGTTTTTATTATAAGCTTATGTCAACTACAAGCAGGTTCCAGTAGTTATAGGAGTCCTGCTGTCGAATTTCATTATGAAGCAGTTACATTATCCCTTCGCTATGCGAATATTAGTAACAAGTCCATAGATTTTAAAACAGGTAAAGAAGAGTATTACACCAAGGATGCTATGTTTATAAAATTGAAAGCAGATAAAGGACACACTCTGACAAAAGCTGCTTTCATCGCGACAAAAGATAAAAAATATGATTTCAAAACCCCTCCTTTCCCTGATAAAAACTCCAGTATTTTAGAAACAAATACCAATGAGCATTTTTACGTATTTACCGTTTCCTACTCTGTTATAAAACCCAAAAGCACTACCCCTGTTAAAGTAACAAAGCATTTGCTCGTAAAAAAAGAAAAGAAACCTTTTGGAAAATACTTTATTATTGAAGCCCCTGAGAAAAAAAGTAAAGTTCCCGTAAAAAAGAAAAACTAATTCTATGAGCTTGGTTAAAACAAGCTAAGGAGAAAATCACCTCATGGGAGAGATATTACTGCTACTGCTTTTTCTCTTTCTTTCGGCTTTTTTCTCTGCTTCCGAAATCGCTCTAATTTCTTTAGCAGATTTTAAAGTTCATCATTTAAAGAACAAAAAACTTCGAGGAGCAGATGTTCTCTATACCATTCGCCAAAATAAGCCGAGGGTGCTTATCACAGTTCTTATTGGGAATAACATTGTCAATATTGGTGCTTCTGCCTTGGCCACTAAAATTTCTATTTCTTATTTTGGAGACCAAGGAATCGGAGTTGCTGTAGGTGCAATGACATTTCTGATTCTTGTTTTTGGCGAAATCATGCCCAAGGCTTTTGCAACAACTCATGCCACCACTGTCGCCTTAAGAGTAGCCCCTATCTTTAGATTCCTAATGGTTCTCTTTTTGCCCATAAGCCAAGTTTTCCATTGGTTAACTCTTATATTTCCAGGCAACGAAAAACAATCGCAAATTAGTGAAGAGGAAATTGCTATCTTAGTGGACTATGGGGAAAAGCACGGGACTATCAAGTCTTCTGAAAGAGATATGATCCACAACATCTTTAAATTTGATCAGCTCGAAGTTAGTGAAGTGATGACCCCCAAAAATAAAGTGGTTTTTCTGAAAAAGACAGACCCCCTAGAAAAGGCACTCCAAATCTTCTCCGAACACGGTTACTCTAAAATTCCTGTCTTGGGAGAAAAAAACGATTGTGCCGTTGGAGTTTTATTCATAAAAGAAACTATTACCCACATCCAAAAGAACTCCTTACAAACACCCATCGACAAGATGTTCCAGCCAGCTTATACTGTTCCACCATCTATGAAAGTAGATGTTTTACTTCGTGAGTTTCTTAAGAAAAGTCGCCAAATGGCCCTTATTGTCGATAAAAATCAAAAAGTAATGGGAATTATTACCTTAGAAGATCTTCTGGAAGAGATTGTCGGAGAGATTGTCGATGAAACCAAGAAAAAACGTTAAAAGCGGCTTTACATTACAGCTTTATTCCCGGAGATAACAACATGACTTTAGCTGAATATTTCAAAAATTTTTTCTCCCATGACCTCAAGGCTGGCCTTATTACTGCCATTGTCGCCTTACCCCTAGCAATTGCTTTTGCCATAGCTTCAGGGGTTGAGCCTGTCATGGGAATACATACCGCGATAATTGCCGGTATTCTCGCTGCTATTTTTGGTGGCTCCACTTTTTCTGTTACCGGCCCCACAGGAGCGATGGTGGTATTGGTTTTATCTACAGTGCAAAAGTTTGGGGTAGAAGGACTAATGCTAGCGGGGTTTTTATCGGGCGTTTTTCTATTGTTTTTTAGTTTTTTGCGTTTGGGATTGGTTTTGAAGTTTATTCCCTTGCCTATAGTTAGCGGCTTCACGGCAGGAATCGGTGTCCTTATTTTTCTGGGACAGCTAGGTAATTTTTTAGGCATTCCGATGCCTCCGGCAGAGCATAGTTGGGAGATTATTGTACAAATTATTCCAGAGCTCACTTCCGCAAACAAAGCGGCAGTTTTTATTGCCCTAACCACTATTTTTATTTTAGTTTTTCTCCCTAAATGCCTATTTCGCTTTCGCTATCTTAAAAATATTCCCGCTTCCGTTTTAGCATTGGTTGTTTCGAGTTCACTCATGATATTCTGTGAATTAAAAATTCCTGTAGTTGGAATTATACCAACGAGCTTACCCCAGTTTCATTTCTTTTCGATTAGCTTCTCTCTCCTTATTCAAGTATTGCCCGCGGCTTTTACAATTGCCTTACTGGGAGCGATCGAGTCTTTGCTCTGTGCCATGGTAAGCGATAGCATGACTAATACCAAACATAAGAGCAATCGCGAATTGTTGGGGCAAGGAATTGCCAATATAGTCTTGCCATTTTTTGGGGGAATACCAGCAACCGCAGCCATCGCTCGCACTGCTGTTAATATTAGAGAAGGGGCTAAAACGCGGATGTCTGTGGTCTACCACTCTTTGTTCCTATTGATAGTGCTTTTATTTTTAGGCCACCTAGGGGTTTATATCCCAAAAGCTTTCCTTTCAGGAGTTCTCATGGTGGTGGCAATTCGCATGATCAATATTAAAGAGTGGAAAACTATTTTTACCTTGAGTAAAACCGATGCTATCGTATATATGTCTTCTTTTTTATTGACCATCATCACCGATTTAGTGATGGCCATACAGATGAGCATGCTTTTAGCGATGTTTTTATTATTTTTGCGTATGATTGAGTCTGCTCATATTTCCGGCTTGGATGGCTATGAAGCCGATGAGGAAATACGAGCATTGATGGACCAAGATGAGACTTTAAAGGAACAGCTAGGAGTATTCACAATAGGAGGTCCCTTCTTTTTTGGAGTTATGAATTTTTTTGATCACAAAGTAGGCGAACACTTACATAGTAATCGTCCCATTATCATTTTACGCATGAAGCATGTTCCCTTTATTGATAGTACTGCCGTTATTCGCTTAAAAGAATTTATTCACGAAAGACAGAAAAAAAACTCTTTAGTGATCACCAGCAGTCTTTCTCCCGAAGTGGAAAAAGTTTTAGATAAAGATGAAGAATTCCAGAAATTACTTCCTTCAGAATATCGCTTTGCCCGAACAAGAGAAGCTTTAGAGTTTGCCAAAAAACAACTCCAAAACAAAATTCATCAGGCGAGAGCTACCAACAAATAGGAGAAATGTTAATGAAACCTAAAGTAGTTATCATTGGCGGGGGATTTGGTGGATTAAACGTAGCAAAGTCTCTTGCTAAAGAAAATGTCGAAATAACTCTGATTGATAAAACGAATCATCACCTATTTCAACCTCTCTTGTATCAAGTGGCGACGGCGGCTCTATCGCCTGGCGAAATAGCCGTTCCTATTCGAAGCATTCTTAAAAAACAAAAAAACGTCCAAGTTGTTCTTCGCGAAGTAGGAGCCATATCTAAGACAGAAAAAAAAGTATATTTGAAAAACAAAGACACTTATGATTTTGATTATCTCATTGTTGCCACAGGTACCCGCCATTCTTATTTTGGAAATGACACTTGGGAAAAGTTTGCTCCTGGGCTAAAAAATATCACCGATGCTCTCAAGATACGCGAAAGAATATTGCTTTCTTTTGAAAGAGCCGAGGTCGAGGATGAACCCGAAAAACAACGAGCCTACCTAACCTTTGTGATTATAGGAGCCGGCCCTACAGGAGTAGAAATGGCTGGTTCTATCGCCGAAATTGCTCACCGAACCATGCTCGGAGATTTTCGCCATGTCGATACCAGTAAAACGCGTATTATTCTAGTCGAAGGCAAAGGTACAGTTCTCTCCTTTTTTCCCTCCGAACTATCGAGTAAAGCTCATAAAAATCTTACAGAGATGGGAGTAGAGGTTCGATTGAACACTTCTGTGACAAATATTACAGCTAGAGGAGTGCAAGTGGGAGAAGAGTGGATATGGACGCCTAATGTTATTTGGGCCGCGGGTAACCAAGCCTCTGGGCTAGGAAAAACCCTAGAAGTCCCTCTTGATAAATCTGGCCGAGTCATGGTTGAAAAAGATCTGAGTATTCCCGAGTTTTCTAATATCTTTGTCATTGGAGATGCCGCTCACGCCTGCGATAAAAATGGACAACTCTTACCTGCCTTAGGATCGGTCGCGGTTCAGCAAGGCAAGTATATTGGCAAAGTGATCTCTCAGGACTTAGCCCAAAAAGAACGAAAGCCCTTCTCATACAAAGACTATGGTGTAATGGCAACCATCGGACGGGCCCGAGCCGTTGCCCAAATAGGAACTTTAAAGTTTTTTGGATGGTTTGCTTGGCTCTTGTGGTGTTTTACCCATATTATGCTACTGATCGGATTTCGCAACAAAGCAGTGGTTATGTCAGAATGGATGTGGTCATATGTTACCTACCAAAGAGCCGCTCGTTTAATTACAGACCGCTCTTATAAGGACGAGCAGGAGTAGCAAATATATTTTTTTCCTGTCTTTTTCCTTCATTTTTTGATATTTTTCATAATGGTCAGACTTGTTATTTTACCAACAATATTTTCTAGAAATAACAAGCTTCTTCTACGATCCACTACAAAACTATATTTTTATTCATCTTTCTCTACCATAGAGAAAAGATATCCATTTTACTTACCCAAGCCAAAAATTAGGGGAGGAAATAAATGCGCAAAACATTTGGGATAATAATGGTCGGAATTTTTTTGTGTATGGGGGTCAACACCCATGCCCAGAGTACCTTTAAGGTCGGTACCGGAGTTTACGACGTCACCGGACCGGCGGCTGAAGTTACTATGGCGGGATTTGCTCGCGTTGGAATGCACACCGGAGGAATTTATACGAGACTTCGCGCTCGCTCTTTTGTCATTGAAGGAGCCTCAGGCGAAAGAGTGGTTTATGTTTGTGCGGATTTGTTAGCCATCCAGCAAAGCGTTATGATGAAGGTGATCGAGAAATTGCAAAAGCGTTTTGGCGACACCTATACGTACAAAAATGTTATGCTCCACGGCAACCATACCCACACGGGGCCAGGGGGATATGCCTGGTATACTCTCTACAATACTTATATACTAGGGTTTAGTCAAAGAAACTTTGATGCAGTCGTCGATGGGATTGTCGAGTCGATTACGATTGCTCATAACAATGTCGCTCCAGCAAGAATTTTTGTGGCCCAAGGACAACTAGAGAACACTTCTATTAATAGATCACTCGATGCTTATAACGCCAATGTCGATGCCAACATGTATCCTTCGACCGATAACACCATGACAGTACTCAAGTTTCAAAGACTTGATGGCCAAGAAATGGGAATGCTTTCTTGGTTTAGCGTTCATACAACCTCTCTTCTCCAAGGGCACACTGACGAAGGAACGGGGGATTTTAATAATAACCGTTTGATTAGTGGTGATAACAAAGGCTGGGCCGAGCGTTACTTCGAATCCAAAAAAGGAACCGACTACAACGCCAAAGAAACTTTTATCGCTGCTTTTGCCAATGGCACTCTCGGCGATGCTAGCCCCAATGTTATCGGAAACTTAGACGGAGGCGGAATCAACGATTTTGCCAGTTGTGAAATCTCTGGTCGAAAGCAATTTAATAAAGCTTGGGAGCTTTACCATAGTGCGACCAAAGAACTTCGCCCTGAAGTTCGCTTCCGCCACACTTTCCAAAACTTTTCCGAAATGATGGTAGATCAAGAGTTTACCGATGGCTTAAAATCATACAAAACTGCCTATGGAGCGATGGGAATAAATTTCACCGCAGGGGTGGAGCGCGATGGGCCCAGTAACCTTCCTTATTTGAAAGAAGGACTTTACCTCGGTAAACTTGATCCTGCTCACGGAACTAAATTGATTTTCTTAGACACCGGGATATTTGATCCTAAGTGGACACCTGACATTATGCCTGTGCAAATGTTTACTATTGGAAACGTTGGAATATTAGCTGTACCAGCAGAAACAACTACTCATGCTGGTAGACGAATGAAAGATGCTGTCCGAGATAATCTATCTCAAATCGGAGTCGATACCTTAGTTCTTACCTCTCCGACCAACACATTTGCTAGCTATGTCTCCACTCGAGAAGAGTACAATCAGCAACATTACGAAGGAGCTTCCACTCTTTTTGGTCAATGGACTTGCGGAGCTTACCGCCAAGTATTTCAAAAACTATCCAAGTCTCTCGTCGAAAACACACCTTATCCTGATGGCCCAACTCCTCCCGATATGAGTGGACAACAAATGCCTCTGGACGATTCTGTTTTTGACCAAGTACCCGAAGGCAAAGAGTATGGCGATATCGCTCAACCAATGAAGGGTACTGTTAATCGTTTAGACATTGTATTTATGTCATTCTGGGGAGCAAACCCACGCAATACATTCAAAACCAATGATAGTTTTTTTGTTATTGAGCGTAAAACAGAAGAAGGGTGGAAAGCATTTCGTCATGACTACGATCTAGACACAGCATTTTATTGGGATCGTGTAGGAAAGCACCAGTCTAAAATTCGTGTGATGTGGCATGTTCCTAAAGATGTCCCAGCAGGAACTTACCGTATATTTCATAGCGGACAGTACAAAACAAGACAAGATACCTTGCATCCTTACGAAGGCTACTCTAATGATTTTCAAGTAGCTCCTTCCAAAAAGCTATGGATATCCAATTGCTTTATCCAAAATAAAAAGGTTGTCTTTCGTTTAGAATATCCGATTGCGACAGAGTACGACTTAGGTGAGAGAGAAAAGTTTGTCACCACAGGTAAAGTTCGCTTTATGCTAGGAACTAGCAGAGAAGTATACGAAGCCAAGCCGAACAAAAGCTATGGCGCAGGATACTTTAGTGCACCTCTACCCAAAGGGGTCAAAGCGACTAGTATTACTGTACCCAAAGATTACGCAGAAGATGCTTACGGTAATGGTAATTCAGAATTTTCTACTGAATAAATAGTAGATACTCATTTAGTTGCTTACTTAAAAAGCCTTGGAGTTCTTGAACTCTAAGGCTTTTTCTTTTCTCTTTTTATTGAAAAATCAAGCTGAAAAATTAAGGTGCAAAAATGAAAACTATTTCCATTATCCCCGTTCTGCGTATCTTTGACGAAGCCAAAGCAAAAGAGTTCTATATGGATTTTTTAGAGTTTAAAGTAAACTGGGAACATCGGTTTGAAGAAGACTTTCCCTTGTATATGGAAATTTCCCAAGGAGATTGGGTCATTCACCTAACGGAGCACCATGGAGATGGCTGTCCAGGAGTATCCATTATGCTACAAATGCAAGGGGTAGAGGAGTATCAGAAAAAACTCCTAGCCAAGCAGTACAAAAACTCTCGACCAGGATGCAATAAAACAGAGTGGGATACTCTAGAAATGGCAATATCTGATCCTTTCGGAAATCGACTGACTTTCTATGAGAATTGTAAGAAAGCTCCAAAAGCTTAGTCATGTTTTACTAAGGTGTAGCCAACATCAACCGAATGTCATTTGATAAAACACTTAATGATTTTGGCAAAATCTGCATCAACCCCTCTTCTACTTCTGAAGTTTTCTCTTCGGAAGAAAATAGATTATCTACTGCTTTTTGGAGCAACCGTTTTTCATTACGAATGATCACATTTGGAGCACTTAACTCTAGTAGCGTTTTGAGCCGACTGTTGCGATTGATGAGAGAGCGATAGTGATTATTCAGAGCTCCTATTACAGAGGAAGAATTGCTTGAGCAGTAACTTAAAGGACGCAGACGAGGTGGAATCACAAGAATGACATCCAAAAGCATTTTTTTTAGATCCGGTTTATCTTCTAAAAGTTTTTGAATCGCTTCTGCCCCCATTCCTACCTCAAAACTCTCTTTATTTTGCTCCATTGCTTTCCCATATTCTTCCTCTGGCAAAATTTGTTTGCAAAAATACTTTGTTTTTCCTGGATTAAGAACTATGTATTTTGCGTACTGAACAACACTAACTAATTCGTCCTTTTCCATATCAAGAGTTTTACTTATAATGTGGTAAAACCAAGGGTGGACAACAGGACTAGCCAAAGATATATGCCCATAGCGTTCCTGAGAGTTAAGATATAAAAAATTATCATTTCCACAATCACATACTTCAGGAGAATCTAAGTAGTTTTTGCACTGAGAACATTGCCAAAGAAGAGGGCCAAATATTTTTTCACAAAAAAGCCCATCTGTTTCTCCGATGAATTTCTCTTGGCTCGTTTTCTCAAAATTTAGTGTTTCTGGTTTTTCAATTTCTCCCTTAGAGATATTTTGCATATCAGAAGAAGAAACGAGTGTTATCTTGAGATCCATGGTTTTTTGATAAAAAGTCTCTGAATTAAGCCTTTCAATGCAGTCAGGATAATCCTTTTGCTCTTTTTCTTGAATAGAGAAAGAATTCTTTTTTTCCTCTAAATCATTAGAACTTTCCCAAGGACGAAAGGCCCCGACTAACATTTCATCTTCCGGTGAGTTTTTCATTTTTTGTCTTCTAAAGTGTTTTTTTGAATATTTTCCCATAAGCAAACTCTATTATTTACCTTAGATTACTCAAAAAAGTAAATCAATACTAGCGAAAATTTTTTTATAACATTTTCCAATATATAGGTAAATTTTATCATTTCCTTCGTCCTCATCGTTGACAAAAGAAAAGTAAGAAACTACAATGGTAGCCAGTCTCTTACTGCGCAAAATTCATTGAAATAGAATAAAAATTTTAGTTTGCCAAAAGTAAACAAGAAATAAGTTAGGGGTATAAGGAAGAGGCTAATTCATAATATTTGTGAGGTAAAGTTAGGTCTTAGCTATAAGGAACTAGGTACGATGAGACAAATACTATTTTTTCTCTTAATCCTTTCAGTGTTGATTCCCAGCTTTGTTTTAGCGCAAGACGCAAAGCTAAATGACGACCAAGAAAGACGTCTGCAAGAACTGGAAAACTTGGTTAAACAACAACAACATAGAATTGAAGAGTTACAGAGTCAACTGGGAGAAACCGAGCAAAGTACTCGCGAGTACACGGAAAAATTGGTCAAGGAATACTTGAGCCAAGAAAGCGTCCAAGAAGATTTTGGAGTTTCCGCCGGTTACGATGAAGGTTTCTTTATTCGTAGCGCCGATGGAAGTTTTGAGCTCAAAATGACTGGTTTTATTCAGTTTGGAGTAGGCTTTTTTGAAGACGATACCAAAGATAACAATAGCTTCTTTGTTAATGGTATTTTCTTAACTTTTGATATGACTTTCTACGACCAATGGTGGGCTCGTATTCAGTTTGATTTGGTTGGAAAACGTGGTGGAAACGATGGTTTATTCCAAAATGATCAAAATTTTGAGCCCGAACTACGAGATGCCTTTATCCAGTACATTGGTACACCTGAGTTCAACGTTCGAGTGGGTCAAACTCATGTTCCTTTTTCTATAGAAGGACAATACGGCGAAAATGAAGGTCTTTCCATTTTTTCTGAACCTTTTATTGTTGGTTGGTCTCATGGACGCGACCCTGGTTTTATGATTTTAGGAACCATGCGCGATGTTCTTGAGTACCGTTTAAGTGTCCACAATGGCGAAGGCCAAAACCAAATCAACCAAAGCGACCAATTCCTTTTTGCTGGTCAAATGCGTTTCTTTTATCTTAAGAAGAGTGTAAACAACGACAGCTTTATTCACGTAGGTTTCCTTCGGGCCAATGATAATAGATTGAAAGAAAATGGAGCCTTTGGGTCTGCCTCTGTCTTCACCCCTTGGGGACGACGACTCTTTGGAGATGCTAACGTTGCCAACGATGATGGCACTCAAGGCTGGAGAACCGCTTTTGACGTAGGAGCAACCTATAACGTAGGGCCTCTTCGAATTGAAGGGGAGTACATGTATTCGGAATGGGAACGAGCCCAAGCTGCTGGCTTACGTAGACTCCATGGTCACGGTGGTTACATTGGGGCATCTTATATCCACAATCTTACAGGAGAAGACGACGGATCTGGTCTAATTGGTCTGTTTAAGTTCTCTTATACAGATCTAGATGATTCCAACGGCGGTGGGGCCACTCAAGGAATTGAGGGGCAGACTGTTTTAGTTTATACCGCAGGTGTAGGGTATGCTTTCAATCGCTACATTGTCGTCAATGCAAACTGGATTCTTGTCGAAGCTGATCGCTCCACGGTCAACAGTCCTAAAAATGACAATGGCGTTGATGGCACTGAGCAAGGATGGTTTGTCCAAGTTACCGCTCAATGGTAAACAAAGCATCTTAGCTTAAACTAAGATACGTCCTAAATCGAAAAAGATTCCCTACTATGAAATTTCATGGTAGGGAATTTTTTTTTCACCGGAGTTCAACAAAATATGCCAAACACAACAAAGCGACCTTGGGAGCCTGAAAGAGCTATTTCGGCCTCATTAGCCCAAGCTCTTCTAGAAGAACAATTTCCCAATTTAGCCCCTATAGAGCTTAAATTACTGGGAGCTGGCTGGGACAATACGGCATTTTTGGTTAACCAAAATTATGTCTTTCGCTTTCCTCGTCGGAAAATTGCAGTAGATCTACTAAAGCAAGAAGCAAAGGTTTTACTCCCTTTAGCGGGCAGTCTTTCCTTAAAAGTTCCCATTCCTCATAGGCAAGGAGTGCCTAGTAAAGAATTCCCTTGGCCTTTTTCAGGATACCAAGTAATCGAAGGAAAAACCGCTTGCTCTGCTGAGCTCAATGAGGAGCAAAGAATTGCCACAGCAGTCCCTCTGGCCTCCTTTTTGAAAACCTTACATAATGTACCTAAAGAAAAAATTGTTTCCTGGGAAGTCCCAGATGATCTCATTGGTCGTCTAGATATAGAAAAACGTGCTCCAAGGATGCAAGAATATTTAAAAGAAGCAGAGGGGCACAATTTCCCCATGATTAAAAAACTAGGGGAAAAAATTATCGATCAAAGTGCTAAAAAAAAGGTTTCCTATAGAAAGTCTCTTGTTCACGGCGATTTATATGCTCGTCACTTAGTAATAGACCAAGAAAGAGTTCTTTCTGGGGTAATTGATTGGGGAGATGTTCATTTCGGAAATCCAGCCATAGATTTAGCGATAGTTTTCAGTTTCTTACCTCCTGGAGGACAAAAGATTTTTTGGGAAAACTATGGAGCGGTTGGAGAGGAGATTCTAAGCTTAGCTAAGTTCAAAGCGCTCTATAGTTCTTTGACTATTTTGTGCTACGGAAAATCCATCGGAGACAAAAATCTAGCCAAGGAAGCCTCCGTTGGCATAAAGTATATTAGTGAATGCGTTTGAGTACTTTTTTATAAATTTTTTATTTTTTTATGGAAAAAGCTCAACGATATCGTTTATCCTTACGTATAAGGATAGTTATTTATTTGTTTTTTTCTACATATTTAGTTTAATAGAAAAAATGTAATTTCTAAAGACTATAGGGAATAAGTCTACTGGGAAAATCTTAAAAATGATGCTACTCAAAGGAGAGCAAAAACACTATGACAACATACGAAAATAGGGATGGGTTTACTTTAATTGAACTTATTGTGGTAATTGCTATTTTAGCCATTTTAGCTATTGTTTTAGTACCTTTGGTTAATGAAATCATTAACAAATCTCGTATATCAACAGTAATGGCGACAGTACAAAGTTTAGAAAAAGCAGGAAGTGCATTTCATGCCGATATTGGGACCTACCCTCTAGATACCAACAAAAAAATATCAGAAAGCGAGTTGATTAACAATGTAGTTAACCGAGAAAATTGGGATGGACCTTATCTTAATACTCAAACTTTAGATGATACTCCTTGGGGTGGAACCTACTTGGTAGATAGCAACGCCAACTTTACCGGAGCTATTAATTTCGATTGGACTTTACTCCTTTTTGCAGCAGACCCTGATATTCCAGGGGATCTCGTTAATGTTGTCGATGCAAAATTAGACGGATCTACTGATTTAGCGGTAGGAAGAGTTCAAGGAAGCGGAGTTTTGCTTCAAGTGGTTTTAGCTATAGACGTTTTCCCCTTAAATATCCAGTAAGATTTAGATTTCTACCATGACTAAAAGGTCAACGAATTAGATGTATGCGGACACCAAAAAGGGTGTCCGCATACATTTGAAATTTAAGACACTTTCCTCTCAAGGCTGCCAATTGTGAATATCATCTCCTTCTCCTTGATCATCTATTCCATTATACCCATAAGAATATAAATCAAAAAGCCCTTTGTTGTGGACTCCAGGAAAGCGATAGATGATCGGATTTCCCCAGTAGTCAACGAGTTTCCCCTGGGCTCCTTGTCTATTTTCCCAAAGTCCTAAGTATTTTTGAGCCTCAGGAACTCTAGAAAGAGTTTGGTATAGATTTTCTGCTTTTTGAGGAAATTCTTTAGTTTCTAGGCGATAACTAAAAATACTTTTTTCCAGCTCATCAAAAAGAACATGTTCATAACGGTAGCGAGCGATCAATAGTCCAATCCATAAAAGGGCAGTAAAAATAAAAGCGATAATCCCCCAGGAAAAATATCTTAGAAAAAAAGCTCGACGACGAGCTTTCTCTATGATCCTCCGAGGAGAAACTTCAGTAAAATCAGGTAATTCCTCATCTAGCAACCCTAGTTTGGTTTGAATTTCCTGCCACTTTGCTAAACAAGTTGGGCACTTTGAATCTAAATGGAGAGTAAGCTCTTTTTTTTGCTTTGGGCTTAGAGTATCACAGGCATATCCCCAAAGTAAATTTTCCATTTCAGAACAGGGCATAGAAAACTCCTCTATTAAGAACCTATCTCCTGGCGTACTTTTTCAATGGCATAAAACATTCGGCTACGAGCAGTGTTAATATGACAATCCACAATTTGAGAAATTTCGCCATAGGAGAGCTTTTCATAAAGACGTAAAACAAATACTATTTTGTGATTTTTGGAAAGTTTTTCAATAGCCTCTTGAATCCTCTCCCTTTCTTCTTGGCAAATCAATTCCCCTAAAGGTGTTTTTTCACCACTGGAAAGAGGAGGAATCTCATCGACTAAATATCTCACTAAGCGTTTCTTTTTTTTACGCATTTCATTGCGAGCAAGGTTTGTTGCAATGGTATAGAGCCAAGTTTTAAAAGAAGATTTTTCTGGTCGAAATCGCCAAGCGTACCGATATACTCGAACAAACGATTCTTGCATAACGTCTTCGGCAGTTTCTCTATTTCCCAGTAAACGATACAAGTAAGCCAAAAGAATTTTACTATATCGCGCAACCACTACTTCAAAAGCACTTTCTTCTCCTTGCAGATAAAGAGCCATGAGAACTTCGTCGTTATCTTTTGATGGTGGCACCAAAATCTCCTTAATTTTTTCAAATTTTTTCTCTAGAATTGATGATTCTAAGGAATTTGCAAAGGACAACAATCTTTTGTACACTCTAAAGTAAGAAAAGTTCAAAAAATAATTTCCTTTTTTCATACACCTAAGGCTATAACACAACAAAGTAAAGGATTTTTCATGTTTTCTTCGACTCAACTTAAAAATATACTTACAATACTGCTACTACTTTGTGCTCTTTCTAGCTCCTTAGCAAAAATAGATTCTTCTGAAAAAGAAAAAGCTAATTTCAAAAGAGTTTCTCAAGAAGTAGAAGCTCTTGTCCACTCTTATACTTACAAAGAAGCTATTTCCCTCCTCAAAAAATGCCATCGAGAAGTTTCTTCTCAAAAATTACAAAAGAAAATAGAGACCCAAATCCAAAAACTTAAGCCAAAAGCTTATTTAATGGAATTACTTATCAAAGGTATTAACAGCGGGAAGCTAGCAAATTACGAAGTCCCTTTAGGAGGTCAATTAAAGGGGAAATTCCTGAAAGCCGATGACAAAGGCTATGTGGTTAAAATTCAGCAGGGTAGTATAAAGCAAAAATGGTCGCAATTATCTATCGAAAAAATAGCAGATTTGTTTTTCCAAGTTAAAGTTCGCAGTTGCTATTATACAACAGGGGCTTTCTGCTTTGAAAATGGACTAGAAAAATCAGGAAACAAGAGTTTCATCCGTTACCTTAAGTCATATCAAAAGAATAAGAAACAACACTCTCAAGCCAAGCAGCGAGTTGATAGGTATTTGGCTCTATACTATAAAATCAAGTTACCTCCAGAAGGATTTGTTCCCTATCAAGATATGCTCGTAACAAAAAAAGAGAAGGATTTTCTCGATAAAGGCTTGGTCAAGTATGGAAAAAAATGGGTCACTCTTTCTGATAAAAAGCAACTAGAAAAAGGACTAAAAAAATACCAAGGGAAGTGGGTTAAGGCAGGAGAAGCAGATCTCTTAGCACAAGGATATGAACAACATAAAAACAAGTGGTACAGCAGAGAAGAAATCCAAAAAATTCGCGCTCAATGGGAAAATGCTTGGACAAAGGAAACAAGACACTACTCTATCCGCACTAATATTTCAGGAGAGTTTACCGAGGAAGTTGCTCTTTTGCTCGAAGCCGCCTATCAAAAGTATGAAAGATTTTTTGGATTTAGTGTTCAGAAAAAAATGAGCTGCTTTCTCTTTAGAAACTTTAACGACTACAAAAATTATAGTTTAGAAAACGATTTACATAAATCTCTGACAACCATGATCCGTGGATACGCCCACCCTCGAACAAATACTCTCTACGCTTATTTACCCGAAGACGATCGCTTTTATTCCCTTAAGTCTACGATCCTTCACGAGGCATCGCATCTTTATCATGCTGACTACAATAACAACCATAATGTCCGCTACAAATTACCTACCTGGTATACAGAAGGTACCGCTACACTTTTTGAAGAGTTTGATTGGGATGGAAAAACCCTAACTATAAAAAGAAATGATCGCCTTCTAAAGGAATACCAGGAGCAGGGAGATAAAATCCACCCTCTGAGCCACCTTACCACTGAAGCTGGTAGCTTAGCAATGAGAGCTTCCGATAAAAGCTATCTTTACTACTCCCAGTGGTGGGCAATCTGCTACTTTTTTCATAACACAAAAGACATGACTCTTAAAAAGAGCTTTCAAGAACTTGAAAAAAAGATGAATACAACAACATTTAGCAGAGATCCAGACTGCTTTGTCACTTACTACAAGGGCCAAACAGAAGCTATAGACAAAAAAATGAAAGCTTTCTATGCTAACATTGATTTTTGATTTTTCTTCTCCCTTAAAGAAACTTGTTATCAATAGTTATCATTATTTGTCTCTAACAAAAGAAAAGAAACAGTTATCAACTGTTATCATTTTGTATGAGAAATAAAACTTGTTTTTACGTGTAAAAGCAAAATACTGTGCTCCTTAGAAAAATCTATCCTCTACTAAGTTCTCAAAAAATACTTATCAATAATTATCATTGTTTGTTGGAAATAATGATATTTCCCCATCATAATTAAGGAAAGTGCTTATCTAAGAAGATATCTATTTCCTCACAAAATAAACACAAGTATGATTAAATTCGTTAATAATACTAGGGGAGATCAAGCACTATAATCGATCATAAAAATTTATAGACAAAATAATGATTGTTAACTCTTATCATTTTGTATTAGAAATACACAACAAATAAGAGCTTATCATTATCAACACTTATCATTTTTTATAACATTTGATAGGATCAATTTTCCTGAGAACTAAAATGATAAACCTAAACCAAAATATTTGGAAAAATTATGGATTTACAGCCAATCCATTCAATACGAGCGCTCTCTCCTTGAGAGAAGAGACAACTTTGCCCATTGCCAAAGCCTTTGTCGGCCGAGGAAATGAGAGCAGAGAAAATATGTTTATCACAAATATATTGCGCAATCCAGGGGGAGCAAGGTTTGTTATCGAAGGCCCTGTCGGAGTAGGTAAAACTTCTTTTGTCAACTATCATCGCTCTTTATGGGAGAAGGAAGCAGATGATAAGCTACTCACTCCCGAAGAAGAAATTTCTGTTTGCGAAAGCTGGACAGTCAAAGACTTTTTGCTCAATGTTATGGGAGCTTTAGTCGAGCGAATCAAGAAGCTACCTAAGGGAGAGAGCTATCTCAAGTCAGATACCATGCTCGAAGAAATTTCCCTACTCAACAAAGTACACCGAGAAAAAAACTACCAAGGAGGCTTTAGCTTTCTCCAAGTAGGCGTCAATATCGGACAAGAAGAATCCATTCATGTGCCCCAAATGATCCCCGAAGTGCAACTGACCAGATACTTTCGATATTTAGTGAAAAAAGTCAAAGAACTGGGCTTTGCCGGAGTTTTTTTGCACCTCGACAACTTGGAGCTACTCCGTCGCTCGAACATCGGAGAAATCCAAGTTCTTTTTGAAAATTTGCGCGACACTTTACAAACACCAGATGTCTATTTTGCCTTGGTCGGCTACAAAGGTTTTTTTTACGATATCATCGCACCTTGCGAAAGGCTAAAAAGCGTTTTTTTTGGTCGCCCCATCCTCATTCCTCCCTTAAGCATAGAAGAAATGCAATCGGCCATTGAGCGTAGATACAAGCTTCTCAAATTACCCGATACCATCTATACAGAACCTTTCGAGAGAAATTTCATCGACTACCTCTACAATGTCTACCGAGGCA
Organism: Planctomycetota bacterium; assembly: GCA_029260735.1. Classification (GTDB taxonomy): domain Bacteria; phylum Planctomycetota; class Uabimicrobiia; order Uabimicrobiales; family Uabimicrobiaceae; genus JAJDCR01. Next base: position 47,791 of record JAJDCR010000148.1, read on the forward strand.
AAATGCGCTTTGTTATGGAAGCAATAAACACCCTAGTTCCCTTCTTGAGCGGAGGAAAGACCTTATCCTTCACCAGCGCTCGCTTTAAGCTCAAAGAAATTTTAACCGAAGAAGTGATAGAGCAAATCACTCCTCAAGAGTGGGAAGTCCTCAAAATTGCAGTTCGACAAGAGTACTTCACCAACAAAGACATCTGCAAAAGACTCAACATCTCTGCCCCAAACGTGACTCGCACCCTGAGAAACCTAATCCAACATAAATTAATCACCCAAGTGCAAAAAGAAAGCCGCTACGTCTACTACCAAGTCAACGAAGACATCCGAATTATCTTAGACAAAGCCGAGCCGACTTTCATTAACATCCATAAAGGAGAAAAACTCTCCGGCACAAAAAAACGCGCCGAAAAAGCCGGAAAAATATTCTCCGATAAAGGCAATTTCACAACAAAAGAATACGCCACGACCTTAGGGGTTTCGATAGGAACCGCGAGAAAAGATATCAAATTTCTCTTGGAGGCAGGAAGAATTGCCAAAAAAGGAAAAACGAAAAACTCCCTTTACTCTTTTAAGATTAAGAGGACTTTGTGAGATTGGTTATCAATGGTTATCATTTGTTACCACAAATAAATAGAAGCAACAGTTATCAATAGTTATCATTTGTTGTCTTTAATGAACGACTAATATTGTCTGAACCGCAGGTTTTCTCTGATTCATCTGATTTCCCTGATTTTTTTTGCTTATGAATTAAGGTTTACGCTATGGCAAACAAAAAACCGCCCTTTCATCATCGTCTCCTCAAGCATATAGCAAAAATAATACTATTATTTTTCATCATTTGCATTCCGAGCTTAATCAGTTGCTGTCATAACGTTCCTAGACCTCAAACCTTGCCAGATCCGTCTTTGCAGATAATGACCTTCAATGTAAATTGGGGAATGCCTGCTCCTGAGAAAGTCTATCAAACAATGGTGGATTCCAAAGCCCAGATCATTTGCTTACAGGAAAGTAATTTGAACTGGGAGTTATTTTTGTCTCCCCGCCTCAGAGAGTTGTATCCTTATATTCAATTTCGCCATGCGGGGGCAGCGGGAGGGATGGCTGTTTTTTCGAAATATCCCTTTGAAGAGATATCCTTTCAACGCCCTTCTATGGGATGGTTTGGCGGATGGATTACTCACTATCAAACTCCCTTTGGCCTCATTCAAGTGCTCAATGTTCATCTCAAGCCACCGGTGGGGGAGCAAGGAGTTAGTGTTTCAGCATATTTAGAAGCTCCTACTATTCATAGACAAGAAATCCAAGAACTCCATCCACTCCTAACACCCGGTATTCCCACCTTCATCGTGGGAGATTTTAATGAAGAAGACGATGACAAGGCTGTCGCGTGGTTAGAAAAACAGAGTTATAAAAACTCTCTCTCCCAATTTAACACATGTACACATACTTGGGAGTGGCCTTTTTGGTTTACCAAGCTAAAAGGACGTTATGACCACATACTTCATAATCAACATTTTCGCTTAGTCTACGCCGAAGTTCTCCCGGTAAAAGCCTCTGATCACTTCCCTGTTATAGCTATTTTTTTCAAATGAGGCAAAGTGAAGAAAAACGAAAAATGAGTGAGTGCTTGAAGTATCCCCAAAAGGGATTAACGTGAATAGGTCATTTAGGAGGATTTTGGAAACAAGTTCGCCGAGGTAAAGGAAAAAAATACCGAGATATAGACCTGGGTAGGGTAAGCCCCTTAGGAGAAGGCTGCGGAGCAGATACTCCCTTCGCTGGCCTAAAGCTCAAAAAAGAAGACCGACTCCAATATGTCTTTGACTCTGGCGACAGAGTGCAGCACCAAATTATATTAGAGGAAATTCATCCCCCCGAAAAAGGAAAAAGTTATCCTTTGGTTATAGAGCAGAATAAGCCCAACTACAAAGATTGTTCGTCTTGCTCTGAAGGGAAGAAAAAGAAGGAGAGGGCCATTTGGTTCTGTAATGGGTGTTCGCGGGAAGAGCAACGGGCAGTGATACTCTGTGAGAGTTGCCGAGAAAAAGAACATGAAGACCATTATGTCGATGAAATGCTTTATTAGACAGCAATCTCTTTTACTAGTGCCTGGTCTTTTTTTTGTTTTCTTAAAGTTATTTTGATAGAATATATTATATTTATTAAATAATCTTTCAAAATGAAAGAGTTATGCCAATGAAAGTTTTGTTTCATGGAGGAATATTAATCCAGTAGCGTCGCTTAGGAATATCTTGTAGAGAGTCTTCGGCAAATCCTTCAAAGACTCCCCCATTTTTTTCTATAACACGGCGGGAAGCAAAATTGTCTTCATCGCAGGTAACAAGTAATTGGTAAAACTTTAAGAAGAAGTAATAGAAGCAATCGCTTCTCTACAGGCAAGAACAAACTCATCTTCCTCTTCACCATCATCAGTGAGCCATTCCTTAATTGCTGCTTTTATCGCTGGTAAAGTTTCCATAGCGATAGGACCATACTGAGAAATCGCCTTGATAGCACTTTCTGCAGGAGACCAATCATGGCCTTCCCAATCAGAAATAAGCTTGCTAAGTTGGGGTAAGAATCGTGAGGGAGAAAGCTCAGCACAACCACAAGCTTCGGCGGCGTGACCTCGTATGTACCACTCTTTGGCAGAAAGAGCTAGCAAGATATCCTCTTCCAAAGCTTTTGCTAATGATGGTTTTACACTTACTGCTAAAAGAGCCAGAGATTTGGTTTTTCCGACTCCCTTTTTTACCATACGAGAAATATGCTCATCAAAAACATCGGGGATAGAGTTACGATCCGCTAGAGCAAGAAGGATGCTGTGAACTAAGTTATCTTCTTTGGAATGGCCAAGACACTTAGCTGCTTCTAAGGATAATGCAGGATCAGAGTCGATGAGATAGTTAAACGCTTGGCCTATTTTAAAAGGACGTCCCCATGTCCCTTGTTTTGTCATAATATCGAGAACATCACAAAAGCGTTGTGAAAGATGCTTTTGTCCTCTCAGGAGAAGAGTTGAGCCACAGCCTTTCATTTCTGAGTCATCACACTTGGCTAAGATAATGGCTCGATCCATAATATTCTCTAGATTCCCGCCAATATTCTCAACTACGAATATCATAACGAGACCATAATTAAAAGACGGATCTTCTTCTTCCAATGCCAACTCACTAAAATCCATCATTTTTTCATAGGAACACATAGTGTTGATTTGAGCCAAGTATTCTTCCCGATTTTTTTGATAGCGATCTAAACAAGCGTATTGTAACTCTTTGTTCCATTCACTACTTTTAGATATATTTTCACCAAACTCTGGCTCATACATCTGACCAAAGATACCCTCTAAGGCACAAATCGCTAAACTTTTTTCATTTTTTGTTTGGGCTGCAATAAAATTACTTATGACGGACATATTACTAGCTTCCTCGTCAATCATAGCTAATGTTTACTTTTTGCTCGGAATTAAAGTCACCAACCCTCTTCTTCTTAAACAAGTAAAGACAAAACAAAAGGAAAGCTCCCACAGAATAGGCTAACAAGTCTTTAAAATCGAAGGTTGTCCCAATAACAATTCTGGCTATTTTCACATCCTCTAGGCCCAAAATCGAAACCAAGTTAAAGTACTGCCCTAGCTCCACTAAAAAGGCAAACAAGAGCACTCCCAGAATGGTTTTCTTTTCCTCTGATTCAAAAAAGCTCACAAAAAAGAAATAAACCAATATAACAACGAGAACATCTCCTCCAAACGTCCGTAAAAAAGACTTACCGCCAAAAAGAGCAATCCATACTTCGACGACAAAGAAGAGGAGAAATATACAAAAATATTTTCCACTAAATCTGATTTTCATTTTTTAGGGTTCTTTGAATTAAAGCTAATAAATTTGAGGCTTATTTGAAACATTTCTAAGCACTATGTTCCGTGGAGGGTTTTGGCTCGGCTGCTGTTGAAATAAGGATATCCGATTTTGAAAAAGTATCCCCTTCGGGGATATTTTTTTTCTTGGATTACATCCCAAGACCTATGTTCTTATTTCAACCTAATCATTTCAATCCGTTTAATCAGCGGTCTCTTTTCTCCAACTTCAACTTCACATTCTTCACCCCTGCACCATTAATGCCATCTAGAACTGTGATAATGAAACCATAGTCGAGAGTGTGGTCTGCGGTTAAAACGATATCTTGTTGGAGAGTTTTGGAGACTTCTTGTTTTAGGTAAGAGCCGAGGTCTTTTAGTTCGATTTTGCTTTTTCCGACGTAAATCTGTCCGGCGGCATCGACGGAGACGGAGATTTTTTCTTGCTTACCTTTGGTTGTGTGTTTAGCTTTGGGGATTTGGATGTTTTTCACTTCGTGAATGGAAAAGGTCGCTGTTACCATAAAGAAAATGAGGAGGATGAAGGTAACATCGATCATGGGGGTCATGTCAATGGTCATTTCGTCTTCGGAGGAAGAACGGCTTTCCCAGGGAAGCTTGGTGTCTCGGCCTGACATTACTCCTGAACCTAGGGTATCAGGTGAAAAGTAGGCCACTAATTCGTCTATGCTAGAGGCAGGGGCCCACTTTTTGATTTCGGTGTTGGTGACATAATCGTCTGGCTCAATGCGTGCCTCTAGTATCCATGCTTTGATCGTAGCCAAAGGAAGTCCTTTGTATATTTTTTTGCTATCTCGCTTTCTTAAAGCCCAAAGCACCTCTTGCTCTGCCATTACCCTTCTACCTCCTTGCGCTTGTTCATTAGTCGTAAGAATTTGGTTAGGCAATTGTACATTTCCAGCTCAAAGCTACGGATTTTTCCTTTGAAGTAAGCATGGATAAAAACAATAGGAATCGCCACCATCATTCCCCCAGCGGTCGTAACCAAAGCAAGTCCGATATTACTGGCCATTGCTTGCTGATCTCCTAACCCAATTTTGGCAATCACTTCAAAAGTTCCGATCATACCAATCACTGTTCCCAGTAGCCCTAACATGGGGGTACTTTTGGCAATGGTAACGAGAACATTTAGGTATTTTTCTAGCTTGGGTATCGCTCGCAATTGAATTTCTTCAATGAGCAGAGCTCGAATATCTTCGAGACTTTCTTCTTTATGCTTAAGCCCAATCAGGAGTACTTTTGGGATCATTCCCTTACTTTGCTCGCAATAAGTAGTCGCTTCTTCGATTTTCCCCATCTTAATTGCTTTTTCTAGAGGAGGGAGAAACTTATCAACATTGCAGTGCATTTCTTGAAAGGTGATAAAGCGTTCAATGGAAAATCCAAGAGCAACAATCGAACATAAAATAATAATATAAAGGACGGGACCTCCCGCCTGAATCAACTCAAACATGAGTACTCCTAGCGTACGTAGTATTTTCCGCGGTTGTCTTCCGCCATTTTACCTAAAAAGATATGGTCTTGGGCACTTCCCAGGCCAATAGTGTGAATAATAATATTAGAAGAGGCGTTCCATAAACGGATTTGATGAAGAAGTCGAATCGGATCAGTGATTTCGCCCAGACTAGGAAGCCCATCAGAAAGAAAGTATATGGTGTCTACTTTTGATCGTTTAGCAATACTAAAACTAGTGCGGACAGCTTCGTGGATGTTTGTGGAGTATCCCACCCGAGGAGTTTTATCTAACCAAAGGTTAGCCGCCTCTTTGTTTTCTTCCGTTGCTGGCACTGCTGTATCTTGCCAAGCGACAGCCCTATCTGCATAAATAACAACCGTAAAATTTTCTCCTGCATTGAGACTACGATAGGCATTTTTCAACTGGCGCTTTCCCTCTGCAAAATCCATACTTCCGGAAGTGTCCAACACAAAGATCATGCTTTTAGCAAAAATACGAACGCCATAAAATGTTTTTGGAGCAAGTGTCCCGTAGTTACTTCTCATAGAGATGTTCTTAGTGATATCATCGCTACTGGCTTTAAGTTGAGCCAAGTGTTGTTTTTTTGCTTCGAGCATTTTCTTGCGTTTTTCTTGGTATTCCTCAACTCCATCATCAAAGCTTTCTATGATTTCTTGATATTCTTCCTCCATCTCTTTTAAATCAACGGGGGCTTCTTCAGAGATGGTTTTTTCTTCGAGGAGAGGAACATCGGAGGAGTTTTCTTGGGATCTATCCGTTTCAGAACTTTCTTCAAAGGAAGACTCAAAACCAATCGATAGTAAATCAGCTTCGGGGTCTCCTCCGGCCGGAAGAACAAACAGATAGAAAAAAATTAAAAAAAAGAAATGCACTGCCACAGAGATATGAAAACAACGCCAGGCTCTATGGTCTAAGGAAAATATTTTGGCAAATTTTTTCCAATGAACTTTCCCAGAAGTAGATTTCATCGAAAGGCACCCTTAACGTAAAGTACTCAACACAAGTTTTATGATAGTGAGAAAAAATCCCACATAAACCAAAAATACAATATCGGCTAAGCCAAAAGAAATCTTCTTGGGAGAAGAAATTTCCTCTGAGAGCATCATCGGAATTGTTCTTGGTAGAATAGAAATCGTTTCTTCTTTGTATTTACCTTTGGCCAAATAATTTATCGGAGGATGCTCTTTAATTCCCGACTCTTCTTCTTCAAAAAGCTCTAATCCTAGATAGGGGGAAAAATCTTTCGAGAAAGCGACAGTCCCTAGGATATCTCCTTCGTTGACAACGTCCCCCAAAGCCCAATTTTTTTGATGATTAGAATCTACAATGGGCAAAATATTGTGGTAACCCCAAGTAAAACCATCTCGCAGTCTCTGAATTCTTATGTAACCAGCTTGCCCTTTAGAAGATAAAAAAATTTCGACAATTCGTCCATCTTCTAAAGCAACTATTTTTTCGTTGAAATCAGATTTTAAAAAGAGTAAAGAAGAAGGATTTTTATCCTTGCTCTGGCTAGTTTGGTTCGTTTTGCTAGTTTTGTAAATCTGGTATTCTTTCTTGGGGTAGAGAAAAGGGCTATTTCCTCCCGGAGAATCCACTTCCAAATCCCCTAAGAATTGAGCTTCTGAAGAGGCCGGAAAAAGTAGGTAGATCTTGCCTTCTCCCTCAGGGTGTTCCTCTGTAATAAGCAAGTTCCCTTGGTAAAATCCAGGAGAAACAGTCGTCACTAAAAAACTGTATTGTTCTTTGTCTATTTCCCAGTAAATTTGAGGGGCTTTTTCTAGAGCGGAGTTTTCTCTCTGCGCTTCTAGATTAACTCGCACTTCCACCATTCCTACTTGCAAACGGGGAGTAGAAATCTCTACTTTTATCAAAGGTTTATTTTTATTAGGCTCTTCTTGGGCAGATAAAGAAAGGCCCAAGGAGAGACAAAAGCAAAAAAGAATAAAGTAATTCTTCACGAGAATTCTCCTTTTCACTAAGGCGCTTGTGCTTAAACTAATTCTCGAGGATTGATCCCCAACTCGCGAAGTTTCTGCTGCAAACTTTGCCTTGGCATATCTAAAGCTTGTGCGGTCTGAGTGACATTTCCGTTATGCTCTTGCAAACGTTTTTGAATGAAGGCTTTTTCGAATTCATGAACAAAAGCTTTTTTAGCATCTTTGAAAGAAATTTCTTCATTGCTCAGAAAGCTATTCAAAAGTCCGATCAGTTTTTGCTCGGTGGGGGTGAGAGAGTCGTTACTAGTAGCCCTAGTTAAACCACGAAAAACATTAGGCGGTAAATCTTCATCTGTGATAATTTCATCAGAAGAGAGTACAACCATCTTTTCAATCGTGTTTTTAAGTTCACGAACATTACCAGGCCAGCAGTAATTAATCATTTTTTGGAGAGTTTCAGGAGCAAAAGCTTCGATCTGTTTTTTGTATTTTTTAGTAAAAAGCTTTAGAAAATGATTGATCAATAAAGGAATATCCCCCCCTCGTTCTCGCAAAGGGGGAAGATGAATATCGACCACTCGAATTCGATAGTATAGATCCTCTCGAAAATTAGCTTCTTCAATTTCTTGGCTCAAATCTTTATTTGTCGCAGCAATAAAACGAACATCTGCTTCGTAACTAGTATTCCCTCCTAGCCTTTCAAAGATTCGATCATTGAGAACACGCAACACTTTAGCTTGCATGTCTATTCCCATATCACCAATTTCATCGAGAAACAAACTACCTTCATCTGCCTCTTCCAATTTTCCTTTACGCTCTTTCGCTCCAGTAAAAGCCCCTTTTTCTGTTCCAAAAAGCTCGCTTTCTACTAGATTATCAGGAACAGAAGCACAGTTTAAAGGAATAAATTTCTTATTAACCCGATCACTTCTTCGGTGAATTTCTTGAGCAACAATTTCTTTTCCGGTGCCACTTTCTCCTGTAATCAAAACAGTGACATCTGTGCTAGCGACTTTTCCCACTAAGTCGTAAACACGCCGCATGGCATCGGACTCTCCAATCAACTCACCAAAGCTCTCCTTTAGTTTTATCTCTTCTCGAAGTTTTTTATTCTCTTTTCGTAAAGCACGTTTTTCGAGAGCATTTCTAGCAATAAGACGCAACTCATCCACATCGTAAGGCTTTGCTAAATAATCATAAGCACCTTTTTTCATAGCTTCCACGGCGATTTTTTCCGAGCCATGTGCAGTAACAACTATGACCAAGGGAGGGTCGTTCAACTTTTTAATTCTCCGAAGAGCCTCCATGCCATCCATCTCGGGCATATTTAAATCCAGAAAAGCGATATCCGGTTGCTTGCTCTTAATTTGTTCCAGAGCAGCCTTACCATTTTCTGCTTCACAAAGATCGTAATCTTCTTTGTCTAAAGCTCTTCTCATTCCAAAACGAGCAGCTCGCTCATCATCTATAATTATTATACTTCCTGGCATAGTAAAATTTTCCTGCCTTAAGAGTCTTTATAATGGCAGACTCAAAGAGAAAGATTTCGATATAAAATTCCACTTTCATCAATAAAAAATAGAATTCTCATTTAAGATTTTCTTGTGCTATATTGATAGAACTCGACTTTACTTTCCAGAGAAGAGCAAACTTTGCCATACCATCTTCTCATTCTTAGATTTGACCAACCGTAGACATAACCATACTGGACAATACGAACAACTTCTTGGCGGGATATCTTAACAGGATTCTCTAGGCAAAATAATCTTTCACTAAAGACAGCCTCTTCGAGTGATTTTATAGCCATCATGAGAGGAAGAAAACAAAACAGCCTAACTTTGTAAGCTTTTCTAGGCAAGAGACAAGAGTATTCTAGAGCATTATCCAAATGTTCCTTTGCCCGCACAACAATTTTATACATCAATTCCTGGCTTGCTCGTCGATTATCTAAGTCTAAGAAACCTCCTTGGGCTAAATCCATCTCGCTCAGAAGATCTCCTGGCAGATAACACCACCCTCGATGATAATCAACAACAGAATCTTTCACAATGTTTGTCAACTGCAAACCTAAACCAAAGGAGGTAGAGTGTTTTGTGAGTTCTTCGCCAAGACTATCATTAATACAAGGGTAATGATGACGAAAAAGACCTGTTAAGAGATGCCCTACAGTGCCTGCCACATAGTAGCAATAATCTTCTAAGTCATCCATAGAGTAAAGAAAGGTGACTTGAGATTTCTCCTGGTCTTTACGCAAAGCGTAAAGACCCATTCCCAAAGCAAGTTCTGTAACCCACTCAGTGATATGTTCTTGTATTTCTGGAGGGAACTCAAAGAAACATTCCAAAACATAATGGCTATTTTGTGTCAAAATAGCATCTGGTCCCGTTTTACTTAGTTTCTGACAAGCTTGGTTAAACTCCTGGCAATTTTTAACTCCTTGAGGATCAGTGAGGAGTTGTGTAAATTTTTTGAGCAAAGAATCCTTGGTCTTGGGAAGTAGTCCAGGATCATCTTCTACGGTATCTGCTATGCGACAAAGAAGATAAGAAATAAGGACTTGAAAACTTAATTCAGAAGGTAGTTTGCCCACATTGACAGCAAAGGTTCTCGAAACTGTAGGAAACATGATATCGCAAAAACGGCGGGCCGAAATCTCTTGTTTTTCTTCTAAGCACCGCTGGAGGCTTTGAAAATCCTTCACCCTCTACACCTCTTGTTTTTCAATGCCAAATTGTTCTCTTAGCTCCTCAACTTTTTCTTCTTCCCCTATAGCAGTGTAAGCAGCAATAGTGAAGTGAAATTTACCCTTACTCTGGGCATTTTTTGCTAATTTTTGCCACTCTTCTTTCGAAAGGGCACTATCTCCTTGGATTTTTTGAGCTAAAAAAGCATCTCCATCTTCAATAGCAATCGCTTTGATTTTAACAAGCCCCTCTTCATCTTCGATTTTATCGAAGCAGTCGCAAGCATCGTTGTAGTTTTTTCTTTCTAAGTAAGCAAATCCAAGTTCTTTTAGTTTGCTTTGTCCTTCTTTTTGATTGTAAATCCATTCTCTTTTTTCGAGAGGATCTGGGAGCTTCATAGGAAAACCTCTTTTTATTGAAGACTTTTTCTTTGAAACTAGGGTGTCATAAAATTTATATTGGTGACACCCTAACCAAAAATAGTTTTAAAATAGTTTTAAAGAAACCGTCTATTGATCATAAACACCATCTAAAAGCTTGATATACCTTATTTAGAGAACATTTCATTATAGATGAAAATGATTTCGATGTCAAAATCTTTGTTTTAGTAAATTTAGAAACTTTCTTGTTCAGTCACTTATCATATCATATAATTTTAGATAACAGAGCATAAGGGAGTGTGGAAATTTTAGATGTTTAAAGTGAGAAACCAAAGTTTTTCGTTATCAACTAGTCAACTCCCATGAAAAACCCAAAGAAAAACGGGAAGTAAATACATGAGTGAAAAATTTCAAACGGAAAGAATCCGCAAACGAGATGGTTCCGTCACATCTTTTGATGTAGAGAAAATAAAACAAGCGATTATGGCAGCAGCACAATCGGTAGGGGAAAATAAAGAAAAGATTTCTACCGAAGTCACAGATGCCGTTTTAAAAAGAATCCAAAAAAAGTTCTCTCCTTCTGAAGTTCCCTCTGTTGAGGAAATTCAAGACATGGTAGAACATGCCTTAGTGGATAAAAACTATCCCAAAATTGCCAAGGCCTACATTGTTTACCGTCATGAAAGAAGCAAACTCAGAGAACAAGGAGATGATTTTGTCTTTCCTCTACCTCATCGTATTTCACATGTAGTTAAACGTAATGGAGAAGCGACCGAATTTAACCAAGAAAAGATTACAGTTGCTATTTATAAATCAGCGGGATCTTTGGGAGTTCACGACCGACCTCTATGCGAAAAACTCTCCAATGAAGTCACGTGGTACCTAAGCCAAACTTACTCAACCCAAGACCCTCCTCATATAGAGGATATCCAAGACATAGTGGAAAGAGTTTTAATCCAGAGAAACTATCCTGACATTGCCAAGGCATATATAATCTATCGAAAAAACCGTAGTGCTATGCGAGTGCAAAAACAAGAAACTCAACGAGAGATTATTCCTTATAAAAAACTATGGCAAACTCTCCATTTTAACGCAGAGAACTCTTGCTACCGAGTGGATCAATTAAACGAGCATATCCGTTCAGGAAATTTGCCTGACCTAGTTGCCAAAGCAGAAAATTCTTATCACCAGGATGTCCAGCGTTGCGCTCAGCAAATTGCGGAAAAACAAGGCAAAATCCGTATGGTTATTATTGCTGGCCCTTCTAGTTCGGGAAAAACGACCACTACAATAAAATTAGCCGAGCATTTACAAAAAAGTGGCTTTGAACTAGTGGCTTTGAATGTCGATAACTATTACCACAATGTAGAATGCCACCCTCAAGATGAATTTGGAGATTACGACTATGAAACTCCAGAAGCCATTGATCTTCCCCTAATTAATCGTCATTTAAAGGAACTCTTAGAAGGAAAGACAATTGAGTCTCCTCATTTTGATTTTAAAACAGGAAAGCGACAGGAGAAAACAACTCCTATAACTCTTAAGGAAAATCAAATAGTTTTAATTGATACTTTGCACGGCCTCTACGATGGTCTAAGTTCTTCCGTCGAAAATCATTTTAAATTTAAAGTTTACGTCGAGACATTTAGCCAAATAAAAGACACTGACGGACAATTTGTGCGCTGGACAGACACACGACTTTTACGTCGTATGGTAAGAGACAAAGCTCAGCGATCTTGCTCACCTCGTAATACCCTAGAGCATTGGCACTATGTCCGTCGCAGTGAGCTAAAACATATTATTCCTTACATTCCAAAGGTAGATTACATCATCAATGGTTCTCTTTGTTATGAACTGCCTATCTTAAAAAAGTATCTCTTTGAATATATTTGCCAGTTTGCTCAAGATTACGAAGACCAACCCAAGAGACACGATGCTTTTTTACGAGCAAGTCGATTAGAAAAACTTTTGCAAAGCGTTGCCAACATTGAAGACGACAGCTGTATCCCCGAGGATTCTCTATTGCGAGAATTTATCGGAGGTAGCATTTATAAATATTAGAAACAAGTGCTCCAGGTAGAGTATTTAGAAAGAGCCACTAGAAAGAGCATTTAGAAAGAGCCACTAGAAAGAGGATACTTTGAGCAAGAAGAAAATTATCGGAGTTACCGGAGAAAAAGGGAAAGGGAAAACAACACTTGTCCATGTTCTTATCTATCTCCTGAGTATCAACGGACATTCCGCTGTGGTCATTAACTTTGCCGACTACATAAAGAAAATCGCTCGAGAATGTTTTGGCCGCGACATAGGAAGCATTCATGGTAAACTAAGTAAATCAGACAGAGAGTTGCTATGCAAAATTGGAGATGCTCTCAGAGAAATAGACCAAAGTTGTTTAGTAAATGTTGTTAGTCAAAAAATTAAATCAAGTAACGGCTTCGTTATTATTGGAGATGTTCGTCTCAAACGAGAAGCAGAGATGATTCGTAGCTATGGAGGGATCATCATTGGAATGGAAAGTAAAATGTTTGACCGAAAAGAAAACTATCTCAAAAACCACATTACGGAGAAAGAAGTCTCTGGTATAAAGCCAGAGTTTCAAATTATCAACGAAGGAACCTTTGCTGATCTCATAACAGAAAGCAAAAAGGTTCTCTCGCATTTTTCACCAAATCGCCGTTGGAAAAGTTAGCAGGGGAAAAAAATGAACCGCAATAATCTCTTAATGATATGGACTTTATTATTATCGTTTTCCATCTCCACTTGGGGACAAGAGAACAATATTGTTTCTATTCAAATTGTTCCTGAAAAAGTCACTTTAGAGCCTGGTCAACAACAGAGTTTTACAGCTTTTGGTTACGATGAGAATGATGATGAAGTCAGCTTCCAAAATGAATGGAGAGCGACAGGAGGAACAATTACCTCTGACGGAGTTTTTACTGCAGGCAATGGACTAGGTATATACTCCGTAACTGCTGTGGCTAGTGATACAGGAGCAGAGGGATCTTCTATTGTCAAAATCATCTATGCTGAAACCAAGACTAAAGAGAAAAAAACGCGAGGAGTCATCGAGCGTTTAGAGCTTTCTCCCAGCCCAGTAGAGTTAAACCCAGGACAAAGAGTTCGTTTTCAGGTTCGAGCTCTTGATGGTCAAGAAATGGAAATGAAGGCAAGTAAACTCATTTGGAGAGTAACAGGAGGCTCCATTACTGAAAAAGGAGTTTATCAAGCGGGAGGAGCTCCTGGTAGCTACCTTGTTCGGGTTAAAGTTCCTAATGGAGTTTCTACCACCGCAATGATCAATATTGTAGGAGAAGTTGGTACCGTTTCTCGAATCAAAATTATTCCTGACTACAGTAGTGTCAAACCTGATGAAAAGAAACGTTTCTTTGCCATAGGCTACAACAGTGCTGGAAACGTCATTAAATTTACTCCTAAGTGGGAAGCCACGGGAGGTGAAATTAGTAAACATGGCGTTTATGTAGGTGGAGCAAGATCAGGAAATTACTTCGTAAAAGCAAGTAGCCCCAACGGAGTTTCTTCCACTTCTACCATTAATATCCAAGAAATGACGCTAGGAAAATTAGAACTTTTTCCTGATGGAGCCGTCCTTTTTCCCGGCCAAGTTCAAAAATTCTCCGCGAAAATATATGATATAAGAGGAAGAGAGGTAGATGTTTTCCCTCTCTGGAGCGCAACTGGAGGAATCATCCAAGCAGATGGAACCTACCTAGCAGGCATGATCCCTGGTCGTTATCAAATAAATGTTACTGCGGGCACTCACTCCGTTGAGGCTAGTATCGTTATTAAAGAACTCGGAAATCCTGCCAAAGTAAAAATCTTTCCCGAAAAAATTATGGTAAAGTCTCAGGAAGTTATCCAAGTCAAAGCAATTGTTTACGATAAAGACGATAAAGTAATAGATTATCCTGTTAGGTGGAAAGTGTCTGGAGGAATCTATCAAGATCACTACTATACTGCTGGAAATGCTCCCGGTGAATATGAAGTTTCTTGTACAGCAGGAAAAACTGTCCAAGCCAAAGCAGTGGTGATTATCAAAGGAAGCAAAACGTCTACTGCTGTTTCCAATGAAGCACCTAAGCCAAAAGAAACGGTAAAGCAAAAAGACAAACCTTACTTGCGAGTAGCTGGTCATAAATCAAAAATCAAGCCAGAGCAAAAATATTTCTTTAACGTGGAGCTTATCGTCCCTCCTGAGTCAAATAAAAAAATGACTTTAGGCCAACTTAAATGGGAAACCAGCGGAGGAAGTATCTCTCCTCAAGGATTGTTCACCGCAGGAAAGAAAGAAGGAAGATATGTTCTTATCCTAAAAGATATGGACAATCGAATTGGTAAACGCGTAATCGTTTATATTTATGAAGGAGAAGTCCCTCCAGAAATTCTCAAAGCCGATACCAAAGATAAACAAGACAGTAAACCAAAAGAAAGAAAAGATTCAGAAGTTGTTTTTCATGAGTGGAAAATCAAGTCCTATCAAAAGGGCATTGGAACCATTAGTGTCAAAGGTGAAATCCATAAAGAAGGAGCCGTATCTTTACATTTGTTATCCAAAGATGCCAGCGGACAAAGCAAAGAACTTTACAAACTCAATGTTAGCAAAGGACAGACATTTCGCTTTAACGCTCCTTACATCAAAGCAACTAAAGTCGGAATTATCCTTCTGAATGCTGCCGGAGATACTCTTTTTGAAAAATTTGAAGTAGTCGAGTAAGGAATAAGAATGCACAACAAGGTTTGGAAATGGTACCGACGGCATGACAAAGCTGTCAACATAATCCTCCAGATGGTGGGAGAAAAAATCTCTAAGGTAAGAATTATTCTTCCGACTCTCAAGTCTGTCGTTAAGAACTTTGATAGTCTGACAGGAGAAGAGAGTAACCAGAGAGAGGAAATGGCAAAAATGTTAACAGAGGTAAAACCTCTACTCTTTGATGTTATAGAGGATATGGAAGAGCTAGAGGGGTTTACCGACATAGAAAGCGATGAAGAAGCTCGGCTTATCGTCGAAAAAAGTGAACTGTGTAATGATCTAAATAATATACTACCCAGCGTAGCTCCACTCCTCTCTAAGTTTGTCGCACGCTTAGATAAAAAGAGAATTCTTGGAGGCAAGTATGAATTGGCGGAACGATTAGGGCAAGCCGGAGGAAATGAGGTTTACCGAGGAGTTCATATGGGGACAAAGCACTCCATTGCTATCAAGCTATTAGCGAGTGAACTCAACCAAGATGAGACAACTCTCGGCAAACTACGGCAAGAGTTTGATTACATAGTCAACCATTTACGGCATCCTAATGTCGTACAATACTGGGATATGGGTTTTGATGAGCCTAGCGAACGTTATTTCTTAATCATGGATTTTGTCGATGGAAGTAACCTCCGAGATCTTATTTTACAAAGACGTCACCATCCTATGCCCTTAAAAGAAGCTTTAGAACTCCTAACTCCAGTAGCTCAAGCTTTGGATTTTGCCCATCAGAAAAAAATTGTCCACCGCGATTTAAAACCAGAAAACATATTAATCAGAACAGACAAGCGTGTTTTGTTGACTGACTTTGGCTTGGCCAATGAAATTCATGGAAGTTTATCTCGCCAAATCCAAGGACGTGTCGGAGGAAACATTCCCTACATGGCTCCCGAGCAATACTTGGGACGTATGGCCGACGAAAGATCTGATATATGGACTTTAGGAGTTATTTTGTATGAGCTAGTCTCAGGATATCATCCTTTTATCGGAACTTCCTTTGACCATTATATGAAATTGATCTGCGAAGTCGAACCCGAAGAGCCAGAAACACTCCCAAAGCTAGAGTGGCAAATCTTACAGAGAATGCTAACCAAGGAACGGAAAATTCGCCCCTCCCAGGCAGTTGCAATATTAGAAGAATTCTCTTCTTCAGAAGCAGGTTTGAAGATATCTTCATCACTATCCTTGGATGATGTCAAAACTCGGCGCATTGTTCTCTTGGAAAAACAAGTTGCCCAAGAGAAAAAAAAGAACGAAGAATTACTCAAAAATCAAGAAGCGAATAAAACGGCCAAAAAGACTTTATCAATGGAAGAGCTCAAGACTCGGCGAATTATGAGCTTAAAAGAAAAAATTGCCGAAGAAATGCGCCTTAAAAATGAAAAGACTCTTAGCTCAGAAATAGCGAACAAAACAGCCAAAAAAACTCTATCATTGGAAGAGCTCAAAACTCGACGAATTGTTGGCCTAAAGGAAAAAATTGCCCAAGAACTCCAAGAAAAATCCGATAGCACCTCAGAGATAAATGCCCATATTAGCCAAACAGAAACAACTACGGAAAACCCAAGTCTTCCTTATTCGGCAGATGACATCAAAACGAAGAGAATCCAGAAACTACAAGTAGAGATTTCCAAAGAAAAGAAGAGAAGCGAGAAGCTACGCCAATGTCTACAAAAAGAAGAAGAAAAAGCGCAAAAAAAATATCTAGAAAAAGAGAAAAGTAAAAAACTCAACGATGAACTCAGAACAAAAGAAAAAGAAATCCAACAAATTCGAGAAGAGCGAAAGAAAGAGGAACAAAGACTAGCCGACCTACAAAAAAAATACCAAGTAGATCCTCAAGTCAAGCAAGAAGTTGAAGTTAAAGAAATGTCGGAGTTTGGTCGATTTAAAGTCTATATTGATAACATTATTCAAGATGTCAGAACCAGTTTGGAATGGTATGTCGGACCTGATATAGATACAGACTGGGACCAAGCAAATGAATGGACTTCTGGTTTAAAAATTGCCGGAGGCGGTTGGCGAATGCCCAGTATTAATGAACTCAAAGGCATTTGCGGCCTGGAAATCGGCAACGGAGAAAGAGAAGAAACTGGCTTAGACGCAGTTTTTCAAACAAATGGGTGGTGGGTCTGGTCAGGAGAGCTCTGCGATGATGAAGGAGAAAATCTCAACAGCTCAGACGCTCCCTCTGCTCGTTTTTTCTTCTTTTTCAATGGCTATGATTACTGGAGAAGCAGAAGCCATGCGACCTATAGAAGAGTCTTTGCCGTTCGCCGAGGAGTTCGTGAATAAGGAGCACTCATGCGTAGTAAGAAGCTTATCTAAAAACGATTTTGAAAAAGATTATCTAAAACAATTCTAAGCACCATTTTCCCTGGAGGGCAAGGCTCCTGCCGCGCCGGGGTTGTGTTTGGCTAGAAACAAAGTAATCCCTACGTTATTATTCTGTGTAGGCTACTAAACTTAAGTTTTTTTTAACCATCTTAGAACTGAACCCTAAAGCTGCCAGAAGTAAAAGAATACAAGTGGACGGTTCAGGTACTACACTCACTTGTACGGTAACACCATTGGTTAGCTCTGCAAAATCTCGATTAAAACTCGTGAAATTTTGCGAGAGCACTACCTCGGAAAAAGCAACATTCCCAGGAGTAAATTCATAGACAACATTAAAACTTAGAGAATCCCCCGCATTGGCGGTAAGTCCATTGCCACTGGTGAAGAAAATCCTTAAATCATCCTGCCCATCACCGCCATCATGGTCAACAACTCCCGAATTGTTGATCGCAGTAAAGACCAAACCTTGTGTGTTGTTTGTGATTCCTCCACTAACAATATCAGAAAAGGGATCTCCGTCCACACTAGCAGCAAAGGTATCAAAGTCTAACTCAAATCCATCAAAGAGGGTGTCATCGGACTTATTAACAGTTGCAGTATCTGTTCCTGACCAAGAAATTCGAAGTCCTCCATCACCTCTATCAGAAAGATTAACAACAACGATAGCCATGGTTTGTGATGTAAGCAAGAAAAATATCAAAAGTAAGATGATTCGTGGCATGAGATGCCCCTTTGCTATTCCAGAATTTTGCATTTATGATTTTTATAATTTATATTATATTATATTCACCTGTGTTATGCAAATAAATGAAAAAGAATTGAAAAATCAAAATAAGAAAGCTCATATTGATTTCTTTCATTAGGACAAAGCATATGGCAAAGCATATAAAAGTTATCATAGTTTGTGGAGTGGTCAGCCTCTTTTTTCTTCCTGTCGTAATGCCTTTTGCAGGAATGGGGACTTTTTCTTTGGTTCTGACAGCTTTGGGAGCTATTCTCCTTAGCCACCTTATGGGCTTTTTGATCAGTTCTGGCTTCAAGTCACTTACAGCATTCTCCACAACGATTATCTCTTTTGTATGTTTTCTCCCCCTCTTTTTTCTTTTTGGACTTAGCATCAAAGAAAAGATTTACCTGAATTACTATGCTCCCACCGATCGTTTTCAGGAACTCCTAATGAACCCTGTTCCAAAAAGTGCCAACCAAATTCATTTTCCTTCAAAAAAAGAAGAATACCGAGGGCTCGTACTTACCTTTAACATTGCTCCTTTTGACTTTGATAAAATTGTAGTAAAGCATTCTTTTGCCCTTAAAGGTCATCAAGATCTACTCAAAGGCAAAGATTTGTTTTACAACCCCAAATACTTTGATCTTGGCCTAGGCTATGAACTCTATCAAGCCATCGATATATTTCATAATGTGATGACGATAAAGGCAAACAAGAAGCATACAAAAGTTGTTTTTCGGTATGAGAGTGTAAATGAGTATGGATACCAAGAATACATGCAGTTACCAGAGGAAATTAGAAAGGAAACGCCATTTTGGAATTGGGTTTATATAAGAAATGGAAGAAATTATTAATATAATTCCTTATGACTAGGCTTAGACGGTTATCTGCTTTTATCCTGAAGGGACAAGACAACCCAGCCTAGGATGAAGTCCTAGGTAAACTGAGCCCGTGCAAAAATATACATACTCGCCATATTCAACACAAAACCGAGTTCGAGAAATCCATCGAAGAGAATTTTCGTTATTTTAAATGGCAAAGAGGTTATGGAGGATTTTCGTTATTTTCCGAAACGGTAAGGTAAGGTTTCATCCGGGCATGGTTACCGAAACGGAGAGTTTTATCCGGGCATCTTTTTTTCCCTAGGGCTTCGCCCCAAAGCCATTAAGTTAAGGAATAATCAGTAATAAAAAAGGATAGAAGGCGATTTCTCGTTTCTACGCCTTACAGCATGGCAGTTTGTTTTTCCTAAAACAATTGACGAAGATATATTTCACCAGACGTAACGGACA
>JAJDCR010000149.1 GCA_029260735.1 Planctomycetota bacterium
TCTCTGGGATTAACTGCCGATGCCCTAAAGGGCATTTCTTCTTGGACTCTCTTACACCAGGGAATAAATTCCCTGGCTACGTGCCACTGCCGCATTCGCGGCAAAAAGAAAACTCAGAAAACTTTTTACACATGCATCAAAGTTTAGGTAATATTATTTGGCAGCGGTTTTTGAAAAAGATGATCGAAAGCCGCGCATATGCTTATGCTCCGGGAGGGTAAGCATATGCCGCAGGGATGTGCTGGGCTCCTGATATTTTTATCTCGACACAACCCCGGCGCGGTAGGAGCACCCGTGATATAAAACGTTTTTTCAATATGAAACTTATGATTCAGTGAGTATTTTGAAATACCACCAGGAATTAATCACATCCCTGGTGCGGCAGGAGCCTTACTATCCCCATAAAATAAGTCTTAGAACGGTTTTAGATAAACTTTTTTTTAAATGGTTTCAGATAAGTCAAAGCCCTTCATGGAACATGATGACTAGAACGGTTTTAGATAAAGCCACTGTTCTATCGAGCAATATTTTTGGACGGTTAAGTAATGCAAATACGCAAAACGATTCCTCATCGATTTTAATAGATAACATTTCGATAAAATACCTCTTTAAATAGAATAGATTAAACTTGGTGCGGTCAAAAATTTTGACCGCAAAGCTCTTTTGCTTTATATAAACCACAATTAAAGCATAATGCTGAAGCCATGAGGAACCTTCTTCGTTGTAAAATCTTCTCGAAACTCGTCATTTGACTTCTTAGTTAGTTCCTTCCCATAGTTCCGTTCCGACCAAAGTATATAAATCATCGATAAATAAAATGATATTCTTCGAACGCTTTGCTTCTCTTATGGCTAATTTAATTCGCTCTTCAAGTTATCCCCGGTACATTGCTCCTGCTATCATAAGAGCTAAATCTAATAAGACAACACGTTTGTCTTTTAGAAAGGCTGGGACATTGCCCCGAGCGATTCTTTGGGCAAGTCCCTCTACGATTGTTCTTGGTTAAAGAGCAAAGAACCTGAATAACCTGAGAGATCTCTTTTTCTCTTCCTGCAACAGGGTTTAATTTTCCTTCCCTGGCCAGTTCCGTTAAATCACAGGCAAAAACATTGGCCGCAGGTGTCTCCAGTTTAACAGTAGAGTAGACCCAAAGCTTTCTATATTTTTCAATTGATCATCTTCTCCAAAAAACGCCAAAATCTCCTGGCGCATCTTTTCAAGATTTATAGCCAGATTACTGCTCTAGCACGCTTCGTCAAAAGTTCAAATATGGAACTCATCCTAGTTTTTACCTCATTAAAAAATGATTATTTTCACTTAGGGCGTATCTTAAATATGATAGCAATTTTTTTAAAAAAGGAAAACAAAAGAATAAGACAGGCATCTTACACATAGGAACGAAAAAAAGCTAAAGGCTAGGAAAAATAAGAGTGAAAAACACGCATTTGGATTTGCTTGCTTTTAAGGTACTGAATGCGTCTTAAAGTTGAAGAAAGAAAAGAATTTCACGCAAAGGCGCAAAGACGCCAAGGAGAACAAGAATGAAGACAAAAGATAAATTCGGAGAATTTCATAAACAGAAAGATTTTTTAGATCTTCCTTTGCTTTTCTTTGCGCCTTTGCGTGAAATTCTTTTCTACTCAAAATCCACCATAGTGCGTAAGAGACAAGATATTCTTGAATAAAAATTCACTAATAATAAAATCTTCAGTTTGATACAATAATTTTTTTTTATCAAAATGGAAACTAAACTTAAAGGCGGCATGCAAAAAAATGCTTCTACTTCATAGGTGTTAAGATATGAATAACAAAAACTATACTTTACGAGTCGCTCGTCCGACAGATAATTTGGAAGCGATTGCTAAGATGTATTGCCAAGGGCTTGGGTTTCAAAGACTCTCTCAATTTCAAGACCACCAAGGTTTTGATGGTATCATCATAGGGCATCCTAAAGAGCCATACCATATTGAGTTTACTTCAGAGCAAGGTCATCAAGTTGGTAAAGCTCCCACTCGTGACCACCTTCTTGTCTTCTATATTCCCGATCAAAGGGAATGGGAAAAAGCTTGCCAGTCGATGATAAGCGGAGGATTTCAAGATGTTTCGTCGTATAATCCGTTTTGGGACATTTCGGGAAGAACTTTTGAGGACTTGGATGGATATCGTATTGTTCTTCAAAATTCCTCTTGGACAAGGTAGATTTTTCTTAGTGGCTTATTCTTATCCAGAAAGCTATAGGATGTGTCCTAAATAGAATTAGATATCAATTTTAGAAATCCTAGAAAATTCTTACTTTTATTTCTAGATACAACGTATAATATATAAGACTATTTATCTAATGATATTTAGGAGGTTTCCATAGACCTTCGAGGTGAATATACATCAGATGTTATTTACAGAGATTAATTAGAAAGTCGAAAATTAGGAAATTTTTATGCCAGCAAAAGATATTTATCACGATGTTGTGAAAAGAGCTTTGGTTAAAGATGGCTGGGTTATTACTCATGATCCTTTGAGACTGCGGTGGGGGGCAAGGGATTTGTATGTAGATTTAGGTGCAGAACAGTTATTAGCTGCTGAGCAAGAGGGAAAAAAAATAGCAATTGAGATTAAGAGTTTCGTTGGTCCATCTTCTGTAGCTGATCTTGAACAGGCATTAGGTCAATATGTTTTATACTATACTCTTCTTCATCGTATAGAGCCACAGCGAGTTTTATATGTTGCGATTCGCGAATCGATTTTTAATAGTTTATTTGAAGAACCTATTGGTGAAGTTTTGTTAGAAGATAAGCGCGTTCAACTTCTTGTTTTTGATCCAAAAGAGGAGATAATTATAAAATGGGTAACTTAGATATTTATCGTCAAAAAATACAGGAAATTTTGAGTAACTATGCTGCTATACCTTATGCTTATGGTGAAATTAGTACTGAAGTTATTTTCGACCATAAGAATGATCGTTATTTGTTAATGACACTTGGCTGGGAAAATGATAGAAGGATTCATGGCTGTCTAATTCATATCGATATCATTGATAATAAAGTTTGGATTCAACGCGATGGAACGGAGAGTGGAATTGCTGTTGAATTTGAAAAGTCTGGCATTCCAAAGGATCATATGGTTTTAGCTTTTCATCAGTCTGATATTCGTCAACATACTGGTTATGCTATTTCTTAAAAAAACAATTAAATAGGAGTGAGGCAAAGAAAGTTTCACCCCTTCAGGACGATTTTGGTGAGGTCTTCCCTAACTCCGGGTTGCAACCCGGAGCTACTCACGTTAATCTCCTTTGGAGATATTTCAAGGATTTGGAGCTTAGCTTGACAGCCATGCGCTTTCGCGGGAATGAAAACACGGAAGGTTTTATCCGAACATTGGCCCAAAATTTGAGAGCGCACTCTGTAAAAAAGAATGATCCACGAAATTCCATACACTGAAAGTGTTACACAACCCAGCCCAGGGTATAGTGAGCCAAAGGCGAACGGTACCCTGGGTCACGAACGAGCCCAAAAGTAATATTTGTATCTTTTATCACGAAATTCCCCAGGCTTAGAAAGACAAAAAAACTACAACACAAACAAACTAATCAACCACACCGACAAGGCAGAAACCGAGCCAACAATAAGTGTTCCGAGTGTCTGCAGCTTATATCCTTGGCTGACACTCATGTTAGAAAACTGGGTTACGACCCAAAAATAGCTATCGTTGACGTGAGAAACAACCATTGAACCAGCTCCTATTGATATAACAACTAAGGCTTTTGCTGTTTCGCCGCCCAATCCTAAACCATCTAATAGGGGAGCGATTATTCCTGCGGTTGTTATAATGGCAACGGTTGATGATCCTTGGGCGGTTTTAATTGCAGCAGCAATGACAAAGGGTAGCAGAATACCTAACTGCGCATCCTGTAGATGCGTTCCGAGAACAGCAGCGATATTGGAGTTTTGGAGTACTTTACCAAAAGCTCCTCCTGCTCCTGTGATTATAATAATGGTTGCTGCAGCAAGAATGGCTTCTCCGATCCATCCTTTACTTGACAACATCTCGCGCTCTAGTTTTTTCGGAAGTAGTAAGGCCAAAACTAGCCCACAGAGTAAAGCGATGACAGGTTGCCCAAAGAATATAATCCACTGAGCGGTGGCTCCTTCTCCTAGGGGTTTGCTGGGAAACTTGGCGATCGATTGCAAAACGATGAGAATGATAGGGAGTATGATCGGAATGATCGAGCGTAAAGCGGAGGGACGATCTTGGGGAGTTGCGATATTCTGAGACATAGGAACATCTTCCAGCTCTATTTTAGAAGCGCACTTAATGGCAAAGAGCCATCCCGCCAATAAGGCAATAAAGCTGACAAGCAGTCCCCACATAATAACAAGCCCTAAGTCAGCTTTTAAAATACCGGCAGCGGCAACGGGGCCAGGGGTGGGGGGAACCATTGTATGCGTAACATAGAGCCCCAGACTAAGAGCGACGGCTCCTGCTGCCATTGAAATTTTTGCTTTTTTAGACAAGGCTTTATTTAAAGGGGAGAGAATGACAAACCCAGAGTCACAGAAAACCGGCATCGAAACAATATAGCCCACAATTCCCATAGAGAGGGGAACGTTTTTCTCGCCGGTAATTTTCAGAGCACTTTCGGCGAGAGCATGGGCCCCTCCTGATTTTTCTAAGAAAGTACCAATGATTGTTCCAAAGAGAATAACGATTCCGATGTAGCCGATCGTTCCACCAAAGCCTTTATTGATCGAATCGACAACTTTCAGCGGCTCCATACCCGATAATAAACCATATCCCAAAGCGACTAGAATTAGCGCCAAGAAAGGATGGAGCTGGAGTTTAGTTGTCGCTAATACAATAAATACAATAGCACCGAACAAAAGAACTAGGGGCATGAGAGAATTTGAGGCAGGAAAATGAGATACCACTACTAAACGTTCTTTGCGCTTTATTGTGTATAAATCATAGTTAGGAGAGTTTCGATCGAAAGCAATTCCTTGTCCATTGCTGTCAACACGCACTGTTTTTAAATACTGAAATTTTGTTTTTCCATTTATGAGTTTAAGAGCATAGAGTTCCGGTTCATCATGACCACTAACGTAGAGTAGACCATCTTTTCCCCAGGCACCTCCTGAGCAACTATAGGGTGCGAATTTTTGTACGATTACCTCAGGAAATTTCCAGGAGCCTAGAGCCTTCCAGCTATCGTCGTATTTTACCACTGTGGTCATTTCGACCCCTTTGCCAGGCTCCCCACCTTTCTCATCATAATGAGCAAAGCAAACCCACCAAAAGCCATCGTATCTATCAATCCAAGTGCAAGAACCCACCGGATTTTTAAAGACAATATTACTTTCATAGGCAAGAGTTTTAGCATCCCAAACTTCAACGGAACCTTCCATGGGGATATTTGGCCAGTTAGAGTGAGCGCAATAGAGTTTTCCCTCTACAACAATGCCACTGTTCAAATGTATGATATGGGAGCTCTCATCCCAAACTTTGACTAACTTACCTGTTTTTTTCTCATGCTTAGCAATGCTCTTAGTGGCAACAGTATAAACGTGCTCTTTATCAACGGCAACCCCTTGATGAGCTTGCTCTGAAGATAAACTGCGAACTACGGGAAAATCAAATTCTTTCTCCTGGGCCACAGCACTCGCCCACAAAAACAAAATGCTTAGTATCCATTTTTTCATTGCAGTTTATTCCTCATCAAAAAAAGATTCTGCTTCGCTTTCTATGTTTTTTACAATTACCTGGCTTAAAGGAAAATCAGAAGAAGAGGCCAATCCACTTACGTCTAAAAAATACCAAGTTTCTCCGTCTTTGATTTTTCCTTTGATGGGAAAGGTTTCTTTCAAATAAGAGACATAGTTGTCTAAGGAGGAAGGGTTCATTCTCATAGCTTTAGCAAGCCTTCTTCTGCTGGTTCCTCTTGCGACAAGTTTAACCGCCTCCATTCTTTTTGTATCGGCAGCGTACACGACTAAACTTTCTTTTGTAATTTCTTTCCAGCCGACATCATCCCCAAGCCATTCCAGAACCGTAATTTTATCTGCCTGTGCATCTGAAGAATCCACACTCTCAAGAGAAGAAGCCACTTGACTTTGGAAATCGCCTTTTTGGTCTTTTGTGATGATGATAAATTTACGTTCGAGCATTTCGGCAATACCCCTCTATTCACGCCGAAGTAAAAGAGCTACGTTTTCGACATGATGGGTATGAGGGAACATATCCACTGGCTGAACTCTCTCTAATTGATATTTTTCCTGCAAAACAGAGATATCTTTCGCTTGGGTCATAGGATTACAGCTCACGTAGATGATACGTTTGGGAGCGATTCGCAAAAGCATCTTCAATACTTTCGGGTGCATACCTGCTCGGGGAGGATCGGTAATAACTATATCTGGTTTGCCGTGCTCTTGAAAAAATTCTTCTCCCAGAATTTTCTCGGCTTGCCCGACAACAAAGTGGACATTATTAATCTGGTTCAGGCGGCCATTTTCCCAGGCATCTTCAATCGCAGTGGGGATACATTCCACTCCTACTACTTTCCTTACATCACGAGCTATATAGTGGGCGATGGTACCTGTTCCCGTGTAAAGATCATAGACACATTCGTCCCCTTGAAAATTTCCCCAGCGACGAACTAGATTATACATTTTTTCGGTTTGCTCTGGATTAACTTGAAAAAAAGTCTGGGCCCGAACTTTAAACTCTAAATCGGCGATTTTTTCTCGAACAAAATCGCGACCAAAAACAAGCTCGACAGGTAAACCTTGGTAGTTATCGTTTGCTTTACTATTCACAATGTACTGGAGAGAGACAATTTGAGGAAATTGTTTTTGAAGGAATTCCATAAGCCCAGTAATTTTTTCGGGATCGGAGTAGAACAAAATAAGAACAACCATAACTTCGCCCGTTTCCGTTGTTCGAATCATTAAATTTCGGAGGAGGCCTTCTTTTTTTATAATGTCAAAGAAGGATAGTTGGTGTTCTACAGCGTAGTCTTTTATAGCTAAGCGAATTTGATTAGATGGCTCAGGCTGAAGATAACAATTTTTAATATCAACAATCTTCTCAAATCGGTTGGGAACATGAAAACCAAGACCATCGTAATTTTCGATTTCCTGGCCGAGCTCTGTTTTTTCTAACCAACGCCGATTGCTAAAGGAGTAGTCTAGTTTATTGCGATAGTATTTGTGGGTATTGGCAGAAATGATAGGATCAAAAGTTAATTTATGGGTTTGAGCCAGCTCAGCAAAAGCTTCTTCGACTTGCTTTTCCTTGTAGTGAGTTTGTTGTTCATACTGAAGATTTTGCCAACGACAGCCCCCACAAGTACCAAAATGTTCGCAGAAGGGCTCTTTCCGTAAAGATGAGTGCTCATGAAAATGTAAGGGAATGGTTTGGCGATATGATTTTTTTCGTCCCACTACTTTGGCATCAACAACGTCGCCGGGGAGAGTGTGCTCCATGATCAATTTTCTGTTTTCTGCCTCGGCCAAAAAATAGCCTTTGTAGAATTCATCAGAAACGCGCACTTGGGGATAAATTTTTGTCTTTTTTACTTTTTTTCGGCTCATTTGAGGGATCTTAATAATGAATTGATTTTGGGCAGCAATAAAAAATGCATGAAAAAGCACCATGCACGAGTTGTGCATGGTGCTCGAAACAGTTTCAGTAAGACATTATTTACTAGCAAACTCTTTTAATCCTTGGTGTTGAAATTTTCCATGGTAATTGGCCTCACCAATAGTTCGTTGAAAAATGAACTGACAAACGAGAATTCCAGGGACAATTTCTAGAGGAACAGGGCCAAAATTACTCATTTCTAGAACTTGGTGGTTCGTAATTCCTGGCTGCATAAAGCTAGCTGAAATGTGAATGAGTAAACCAATGCGGGCAAATGTACTTCTTCCTTCTAGCCAACCACAAATATTTGAAGGGAGATGGATTTTTTCTTCGGTCATTCCGAGGATTGTTTCTCCAGGCATTAAAAGTAGAGTTTCTCCTTCGGCCAACCACAACCCTTCGGTAACTTTACGATAGTCTACTTCTTCTTCGATTACTCGAATGACTTTACGAGGCCCTTTAAAAATACGGAAAGCCGCACTTAGGTGGAGATCAACAGAAGCTGGTCCTACACACTTGGGGTCAAATGGAGTAATTTCAATTCTTTTGGCGTTAATTTCAGCTAAAATTTCATCTCTTGTTAGAATGCTCATGCAAGCTTTCACTCCTTCTTTTTTAGCATACTTTGAATCAGTTGAGATATTTCTGGTCGTAAATGAGAGGGAAGCTCCAATTTACTATTAGAAGTTCCATTTAAAGAACGAACAATATAGCGAGATAGCTGATATCCAGTCAAAGGTTTTTCGCTATTTTCTCGCGCAAAGTTAAATTTTCCATAATCATGAAGTATGCCCAGGAGGCACTTCACTAAATGGAATTGTTGTCTTTTAGCTTTATGGGCCAAAAGTTTTAATTCGTGAACACAATTCTCTAAGCTTCGTTTATGGGCAGCTACTTCCATTTCTCGATTTTGATATACTAGAGCAAGAACCTCTTGAGCAATAGGCTTAGAGAACACTTCCTCTATTTTTTCTCCTTGCTGAAGTTTTTTCACTTTACTACCAAAGGTACGAGCGGTATAGCCGTATATAGTAATGCGTTTGTCATCATATCGGGGATTTTGGAGTAAATTAAGAAAACGCACTAATCTTTTTTCATTTCCTTTTTGGGGCACTAAAATGGCTTGGGCTTTTTGCTGAAGCTCAGAAGCCAAGTATTTACGCATAAGTTGATGTATTTTTCCTTGTTGCTGGGCAGGTAGAAAGTTTAGACTAGTTTTGAAATTCTCCAAAGAGGTTTGCCCGCCCGCATCCATAAAAACATTGATAAGCTGATGAACCCGTCCGGCCATTTTCTTTAGTTCAGAGTCTTCTTTTAAGCGAACTAAGTGCTGAACGAGAACGGGAAGACTGTGAGAGCGAGAAATCGCTCCCCAAAGAGTACTTTCATCTCCTTTTTGGGCATAGAGATAAAGAAGTTTTTTCTGAATAGAACTTTCTCGTGAAGGGAGATATTTTTTAATCAGTTTAGGAAGCTTGGCCCCATCTTTGATCGTAGTATTGTGAATGTTTTGAAGAGCACTGATAATTTGTAAATTCTTGTATTTTCGGAATAGACTCTTATCTTGGAGAGAGTAGTTTTTTAAATAACAAGTAATTTCATCGGTATTTTTACAAGCTTGGACTCTTCGACGAAAAACTTCATCGTGCTCTTTTAATAAACTATCGACTAAATCATGAAAGTAAAGGCGTACTTTTTTATTGAAAGGAGCAGAAGGAGTAATTCTACTCATTTCCTCTAGCTTTAAATCGAGTTTAGATTGACCTTGGTTAAGATAATTCAGAAGAGCAGGTTCCTTTGTGATAGTATTTCCTCGGAGAATTAGCAAGTAGCGAAGCTCTGTTAAAATAGTCAGTTCTGTCCGAGGAAGTTGGGCTTGTTTTAGCTCTTGTAAAATGATTTTGAGTAAATTATTTCCTTTGGCTTGGAGAAGTCTTTTTAGTAAAGGATTAGGGATTTTGATAGCCGCATCTGGAAGCATAGTCATACTTACAAGAGTGCTTTCAAAATCATTTTCTCCCGACTCTTCAGGTTTTTCTTCTTCTTTCTCTTGGGCCTGAAGAATTTCTCCTAAAGGAGAATTCTTAAACTGCTCTACTTCACGGGCAAAGGTATTAAGGACATTACTCACTTCAGGGCGCGTTGCTGTCATAAACAAATCAGGATTTTCTTCGATAGGAACAAATTGTGAGGAAAGATTGAGAGCCTCTTCTTGTAATACTTGGCTAGGAGTGAGAGGGGATTTCTTGTAGCCAGGAGGAAGTTTTTCTTCTAAGTAAGCGAGAACTTTTTGGCAGTCTCGATGAAAATCTTTTGCTTTTTGATAGCGACTTCGTGGCTTTCGGGCCATTGCTTTTTTAACGAGAGTTTCTATTCTCGGGTCTAAGTTTTCCATCCAAGTGCTCAGAGGAGTGGGATCTTGTTTTTGCTTCATCGAAAGAAGAGTTACCGGATCTTGGATTTGAGCATAGGGGCGTTGCCCCGAAAGAAGATGATAGAGTATGGAACCTAGAGCATAGATATCCGCTCGTTGATCAACACTTTTACTGGAAACTATTTGTTCGGGAGCCATGTAAGCAGGAGTTCCAAAAGCATAGTCGGGAGTTTTTTGCTTTGATGCGAGTTTGGCCAAACCAAAGTCTGCTATTTTTGGTGTTTGGGAAGAAACTTCCAGAAGAATGTTGGCCGGTTTTAAGTCTCTATGAACGACTTTTTTTTCTGAGGCATAGACTAAAGCTTGGGCTAAAGCTTCCACAATTTGGAGAGCTTCGCGCTGAGGATAGTATCCTCTTTTCCGAACGAGAGTTTCTAAATCATTTCCTACCACATATTCCATGACAATGAATATGGTTTGACCTTTAATTCCTACTTTATGCAAGCGGATTATATTTTCATGCTGGAGAGAGCTTTGGATACAAATTTCTTGAAAAAAAGATTGGGCAACTTGAGGATCGTTAACCATGTTTGCCGGAAGAACTTTTAGGGCATACTGTTTACGCTCACGTCGATGGGTTGCTTTGTAAACAATTCCCATACTTCCGCGCCCAATTTCTATCGGATTTTCATAGTTGTTAAATTCGTCAATCTGATCTTGAGAAAAAAATGCTAAACAGTTTTTTTTTAGTTGACTGGAAGCAGACGAATCTAAAAAATCTATCTCTTCTTCTTGTTCTGGAGAAAAAGAAGCTGCTTGGAAGACTCTAGTTAGAGCCTTACGAATTTTTTGAAACCCCTTCGCCATACTGCTTTACTTTCTTTTGTGTGGCTTCTATTTTAGAAGCTCTAGTAAAGAAACTCTCACAATAACCCTTTTTCCCTATTTTGAAATAGCCTCCCCTTTGATTTTAGGTTTCACTTTTGAGAGTTTGAATTTTAGCAGTGAATTTCAGGGATTGCAAGAGCTTTTTGTCAGGAAGGAAAAGCTCTCTTTATATTAAGAATAATAGGGACACACCCTAAAGGAAAATTCTTGTAAAAACTATTTTTAGAGATAGAATTAAGCTTGTAATTTACAGGGATAAAAAGCAAAGTTACTTTCATGGAAAAATAAATGATACGACTCACCTTATATTTAATTTTTATAATTTTTGTCTATGGCTGTAGTTTTTTTTCCTCCGAAGAAAAACTATCCAGCTCTTTTCCTACAAGCAACCCTTTTTCCCCTGCTACCAAAAACATTGAAAAACCAAAAAAAAATCAAAAAAGAATGTCTATTCTTCAGATCCAAAAACATATTGCCCTGATGGATCAAAATAGCGACAAATTTCTTTTGGGTGAATTCCCCCAAGGAGATTGGTTTAACTCTTTTCCACTTCGCCGATCCTTTCATTTCAAAAATAAAATTGGAGTCCTTCTTTTTTGGTCATACAGTTCGCTTGAGTCTTGCCAAGTCGCACAAGAAATTTCTCTTTTGAATATTCGCTGG
Source organism: Planctomycetota bacterium (assembly GCA_029260735.1). Classification (GTDB taxonomy): domain Bacteria; phylum Planctomycetota; class Uabimicrobiia; order Uabimicrobiales; family Uabimicrobiaceae; genus JAJDCR01. The sequence goes on from JAJDCR010000149.1 coordinate 11,555, forward strand.
AAAAATAAACCTGTCGTTTTTATGGGAGTGCACACAGGAAAATTCAGACATGAGCTTCCTGGGAAAAGTGTTCATCACGCGATTATTAAGAATCGAATAGAGTATCCTGTATTTAATGATGACAAGCTTTTGCTTTGGGAAAAGCTGAAAATGACAACTTGGCCGACAATTGTGATTCTCGGGCCAAAGGGCAATCTTTTAGCACGAGTTTTTCCTGTTGGGGAATCTGTTTCTGAGCAAATATCTATAACCCAAGAGATTATTACTCAATCTCTTAGCTACTATGGACTAGAGAGTAAGCCGCAGGTAAATGTACCACTTTATCTAGAGAAAAAAAAGATCAAAAGGAAAAATCCCTTAGCGTACCCGAGTTACATATCTATTGACTCTGAGCAAAGCCGTATTTTTATTAGCGATTCTGGACAAAATCGTATTGTTATCGTTAATTTTAAGGGGGAGTTCTTAGAAAGTATTGGGCGAGGTTTTTTTGGCTTACGAGATGGAAATTACCAAGAAGCAGAATTCAAAAATCCTCAAGGTCTTTACTACAAGGAAAATAAACTCTATGTTGCTGACAGTGGTAACCATGCCATAAGAATTATTGACCTAGAGAAGAAATCTGTTAAAACTTTGGCTAGTAATGCAAATTTTGATTCTTCTGAGGGAAAAAATCTACTCCCTTTAAAAATGCAATATCCTTGGGACTTGGAGTTAATTTCAAAAAAACTTTATATTTCGATGGCAGGGAATAACCAAATTTGGATCTTAAACATAGATACAGGAAAAAGCACCATTCTTAGTGGTACTGGGAAAAAACGAAATTACAATGATAAATTACGATTAGAAAAATCTCTCTGGGCTCAACCAAAAGGACTTTCAAGCAACAAAGAAAATCTTTTCATCGCGGATAGTGATAGTAGCACTATCCGCAAAATCGATCTTATAAAAAAGAAAAGTTACCCATTGGTGGGAGGGCATCAATTTTCGACTAACCTTTTCTCTTTTGGAGACAAGGACGGGTTTGAGTTACTGGCACAGCTCCAGTATCCTTGTGAAGTTCTTTGGTGGCCTACCCAAGGAAGACTCCTTGTTGCTGATACTTTCAACAACAAAATAAAGATTTTAGACTCTGAGACAAAGTATATTGATTCTTGGTGTGGTAGTGGTTCGACTGGGCACATCGATGGAGATTATTTCGAAGCAAGTTTTTTTGAACCTTCTGGGTTAGCTTTTTCTGAAGAAGAAAAAAAAATCTATATTGCCGATACAAACAATCATGCCATCCGAGCAATCCATCTTGATCAAAAGAAGGTAAAGACTCTTATTTTGCGAAATGTTCCCTTTGCTCAACCTTCTCCTTATGAAGCGGCCAATATTTTTGCCTCTTTTTCCCCTCGTATCATAAAGGAATCACCGCTTTATTTAAGTTCTTCTAGTGGAAAGAAAGTTCCTCTACGCTTAAACTTAAGATTGCCTGCAGGCACACATTTTTCTTCCCAAAGTTGCTGGCATATTTTTACCCAAGGAGATGATCCTCTTAAGATAACAGGTATTCAAAAAGAGGGAGTGATGAAAAATGGAGAGGACATTCACTGGAGTTTTCAGAGAGGAAAAGGCAACGGAATTCTCAAATTAGAAGTTTTAGTTTACTTCTATGACGAAAAGAAAAACTATATGGTTGAAGCTTTACTTTTTGAGATCCCTGTGATATACAACCAAGGAAATAAGGAAGAAAGAAAAGTGATTGAATATGCTATTCAATCACTTTAAAAAGGTAAGGTACATGTATGGATTATAAAGCGTTGGGGCAAGTAAAATCTGTGATTTTAGATATGGACGGAGTTCTTTGGAGGGGGGATCAAGCTTTACCAGGACTATCTTCTTTTTTTGCTTTCTTAGAAAAAAGAAAAATTCCTTTTGCTCTTGCTACAAATAACTCTTCAAAAACTCCTAAGCAATATCTTCAAAAACTAAACTCTTTTGGAATAAAAGTTCCTTTGAAAGCTATTTTAACTTCGGCTCTTGTCACCGCAGAATATTTACGAGACCATCACCAAGAAAATTCTAAAGTTTATGTTATTGGGATGGAAGGAATTCAAAGCGCACTTCGAGAAGAGGGTTTTTCTTTTGATGAGACAGACAGTAAATTGGTTGTAGTAGGTTCAGACCAAGAGCTTACCTATAATAAACTCAAAATAGCTGCTCTCCTTATTCAAAAGGGAGCAATATTTATTGCTTGCAATGGAGACTTGAACTTTCCAGCTCCCGAAGGGCTTCTCCCTGGTAATGGGGCTACTTTAGCAGCCTTAAGCGCAACAACAGGGAAAAAACCATTGATCATAGGAAAGCCCTTCGCTCCTATTTTTGAGAAGGCCATTTCTTATTTAGGGGTTTTACCACAAGACATTTTAATGGTGGGAGATCGTCTAGATACAGATATTTTAGGGGCTCAAAAGATGGGAATGAAAACCGTTTTAGTGACATCAGGGATTCACCAAAAAGAAGATATTTCTAACTCTTGTGCAAAACCAGATTGGGTGATGTCTGGAATTGCAGAGTTAACGGAAAACCTCGACCGCTGATTAAGCTGATTGATCTGATTTCGCAGATGGTTTAGGCGTTGGGTTTTCCCGTTTTCTCGTGAGCTTAGATTAGCTTAAGAAACTCGTTTTCTAAGTGTAGGGAATAAGCATAAGGCTAGAAGTAAGGAGACTAGGCTACTTGCTTCGGGTACTGTTGCTTCGTTAATAACTACTCCTACCGCATCGAAGTCTGTTCCAAATGTTGCACTACTGATGGGGGTCTCATTGACAAAACGCAAAAAACGAGCGCCGTTGGGTAAAATAGCATCGTTGAAATCAATATTGATCGTCAAAGGAGTACTTACGTTAACTTGACTTGTTGAACCAGGAAAAGTCCCTACTAAGCTAAAATCTGTTCCGTTAGCACTAATAAATAAGTCAAAGCCTTCTGTCGGATCAAGCTGGGTGGCAAAAACTTTAGCATCAACCCCTGCTCCGTTGCGAATATCTACGTCAAAGCCCACTGTAACAGAGCCATTAAAGTCAACGATGAAATTGGTAATTCCTCCAGGGTTGTCGGGAAGACCTAAAATATCACTAGCGTTTCCGTGAACTGGTGGAGTATTGTCCAAGACAGAGGTGGCATAACTAAGGCCTTGAGGATCTGGGACACCTCCTAATAAGGGAGGATTCAGATCAATAGTAAAAATCGCAGCAGCGTTTATTCCGCTTATACAGCAAAACAACAATGAGATTGCCAGAAAAGAGTATCTCATTTTATATCTCCAAAATCTAATGTTTTAAAGTTTGCATTTAAATTGTAGAATTAAAATCTTATTAGTTATTCTATCACAATGAATAGAGAATTGCTAGTAAGCTAAAACATTTTTTTGGTTAATTCCAATTTTAGTGGCTGTAAGTTTTTGGACTAATATTTTAATTGTAACTACTTAGCTTGATGGGGTTTAACCCAATATTTTCGAAATAATGGAAAAAATTTTCTAATATAGCCTACTTTCAGCAGTGAAAAAGATACGTTTTTTCTTTTTTTTAATAGGGCTATAAGTTAAGTAAAATGGAATCCAGAATCCAGTAGCCAGAATCCAGTAGGGAAATCCAAAAACCCCATAGGAATGTCTTTTTTTTCTATTTTTCTATTTTTCTACTGAATTCTGGATTCTGGATTCTGGATTCTGAGTTCCCTAAAAAACGCTTAATTTTGCCTATATTAAATCAAAAAAAACGATTTTTTCGCTGCTGAATGTAGGATATACATAACCTATTTTATTTAAAACAGATGTTTTGTAATATCTTTCATTAAGAGATAAAAACATCACAGTCTAGGGTATAGTGAGCCAAAGGCGAACGGTACCCTCGCTGCGATGTTTAACAGAAATTTTATAATCCTAGCAAAGCCACAAAAACAACAAACAGCCAAAACCTTCCTGCCAATCATTAAAATCCGTTAAATCAGCGGTCAAAAACTCCTGTGTCAATCAATTGCTGAAAAAAATCTACCATAGATTCATCCAAAGAGCGGTAGTTCATGCCTAATTCGCGAATACTTTTGCTATTGTCAGCTTTAAAGGGATGATTCACGTTTAGATTTATCATCTTACGAGTTAATCCTGCAGTGAGAAGAGGTCCTAGTAGCCAAACCATTCCTTTAGGTAAAGCCTTTCTAGGAAAAGGATAAGCTTTACCATAATGCTTTATTAAAGACTGGGCCATTTCAACAAAGTCGGAGTTGTGAGCGGAAATAATATGTCTACCCTTTGCTTCGGGTATAAATCCGGCGTTGTAGTGGGCCTCTGCTAAATCCCGTACATCAATCACTCCCATTCCCCAGCGAGGAGCACCGGTCTTCATTGTCCCGTCTCCGAACTGTTTCATGATGGCAAAGCTTTCTGAGGTGCCTTTAGGGTTTACTCCTGGGCCCACAACGAAGGAAGGGTTTACCACAACTAAATCCCAACGATCTTGTTTTTCAGCGATTTCCCAGGCTTCTTTCTCTGCTAATTTTTTCGAGTAAGAGTAAGCTTGATGATCGAGAGAAGAGGTTTCATTCCAATCTTCTTCTGTAAAAGCGCAGTTCTTTGTTTTTTGAAGGTCAATATTGTCTCCGTAAATCGCGGCACAACTGCTTGTGACAACAACGCGTTTTACCGAATCGGTTTTATTGGCTTGCTCTAAAACATTTCTTGTCCCTAATTTTGCCGGGTCGATTAACTCTTTTTGAGGATCTTTTACGTGCACAGTAAAAGGAGAAGCTGTGTGATAGACGAGTTGGCAACCTTCCATCGATTTTGCATAAGAGCCTTCTTCTAGTAAATCAGCTTTGAAGTACTTAATTTTTCCCGTCGATTTTCCGGCTACTTCATTTAGATATTTGAGTTTCTCGGCTGCATCAGGATTTCGAACGGCAGCATGGACAGTAAAACCTTCATCTAATAGTTTTTTTACGACCCACCCAGCAACGTAACCTGTTGCGCCTGTAACCATTACCGGAGCTGTTTTATCTATTTGCGTCATGATATATTCCTTGTTCTTAATTTTTAGAAAGCCATTAAAAGATTTAATTTTGTCTGACTAGTCAGTCAGTAATTTAGTAAACAAAAAACAGTGAAAGTGAGGAGACGTTTTAATCTTCAGAATTAGCATTAAGTTTTAGCTCCATGCCAAAAGACGGAGAAGCTTCTCTTTATGTGCTCTTCTAATTTTTCTTTTTCCATTTGATGAAGTTTTGCAAAGTTAATGGCGGCATCGGTCTGAGCCATAATTAGCTCTGAGAGATATTTTATGGGAAGAGGCACAATTTTTTTATCACTCATCCCTTTTTCTAGTATTCCCATTATACCCTGAAAAATTTCATCGGCTTTAACCTTGGCTTCTTCACTGAGCATTTCAGAATTTCTTAGTTGCAGGAGAAGATTATAATGTAAAGGCTTCCTCACCCCCCAAATGATGTAGTTGTGCCAAAGCAGTCGCAGGTTACTCTCAAAACTTTTCCCTAATGAAGCTGGCACAATAAACTCGGCCAAATCTTTTTTGATTTCAATGTAAACTTCATCAACCAAAATCTGCTTGGAAGAAAAATAATTGAATAAAGTGCCATTGGCAACGCCAGCATGCTTAGCAATTTTTGCAGTGGGAGTATTCCAGGCTCCATTCAAAGAAAACAATTCAATCGCGGCATTCAGGATCTGGGCTCGTTTTTTATTCATAGTGAAGTGAGTTTAACATAAAGTGACTGACTAGTCAATCTTTTTATTGGCCTAAAATGTGATCACAATCCAAATTTTTCTATGATCAAAAAAACCGTATTTAAATCGCATGATTCAAAGGGGGGCTCATCTTGAGCTCGGCTTTAAACCGTAAGTGTCATGTCGAAATACAGCTATCCCTTATTAATTCTGCTTTCGATAAGAAAACCGTATTTAATCCGAATGATTTTCCGCGATGCTTCTCAAAAAAAGAATTTTTTATTTGTCTTAAAATTATATCGACTTATACTTGAAAAAAGTGTCACTATCACTTTTGTTTTTATCTTAAATTTTTCTAAGTGAGGAGAATACTTTGGGAAATATTGTTATCGGAATTATTTTCATAATAGGTGGGGTTTCGGGTGAATTGGTTCTAATGGGCACAAACAGCAGTGGTGCTTTAGGGGTATTAGGAGGGGGCTTAGTAGTATGGGGTCTCTTTCAGGTGACAGGCTCTAAGAAAGAGTAAACTGTTGAAGACGTTACGGAGGTCCAGAAGGGATTTACCGCAAGTTCTACATCAATACACAAACGTTATTATTGTGTATTGATGTAGGCTAATAATTATCTTCTTTCAAATTTAACATTTCTTAGCGGTGGATTTTTTTCCATAGTAGAAAAAGTCCTATCGTTCCTATCCCAACAGCTCCTGTCATTGTTATAGCCAAAGCTGTCTTTCCATAGATCCAGTAGCCTGTGCCAAATAGTGCGCTGTAAACAGTAAAACAACCTATTACCATCGCTAAGATTTCTAAAGAGAGATTACCTTTTTGGACTTCAGAGTTAGAAATATCTTGGGCCTCTTCTTGAGCCTTATTTATAATGACTTTCCATCCTGGCCCAGCGGGTTGAACAATTCGATAAAAGGAGTAGAGAGTTTCTTTTTTTGTGGCAGGAGTTATGAGAGTGACTAAGACCCAAGCCACGGTTGTAATGGCAACACCTAAGCAAAGCTGAACATGAGAGCTGAGCTCAAGAGAACCGAACTGAAAATAAAGAGCGAGAAGAAAAGAAACTACCATTGCAGTGATTTCACTATAGGCATTAATCCGCCACCAAAACCAGCGTAGGATAAAAAGAAGACCTGTTCCTGCTCCGATTTGCAGCATAATCTGGAAACCTTGTAAAGCATTCTGTAAAAAAAGAGCTAAGGTTGCTGCTAAAATCATGAGAAAGATGGTGCTAATTCGACCGATTAGAACCAATCGTTTTTCATCCGCCTGGGGAGAAATAAATCTTTGATAAAAGTCGTTAACGATGTAAGAAGATCCCCAGTTTAAATGAGTGGATATCGTGGACATGAAAGCAGCGATGAGAGAAGCCAAAACGAGACCAAGGAGCCCATGGGGAAGAAAAGTCATCATTGCTGGGTAAGCCAAATCATCCTTGACTATATTGGGATCTAAGTGAGGGAAGGCTGCTTGTAAAGAAGCTAAATCTGGATAGACCAACAAAGAACACAAGGCGACAATAATCCAAGGCCAAGGACGAAGGGCATAGTGAGCAACATTAAAAAGAAGAGTAGCTCCGATAGCATGCTTTTCTGACTTAGCAGAAAGCATTCTCTGAGCAACATAGCCTCCACCACCAGGCTCTGAGCCAGGGTACCAAACGCTCCACCACTGGACAGCAAGAGGTAAAATGAATAGAGGTATCAGGTTTTCATGATCGGAAAAATCAGGCCAGAGATTAAGTTTACCTTGGAGTTTATCCGAAGAAAGAAGCCCTTCTAGCCCTCCTACTTCTGGCAAATTTAAAGCGATCACTGCAGCCCAAATAGCTCCGACCATGGCGATACCAAACTGCAAGAAGTCTGTCCAAATAACTCCTCTAAGCCCTCCTAAACAGCTATAAGCTACCGTAATAATAGAAGCCAGAAGAAGCGTTTGTCCGGGAGAGATATTGAGTAAAACCGCTCCTATTTTGATTGCGGCCAGGCAAACGGTGGCCATAATGACCATATTAAAGAAAACGCCTAAATAGATGGCTCTAAAACCGCGTAGAAAAGCAGCTTCCTTGCCGCTGTACCGAAGTTCATAGAACTCTAAATCGGTCATCACCCCCAAGCGTCGCCAAAGTTTGGCATAAACAAATACAGTAAGCATACCAGTGAGAAGAAACGCCCACCACACCCAGTTTCCGGCAACGCCATTTTTTCTCACAATATCGGTCACTAGGTTAGGAGTATCTGCAGAAAAGGTGGTTGCCACCATCGAAATTCCTAAAAGCCACCAAGGCATATCTCGCCCTGATAGAAAAAACTCGCTAGCATTGCGACCAGCTCTTTTTGCTGCAATAACTCCAATCAATAGTGAGATAAGAAAAAAAAGAACAATTGAAAGCCAATCTATCCATTCTAATACCATAATTTACCTCTAAATTTCAAGATGTTTCCAGAGCCTTTCCAAAAGAGGCTCGACCATCTCAGCTCCGCGTAAAGCATTTAGCCAGCGTTGGGGAATAGCATCTAATCCTTCCCGTAAACCGGCGACTCCTCCTGATACTGCAGCTGTAGTATCCGTATCATTTCCTAAGGAAACAGCAGTTTTTACGACATCTTCGTAGGATCGGCATCTTTGCATAACAAGGTGAGCCGAATGTAAGCAGTCGACAACATAGCCGCTTCCTGATCCTTCTGTCAGTTCACTAGGGCGAATGTTCCACTCTAATTCCTCAACTGCTTTTCTCTCTTTCTGACAAGATTTTTGAACGGCTTCTATGGCAGCTTTCCAAGGAAACTTATCTCCCTCGATAATGCGACGAGCCCATAGACAATATAAGGCGCAACAAAGTTGAGAGCGTAGGTGAGCATGTGTGACCGTCGATTGTAGTCGAGCATCTCGGATAAGCTCTTCATCACTTCCTTTGTGCCAAAGGGCCAAGGGAAGGACGCGCATCAAGGAACCGTTTCCGTTACTCCAAGGATCTTGTCCTCCTGCATTTTGGGGAGGGATGCCACTGCGAATAGCCAAAAGCGATTGGCTAGTTTGAATTCCAATGTCAAAAAGCGATTCGTCTACTGCAAAGTAACCTTCTTCGTGCCACCTTAGTAAACGTTGTCCAAAATCATTTAAATCTAACTTATCACAGCTTAAGAGAGAATCTAAAAGTACTAATGCTTGAGCTCCATCATCTGACCAAGTTCCTGGAGGAACTTGAGGATATGTCCGTTGAAAATCAACTGGAGGAATAAACTCAATTTCTTTCCAACTAGGAATAACTTGAGGGGGTTTAAATTCATATGGAACCCCCAAGGCATCGCCGACCAAAAGTCCCATCAAACCGCCAGCAATTTTTTGCCGCTTTTCTGTCATGTGTTCCTCTATCGAATAATCTTTCGGGTATATGTCCCGACAAAAAGTGTCATGATAAAAATTCCTAAAAAAGCCTCGCTAGCAACAATATATTTCATGTAACCGCTAGCTAAAGGCTGAATATCTCCAAAGCCCATGGTCGTAAATGTAATAAAGCTAAAATAAACCGCCTGTTCAGAGGTAAATATGTCTCCATCAGGACGGATGATCTGGCTGGATTGGCAAGCATAAACGCTCGCAAAAACAAAGATCACAAACACGGCTAAAAACGTTATGCGCAAAGGTTGAGTGCCATATCCTGAGCCTTTTTCGATGACCAAATTAGTTAAAATATTTTTGATCAAAATTAGGATGGCACGAAAAGAGTTTGGTACTTCAGGAGACTTTTTTCCCTTTAATCTAGCTTTAGCAAGAAGAGAAGATGCCTTTCTTTGCATAATCTTTTTTTGGCGGTAAGCCCAATCTTCTTCATCTTCCATTCCTCGGCGTGCAAAACTTTCTTTGAGGATAATGTACTCCTGTTCTGCTTTGCTATACTCTTTTTTCTCTTCGTGATCCATACGCTCTTCTAGTTGGTATTTTTCGACCATCAGAGTATCTATGGAAGCCCCAAAAAAAGAAATTTTTTGAAACTCTGTTCCAATCAGATTAAAGCGTCGGTTGATATTCGCCCGATCTAAAACCACTCGCCCCCCGATTTTGGCTTCATTAAAGTCTAATTCTTGGTTACAAAAAATATCACTAAATTCGGCATCTTGAGAGAAGTCAGCTCCATAAAAAGCCGCTTGCTCTCCAAAATAAGAGCTGGCAAAAACCGCTTCTTCGTGGAAAATAATTTTTTCAAAAACCGCTCGGCGATGAAAGCGAACATTGGTAAAATCAACCTTGGCTTTAAAGGTAGCAGCCATAGTCTCTTCTTCTTCTAAACTGCGAAGAGTATTGCGATCGAAGTTAAAGAGAGCTTCGTCATGAAATTGCGAGTTAAGAAAAGAAATGTCCTTCTCAAAAAGGGCTTGCAAAAAGGAAGCTAAACCAAAAAAACGGGCATAGACAAAACTCACTTCTTCGTTGAAGCTTGTTTTCTTGAAAGAGGCTTTACTCTCAAAATAAGAGTCATCAAAATTTGCTTTCTCTTTAAAGATAGCCTTTCCAAAATCGGCTTCCCCTTGAAAAATGGTTTTGACAAACTGGGCTTGGTCTGCAAATTCTGCTTCTTCAAAACGTGACTTAGCAAAAGTCGAACGATTAAATAAAGCCATTTGGTGAAACTTTACTCCTAAAAAAGAAGCATAGCCTTCGAATTGCTCGTCTTCAAAATTTGCTTCGTCATGAAAACTACATCCCTCAAACTTGACCATTTGAGAAAAATGGATTCGGCTCATATGAGCTTCTGCTTCAAAAGAGCAGTGGTTAAAAATTACCACGCCTAAGAATTTAATTGCCCAAAAATAAGCTTGCTGCTTAAATTCGCAAGAGTGAAAGTTTGCCATTTTTTCAAAATGGGCTTTGCGAAAGGCGACTGCTTGATGAAAAACCGCTTTGCCAAAATGGGCTTCTTCGTGAAAAAAAGTATCGTTAAAAATAACCCTTCCTTCGAAGGTCGCGCTAGAAGATTTGTCAAAGACATCTTTTGTTCCTATGCTGACCACTCCGAGAAAGAGGCTTTGGGCAAAAGAAACATTACCTTTTACCGTTGTTCCTCGCAAATCAATTCCAGCAATTTGAGAAGCTTCAATCGTCAAGTCTCCTGGAATTTCGGTATTAGAAAGATCTAAGAAAGCAAGCGAAACATTTTCCAGCTTTTCCCCTTGCATAATTTTTTGACGTGCTTCTTCTGTTGAAATATTTGTTAAAGCATCTTTTTTACCTTGCTCTGGAGAATTTTCTTTGCTATCCATGAACCTTTTTCCTTTCACGTCTAAACTAAAATCATTTTCACACCTAAGATTTTGATTCTATCAAAAAAGAGAATATATTTGGAAAGAAAAAATTATGTTCTGATGCCCATGCTACCAAACTTTCTGGTCGCCGAGATGAAGCTTACCAACCCTTAGCAATTCCCAAACCTAGATTACTTGAGCAGAAAAAAGCAAAATCTCCTTGAAGAGAAAAGTCACTGAGATAAGGATCTTTTTTTATATTTGCAAGATGCTTAGGTTTTTCTTTGTTATCTGTGGAGAGGGAATAAATATCTAAACTATTTCCTGTTTGAATTAGCATATGCTTATCCGTTAAGCACCCGGCCCGAAGATCAGAAGCCCACTCCCAGGATACTACTTTAAGAGCTAGCGTGGGAAATCCAGATGTGGAGAGGACTTTAAAATCTAAGTCCAAAAGTTGCAATTGAGGGGCTTTTTCTCCCCGAACTTTTGTGGTGAACAAAACGTGTTTATCTGATTGTCTTAAATAGTCAAGAGTCCAACCATTGTTTTTTTTGTTCATTAGATCAAAAGAAGGAGGCAACTGCATATTTTTTGTCAAATCAAGGGCATGAATGTTGGAGCTACCTCCTTGCACAGATAAAACTTTATTTCCTTTTGCTGCTAAAAAAGTCATATTATCTAGCTCATGCAAAATCTTAGGCTGGGAAGGAGTGGCTAGATCCCAAATAGAAAACCCACGAGTTAGTTGAACAAAGAGCCGATTGCTTTCGATGGTAACACTAAGAGGGAATTCTACATAATGAATGGGGGCTTGCTTCATAAACAAAGGAAGTTTTGTCACCATCTTTACATGGCTTACGTCAGCAACATCGAAAACAAAAATCTCGGTCTGATAGCTCCCCGCAGGAACAATGTAGAGATGCTCTTGGAAATACTCCATTTTACAAGGATGATTAAAGTAATTGGAAGTTCCTGACCAAGTAAACTTTCCGAGAACTTTAGGAGAGAGAGCATCTTTTATATCCAAAATGTAAAGATTAACAACCTGCTTGCCAAGATTTTTTTTGTTTGTGGCCAGCAAAAAAGCCTTCTCCTTGTCGATCATAATGCTATCGACTCTATCATCCTCTGTGAAGTCTTGTGGCTTCCAATACTTAATCTCTACTTCTGCAATAAGCTCAATGGTTAGAGAAATAAAAACGAGTAGGCAAAAGAGGGGAAGTTTTTTCATCTTTTCTCCGTGGAAATTAAGGGCTAAATAATGAATAGTAATTGATTGGCAACACGCTCTATTTAGAGCGAACATTAAGTTGAGCATAAATTATGGAATAAAACCAACTCAAAACAAATAAAAAAACGCCGCAACTAGTAAAATAATTACGACGTTTTAAAGACGAAAACGAAAAACAAAAGCTCTAGCTTTTCTTTTTTTCTTCTTCTTCAGCTCCTGTCAAATCTTTAACGGTTGCGGCAGCGCGAGCAATTGAAACAGTTGCCAGAACCGCAACTATTGTAACGATTACGGCATAAGTAATATGGGCGGAGAGTCCTTCTCCTTTTTTGTAGTAGTGGGCAAAAATGCCTTTAATGGCATCGTTCCAAGCCAAAGCGGCGACCAAACCAAAAGCACTTGTCACTAAATTGCTCATTTTATCAATAACTTGTTCTTTCATTTTCTTTTCCTTATTTGTGATGTGAATTAAATCAATACTGTTTCTCCTTTATTTAGGAGATAACAATGGTTATAGATGTTTTTTGATTCAAGTAGAAATGCCGATATTAAAAAGGTTTTAAAACCGCGAGTAGAACGATCGACATTAAAAAGAGAGTCGGAATTTCATTGTACATGCGAAAAAATTTACCCGACTTTTGGCATTGATCTGTTAGAAGTTGTTTATGCATAGCAATGGCATGAAAGAAATAAGCGATCAAGAAAACAAGAAGAGTCATCTTGGCGTGAAACCAACCAGCTTTCAGCAAAGCGGGGTTAAGGATCACCAGAGTAACTCCTGTTATTAAAGTAAAAACAAAAGCGGGAATTCCGATTACCTTAATCAGTTTTCTTTGCATAACTTTAACAACGGCAACAAAATCAGCTTTATCTCGATTTTCGGCATGATAGACAAAAAGCCGAGGCAGATAAAAAAGGACGGCAAACCAAGCCACTAAAGAAATTAAATGGAATGCTTTTATCCAGAGGTAATAGGGCATGAAAATACTCCTTCTTGAGGAAAGCATTAAATATTTTTAAACTCTCTTATAAGGAAATCTTTCCTAGAGAGCAAACATTTTTTTTATTGCTGCTCTTGCTTTTGCTGATAAAATGAAGGAAGTGTAAATAAACCTGCTCAAAATAATTAATTGGAGAAAAAAATGAATCAGTTTTATGACCAAGACCCCGAGCTTTACAAAGTACAGAAAGGTGGGGGATGCCTCATGCTTTTTGGACTTCCCTTCTTTCTCTCAGGAATTTTTACTATATTGATTCCGGTTTTTCTGGACAACAAAGCAAATTCAGAGGAAATGATTCCCATGATTATTTTTGGAAGCATTTTTTCTTTAGTCGGTTTTGGGATTATGTTTGGCCGAGCAGGTTTAGTCCTTGATCGCCGTTTGAATAGTGTGCGCAGTTGGTGGGGTATCCTTTTCTCTTTTAGTAGTCAACAATATCGTTTAGACGAAGTGCAAAAAGTCACTCTAACCAAAGAGGTGAGACGGAGTAAGAACTCCAGCTACACTGTTTATCCTATCAGGATACTCGGAGAAACAGCAGGAGGAGAAGATTTTAAGGTTAATGTTAAGGAATCACGCCAATACCAGGAAAGTCGGCGCTTAGGAGAAGAGATCGCTAAATTTGTTACTCGGTCTCTTGTTGATTCGAGCAGTGGGAAAACGGTTGTCCGAGAGCACGATAAGCTCGATGAATCGGTCCGAGAAAAAGTTCGCCGTTTAGGAAAAACAACCGAAATACCTCCTGTTCCTGAGAAAACGAAGCTACATTGTCAAATTGAGGGCAAAGAAATCGAGATCCTTATCCCTCCCTACGGTTGGCACTTTATCATGTGGCTTCCCCTAGCGATAGGAGCTATCATTTCGGGAGTTTTTGCTATCAATATGCGAGGTTTTTTTGATAACGCTCCGATATATTTTCAAGTGATGGCTTTCCTTTTTCTCTCTTTTCCTCTTTTGGGAATATCTTTTGTTCTTCTTAAATTTGCCAGTACTCAGCACCTTTTGGAAGTCACCCCGAAAATTTTCCGAGCGACAAAATCAAGCCCTTTTGGAAAAAAAGTGGAAGAGCTTTCGACCGATAAAATCGAAGAGCTAGAGATGGTTACCGGGCAAAATTTCTTGGGAGGCAATATTCTCGCCCGTAGCGATGAAAAAACAGTCTCTTTTGGCACAGGACTCTCAAGCGAAGAGCTCAAGTGGCTGTATGCCGTTGTCGAGAATACTATTTCGGCTTAAAGGAAAATCTATGCTTCGGCTCTTCTTGCTACTTCTCTTTCTCTTCTCTGCTTATTTATTACAAGCAGAGAATCCTTACTTTACGATTCGAGTAATCGACGAGGAAACAAAAAGAGGAATTCCTCTTGTCGAACTTAAAACCGTTCACCAGGTATCTTATTACACCGACAGCAATGGCCTTGTCGCCTTTTATGAACCTGGATTAATGGGAAAACATGTTTTTTTTCATGTGCAAAGCCACGGATACTCTTTTCCTAAGGATGGTTTTGGCTACGCCGGAAAAAGTCTATTTGTCGAGTCAGGTAAAGAGGCTACTCTCGAAATGAAGCGGATAAATGTCGCCCAACGCTTGTATCGAGTTACCGGACAAGGAATTTACCGAGATAGTGTTCTAGTGGGAGCAAAAACTCCCATAGATAAGCCTCTTTTAAATGCTTTAGTAACAGGACAAGACACGGTGATGGCTCTCCCCTACCAAAAAAAAATCTATTGGTTTTGGGGAGACACCAATCGCTTGTCCTATCCTTTGGGAAATTTTGGAGTATCGGGAGCGGTCTCCGAATTTCCTGCTAAGGGCTTTTCTCCTCAAAAGGGAGTAAACTTTTCCTATTTTATCAATGAAGAAGGCTTTAGCCGGAAGATGTGTCCTTTTTCAAATTCTAGCCCGGTCTGGATTGAGGGACTAATGGGAGTCCCCAATAAAGGTGGAGAACTTTTGGTTGCCCAGTATGAGATCATAAAAACTTTGGGAGAAGTCACTGAGCGAGGGTTAGTGGCGTTTGACGATAAAGAGCAAGTTTTCCAAAAGCTCCATCGCTTTGAAATTAATAATCCTCTCTATCCTCGTGGACATCCTTTTAAAGCCATAAAACGAGAAGAGCCTACTCAGGATTACTTTTACTTTTCTCTCCCTCATCCAAAGCCTTACCCCAATGTTCGGGTGAAGGCGAATCTCACAGATCTTCTTGATCCCAACAACTATGAAGTTTTTACTTGCTTGAGTGGATCAGAAAAAATCCAGTGGCACTACCAGGAATTAGGAGAGCTCGACTTTGCTTGGCGTAAAGGAGGAGTTCCCTGGTCGCAAGAAAAACAAGCCGAGTTTCTTGCCCAGAAAAAAATCTCTCTGGGACAAGGTTGGATTCAGCTCCAAGATCATAAAACAGGCCAAAAAGTTCGCGCTCACGCAGGCTCTGTTTACTGGAATTCTTTTCGCCAACGATGGATTTTGATTGCCCAGGAAACCGAGGGAGAATCTTCTTTTCTGGGAGAGATTTGGTATGCCGAAGCAGATACGGTAGTAGGACCTTGGGCCTACGCCCAAAAAATCGTTACCCACAAAAATTACACTTTCTACAACCCGACTCAGCATCCTTTTTTTGACAAGGAAAACGGTCGCTTGATTTACTTTGAAGGAACTTACACCAACACCTTCACTCGAGGAAAAGTATCTCCCACTCCTCGCTACGACTACAATCAAATTATGTACCAACTCGACTTAGCTGATCTTCGACTTTTTTTACCTACTCCAATTTATCGAAAAAAAGACGGCATGTTAGTAAGTCGCGAGCAAATTGTTCAGCAAAAGTCCTGGGATCAAATATGGGAAATCGCATTTTTTGCTCTCCCTCCTCAAAGGCAACGAAAAAATACCCAAGCCCTCTTTCTCTCACCCAAAGGAAGGCTATCTTGGTCAAAAACAGAAGTCTCTCATCTTTTGGGCTATGCTACTCCTAAAAAGAAAGAAAATGAAAAGAAAGAAAATGAACTTTGGCCTACCCAGACAATCCTTTATTGCCACAAACATTTGAATTCTCCAGAGTTTTTCTACACGACAAACAAACATTGGTCAAAGCAAGGCTGGAGCAAAGGAGAAGCTTTTGCTTGGGTATGGAAGAATCCCTTTACCTCCCTGATTCTAGACCGCGAAACAGTCGCGAGAGAAAAATGACAGGCCTATTTAAGAACAAAAAAGGCTTACTTTTTTGAGCAATAAAAGGTAAAATGAGAAAGAACAATCAAGTTAAAATCAATGGAGAAAAAAATGGAGACATTAGAAAAAATAAGAGAAGAGATAGCACCTGAGGATAAAATTGCAGAAATTCCTCCTCTTCCTGAAAAGACCCAACTGCATGTTCAGATGAAGGGAAGCAAAACGGAAATTCTTATTCCCACCGGTTGGGATTCCTCAATGTCCTTTCTTCTTCTCTATGGAGCAGGCGTTTCCATGTTTTTTTCTGTCATTATGATAGGTGTTATCAATAACACAGCATTTTCTAAACTGAGCGCTCCGATCTTTCTTCAAATCAGTATGATTGCTCTCGCTCTTGCCCCTTTCTTAATCATCCTTTTTGCCACCCTCAAAGTTACCAATTCTCTTGATCTACTAGAAATTGCTCCCCAGTTATTTCGAGTCACTGAAATAAGTCCCTTCGGAAAAGAAATGGAAAAATTCTCCACCGAGAAAATCGAAAAGATAGAGATCGTTAGCCTAAAAAATTCTAAAGAAAAAATCCTTATCGGCAACGGCGAAGAAGAAATTTCTTTCGGTGGAAACATTTCGAAAGAAGAGCGAGAATGGATTTACAAACTGATTCAAAGTCCCTAGGACTTCATTTTGTATGGGTTAAACTAAGGCGTAAGTTATACCTCATTACGTTTTTGTTTATATGAATCATACAAACCAGTTTTTTATGCCTTTTGCTCGGAGTGGAAATATACGAAAAATGCACGACGGGGTTGCGAAAAAACATAACAAATTCTTTGTCCTGAAAGGACAACACAACCCAGCCTAGGGCGAAGCCCTAGGAAAATTTGAGATTGCAAATTTTTTTAGTGAAAAATAGGAAAAATGAAAAAAGAAAATCAACTATCGCCTTTGTCAGAAGAAAAATCAAAAAAAGATTCTTGGCCTCCCTCTACTTCAGAACAAAATCCGGGAGAAGGAATTTTTTTTAGCGTATCCTTCTCGGATGATGAGAAAACTTGGGAAGAAGAAGTTAATTTAATTGATAAACTCTCTGAAGTTTTAAAAGAGAAAGAGGTGAAGTTCTCTGTACATAAGGATTGGATTGAGCTGGAATGTGGATACTCTCTGCAACCTCGGATGGTTTCCTTATATTCTTCAGACGAATCTATCCAAACGACTACCACCATCGAAGTGCATCACAAGGAAATGATGTCCTTGAGCATATTTGAGTACCAGCATTCGGGAGGAGAAGATCCCATCGAATCTATATTGGAAGGTTTTCGGAATTGGTCTCAACTAGATCTCCCCGTTTTTTTAGATGTCCTAAAAGAAGAACCCGAAGTTTGTATGACCTTAAATATGTCTTTTCCCGAAAAGGGGTACGATCGAAGAATGATTCTTGGCCCCGTTAGTTACGTAGTAGAAAAAGGCCTTGATCCCAAAGAGGAACATCCTTTTTGCTCCTGCTGTTTTCTAACGAAAAATAGGGATACTTTCAAATCTCTTATCGAAGAGAATGCCAGCTACGGAATAAGATTTTTTGCCCTACGCAACCAAAATGGAGAAATTAGCGCTGATTGCCGAATAAATGGTTTAGATTCCGAGGAAGGCATGAAGGCTCTAGCTGAATATACCCGTAGCTGGTCTGATCGTGGATTTGAATTTCGGAAGCAGTTTATTTTAGTGCACTCGGTAGAGAATGGGAATAGTTCAACATAATTTTAGTGCCAAGTAAAAATATTTGCCAAAATTAGTTTGTAAGAAACGAGACTCATCCCATTGTATAGGAGAAAAAATGGTGGAATCAATTAGAATTTATTCTTTAGGCTCCATAGAACGCCGCACTAGTAGAGTTCGTTGGTTACTAGAGGAAATTGGGCTAAATTATGCCGAGAAGGCTCTTGATTTCTACAAGAGGGAACATAAAGAATCGGAGTATTTAAAAGTCAATCCAATGGGAACTGCTCCTGCTGTGGAATGTGAAGGCAGAGTATTGATCGAATCGGGAGCAATATGCACTTACTTTGCTGATAAATATCCAGAAAAAAAGATGGCTCCAACTATTGATTCTCCAGATCGAGGAGAATATTTGCAGTGGATATTTTTTGCCTACACAATGGAGTCTATCTTAGCGGATGCCTTTAAAGCTAGTGGTACTTCTGAGGAAGAGAAAAAGGTAGCCGAGGCGACAAAAAATTTTGCACCGGTGGTGCAAATTCTAGAAAAGACTCTAGTGGACAGAAAATACTTAGTTGGTAATACTTTTTCTGCTGCCGATATCATGGTTAGCAGTACACTTCATTGGGCGGAGCAATTCGGAATTCAAATAGGTGAGAATCTAACTGTTTATGTTGAAAATCTAAAGTCTAGAGAAACAGCTAGAAAAGCAGAAACGTTTTTACCTATTTTTGATTCTTAAAAAATAAGATGATTTTTTGGGCTTTAAAAACTCACTCCTCTCTGCTTTTCTAGCTCCTCTGCATATTTTTTCTCCTGTTCACATCTTTTTTGCTCTTCGATGTAAAGGCTCTTGGGGTTAAGCCGAGAAGCGGCTTTGAGGTTTTCTATAGCAGCTTCGTATTCTCCTGAGTATTCCAAAGCTACTCCGTAGTTGTAGTACGCTTGGGCAAGTATTTCTGGCGTTGTGAAGGTGGATTGTTTTAGCTCTTCGATAATTTTATTGAAGAGAGGAACGGCTTCTTGCCAAGCGTTTTGCTGAGAAAAAGCGGCGGCTTTTCCAAAAAGAGGGCTGTCTATTTTTTCTAAGGTTACGATTCGTTTGACGGTGGAGGGGGTGATTTCTCTAATAAATTTATTGACAATTTCGTGGAGGCAGGCTTCAAACTCTTCGTCTAGCTCTTCCCATTTGATTTCTTTTTCTTCTTTGTAAAGGGGAGCTTCTTTGTGAGTGATGCGTCCAGCTTCTAGCACTTTTGTTGCGGCAATAATTCCTCGCTCAACATCGGTAACCTTAAAAGTTCCCTTTACCTTAGCTTCGCGGCGCCAAGCTCTAAGATATAACTTGTCCCCGACTTCCTGGTTTTTGACTAACGTTCTCTTTTCATAGCACTCCAGGTCAACAAAAAGAATGGCATCCGCCTGCACTAGTTTTCCTAGACGAGCCCCTCCTGACTGAGAATAGAAGTTCGATATATTAAGCGACTGCTCTTCTAAGATTAAGTTGATATTATGTTTGTCAATGATATGGAAGTTTTTTGCTTCAAAAAGCCTTTCAATGAGTAGGTTTTCTAAGTCCTCTCCATATGCTTTAACTATTTCTCGGTGAGGATTCTCAAAGTTTTTGTCAATGCTCATAACAAGTAAACGTTCATACCCCGTAATATTAATTTTTGCGGGTCTGGTAACTTTTGTCCCAAATTGCAAAGCACAGCCTGAACAAATTAGAAATGCTCCCCAAAGAAGTAAAATGCTTTTTCTCACCATATCTCCCTTTTCTAAGATCGAAAACACACACTAACCCTCAAATAACTTATTGCTCTATCTTAGACGAAAAAGCAAGGGAAAAGATAGGGGATTTTTTTAGGATTTTGGAGAGAATATATGTATCATGAAGTTAACCATAGAATTTTGATGAAGTAATAATATTTTTAGAAGCCCGAAAGGATACTTATGAAAGAGGAAACCTGGCAATCGACAGCTTGTATTTTATGTAGTATTAATTGCGGAATTAAAGTGCAGGTGGAAGAGGGGAAATTCGTTCGTATCCAAGGGGACAAAAATCATCCTGCATCAAAGGGTTATTTATGCCAAAAAGCCGCTCGGCTCGACCACTACCAAAATCACAACAGCCGCTTGACTCACCCTTTGCGTAAAAAGCCTGACGGCAGCTTTGAGAAAATAGATTGGGATACCGCTATTAGGGAGGTTGCAGAAAAGTTGGCTCATATCCGAGATACTTATGGCGGACATAGTATCGCTTATTACGGAGGTGGCGGGCAGGGAAATCATTTAGGAGGAGCCTACTCCGGTTCTTTACGTAAGGCTTTGGGAACTCCTTATATCTATAACTCTTTGGCTCAGGAAAAAACAGGCGATTTTTGGGTCAATGGGAAATTGTTTGGGCGGCAGACTTGCCATATCAGCGAAGACATCGAAGAAGCGGACTATGCCATTATTATTGGGGCGAATCCTTGGCAAGCTCATGGCTTTCCCCGTGCACGTAAGGTTTTACAGGAAATATCGAAAGACCCTAAACGAACATTAGTGGTGGTTGATCCTCGGCGCACTCGAACAGCTGAGTTAGCCGATATTCATTTGCAGGTGAAACCTGGGATGGACGCATTTTTGATAGCGGCGATGCTGGGAGTAATTGTCCAGGAAGGACTAGAAGACAAGGATTTTTTAGAGAAACGAACGCTGGGATTTTCAGAACTCGCAGATTTATTGCAAAAAATTCCCGTAGAGGACTACGCTCAAAGAGCTGGTATTGAGGTTGATTTACTCCGGAAAGTGGCCCGGGGGTTTGCCTCGGCGAGTTGTGCAAGTAGTCGCCACGATTTGGGAGTAGAACATAGTTTGCATAGTACCTTAAATACCTATCTGGAAAAACTGCTCTGTTTGATTACAGGTAATTTTGGGAAAAAAGGAGGAAACAATCTCCATACTCAGTTTGTTCCTCTCATCGGTCACTCCAAAGATCCCAGCGAAGGAGGAGCTACCACCAAAGTCACAGGAATGAAAGAGATCAGTAAGTTTTTTCCCCCGAATATTTTACCGGCGGAAATCGATACCGATCACCCTGAACGAGTGCGAGCGGTTTTTGTCGATAGTAGCAACCCTTTGCAATCGGCTGCCGATACCAAAGCCTATCAAAAGGCTTTTTCTAAACTAGATCTCCTCGTCGTTATCGATGTCGCTGAAACCGAAACGACTGAGATGGCCGATTATATCTTGCCCGCTTGCTCTCAATACGAAAAATGGGAAGCGACTTTCTTTAGCCTAAGCTTTCCGACGAACTACTTTCACCTACGCCGACCTATTACACCTCTAAAAGGAAACACTCTACCCGAACCAGAAATCTACTTTCGCCTTCTTGTTGCTTTGGGAGCAATACCGGCAAAGTTCCCTTTTTTAGAAGCCTTCGCTCGACTACACCGCCGTTTTCCCAAAAGAAACCTATTATCAAAAGCATTAGCTTTAACGATTGCTCTGCGTCCTGGACTCAAGCCCTACCTTACAACAGTTTTGTACGCTAGCTTAGGAAAAGCTCTTCCTCAAAAAGCCCAAGCCGCTTCGATTATTTGGGGAACTAGTCACTTCTATGCCAAGCGCTACGCTAAGCAAGTAAAGCGGGCCGGATTTTCAGATGGCGAGGAACTCTTTAACTTTATTTTAGAGAATGACACCGGCGTGGCTATTAGCACGCACACCTTTGAAGAAATGTGGCAACTTGTTGCCTACCCCGACCAAAAAATTCGCCTAGCTATCCCAGAAATGCTCACTGAATTGGCCGATCTTTCCGAAGAAAAAGAGATAACTAATTCTGCAGAGTACCCTTTTATTTTAGCCGCAGGAGAAAGGCGAAGCTATAACGCTAACCAAATCTACCGCAATCCTGCTTGGCGTAAAAATGATCCAGAAGGAGCCTTAAGAATACATCCCAAAGATCTAAAGAACCTAGGTTTTCAAGACGGAGAACATATCGCTTGCCAATCGGCCCATGGTTCCATCACTGTTTGTCTTCAGTCAGATGATTCCATGAGAGAAGGCGCTCTTTCCTTGCCACACGGTTACGGCATGAGCTACTGGGACTCTGAAACAAAAGAAAGAAAGCAAAACGGCCCCTCGTTGAATTTATTGACCACGGCTGACCACTGCGACCCTCTCGCCAAAACTCCCTATCATAAATATATACCTGTTCGCCTATTGGCCATAAAATGAGAGTGGATTATCAACTAAGAGGAGTACGTGGGAGTTATGCTTTTAGCTTATTTGTCAGTAAATGAATGGTTTTAAGGAGTTTCCATAAATCGACTTCATATTTGTGACGGGGTGTTTTTAGAAAATGATCTTGTCCTAGGTCGGGGTTGGGCCCTTGCTGTAGTTGACGAAAGACATGGTAAGCATTTGTTTTCTGGGCTCTTGCTTGGAGATAGGCGACAAGCATTTTTCCGGAAGAGTTTACGAGATTACCTAGCCCAGAAGCGGCATTGATGTAGCCCGCAAAGATCAAATTATCATAGTTGCGATGAAAGCTGTGCAAAAAACAATTGGGCATGCCATCCTCTTGCCAGTCGATTACTTCATCGTCTAGAAAAGGTAGCTTCATATCATAGCCGGTTGCGTATATAATCAAGTCGATTTCTTCTTCGCTTTTGTCTTGAAAGTAAACTCGTTTAGAGCCTAGTTTCTCAATGTCGGGCTTGGCAATAACAGAGCCATGTCCGATATGATAGAGAACCTGAGAGTTAACAATAGGATGAGTTTGGTCAATGCGGTAATCTGGCTGAGGAAGTCCATAGTCTGTCGGATCATAGCCAGCTAATTTAAACAGTTTGATCGCATGATTCCACAAGTCTTCTGTCGAGTCAAATTCTCCTGATTTTTCCATCAACCAATCTTGGTAAGGTAAACCATCAATAAATTTCGGAATATAGTAGTATGGTCGCCTCATGCTCAAGTAGGTCTTCTCCGCATAATAGGCAGAATCCACGGCAATATCACAGCCCGAGTTTCCTGCTCCAACAATAAGGACTTTTTTATGGCGTAAAACATCTGCACTTTGATAGTCGCTCGCATGCATTATCTTTTTTCGGAAACGACCAGGGGATTTCGGATAAATCGCTTGGCCTAGCCGACCATTTGCAATAATAACGACAGAATAAACTCGTTGCTCTCCACTTGACAAAGTTAATTTCCAGCTCTCTTCCTGGGGTTCCATTTTTTCTACTATTGTTTGAAACTGAGTGTGTTTATATATTCCAAAATGTTTTGCCAGCTCTCTCAAATAGCTTAAAAACTGACTATGACTAGGAAAAACAGGATAGTCACTGGGCATAGGGTAATCAGAAAACTCTGTATTGCGTTTGGAGGAAATTAAATGAGTGGACTCATACACTTTCCCTGCCTTAGTTCCCCATGCCCAAAGTCCACCTAAGTCATTTTCTTTTTCCAAAAGATCAAAATCTAAAATTCCTCCCTGAATCAAGCTTTTCGCAATTCCAATACCTACAGCTCCTCCCCCGATGATACAGATTTCTTTGCTCTTATTTGTTTTCACCATTAATCCTTTTTCTCTAAAGTTGTTTTGCCATTGTAGGGTGATATGTTTCAGGAACAAGTTTAACGAGGAATTTGTAAAACTGCTCGGAATGTGCTTCTGCAAATTATACCACTGCAGGAGGATCTTGCACAACGAAAAGAATAGGAGCTAATTCAAGCTAGCATTGTTCTCTAAAATTCACTAACGAGAGTTGCTAAATATCTATGTTAAAAACTAAAATGAGAGTTTATAATAAGTTTTATCTGGTTACAAACCGAGTCTGATTAAATTTATAAAGAAGCTTGCTCATGAAACATAGAATAGCCGCAACTTTTATCCTTTTTTTTATTCTACTGGCTTCAACTTTTTCCCAAGAAGTCTCAAAAAAGGTGCTCTTTTTCTTTTACGACGCAGGAGAAACCTTAGCCTTGCTTCCAGTTTACGAAAAAGCCGAAAAATTGAACCAACACAAATTTGTTTTGGCTCCTTTAACTCCCTGGAGCAAGGAAATCCTTGTAAAACAAAAGCTCTCTTTTCTCGACTCCGATATTAATCCTGACAATCCATCTCTTTCTTCTCGCCATAAACTGTATGCTAACCTAACTCGTTGGGAAAACCTCATAGACAACGAAAAACCCCATCTTGTCGTTGTCGGCTTGGTTTCTCAAATTCAAAAGCAAATTGCTCAATTTTGTTGCCAAAAGAAGATTCCCGTCATCGGATACTACGACGCTTTTGATCCTCCCTCTCTGCAATCGATTACCCGGGAAGTTATGAAAGAGGTGGATATTCTTTTTGTGCCAAGCGAAGAAATTCAAACGACTCTCAATTTAGAGAAGCCCGTTATGGCTGTAGGCCAACCTTCGGTAGAGACTTGGAGAAAAATCCATCAAAAAGCTGATGCCCAAGCAATTCGGAAGAAACTAAAAATAGAAAATGAAAAAACAATTCTTTTTGCAGGGCAGTACGGGAATGGCTATGAAGAGGTTCTTCGGGAGTTTCTTCGTTTGGCCAAAAATCTAAAACAAACTAGTCTCATCCTCAGCCCTCACCCCAAAACGGATGGAAGTTTAGAAGAAAAAGTAGTTCAGGAGATGGAGCTTTCGAACGTAGTTATCAACCGAGATTTCCCTAGTTCAGAAGCTTCCGTTGTCGCCGACATTGTTATAACCTGGCGCTCTACGGTAGGGGTTCAAGCCGCTTTTGCCGGCAAAAAAGTGGTTTACTTTAATCTCTCTCTTGAAAGCTATCACAACCGCTTAATAGATGAAGGAATAGCCCAGAGCACAGATCCTAAAAATTTTCTTTTGATAATGGAAAAACTTTTCGCCCAAAAAAACTCCCACGAAATTTTATCGAATAAGCTAAAAAACTTAGGATACATTTTGAATTCTACAGAAAAAATCTACCACGAAATGGTTCATCTTTTAGAAAAAAAATAACAGTTTTCTAAAGCTAAGATCTGGTTATAAGGAAAAACCTATGTTCTCAAAAAATCTATATTTCTTTCTTTTTGGTTTTCTCTTTTTACCTATAGCATTTGGCCAACAAGTATATGTTCTGGATTGAAACGGAAGATAGTGGCACTGTCCTTTATAGGCTAAGCCCCATAATCAAGATGGTGGGAGGGAAAATAGAGGAGAGTTGTAATTATGTGCCGTTGGTTTTGAATAAATAAGCAGAAAAGTTTATTTTTTACCAAAAGGCTATCAGTGATACATTATGAACTCTTGGAAAGTGATTTTAAAACGTTTAATGCAATATTCGACTTACTAGTTGGGACAAATATATGATCGTGATAGTAAGCAGCAATAACATTGGCACTTATATTTTCGTTGGCAAGAGCAGTTGAGACAGCAGCTGTTAAGCCTACAGCTTCCAAACTAGAATGAACTTGTAGAGTTATTTTTTTGAATACTTCATTAAATTGAAGATTTGCTTTTAAAGCAGACATCTTTTCCAGCACCACTGTTAATCCTTCGTCTTCTTTAAAAGTACAAATAGGATTTAGATTAATGACCGAATCAAGATTAAGTAATGAAATGGTACAAAAAACATACTCTTCATCAGATAAATGAGGACGCATATTTTTGAGTAGTACGTCTAACTCTAGAATATCAGTCATTACTTTCTCCTTTTTTAAGTTAACTATAACACACTGTTTATACGATACCTGAAAAGATGCATTGAATCTAAGCGACATGCTATGAGGATTAGTCGCGTAGCGAAAATGGAATAATGTTGTTTTTGGAGAGTCAGCAATAAAAAGAGACGTAACATGAATTATTTGATAGTAACTCGTGCTACGCCTCTTTGTAAAATTATTCGCCGTGGTATTCACAGTAGTGCTGGTGACACTTTATTTTAATTTCATTTCTTCCTTCAAATCCATTGATACATATACGTAATTAAAAGCCCCGATTCCAAAGGTTTTGCCGCCTACCATACTATAGGAAAAGATAAAGCGATTATCATAGGAGATTTTATCTTTAAAAAATGAACTAACTACTCCCATTACGGGGTTTACTTTTTTACATTCTTCATTAAAAATGGCTTCGTGCTCTTCGAGACTAGGGTTGGTGAAAAATGCACCGACCGCAGCGCAAAAGATAATTCCAAGAGCAATACCTAACTTTAACTTTAATTTCTTCATAAACAAACCTTCCAAATATACATGATTACATGATTACATGATTAACTAAAAAAAAATCTCAGGCTACAACGCCTTAATCTGAATGCCTTTAGCAAAATACTCTTGCTCAGCACTTAATTTTGAAGACATCGGTATTTTTCCTATTATACGTAGTGGCACATAATTTTCATTGAATTATATTGTTATGGGAAAATCTCCCAAGATCAAGCTCGAAATGTTGATGAAACCATTTTTTTTCCTTATTGCTCTATCTTTAATTTGACATATTGCTGTTCTCTCATCTATATTATCTAATGGGATAAAAGAGTTTTATTGACAAATATAATTATATTCATTAAAATTAAAGAAAATCAAAAATCTCTTTTATATTAAAATGAGGAACGTTTTATGAAATATATTCTATCGCTTTTTATATTATGTATTTTTGCTCATTCAGCGACCATGTACGTAGCCTCTAGGACAAATTCTGAATTATATCGCTATGAAGTAACAGAAAACAATTCGGCCATATTGAATCTAACGTTACAAGATCCTAATTTTAATATAGTTTCTGACTATGCCCAGCATAGTAGCGGCAAACTTTATGCTTCTGATGTTACAGGCAACAAGGTTGTTCAAATCATTGATCCAGTAGGTGCTCCATCAGTAGCACCTGAAATAAATAGCGGTGGGCCTGTTGTCTTTAGTAATCCGGCAGGCATGTCATTTCGAGGAGATAATTTATTTGTTGCTAATTTTTCCCGTGGAGAGATTTTACGCTTTGTTTTAGGTAACGATGGCAATTTTTCTTTTGCTGCAGCAACAACAGGTCTTAGTTCCGCTCTTCGTTTTCTCGAAGTAGGCCCTAATGGTAATGAACTATTTGCCACCTTTTGCTGCGGTCAAAATTTTATTCAACGCTTTACCATAGATGCCAATGGTGACTTACAGACCAATGGTACTATTTCAGGAAATGCTCTTAGTAATCCACATGATATCGTCTTCAATGGCCAAGGCGAAATGTTTGTTGCAAACATAGGCAATAGTACAGTTTCGCGTTTTTTATTTGATGGTAATGGCAATGCCACTGCCAATGGTTTTTTGAGTGGCAATGGCATAGGCGGCGGCATAGGTTTAGATTTTGCCCCTTGGGGAGAACTCTTTATTTCTAGCCATGATGGATTGAATATCTCTCGCTTTACTTTTGATGTCAATGGCAATGCATCTGCTAATGGATTTTTTGCTGCACCAACGCTAATGTCTGGCCTTACTTTTGTTGAAAACGCTGAAAACGCAGTTCCTGAACCATCTACATACCTACTCCTTCTCGTAGCCATGACTTTTTTTTCAAGACACTATGGTTTTACTGAACAAAAAAGGTAGACTATTTTTTACGTTTTTTGCAATCTAGGAAACAAGAGCAAAAGATTCTCTGTCGATGACCTTCATCATTTCCTTCATCCCCGTAAAAAATAGGCTACTTTGGGCATAAAAGTCATATTTATTTAATTTTTTTGTATTGTGAGCCATAAAATCCGAGCATCATTAAAAGTAGTAGCCAAGATTGGGGTTCTGGAACGCTACCTTCATTAAATGATCCCGAAGCTCCTAATTCAGATAAAGTGATAGCTTCATTAGCAATTCTTACTTCATCAAGATCTCCTTGAAAAGGAGTAAATCCAATAGAGACATTGCTGCCAAATTTTAAAGGCAATGCTTCGCTCACTCCATCACTGGCCACTACTGCTTGAGATAAGGTAGAGCCATTTTCAAAGGTCAAAAAGCCAGTAGCAATTCCTCCCTATCTAACAAGAGCAAAATGATTCCAGTCTCCTGCAACGGGTATAAGGCTAGTAAACTCGTAGTTCTTAATTCCTAGTTGGGCAAAAGTCATGTGGCTGTTAGCACGATGAACTATCACCCACCCTCCTGGATCATTACTCTCAAATCCCATAATCTCAACATTTTGAGCATGCTGGGCAGCATTTTGGCGAAACCAAAATTCCATTGTAAAAGCTGTTAGCCCTGATAAATCCAACTCCGTGTTTCCATTGTGATTCATCGTTACAGCATCATTGCCATCGAAGCGCATAAAGTTTCCAAATCCGCCTCCGGCATGAGTATTATCAGAAAGAACCCGCGAGGGCTCACTAACACCTGTTCCCAAAGTACCATTGTGTTGAATGGGGCTACCACTTGAATCCAAAACGGTGTTTCCACTTGGCTCGTCAAACAGCCAGAGTCCTATGACATCTGCCTTTAAAGATATCGTGGTAAAAAAAACAATGAAAATTGCGACCAGTACTTTATTTTTCCAAATTTCATTACCATTTCAGCTTCTATTCTTTTAATATAATTATTGTAGAGAATCAAAAACAAGTTTAAAAGGATATCGGACATGAATCCATCTACTTTACCAAATAACAAACAAATAATTATAGAGCGCCAAAATTTTCAGCGACTTTTAGATGTGTTAAAAAATCAGGGGTATCAACTTAGAGGACCAACTGTTCGAGAAGGTGCTATTGTATACGATGAAATAAACTTGGTCAAAGATTTACCTGAGGGCTGGACTGATGTTCAAGACAAAGCGAGCTATCGTTTGCAAAAACGAGATGATAAAGCATTATTTGGCTATGTTGTGGGTCCTCATTCCTGGAAAAAGTTTCTTCATCCGCCCGTGCTAAAACTATGGGAAGCTAAGCGTTGTGAAGATGGTTTTGAGATAAAAGAAAAAGTAGCTTTTACCCCTCAGTACGCTTTTATTGGGGTAAGATCTTGTGAACTGCATGCCATTGCTATTCAAGATAAGGTCTTTATAGAAGGACCTTATGTGGATACCACTTACAAAAACCGCCGGGAAAAAATTTTTGTGGTTGCCATCAATTGCGGAGAAGCCGGAGAAACTTGTTTTTGCACATCGATGAACACCGGCCCTCAAGTCAGTTTTGGCTTTGATCTAGCCCTAACCGAAGTCATTCAACCAGATAGACATTACTTTGTTGTCATGATCGGCTCGGCCAAAGGTCATGACGTAATCAAAGAGATTCCTCACACAAAAGCGAGTAATCAAGAGATAAGCATTGCCCAAAGTAAAGTAGAGCAAGCTCGCGAGGAAATGGGACGCACTATGGACACTAGCGATATCAAAAATCTGCTCTATCGCAATCATGACCATACACAGTGGGATAAAGTCGCAGAGAGGTGTTTGAGTTGCGGTAATTGCACCATGGTGTGCCCTACTTGTTTTTGTACGACGGTCGAAGATGTCACAGATCTAACAGGAGAGGAAACTACACGTGTTCGCAAATGGGACTCTTGTTTTACGATGGATTTCTCTTATCTTCATGGGGGAAGTGTCCGCACTTCGGTAAAATCTCGCTATCGCCAGTGGATGACTCACAAACTGGCAACTTGGATAGATCAGTTTGATACCTCTGGGTGCGTAGGGTGTGGCCGATGTATTTCCTGGTGCCCTGTGGGGATTGATATAACAGAAGAAGTGGCTATTATTCAAGAGGACAAAGCAAAGGAAAAAAACGATGAAAATGCTTAAAACCATTCTCGAAAATCATCCTTCTTTCCAAGAGCTGGAAAGAGAACATTTGAAATTTGTTATTGATAATGCAGAAAATATTGAGTTTAAAGCAGAAGAGCTTCTCTTTAAAGAAGGTGAGAAGGCGGATAAACTCTATATTATCCAAAGTGGCAAAATAGCAATTGAACTATTTACTCCCAGCCGTGGTAGTATCACAATTCAAACACTAGGCCTAAATGAAATTGTGGGGTGGTCTTTGACCCCTCCCTACCAACGAAGTTTTGATGCTCGTTGTGTAGAAGATTCCCAAGCTATTTCTATAGATGGTAAAGCTTTGCGAATAAGATGCGAAGAAGATTCTAAATTTGGCTATGAACTATTGAAGAATTTTACTTATACAGTCGTGCAAAGATTGCAGAGAACCAGAATACAGTTGCTGGATATTTACAAAATCCGAACCTGAAAGACGCGCTATATGAGTATACAGATCTCAGACCCTATGCTACCAGAGCTTTATAAAGTTACCAAAATACAAGAAAACACCCACGATACATTTACTCTCGAAATGGTTCCGAAAAACAAAACCAAAATTTTCTCTTTTCTTCCGGGCCAATTCAATATGATATACTTGTTTGGTGTAGGAGAGGTTCCCATATCCATTAGTGGAGATCCCAGCTCGACCGATTTTCTTGTACATACCATCCGAGCTGTCGGAACAGTCACTGATGCGATGAGCAAGATAAAGGAAGGGCAAACAGTCGGCATTCGTGGGCCTTTTGGTAGTCATTGGCCTATAGAAAAAGCTATGGGCAAAGATGTTCTTCTTATAGCCGGTGGTATCGGGCTTGCTCCCCTACGGCCGGTTGTCTATTATATACTAGCGCATAGAAGCAAGTATAGAAAAGTTGTTTTGCTCTATGGTACTCGCAGTCCCGACGATATAATATATGAAGAGGAATATCAAAATTGGCAAGAAAACTTTGATATTACAGTGGAAACTACTGTGGACAATACCGACTCTGAGTGGCAGGGGCATGTAGGAATAGTGAGCGCACTTATTTCAAAAAAAGATTTTTCTCCCACAAATATGGTTGCGATAATATGTGGCCCCGAAATAATGATGCACTTTTCTGTTCAAGAATTGGTAAGGCGTGAGGTCACTTGGAACGATATCTATATATCGATGGAGCGTAATATGAAATGTGCCATTGGCTTTTGTGGGCACTGCCAATATGGAGCAAAGTTTATCTGTAAAGATGGGCCCGTGTTTTGCTACTCATCTATCCAAGAAACACTGAAAAGACGAGAGATATAAAGTGAATCCTAAACCAAAACTAGCTGTATGGAAGTTTGCCTCCTGTGATGGTTGCCAGCTCACTCTTCTAGATTGCGAAGATGAGCTTTTGGCAATAGCCGAAGAAATAGAAATTGCTCATTTCCCGGAAGCATCCCGAGCCGTAATGGAAGGTCCATATGATCTATCTCTAGTCGAAGGGTCTATCACCACTCCTCACGATGCAGAGCGAATCCAAGAAGTACGGCGTTGCTCCAAGTTCCTTGTTACTATTGGCGCTTGTGCTACCGCAGGGGGAATTCAAGCTTTGAGGAACTTCCAGGATGTGGAAGAGTTTATCCGAATAGTGTATGCTCACCCAAAATATATCAGTACTTTAGAAAAATCCACTGCTATTAGCGAGCATATCAAGGTAGATTTTGAACTACGAGGATGCCCGATCAGCAAAGAACAGTTAGTTGAGGTGATTAGCGCATTTTTAAACGGGCGCAAACCAAATACTCCGACTCATAGTGTCTGTATGGAGTGTAAATTACAAGGCACCGTTTGTGTTATGGTCGCACATGGCACCCCTTGCTTAGGCCCCATTACTCATGCTGGCTGTGGTGCCATCTGTCCGGCATACAATCGTGGTTGCTATGGTTGTTTTGGCCCCAAAGAAACTCCCAATGTCGCTTCCTTAAGTCACTGGTGGAATCAACTGGGAGTAGAAAGAGAAGATATACTACGAGCATTACGCACATTTAATGCCGAAGCTGAGCCTTTCCGAAAAGAGAGTGATAATTATGAAGCGTAAAAGCAGAACGATTAAAGTCGATTACCTAGCCCGAGTAGAAGGAGAAGGAGCTTTGTATATTGATATAGAAGAAGGCCATCTAAAAGATGTCAAGTTGAAAATATTTGAGCCTCCTCGTTTTTTCGAAGCTTTATTACGAGGCCGTCGTTACAGTGAAGCCCCTGATATCACCGCTCGAATCTGTGGCATCTGCCCGATTGCTTACCAAATGAGCTCTTCTCATGCCATGGAAAATGCTCTCCATACTACAGTAGACGGACAATTACGCGCTTTACGGCGACTTATCTACTGCGGAGAGTGGATAGAGAGTCATGCTCTTCATATTTACATGCTCCATGCACCTGATTTCCTAGGCTACCCCGATGCCATTACTATGGCCAAAGAACATCCTGATGTCGTTAAGCGTGGACTTCGTTTAAAAAAAGCGGGCAATGAAATCTTAAAAATTGTGGGTGGCCGAGAAATTCATCCGATCAACGTGCAAGTGGGAGGTTTCTACAAGGCTCCCTCTAAGCAAAGCCTTGCTCTCCTGGCAGAAGAACTCAAGTGGGCTCAGGACGCCGCTTTGGAAACTGTGCGCTGGACAGCAAAACTACCGATGCAAGATTTTCAACAAGACTATGAGTTTGTTGCCTTACGCCATCCTGCAGAATATCCCTTTAATGAAGGACGCTTGGTTTCAAGCAAAGGGTTAGATATTGATATTGCTGATTTTGACCTGCACTTTGAAGAAGAGCATGTTGAGCACTCCAATGCATTGCATTGCATTCATAAAGGACACGGGGCTTATCACGTGGGGCCTTTAGCCCGCTATAGTTTAAACTTCGATCAACTCCCTCCCATGGTTCAGCAAGTAGCCCTAGAGAATCATCTCCCCAAAATCTGCTCTAACCCATTTCAAAGCATTGTTGTGCGTAGTATTGAAGTCCTTTATGCCTGCCATGAAGCATTGCGTATTATCTCCGAGTACGAAGTGCCCCCAAAACCAGCTATCGAAATGCAAGCAGGACCAGGGATAGGACATGGGTGTACCGAGGCACCGCGCGGTATTTGTTACCACCGCTATGAACTAGATGAAAAGGGAAATATTATGGATGCTCGCATTGTTCCTCCGACTTCTCAGAATCAAAAAATGATCGAGAGTGATTTACGAAAATTTGTCTCTCAATATTTACATCTATCAGATGAAGAACTTACCTGGCGCTGCGAACAGGCTATCCGAAATTATGATCCCTGCATTTCTTGTGCGACCCATTTCTTGAAACTTCACGTTAAAAGGAACTAACTAAGTGCTAATAATAGGTATTGGCAATAGACATCGAGGTGATGATGGCATTGGCTCCTGGGTGGTTCAAAAATTAAGAGAGCAGAGCCTTCCTGTAGAAATAATCGAACACTGTGGTGATGGGGCAGAGTTGATGGAGCTATGGAAAAGCAGAGACTCTGTTGTTATTATCGACGCAGTGCAAGCAAGATCATCTCTCGGAGATCTCTACCGCATAGAGGCTCACAAAGATGAAGTCCCCGCCGATTTTTTCCATTACTCCACCCATGCTTTTTCTGTGGCCGAGGCAGTTGAGTT
Organism: Planctomycetota bacterium; assembly: GCA_029260735.1. GTDB lineage: Bacteria > Planctomycetota > Uabimicrobiia > Uabimicrobiales > Uabimicrobiaceae > JAJDCR01. Next base: position 45,038 of record JAJDCR010000149.1, read on the forward strand.
GGCCCGAGTTCTTGATCAGCTACCTCCTCTTTTGACTATCTATGGAATCGTCGGGGAAAACTTTAAAATGGGAGCTGATATCTCTCCAAAAGTGAAAGAAACAGCGTTAAAAGTCGTCGATAATATTATCGACGATATCAGAAATAAGGAATAAGGAAAAGAGCATGCACGAATTTTCACTATTGGCAAATCTAATGTCAAAAATCAATACTATTGCCCAGGAACAAAACCTCGACAAAGTTATTGCGGTCAAAGTTAAGCTAGGAGCACTCTCGCATATTTCAGCCGATCACTTTCGAGAGCACTTTGTACATTCTGCCCAAGGAACCGTAGCCGAAGGAGCCAGACTCGACATAGAAGTTTTAACCGACACCACCGATCCCCAGGCTCAGGAAATACTCCTTGACAGCATCGAAGTGCCAGAAGAACAAGATGACTAAGTTCTCAGGCCCAAAGCCAGACGAAAAAGAAAAAATACGCGCATCTATCTCTATAAAAGGCAAGGTCCAAGGAGTAGGATTTCGCCCTTTCGTTTATCGTTTGGCAAAATCACTGGGACTTAGAGGGCGAGTCAATAACTCGTCTCAAGGAGTATACATTGAAGCGGAAGGAACTCACTTCCAACTAGAAGAGTTCTTGAGGCGTTTAGAAAAAGAAAAACCTTCTTGCTCTTCTATTAGTGACTTAGAAAGTTCTTTTCTAGCCCCCTTGGGCTACCTAGATTTCCAGATTAACAAGACTGAAGACGAAGGAAAAAAAACAACCCTTATCCCTCCTGATATGGCGATCTGTCGCGATTGTTTAAGTGAGATTTTTGATTCCCAAGACCGCCGCTACCAGTATCCCTTTACCAATTGTACTTATTGTGGGCCTCGCTTTAGCATTATCACAGGTCTTCCTTACGACAGAGCAAACACAAGCATGCAAGATTTTGAAATGTGCAAAAATTGTCGCGAGGAATACAATACCCCTGAAAATCGACGTTTCCACGCCCAACCAAATGCTTGTCATGACTGTGGTCCTTATTTGGAACTTTGGAACTTGGAGAGAGAAGTTGTTTGCACTCATCATAAAGCTCTTCTTTATGCTGTCGAAGCTATCCGAGCAGGAGCTATTGTTGCGGTTAAGGGGCTTGGCGGTTTTCACCTCATGGTCGATGCTCAAAATAAAAAAGCCGTCCAAACCTTACGTAAAGGTAAACTACGCAAATCAAAGCCCTTGGCTTTAATGTATCCTAACATAGAGAAAATAGCTCATCACTGTGAAGTATCAGAACTTGAAAAAAAATTACTGCTCTCTCCAGCGGCCCCCATTGTTTTGCTCTTACGCAAACAAAATATATACAACTGGGTTTCTCCCCAGAACCCCTATTTTGGCATTATGTTGCCCTACACTCCTCTTCATGCCTTGATTATGTCAGAATTACAATCTCCCCTTGTTGTTACAAGCGGTAATATTGCAGAAGAGCCTATTTGTACCAATGAAAATCAAGCCTTGGAAAAACTCGCTGGTTTAGCTCAGTTTTTTCTCGTTCATAATCGCCGGATTTCCCATCGTGTAGACGATTCGATAGCCCGGATCATCAGAAATCGCGAGATGGTTATTCGTCGAGCAAGAGGTTACACTCAGCCCGTTTCTTTACCCATAAATTCCCCTCCCATACTCGCCGTCGGATCTCATCTAAAAAATACGGTAGCCATTGCCGTTTCTGGAAATGCTTTTGTCAGCCAACACATAGGAAATTTAGAAACTGCAGAAACTCATGAAAGTTTTTCTGAAGCCATTGCCGGATTCAAAAAGCTCTATGATCTGTCTCCTGAGCAAGTAGTCTGTGACACTCACCCTGATTATCAGTCCACTCGATTTGCCAAAAGCCTAGGCTTACCCCTGCTACCCGTTCAACACCATTATGCCCACATTTTATCATGTATGGCCGAAAACAGACTAAGTGATCCACTGCTAGGCATATCCTGGGACGGGTCTGGCTATGGAATGGACAAAACAATCTGGGGAGGAGAGTTCTTGAAAATCACAAAGACTACTTTTGAACGAGTAGCCCATTTTCGCACTTTCTCCCTTCCCGGAAATGAAAAAGCCGTTCAAGAGCCCCGTCGTGCTGCTCTCGGGCTATTATTTGAAATCTACCAAGAAAAAGCATTTCACTTTCAAAATCTAGCTCCCTTACAAGCCTTTTCACAGCAAGAGAAAACTATTTTGCAAACCATGTTAGAGAAAAAGCTGAATACCCCTCGGACTTCTAGTGTCGGGCGCATTTTTGATGCTCTCGCTTCTTTACTAAATTTGTGCCAAATTTCTGAATTTGAAGGCCAAGCGGCTACTCTCTTAGAGTTTTCTTTGGAAAAAGATATAGAGGAAGCTTATCCTATTGCTCTTATACAGTCTTTGAATCAACCTCTTGTAGTAGACTGGCAACTTATGTTTGAAAAGATTATCGAAGACATTTGCCATAGAGTTGCGGTACCCTTGATCGTAGCCAAATTTCATAACTCTTTAGTAGAAGCCATTATCCAAGTAACTAAGTGGACAAAAGAAAATACTATTGCTTTAAGCGGAGGTTGCTTTCAAAATAAATACCTAACAGAGTACGCGGTAAGGCGACTAGAGGAAGAAGGTTTTTCTCCTTATTGGCATCAATATATTCCTCCCAACGATGAAGGAATTTCCTTAGGGCAAATCTTCGCGGCCTGTCGTTTACAAAATATGGAAGGATCTAAATAAATGTGCCTAGCCATTCCTGGAAAGATCTTGAAGACTACTGGTGAGGCTTTCATTCGAACGGGGCAAGTCAGCTTTGGAGGCATCATAAAGCAGATAAATCTTGCTTATGCTCCCGAAGCGAAGGTCGGAGACTATGTTCTTGTTCATGTGGGGTTTGCCATCGGTGTTGTCGATGAAAAAGAAGCTAATCGAGTATTTGAATATCTCCGCGAAATGGAAGAGCTCGATGAGCTAGAGCAGGATTTACCATGAAATTTATCGATGAATACCGAGATGGCGAGGCGGCTCAAAAATACGCCCAAGCAATTGCTAATATCACCGACCAACCTTGGACAATTATGGAAGTTTGCGGAGGCCAAACCCACGCCATTGTAAAGTTTGGTATAGATGAGTTGTTGCCTTCCGAAATTACCTTAGTCCACGGCCCTGGATGTCCGGTCTGTGTTACTCCGATAGAGTTGATCGATAAATCTCTCGAAATTGCCTCACTCCCAGATGTCATATTTTGTTCTTTCGGAGATATGTTGAGAGTGCCAGGAACTTATAAAGACCTTTTATCCGTGAAAGCTAAGGGAGCTGACATCCGTATGGTCTACTCCCCAATGGATGCTTTGGAAATGGCCAAAAAATACCCTCAAAAGGAAGTTGTATTTTTTGCGGTCGGATTTGAAACAACTGCTCCCGCCAATGCCATGACTGTTCACCAAGCCTACAAACAAAAGATTGAGAATTTCTCTGTTTTGGTTTCTCATGTCTTGGTTCCTCCTGCCATGAAAGACGTTCTTTGCTCTCCGAATAATCAGGTTCAAGGATTTTTAGCCGCCGGGCACGTTTGCACGATAATGGGCTACCGAGAGTACGAACCTCTCGTGGAGGAGTATAAGATTCCTATAGTAGTAACAGGGTTTGAACCGGTCGATATATTGCAAGGTATCTACATGTGCATCAAACAACTGCAAGAAAAACGCTATGAGCTAGAAAATCAATATACCCGCTTTGTTCATCGTGAAGGAAATACCCTTGCTCAAAATTTAATCAAAGAAGTATTTCAAGTAGTTCCTCGCAAATGGAGAGGGATGGGAGAAATTCCTCAAAGCGGACTGAATCTTCAAGATAAATATGCCCAGTTCGATGCTCTTAAACGCTTTGACATAAACTGTAACTACGCACAAGAAGAGACAAAGTGTATTAGTGGTTTGATTTTAAAAGGAGTGCAGAAACCAGACCAATGTCCTCTCTTCAAAAATCATTGCACGCCAGAGCATCCTCTAGGCGCTACTATGGTTTCCTCAGAAGGAGCGTGTGCTGCCTATTACCAATACCGAAAGACCACTTAAAACAGCGCAAGAAAGAGTAGAGTCATGAACAAACCAGATAGCTGCCCCATCTCTAAAGAATACCCTCAAATTTTAGTTGCTCACGGCGGCGGAGGTAAATTAATGCACGAACTCATTGAAAAGATGTTCATCCCTACTTTTCAAAATCCCCTCTTAGAGAGTCGCCACGATGGAGCCATCCTAGAACTGGGAAATACAAAACTGGCCTTTACAACAGACTCTTATGTCGTCGACCCTTTGTTTTTTCCAGGAGGGAACATTGGCACTCTTGCCATCAATGGCACCGTAAACGATCTCGCCATGTGTGGAGCGCGGCCAATGTACCTTAGCACGGGAATAATCCTAGAAGAAGGGCTCGAAACAAATAAGCTACGAAGTATCATCAAATCCATGGGGCAAGCAGCAGAGACAGCTGGAGTAAAGCTGGTTACCGGTGACACCAAGGTAGTCGATAGAGGAAAAGGGGATGGAGTCTTCATTAACACAACGGGCATTGGAATTATAGAACACAATTTGCAAATTTGTCCTGCCAGCGTTCGCCCCGGAGATGCCATAATTCTAAGTGGAGACATTGGACGACATGGAGTCGCCATCATGGCAAAACGAGAAGGACTTTCCTTTGAGACCACCATAGAAAGCGACTGCACCTCGCTAGAAAAAGTAGTCTTAGAAATGCTTGAAGCCAACATCCAAATTCATTGCCTGCGAGACTTAACCCGCGGTGGCCTTGCCACATCGCTTATTGAAATCGCCGAAGCCGCCGATGTATCTATCCAAATAGAAGAAAATGCCATACCTGTCTTAGAAGAAGTCCAAGGAGCCTGTGAAATTCTTGGCCTAGACCCTATCTACATAGCCAACGAAGGACGCTTTGTCTGCTTTGTCCCTCCCTCGCAAATAGACCAAACCTTACAAATTATAGATTCTCATATGCTCGGAGGGCAAGCTTGTGTCATTGGCACTGTTTTAGAGACAGGGACAGGAGTAAAGATGAAAAGCTGCCTAGGCGTGAATCGAATTGTCAATATGTTAAGTGGTGAGCAATTACCGAGAATTTGTTGAGGTAAAATCAAAGGCTGCAGCTCCTAGACTAAATATCTAGAGAATGTATATTCCCCATTAGCCGGAAGATTAGGTTTGGCCAGACGTAACGGACAACCACGAAGGTTCTTGCGGACGGCCTTTGTAGTTGTCCCTACAGTACATCGTAGAAATCAGATAAACCAAATTGCCCAATACCACCCAATACAACCTGTTTGCACATCGATTTCGTTTAAATCCATTTCAGTAAAATTATTAACAATACTATTCAAATTGGTAGTTTTCTGGGCAGAAAATTGCTCGTCTATCAAATTGTAAAAATCTTTTAACAAATCAATCGTTTTTGAATTTTGTGGTCTAGTTCTACAATCACCAGGCATAGATTTGAAGATATTATGTAACCTGTAAAATTGTTTTAACAATAAGCGAGGAAAATGCATAACAGTTGACACATCGTTGATTACAAAGCCAGTCTTCTTTAGATATTCCTCTAATTTCCAGGGAGTTACTGTTTTTCCTACAAAGTAAGGAACTACTTTTGAGCTCAATAATGATTTTTGAGCTAAAAAATTGCGAAGTAAAATAACAGGGTTTGCCAAGTTATCGAAGGTTACAATCATTTTACCGTTTTGGCAAAGAACCCGTTCTAACTCTGATAAACTTTTGAAAATATCTTGTTCGCAAAAAAAATGATCTAGAGTAGAATTTGATATAACAAAATCAAATTGATTGTCGGCAAAAGGTAAACTACGAACATCAGCAATTACTCCGTCCAAATTTGAGTAACGTGAAACTGCTCTTTTCACAATACCTTCTGAAATATCGATAGCAGTAAATTTTTCTGTTCGCTCGCATACTTCAGGGTACAGGCCTTTGTGAATAGCTTCATCAAATAAATCTGTTTTCAGAATGTGTTTTACGGGTGTTTTTAGCCATTTATTGATAAGCATAGTATTAATAAGATCATTATAACTACGCCATAATTGATGGTTGCTATACTCTTGTTGTGCTATTCTTTCCCAATAATCAGAGATTTTTTCCCTCTTAAAATTTTTCATTCACCACACCATAAACTATAAGTTTACATCAAATACTGTTTTTTACTAGAATTTCCGTCCTGTCACACAGTAATTATGGAGTAAAGTCTGAACAGTTGTGCTGAATTAAAACTCAGGACTTGTTCCATTGCTAAAGTAGAAACTATTTAGACTTTTTACGCAACTATTAAATAGGGCACTATTCACAACGGACAAATTAACATTAAGGGAATAAGGCTTATTGGGCGTAAATTGAAATTTTTTTTCAATTGGTTGTGATGGTGAAAGCTCATATTGACAGTATTGCCAGTGGTCTTTATAATGCCTGTCTAAAATGAATTTTCAATTTTGATGCAAACCAAGTTTCATAAAGACTTAGATACTAAACAAAACTTAAATGTCGACACGCTCTAATCTTGGAACTTTAACCTGCTAAATCCTAGAATCAGAAAAAACTCCTTCTATTTTCAGCAGGGTAGTAACAAAAAGATTTTGCAAACTACCTTCTTCCTCCGCACTTAAACTCTTCCCTTTAGTGGTTTGGCTTAAAAACTTTTGACATTTCTGTTGATCATCTTTATTCCACTGGCTGGTAAACCCTTGTTTTTCTCCATTTTGTATTTTGACATTCGCTTCGTTTCTTTTTCCATGAGCTCTTTTTACCATGTAGGAGTAATAAATTAGCATTCTATCAACGAGGATAAAGTAAAATTGAGTATTCTTATTAGGACCTACTGTCATTTGGTGGCCACCGAGTTTTATACCTTTAATTTTAATGTTTACCATGCTTCCTCCCCCAGCATAGGCAGCTAATCCAGCTGCAGTAGCTCCCACTAAAGCTCCGACTCCAACACTGGTTCCTCCTGTTAGTGGAGATAACCAAGCTCCTAAGCCAGCCCCACTCAGACCTCCTACTCCTGTAGCAGCTACGATCATCTGAGTAGAGTTTAGCCCCAAGAGTTGCCAAGTACTTTGATCAAACAAATCTTCGTTTATAAGTGACTTAAGAGGGATTTCAACATCAAATATTTCATGCTTATATTCTTCTTTTATTTTTCTTCTCAGTTTCTTTTCTATTTCTTCTATGCCCTTTTTGTAATCTAAGCTCAGTTTTTTTTTGGTAATCTCAACATCCACGTTTTTTGTGTAGTTTTTCTTTACCGAAAACTTGGCCATCTCTCTTAAGGATTCAATCATATAGTCTGAGATATTCTTATATGATTCCTTACGTTTTCGTTCTAGCTCATGGATTACTATTTCTAGGGGGGCTTCTAAATTTTGCACTAAAGCTCCCATATTCTGTAAGAGGTTTAGTCTTTCTCTAAACGTTGCTGTATGGGCGTTAAATTCTCTCACACTACTAAAAAACTGGTTACATTCATTTTTCCATTTTGATTTATAATCAGAGTTATCTTCCTTGCAGTTTATCAGTGCTATTCGTCCACATCCTGTCAATCTTACTATTTCCATTGCCCATTTATCTCTTTCATCCATTGGACGTGATCCATCAAAAACATATAAAATACAAGCCTCTGTATGGTCTTTAATGGGAAGTAAAAGTTCACAGTCTAGATAAAACTTTTTTTTGTCGTAGTGTTTTTCGTGAAAAGCATCAAAAAGTTCTTTGCTAGTCTCATAGCTACTTTTATTTTTTTGAAGCCACTGGAGAATTTTTCGAGGTTGGTCAAAACCAGGCGTATCGATAAAGCCCATAACTTCTTCTCCATCTACTTCAAATGCAAATTTTCTATGCTTTTGAGTAGTGCCTGCTGCCGATTCTACCTTTACTTTATCATGTCCAACCAATGTCGATACAATAGAAGATTTTCCTTCATTACTTTGTCCAATGATAATAAAAACGGGTGCACTATGCATTTCTCGCCTCCAAACACGTAACTCCTAAAAAAGGATCGGCTAACTTTCCAATACTTTGGCTCCACATGATAAAATCATTTTCTGTAATCAAAGCTCGTTCATCTTCTTTAGGTTTCCCAATTAAAGCTATAATTATCTCTTTGTTTCCAGCAATTTCGCGGATATCTTCAATGAAACTAATAACCTCACCAATAGGAGGTCTCCAAGAAGCTTGAATTAGAACGACACCATCAAAACTGTTACTCACAAGATAGTCTATCGTTTTTTCTTCACCATCTAAATCAGACTCAATTTGAAATATAGAAGATTCATAGGTTAGTTTCTCTTTCACCTTTTGTTCCAAATATTCTTTAGAAAATGTATTGAGAAGAAACTCTTCTGCGAGTATTTGATAGTTGTTCCTTGCTTTTTTTTCTACAGCTTTAGCCCTGGGTTTCTCTTCATTATTTGTTCGATCAAACTCTTCGCTAGCACTACGTGCATCTATAGTTACGAGCGGAGTGTCAAACCTTCTCGATAGTTTATTGCAGTCAGCATGCTTAAAATCAAAATTTCTTAAGGTTTTATCTTTCCAAAATCTTCCCACTATCAAAAAAATAAATCGGGGTAAAAAACCATAAAAAAAGATGGATGAGCAGAGAAAAGGCCACCAAGAGACAAGATGGCTTGTTTTAAGATAGTAAACACCATCTTTCAAAATAATTCGACTTCCTCTAATCTCTTCCAAGGTGGGATAGGGTTTATCTAGTAGATATGTCCATGGAATCGCTACTGTCTTCACTATGTCATAGAAGAATTCATTTTGAACTTGAATGGTAGATTGCCACCCAAAAGCTAAATCAGCTGTAAGTATTTTAAATAAAACGACTAGAAGGATAGACAAATTAAAGAAAATACAGAAAATTTGGACAGCATTAAAAACCTCCCACTTAAAAAACTCACCATATATAGGTTTCCTTGATTTGATGAACCCAACTTTTGCTTCAAAAGCTCTCGTTTTTTCATTAGATATTTTATGATAAGTTTTATCCAAAATAAAAATGGCAATTCTTTCTAATCCCCTTTTTATTATAGGATTAAGAAAGGTCAGAGATTGAAGACGGTTTCTCATTAGAAACACTATTATTAATAGAACCAAAAGCAACATTTGGCTAACCACAAGCACAAACAAAAAAGAAGTTATATTGATAGGGCGTGAGCCATCGTACCATAACAGTTGATGAGTCAGTATTGCTCCAGAAAAAATGCCCACGAAAGTTATTATTTGAACTAAAAGCAGGTAACTATCCTCGTAAAGTTGCCCAGGAAAAACCGATAGCTCTTTAAGGTTCTCTTTTTTCTCATTTTCTCTACGTATCTCGAGCCATTTTTTAATTTTTTTCCCTTTATCTTCTGATAGCACCTGCTGGGAGATATTTTTTAGGTAGATACTGCGATC
>JAJDCR010000150.1 GCA_029260735.1 Planctomycetota bacterium
GATCGCAGTATCTACCTAAAAAATATCTCCCAGCAGGTGCTATCAGAAGATAAAGGGAAAAAAATTAAAAAATGGCTCGAGATACGTAGAGAAAATGAGAAAAAAGAGAACCTTAAAGAGCTATCGGTTTTTCCTGGGCAAAAACTATTGTACCAGACGTGATTTTAGCGAATAATAAGAGATTGAGCATTTTTGGAAAAAGAAAAGAAGTAAAAAGAAAAAGTCTGCGAGACAAAATAAATGAGAGAAGAAGAAACTTTCTTTATCAAACAGCGTTTGGCAAAAAATAGCTCAAAAAAGCCTAAAAGTGGACTAAAAAGTAGATGAATTGTTGGTGAGGAAGGGTGTAATCACTCAGAGGAAGGTGAGATCTTCCGTAGAGAATGAAAGAGATCTTCATGCAAATAAGATTTACGGTTTTGATAATAGGGAAGAAACTGTCCATATTTTTCAAGTAACTTGCGAACAAAAGTTTCAGACCCGTAGATAATTCCTTCAGAAAGAACAGATTGTCGGCTAAGACCTTTTTCACGAATACGTTCGTGCACAAGGCTACTCGTAAGGATTAACACTTATAGTCGAGTAGCTTCTGCTTCTTAATTTGTCATCTGAAGTCTTTTTTTTGTTGGACTCTAGCACGTCTGACACGAAAATCGCATATCAGTTTGATAGAATCTCTTTATTGACTATATATGTAAAATATAGGCTACTCGTAAGGATTAACAAAAAATATGCTTTTGAAAGAAAATGGTGGAATTGATTCTAAACTGATACAGTTTAGCAGGAGAGCTCATGTGGCTACTTTTTTGAAGCTCATTTGAGGAAACTTCTATGTCAAATCAAAAATCACGAGAGAATCTCGACGCAATAGAAAAGTATACAATTGGACACTATGACGATCATGCAGAATCATTTTGGTTGGGAACCAAAGATCATGATGTAAGCCAAAACATAGACGCTTTTTTACAAGCTATGCCAAAAAATAAAGCTTTAGATATTTTGGACTTGGGATGTGGTCCAGGTAGAGATGTTTATACTTTTAAATCCCTAGGACATAATCCTACAGGACTAGATGGGAGCAAAGAGTTTTGCTTAATTGCGCAAAAGTACAGCAATTGCCCTGTTTTATGCCAGAGCTTTTTAAAACTGGATCTTGATAAAAATTCTTTTGATGGTATTTTTGCCAACGCTTCACTGTTTCATATACCAAGCCAGGAGCTACATAGAGTTTTGCGTGAGTTACACCAAGCTTTGCGACCCAATGGAGTATTATTCTCTTCAAATCCAAGAGGCAATGCAGAAGGATGGCAAGGACAACGATATGCCAACTACATGGAATATGAAACCAGTAAAAGCTACCTCAACAAAGCAGGTTTTCAAATCATTCACCATTACTATCGCCCCAGTGGACAAGCAAGAGAAAGGCAACCATGGTTAGCCATTGTTAGTCAGCGTAAAGACTAAGACAAACCAAATTACTTTATCTCCCTACAGAACACACCATGTTAACCGATTTGGAAAATATTCTTTCGATTATATGGAAAACAAGCTTTGCACTTGATGTAGACAGGTAAAGTTTGAGGGACAACTAACTCTGGTCGAAAGCAGAGAAATTGTTTTACGTGTTACAGTGTGTTTTGTATCTTTTATCAAATTCTATTGAAGGAGATTGTTGAAATTTTTTCAGCTTATCATCTCTTGTATATGGTGCTGATACTGCTTCTAATAACTCATGTACTTTATCTAGGTTTTTAAAGTTTTTATAGTCATCTAATGCTTCTTCCACAAGGTAATTTCTTAAAATGCGCTCTGGATTATTTTTTTGCATAAGTTTTAGATTTAGCCCAGCTTTTTTTAGTTCTGTTCTTATTTCTAGAAATTCGGATGTTTGATATATATTCTCATTAATTGAATGAGGATACATAAGCTCAATAAATGTATTCGTATAGTCTGCCTTACTCTGTTCTAAAAATTTAAAAAAAGTATTCACCAATTGTTTTGGAGACTTTGAATCTGTAATTCCTAGCTTCTTTTTCATCATAGTGAAGAATTGTTTTTCAAAATATGTATCAAATATCTCCAGCTCTTTATTGTAAAGTTTTTCTGCCAAAACAATGTCTTTATCTAAAAAGGGAATAAGTGTTCTACCAAAAATACCTAGATTCCACTTTAATATGTTTTTTTGATTACCAAAACAATATCTTTTAAACGTATCAATCTGACTAAATGTTCTTTGCTGATCGTAGCTATTAATAAATGCACAAGGGCCATAATCAAAGGTCTCTCCTGTAATGCTTATATTGTCAGTATTCATTACTCCATGGATAAAGCCTACTCTGTACCAATCAACAACCATGTCTACGGTATTTTTAATAACAGATTGAAAGAACTTCAAATACTTTTGTTCTTCTTCCATAAGTTGAGGATAATGTCTTTCTATAGCATAATCGACAAATTCTTTAAACTCTTCCTGAGAGCAAAAATTTAAGGCATATTCAAATGTTCCTATGCGAATATGACTTTTCATAACACGAATGAGGATGGCACCATCATGAACATCCTCTCTAAGTACTTTTTGATTGGTTGCGATTACAGCTAAACTTTCAGAAGTCTTAAGACCAAGTTTTTTCATTGCATAGCTATACAAGTATTCTCTAATCATGGAACTTGCTGTAGCTTTACCATCACCGCCTCTCGAGTATTTTGTCCTTCCAGAACCTTTTAATTGAATATCAAACCTTTCATCATTAGAGGTAAGGTGTTCTCCAATAATCATAGCACGGCCATCTCCTAAATTAGTAAAATAACCAAATTGATGTCCTGCATAGGCTTGAGCAAAAGGTTGTTCCTTTGAAGACCCCAAAAGGAGTTCTGGATTTGGATTTTGTGAATAGTTTATTCCAAGCTTTTCGATTAATGGATAATTTATCAAAATTGTTTTTGAGTTGAGAATGTTAGGTTTTGAGACTATTTGAAATAGTTTAGGACTAAGTTTCGTGTAGTTGGTTTGAAAATTGTACGTCATTGTAAAACTATTACACTCCAGATGTTATATTCTCTTTGTGGATAAGTTGCTCAGCATTATCATTGCTTTACTTGGCATTCCGAGCAATACTTTAATAGTACTCTTGTAGTTGTTCGGTCATTGCAATTAAGCACAATCAAACACCTGTCTTGAGATTCATGCAGATTGAGGAAAAACTCTCTCAGCATCTTAAGAAATTGGAGTCGAAACAATCTGATACAAAGTAAATCGCCCTTGCTTTGTCTTTATCAGATGACCATCTTTGGATAACTTGTTCAATATCCGACTTAGCTGACTATGGGAGTAGCCCGTACTTTCTTGAAATTTTTTGTCAGAGGGAGACATTTTGCCATGCTTGCCTGCAACGAATGCGATTGAAAATCAGCTTCCCAGCTCTGGTTCAGGAACGTTTGCAGTAACTAGCCCCTTTGTTGACTCTACATTTACAGTGACATTGTTTGATGATAACGTAGCCCAGGATTCTTTTACTTTTAATGCTCCTAATGATACTCTTGCATTTGTCGGTGTTACAGCCGAATTTGATTTGATCGCGTAGAGATCCGCGAAACCATCGGAGGAGTTGGAAATGAGTTCTATGGTAGCTTTTTTACGGGAAATGCTATTCCTGAACCATCTACCATTGTGATGTTGATCTCATCATTGCTTCTCTTCTGTGTTATTCATCGACCAAAATAACTGATAGTCTGAAATTTAATGCTACGATTTTTTTACTCCTATTTTTTTCCACATTAACTTCAGATTTTGTAGCATACTATCAACTAACATCACTTTCATCAATCTTAGATTTCATCAACGACAGCTTTGATCACTCTGGTTTGGGATTCTACATTTCTTTACGAGAAAAGAGTAACTAAAACTTGCTTATCTCTTTCAAAACCTTCCAGGTTAGTTATAGATTTTGATTCTGGAGTAAAGCTAATGAAATTAAAGGGGCAGAGTTAACAATAGCAGTTCTACTCATTAGCTAGTTCTTCCACTAAATTGATTTCTTCTTCGAGAGAATCTATTGAGTATTTAATAACAGGAATCTTGTACTTGTCTAACTCTTGGATAAAATCTACTTTAGCTATATTTGCTAGTTCAGCAGCTTTTCCCAAGGACAGTTTTCCAATTTCATATAGCTTTATTGCTAATAGAAGTTTACAGTTTCTAGCGAATTCTTCTGAGGTTTCATTTAGAGCGAGTAAGATATCCTCAGGGTAATCGATGGTGATCGTTTTCTTATTCATTTTGGAGTTCCTTGACAGTAGGTTTATTTCCATTATACAACAAACAGATTAGGTTTTCATCTTGGATTGAAAATTCATTTTTTTGTCTTCCAGACTAGTCCAGACTAAAAACGTAGTAGATGATAATAAAAGATGTGCTATAATGATACCTCTCTATGGCCCTATAAAGGGAGGACT
>JAJDCR010000016.1 GCA_029260735.1 Planctomycetota bacterium
GAGTTAGGTAACCGTTCAGGCATCGCTGACTCTCTAGGCAATATTGGTAATATCTATTCTAGCTTAAGTGAGTATGAAAAAGCTTTGGATTACTACAACCAGTCGCTTGCTCTAAACAAGGAGTTAGGTAACCGTTCAGGCATCGCTGACTCTCTAAACACTATTGGCAATATCTATTACCGTTTAAGCGAATATGAAAAAGCTTTGGATTACTACAACCAGTCGCTTACTCTAAACAAGGAGCTAGGTAACCGTTCAGGTATTTCTGCCTCTCTAGGCAGTATTGGTAATATCTATTCTAGCTTAAGCGAATATGAAAAGGCTTTGAATTACTACAACCAGTCGCTTACTCTAAACAAGGAGCTAGGTAACCGTTCAGGCATTGCTGCCTCTCTAGGCAATATTGGTAATATCTATTCTAGCTTAAGCGAATATGAAAAAGCTTTGGACTACCACTACCAGTCTCTTTCTTTAGAAAAAGAACTAAAAAATGATTTAGGTATTGCTAGTTCTTTATTTTCAAAAGCAAGATGCTATCGCTTTCTTGGAAATATAGAACTAGCTTTAGATGATTACAAAAATGCCCTAACCAAATGGTATGAGATATCAAAAGTAGCTAAAGTAGCACGAGACTCCTTTCTAAAAGACAAAATCTTTGACTTCCAGGAAGCCATAGATTTCCATCTTTTAGCTAATAGCAAGAAAGAAGAAGTCTGGCAAATTTTCCAAAAATACAAAGGATACGGTTTTTTATCCTTGATGGCAGAGAGTAAAGCAAATCTAGAGAAAACCATAGACCCAATACTAAGAAGAAAACGCAATCTTATTCTAGCACAAATATCAGATACTCAGAAAAAGCTATCACAAAACACTAAGGAACAAGGCAAATCTGATGATCTACACAATAAGCTAGAAGAAAAAGAATACGAGTTAAGACAAGTAATCGGAGAGATCCGTCGAGTAAATCCTGCTTTTGCTAATCTAGTTTATCCTGAGCCTGCTACTCTAGAGCAAGTGCAATCAGATTTACAGGACGAAGAAATTCTTCTAGAATACTTCTTTACAAGCAAAAGTGGACTTAGAAGTGGCAAAGCTTACTGCTTTATTGTAGATCGAAATTCTCTTGAAATAATTAAAATAGGAGATTCGGCAGAGATAAACAGTAAAGTAAAAAACTTTCTCTATACGCTCAAGAACAGCAAAGATAGCTCAATGACCTGGACATACGCAGAAGAAGCCACGGAATTGTACCAATTATTGCTAGACCCCGTGCTAAAAAATCGAAATGCAAGCAAATTAATAATAGCACCCGACGAGATGCTCCATCGTTTGCCCTTCTCTGCTATTTGCCTGCCAACCGAAGAAGGAGAAACTTGGCAAGATTTGAGCTATATAGCAGACAAATACGAGATTTGCTATGTCACATCAGCAACAGCGATGGCTGAAATGAGCAAGCAAAAAAAGGCAAAAGAAAAAAAATTCTCTTTGCTAGCAATGGCAGATCCTGCTAACAAAAAACAAAATAACACGATGCGCCAGAGTCTGTCGAGCCTACCAGGCGCAAGGCAAGAAGTTCTTGCGATTGCCAAAAACATCCTCCCAGAAAAGTCTCTACCAGAAGAAGTAAGCGAAGATTTTACCTACGAAAACAAAAATATCTCAATCTCCTTTGGCAAAGAAGCCCAAGAAGCAAAGCTTTTTTCGCTATCCTTGCCGTACAACATACTCCACTTCGCGACCCACGGGGTGATAGATCCAGAGAACTCGCTTCGCTCCTTCTTACTCCTAGCCCCTACAAACGCAGATAAACTTTCCGCAAAAGAAAGTAACTTACCCCTAGAAAGCATCACTGATGGGAATCTACAAGCACGGGAAATCTTTCACCTCAAAGACAGAATCCAAGCCAAGCTCGTTGTTCTTTCGGCCTGTGAAACAGGTCTTGGTAAATTAGAAAGAGGAGATGGAGTTGTGGGCTTTGCCCGTGCCTGGATGTATGCTGGAGTTAATAATCTCGTTGTTTCTCTTTGGAAAGTTGATGATGTCTCGACTTCTCGTTTGATGGAGAGCTTTTATCAGAATCTCTTCGAGGGAAAAAACTCTGGGGATTTTTTGGAATACCTTTCGCGGGCGAAAAAGCAACTTCGTCATTCGAAGAACTTTGCTGCTCCTTACTACTGGGCTCCTTTTGTTTTTATTGGTAGGTAAAAATTCGTCCACAAAAGTGCTAGAAAAAACATTTACAAAATATAAAGGGAAGCTATGAAAATTACTAAAATCATTGGAATACTAAGTTCTCTAACTCTAGTTTTTTTGTTCCCTACAATGGCCCAAAACCAAGAACAGACTGTTGAAGTTGAAAAAGGAGTAAAGGTTACTGGTGTCATTCCAGGAAGTGTCGCCCAAAAGATTGAACTACAAGAAGGGGACATTATTACTGCTTTTGCAGGATTCAATATTACTGATACAGATAGCCTATTCCAAGTAAAAAAATATGTCCAGGTCTTAGAAAAACAATGGCAGGAAAAAGGGAAAGATAAAAATTTCTGGTTACAAAACAAAACCGAAATAGAAAAGCAGACAGGAGGAATTTTTGTTCCGCCTATTAGCTTCTTACCAGACGGAACGCCGCTTTATTACTTGGAAATCATGCGCAATGGAAAGCAACAGGTATTCGAAATTTACTCCGGCAGTTGGGGAGCTTATATTGAAAACTGGGTGGCTTCAGGTTGGCATTTTCTATTGTTAAACGCTGTAAACTCTAAAGATGAAGAACAATGCATTGAAATCATTAGTCGTCATAAAGACGAAATGATGGGTTACTTTTCGTCGATGGAGCAAGTGTATATATCCAGAAGTGGAGAAGAAAGAAAAAAGATTCTACTATCGTGTGCTAATGTAGCAAAGTACTATGAAAATATAGCTATCAATTATCAAGTATCTCCTTGGCATCTTAAACAAGCTAAATTTTGGAAAAAAATGATAAATAAAATGCTTGGTTGGGAAGAAAAAGAATTTCAATTATATAAAAAAGCCTACGAATATTTTGAGCAAGGATTTTCTAAAAAAAACAAAAAAGAATTTTTAGAAGCATTAGAGTTATTTGAAAAATCGTTGAAGTTGAGTAAGTCACTTTTATGTGATTCACTTTCTCAAGTTTTACTACATAATATAGGTGCTATATTTTCTCAACTAGGCCAATATAAAAAGGCTTTGGGTTACTGCTACCAGTCTCTTGCTATAGAAAAGGAGTTCGGTTCTCCTTCAAGCATTGCTTCTTCCCTCAACAATATTGGTAATATCTGTATCCATTTAAGCGAATATGAAAACGCTTTGGATTACCACAAAGAGTCTCTTGCTTTACAAAATAAGTTAGGCAACCGTTTAGGTATCGCTTCTTCCCTCAACAATATCGGTAACATCTATGAAAATTTGAGCGAATATGAAATGGCTTTGGATTACCACAATCGCTCACTTGCTTTAAAAAAAGAGCTAGGTAACCGCTCAGGCATCGCTTCTTCCCTCAATAATATCGGTAACATCTATACCCATTTAAGTGAATATAAAAAGGCCTTGGATTACTATACTCGCTCACTTGCTTTACAAAATAAATTAGGTAACCGTTTAGGTATCGCTTCTTCCCTCAACAATATCGGTAACATCTATGAAAGTTTGAGCAAATATGAAATGGCTTTGGATTACCTCAACCAGTCTCTTGCTATAAAAAAGGAGTTAGACAACAGTTCTGGCATTGCTTCTTCCCTCAACAATATTGGTCTTATTTATAAAAATTTAAGTGAATATGAAATGGCTTTGGATTACTTCGACCAGTCTCTTACTTTACAAAAAAAGTTAAGTAATCGTTCAGGCATCGCTTCTTCCCTCAACAATATTGGTCTTATCTATGAAAGTTTAAGTGAATACGAAAAGTCTTTGGATTACTTCGACCAGTCTCTTACTTTACAAAAAAAGCTAAGTAACCCTTCTGGCATCGCTTCTTCTCTCAACAACATTGGCAATATCTATGAAAGTTTAAGCGAGTATCAAAAGGCTTTGGATTACCACAACCGGTCTCTTACTTTACAAAAAGAACTAAGTAACCCTTCTGGCGTCGCTTCTTCTCTCAACAACATTGGCAATATCTATGAAAATTTAAGCGAATATGAAACGGCTTTGGATTACCACAACCAGTCTCTTTCTTTACAAAAAGAGCTTGGTAACCCTTCTGGCATCGCTGCTTCTCTCAACAATATTGGTAATATCCATATCCACTTAAGCCGATATGAAAAAGCTTTGGATTACTACAACCAGTCTCTTGCTTTGCAAAAAAAGCTTGGTAACCCTTCTGGTATTGCTTCTTCTCTCAACAATATTGGCAGCATCTGTACCAATTTAAGCGAATATGAAATGGCTTTGGATTATCACAACCAGTCTCTTGCTTTAGAAAAGGAGTTAGGTAACCCTTCTGGCATCGCTTCTTCTCTGGGCAATATTGGCAATATCTATATATGTTTAAGCCAATATGAAATGGCTTTGAATTACCACAACCAGTCGCTTGTTATTGAAAAAGAACTAAAAAACAATTTAGGTATTTCTCTCTCTTTATTGGCCAGAGCAAAAAGCTATCGTTTTCTCAAAAAATCAAGGCAAGCCTTAGATGATTATAAAAATGCCCTAACCAAATGGTATGAAATATCAAAAGTAGCTAAAGTAGCACGAGAATCATTTCTAAAAGACAAAATCTTTTTCTTTCAGGAAGCCATAGATTTCCATATTTTGACGAATAATAAGAAAGAAGAAGCCTGGCAAATTTTCCAAAAATACAAAGGATACGGCTTTCTATCATTGATGGCTGAGAGTAAAGCAAATCTAGAAAAAACCATAGACCCAAAACTAAGAAGAAAACGCAATCTCATCTTAGCACAGATATCAGATATTCAGAAAAAGCTATCGGAAAATAGTAAGCAACAAGAAATAATTGATGCTCTGCGCAACAGCTTAGAAGAAAAAGAATACGAGTTAAGGCAAGTAATCGGGGAGATCCGTCGAGTAAATCCTGCTTTTGCTGATTTAGTTTATCCTGAACCAGCTACTCTAGAGCAAGTGCAATCAAGTTTGCAGAACGGAGAAGTTCTTCTAGAATACTTCTTTACGACAAAAAGTAAATTCAGAAGTGGCAAAGCCTATTGTTTTATTGTAGATAAAAATTCTCTAGAAGTAATTGAAATAGGAGATACCGCTAAGATAAACAATAAAATAAAGAACTTTCTCCATACACTCAAGGATAGTAAAAATAGCTCCATGACATGGACATACACAGAAGAAGCAACCGAGCTATATCAATTGTTGCTAGATCCCGTGCTACAAAATAGAAACGCGAGTAAATTAATAATAGCACCTGACGAAATGCTCCATCGTTTGCCCTTCTCAGCTCTTTGCCTGCCAACGGAGGAAGAAGGAGAAACTTGGAAAGATTTAAGCTATGTAGCAGATAAATACGAAATTTGTTATGTGACATCAGCAACAGCAATGGTCGAAATGAGTAAGCAAAAGAAGGCAAAAGAAAAGAAGTTCTCTTTGCTAGCAATGGCAGATCCTGTTAGCGAAAACGAAAATAGCATGGTGCGCCAGAGTTTGTCTAAACTACCAGGCGCAAGGCAAGAAGTGCTTGCTATTGCCAAAAACATCCTCCCAGAAAAATCTCTAGCAGAAGAGGTAAGCGAAGATTTTATCTACCAAAACAAAGATATATCGATCTCCTTTGGTAAGGAAGCCCAAGAATCCAAGCTTTTTTCACTACCTCTACTATACAACATTCTCCACTTCGCTACTCACGGGGTGATCGATCCAGAGAACTCGCTTCGCTCCTTCTTACTTCTGGCTCCTACCGACACAAACAAGCTTCCCCCAAAAGAAAGTAACCTACCCCTAGAAAGCATCACTGATGGAAATTTACAAGCACGAGAAATCTTTCACCTCAAAGACAGAATCCAAGCTGAGCTTGTTGTTCTTTCAGCCTGTGAAACAGGTCTTGGTATGTTAGAAAGAGGAGATGGGGTTGTGGGCTTTGCTCGTGCTTGGATGTATGCTGGAGTCAATAACCTCGTTGTTTCTCTTTGGAAAGTTGATGATATATCTACTTCTCGTTTGATGGAGAGTTTTTATCAGAATTTCTTCAAGGGAAAAAACTCTGGGGATTTTTTGGAATATCTTTCGCGGGCGAAAAAGCAACTTCGTTATTCGGAAGACTTTGCTGCTCCTTACTACTGGGCTCCTTTTGTTTTTATTGGAAAGTAAAAATTCGTCCACAAAAGTGGTAGAGAAAACATTTACAAAATATAAAGGTAGGCTATGAAAATCACTAAAATCATTGGAATACTGAGTTGTCTAATTCTAATTTTTTTGTTCCCTGCAATGGCCCAAAACCAAGAGCAGACTGTTGAAATTGAAAAGGGAGTAAAGGTTACTGGTGTCATTTCAGGAAGTGTGGCCCAAAAGCTTGGGTTACACGAAGGGGACATTATTACCGCCTTTGCCGGATTGAATATTACTGATACAGATAGCCTATTCCAAGTGAAAAAATATGTCCTGGCCTTAGAGAAACAATGGCAAGAAAATGGGAAAGATAGAGAGTTCTGGTTGCAAAATAAAATCAAAATAGAAAAACAAACAGGAGGACTTTTTATACAGCCTATTAACTTCTTGCCAGACGAAACTCCACTCTATTATTTGGAAATCATGCGTAATGGTGAGCGACGGGTATTTGAAGTATACTCGGGCAGTTGGGGAGCTTATATTGAGAACTGGGTAGCTTCAGAAAATAAAGATTGGCGATTGACACTTTTACGTGCTGCTACTTCTGGAGGTAAAAAAGAATGTCTTGAGATTATCAAGAAACATAAAAATGAGATGATCGAATGTTTTTTATTTTTAGAGAGAAGATTGATCCATGAAGAAAATCGAGAAAGAAAAAAGATTTTACTATCTGTTCTTAAAATAACAAAGCACTACAAAGAAATAGCCCTTGTTGAATCAGAATATCCTTGGTGTCTTAAACAAGCCAAGTTTTGGGAAAAACTGATAGAACAAATGATCAGTTGGGAAGAAAAAAAAATTCAACTGCACCGAGAGGCACATGAGTATTTTAGTAAAGGGCTTTCCAAATACGACAGAGAAGAAATGTCAATAGCATTGCCCCTATTTGAAAAATCACTGGCACTAAGTAAATCACTTTCTCATGAGTTGCTCTTTGTTAACTCCTTAGACTATATCGGTATCATCTACGAAATGTTAAGTGAAAATAAAAAAGCTTTAGACTACCACATTCAGTCCTTGGCTATAAAGAAAAAACTAGGCGATCAAATAGGCATTACATACTCTCTAAACAATATTGGCAATGTCTATGAAAGTTTAGGTAAATATAAAAAAGCATTAAACTATCACAACCAATCTCTTTCTATAAAAAAAACAAGCAATAGCCCTTCGAGTATAGCTTCTTCTCTCAATAATATTGGTCTTATCTATTATAATTTATGTGAGTATAGAAAAGCATTAGAGTATTTCAATCAATCTCTTGCTATAAAGAAGGAACTAAATAATCACCTAGACATCGCTTCTCTTCTAAACAACATCGGAAGTATCTATAAAGTTTTAAGCGAGTATGAAAAAGCATTAGACTACCATAGTAAATCCCTCGCTATTCACAAAAAAATCAATAGTCCTTCGGGTGTAGCTTCCTCCCTAAACAATATCGGTCTTATCTACGGGAGACTAAGTGAATATGAAAAAGCATTAGATTACCATAATCAATCTCTCGCTATTCGAAAAAGAATTAATAGCCCTTCAGGTATAGCTTCCTCCCTAAACAATATTGGTAATGTCTATGAAAGTTTAGGTGAATATGAGAAAGCTTTAAACTATCACAACCAATCTCTTTCTATAAAGAAAAAAATCCATAGCCCTTCAGGTGTAGCTTCCTCCCTAAACAATATCGGTCTTATCTACGAAAGACTAAGCAAATATGAAAAGGCTTTGGACTACCACAACCAATCCCTTGCCATAAAAAAAGAACTGAGAGATCTCTATGGTGTTGCTTCTTCTCTTAGTAACATCGGTAATATTTACGAAAGTTTAAGTGAATATGAGAAAGCTTTGGACTACCATAACCAATCTCTTGCTATCAAAAAAGAACAAGAAAATCGTTCAGACATTGCCTTATCTTTAGGAAATATGGGTGGTCTCTATTACCGATTGAGGGAATACGAAAAAGCTTTAGGCTACCACAACCAATCTCTTGCTATCAAAAAAGAGCTGAAAGATCTCTCAGGAATAGCTTCTTCTTTGGGTAACATTGCTCTTGTCTACGAAAGTTTAAGTGAATATGAAAAAGCTTTAGACTACCACAAACAGTCTCTTACGATGGAGAGGAAACTGCACAATCGTTTAGGGATTTCTGAATCTCTACATAACATCGCTCTTATCTATACAAGCCTAGAAGAATATGAAAAAGCATTAGATTACCACAACCAGTCTATTGTCATTCAAAAAGAACTAAAGAACGATTTAGGTATTGCTCGCTCTTTATTTTCAAGAGCGAGAAGATATCGTTCTCTCAACAAACCAAGTCTAGCTTTAGACGATTATAAAAATGCCCTAACCAAATGGTATGATATATCAAAAGTAGCTAAAGTAGCACGAGAATCATTTATAAAAGACAAAGTCTTTTTTTTCCAGGAAGTCATAGATTTCCATGTTTTCGCGAACAAGAAAGAAAAAGCATGGCAAATGTTCCAAAAATACAAAGGATATGGCTTTATATCACTGCTAGCTGAGAGTAAAGCAAATCTAGAGAAAACAATAGATCCAAAATTAAAAAGAAAACGCAATCTGGTTCTAGCACATATATCAGATATTCATAAAAAGCTATCGGAAAATAATAAGCAACAAGAAATAATTGATGCTCTGCGTAACAGCTTAGAAGAAAAAGAGTACAAGTTAAGGCAAGTAATCGGAGAGATACGTCGAGTAAACCCTGGTTTTACTGATTTAGTATACCCTGAGCCAGCCACTCTAGAGCAAGTGCAATCAAGTTTGCAGGACGGAGAAGTTCTTCTAGAATACTTCTTTACGACAAAAAGCACATTCAGAAGTGGCAAAGCCTATTGTTTTATTGTAGATAAAAATTCTCTAGAAGTAATTAAAATAGGAGATACAGCTAAGATAAACAATAAAATAAAAAACTTCCTCCATACACTCAAAGACAGTAAAAATAGCTCCATGACATGGACATACATAGAAGAAGCCACAGAACTTTACCAACTATTACTAGATCCCGTATTACAAAATAGAAACCTCAGCAAATTAATAATAGCACCTGACGAAATGCTCCATCGTTTGCCCTTCTCGGCTCTTTGCCTGCCAACGGAGGAAGAAGGAGAAACTTGGCAAGATTTAAGCTATATAGTAGATAAATACGATCTTTGTTATGTGACATCAGCAACAGCAATGGCCGAAATGAGCAAGCAAAAGGAGACAAATGAAAAAAGATTCTCTTTGCTGGCAATGGCAGACCCTGTTAGCGAAAATAAAGATAACATGATGCGACAAAGTCTATCGAGCCTACCAGGCGCACGGCAAGAAGTTCTTGCTATTGCCAAGAATTTCCTCATAGAAAAATCTCTATCAGAAGAAGTAAGCGAAAATTTTATTTACCAAGACAAAAATATCTCGATTTCTTTTGGTAAAGAAGCCCAAGAAGCAAAGCTTTTTTCACTATCTCTACCATACGACATACTGCACTTCGCAACTCATGGGGTAATAGACGCAGAGAACTCGCTTCGCTCCTTCTTACTCCTGGCCCCTACCGCCCCAGATAAAATTCCCCCAGCAGAAAATAACCTACCTCTCGAAAGCATCACTGATGGAAATTTACAGGCACGGGAAATCTTTCACCTCAAAGACAGAATCCAAGCCAAACTCGTTGTTCTTTCGGCCTGCGAGACAGGTCTTGGTAAATTAGAAAAAGGAGATGGAGTTGTGGGTTTTTCTCGTGCTTGGATGTATACGGGGGTAAACAGTCTCATTGTTTCTCTTTGGAAGGTCAATGACTCTTCTACTTCTCTTTTGATGGAAAACTTTTATCGACATCTCTTCGCCGAAAAAGACTCCGAACATTTTTTGAAGTACCTTATTCAAGCGAAAAAAGAGCTTCGTCATTCGAAGAACTATGCTGCTCCTTACTATTGGGCTCCTTTTATTTTTATTGGAAAATAAAACCGCATTGTTTGTGGTTGTGGGTAGTGGTATAATACGTAGAGCAATAATAAAAGGAAATTAAGTATGGTATTGTTTCAAGACATTAACGAGATTCTTGGTCAAAAGGTGGACTTTGATGCCTGTGCGGGGGGACATCCGGCTTTTGGATTATTAAGATTACAGTGCGAGTCTGAGTGGGACTTTGATCCTTACAGAGGGCCTCACCCTACTACTCAAAATCACTTTGAGCTTTGCCGGGAAGCATTGGCTATTGCCTATCAAGAGCAGGTGGATTTGTTTTTGACCCCGGAGTATGCTTTTCCTCTTTCTTTGGTTGATCGACTTGTTTTGGGGGAAGAGAAGCGGCCTTCTGCGGGAAAGTTATGGTGTTTGTCTTGTGAGGGCGAGAGCTATGATGGCTTTAAAGAGCGTTTGGATCGTTGGAAGCGAGACGATGTCATTGTAGTTTCTGATGCTTTTGAGCGTGTCGAGAGAAGGCAGTTTGTCAATGTTTTGCTTTTTGTCTTTATTTTGGCGGAGTCGGGAAAGCTAGTGGTGGTGGTTCAGCTAAAGACCATTCCGATGCGCGATGCTGTATATACTCATGAGGGAGCGGGGCTTTGTCTTGGAAATACTGTGTATTGTTTGGGAGCGCACCAAGCTGGGCAGATTTATGGTATTATTTGCTCTGATGCCATGAGCGGAGAGATTCTTTACGATAAATTTTTTCGGACAGAAAATCAGCACGCTGTTATTTTGCATCCTCAATTGAATCCCAGTCCTGATCATTCGCATATGCTAGATTTACGCGATAGTATTTTTAAGAGAGGTCTCGGGTATCAGGCTATTTATATCGCAGCGAACTGGAGTAGAGATTCTACCTTGCGCATAAGTAAAAAAAATCATCGTTCGTCAGGTAGTAGTATTTCTCTAAAGATAAGTAATAAAGAAAGAAGTCTTGATAAACAAAATCTAAGAAAGGGGCTCTCTTTTTCTATTCAGGCTCAGGATCAGTATAGTATATGGCAGGCCCACCCTGAGGCTCATTTACAAAAGGTAGCACTCAAGAAGACTTTTTTGAACAAAGGTCATATTGCTCAAGGTAAAACGGAAGCGCTTGTGGTACAAAAATTGTGGTTGTCAGAAGGGCTAGGTTGGTCTGAAGAGGAGGTTACTCTTGATTGGGCTCTACTGAGTGCAAAAGAATGGAGTTTTGATTATGAGACCTTAAGTCCAGAAGCTTTGAGAGAAATTGTCGACTGGAAAGGTTTTCATTTCCATTTGGATCAGCTTGTTTCACTTACAGAAGACCAGGCTCGGAGTCTATCGACTTGGAACGGAGCAAGCCTCTCGTTGGATGCCTTTGGCGAACTTCCTGCTAGCGTGGCACATCAGCTAGGAGGAAGTAAGTTAGAGCGTTTGTCCTTTAATGGCTTAGAAAAGGTTTCTCCAGAGGCGATTGGAGAGCTCTGTTCTTGGGAAGGACATTCTCTGCATTTTGACGGTTTGAAGGAAATAGACAAATATGTGGCAAAAGCCTTTTTACATTGGCTAAGTGAGGGAGCTAAACCTTCTTTAACTGCAAAAAATCTATCTTTATGTGGCCTTCGCGAGATTCCATTGCCCGTGTTTAAAATACTCCTTAAAGATTCCTTACCTTTTGTTGCCATTAACTTGGATGGATTAGAAGAGCTCAGTGCAAAGCATGCTGCTTGCATTGCACGTTGGCCAGGGAACTCATTTTCTTTGTGCAGCGTTAGCAATTTGGATATAGAGACCGCCCAGAACCTTGCCCAGTGGAAGGGAGCCTACCTGGAATACCAGCAGCTTAAGTTAGGGATTAGAAAACTCGGGGCAAACACTGCACAAAAGTTAGCCTGCTGGGAGGGGGCGCACTTGTACCTTGAAAAACTCGAAAGTATTGAAGCAGGGGCAGCAGAGCACTTAAGTCGTTGGCCAGGACGTTTTCTCTATTTATCTGAGAGTATGAACGAACTAGAAAAAGCTTCTCGTCGTTCTGGGTGGGAAATTAGAATTATTTGAGATATAGAATACATAAAACTATGGGAGGAAAGTTATGAGAGGCATTTGTTATATTCTTTTTCTACTGCTTTTGGGGGAATGTTTGTTCGCCCAAGCTAAGATAGCGTTGCTTATATCTGCATCTAAATCTGAGGCCACTACTCTGATCCAAAAAGATGGCACAAAAAAACAGCTCAAAGAGGGAATGATAGTTCAAAAAGGAGACAAGATTATTTTGCCAAAAAAAGTTTGTCTCTATATTGAGTATCAAGGGGAATGGAAGCTTCGGAAAACGTTCATCGGGCCAAAAACCATTGTCATCCAGGAGAAAAAAAAAGAGGTAAAGAAGACAGAAGAAAAAATTCTTGCTCGCTCTAGGGGTGAAAATAAAGAAAAAATCATTTCTGTTGTGAGTCGGTACGGCGATAAATGGGCAAAGAGGCCTTTACTTGAGTGGGTTCGTAGTCGGGGAGATCAGTTGCTTCTTTCCTACCCTCGGCTTTTCATCCGCAATAAAAATAAGCTTGTTTTCTCCTGGCTCCCGGTGAAGGGAAATCCTGTCTACCTACTTAACATTCAAAGTCTCGATGACGAGGTGCTTCTGGAAGCAAAAACGAAAGAAAGCCAATTTGTCGTCACCTCTTCTAAGGTATTGCACAACCCTAGGGGCTTTATCTGGTCGGTGCATATTGAAGGTGATCCCAAAATGTACCCCAGTGTTAGAGTCTACAAGCATTCTTCTAAAAGAGAGAAAAAACTTCAAAAGATAGAGCAAAGACTACAAGAGGCCATAGCAGAAAACCCTCAGGATCTAGGAGTTTGGTGGACCCTCTATCATTCCTATTATCGTTGGGGACTCTACCAAGAAGCGATGGACACTTATCGGGAAATAACAACAAGATTTGTTCAAGATCCAACCCTCACCCTACCGATTTTATTCAAAATATGCGTGGAACTTAAGATGGACCGAGAGTTAATCCAACAATTTTCGGGTTTTGATTTTTGTGAGATTCTTCAGCAGTATCTCCAAGAGCCGAACCTTGATCCTGCCATCCGTCAAAAGCTAATGCAAGAGTTAAAAAACAGTGAATTAGATTGTTCTTGGGAGAAAGAAGGGGATGAAGAAAAGTAGATTCCAGCCATGGGCTCAAAAACTTAGGCAGTTTTATCTTGAGGGTAAAAAGAACAAACGCGAATATTTGCTACTTTTTATTCTTATTCTCTCGGCCAATTTTTTGATTGGTTGGAATATCCATGACGCTTTGCAGTCTTCTGAGTTTTATCTATCTGATGGGAGGTATCGTTTCTGGGCTCCTAAAGCTGATTTTTCCCAAAGTGAAGTGTCGATGGTCTTTTTTAATTATGAACAAAAGTCTGGAGAGTCCAGGCAAGATAGAATATACATTAAGCTGACCGAGTTTTTGCGAAAATTAATATCGCTCTCTCTGGAGAAGAGGCCTAGAGCTTTGGTCTTTGACATAGGGACAGACAAGCTCCAACTAGAAAAGCAGAAAACAGAGGATTCTGTAGACGAAGAGTTAATAGGGACAGACGAACCCCAACTAGAAAAGCAGAAAACAGAGGATTCTGTAGACAAAGAGTTAATTAATTCAATTCATATGTTTTCTCAAATATCACCGACCACTTTGGGATATGGCACCGACACATCCACACATATCTGGCTAGATACACTCAAAGAAGACAGCGAAGGGGAACTTCCTCAACTAGGTGATGCCCATGGAATAAACTATAAAAATAACAGTAAAATCAGATTCTTATACTTACGTGACCCAGAGCAGCCAGAAAGTATTTCTCTGGCTGCTGTTACTTTAGAAGCTATTGCGCAAAGAGAAAATAAGCAATGGCCAGAGCGAATTGAGCAATTGCCCAAGAGATGGAGAAAAGTCTGGAGCGGAAAAAATCCCTTTCCTATTCGCCCCCCCTTGCCTCCTCTGGGAGAGCGTTTTTTCCTTCCGGTGATCCAAGCAGATGAATTTCTGGAAAGTGAGTCCAGTGAGCAGTTCTTAGAAAAAATCCATAATAAGGTACTGGTTCTTGCTGTTGATGATCCGAGAGGAGGGGATAAGATCCAACTCATTCACCAAGACAACTTAGAGCTTCTTCCCGGCGGTATCGTCCACGGATTAGTCATCGATAGTTGGCTCAAGATACTTGAAAATAAAACAGAGCCCCTTTCGGCATTGCCGACCAGTTTCTTTTGGTATGAGCTTGTCATAGCGATAACAATAGCCGCTTTTTTGCTTGGTTTTCTGCCCCGCAATGCTTTCTCTTTTCTTGTAATCTTGCTCGTGACATTTGTTCTTTGGTTTAGTACCGGATTTTTTCTTGCTCATATGGCGATAGCCTGGGAGTTACCCGTTTTTGCTCCCACCATCTACTTCCTGGTCGGCTACTCTTGTATATCAGCAAATAAAAAATGGAAATTACACCAAATATCTCCTGTTGCTATTGCTATTACGACAGCAAAGAATAGGGCTATGAGCCAAGAGGAAATCACTTATATAAAAAAAATAGCAAAACTCTACGGAGGAAACTCCTACGAAACAACACGACAAGTTGTTCTAGATTTTCCTCTTGGTTTTTACAAACGCTCTGTTGAGTTAGTCGCTTTAGAAGTGGCCGCGGAAATACAAGGGCAACTTCCTAGACTTAAAATTGGTGTGGGCTGGGAAAAAAACTCCAGAGACATACAGGTTCAACAAACAAAAACTAGTTTTATGAACTGGAGGCTATTTATAAAGAGCATGTTGACCTCCCCTCAAAATCCATTTCATATTGTGGATCGTAGTGAAGAAGTTAGAGAGTTGGCAGAAAAAGCCTCCGAGGGGAAAGTATTGGTTTCTGCAAAATTGAAAGGCTATGTCCCTGATTTTCTTTTAGAAGAGGAATTCATTGATGATAGGGATAGCTGCGGTCGGTTTTATAGAGTGCGTGACTCAAGCATATTGCTATGCCAGAGAGCCTCTTAATGTCTCGATCATTCACCGAGAAGGACAACAAGGAAGAGAATCGACCATCTTCATGAACTACTTCGAGCGGAATTTGATAAACTGAATATCGTATGGAAAAAGTATATTTTGGATTTAAAATAAGGTAGGTTTGAAAGGAAAGTAATAAATATAACAGAGATACAAAATGCATTTTGTATCTCTGTCAAGAATACAACAGGCTAGCTTTGTGTTTTTAAAGCCTGCTATTGAGAACTAATATTACTAAAGCTAATGATACGTCCCTGCTATTAACGATATTCAGTCATTATCTGTCCTCCCATCTTAACCATAAGTCGAAAAACTCAAGAGTATCGTTTTGCAATATATCAAAATGGAAAACAAAAACACTCCTCTAGAGGTTTATGAAAATGACGCTTTTTGCTTTCAGTTTACTCACTGGCAGTAAAGGCTCTTTTTTACTTTTCAGAAGCTTGTTATTTTTATAAAAAGAAGCAAACTACTAGGGTTTTGTGAAAGTAAGATAGCTAGAAAGAAAATAACTATCTTACTTTCACAAAACCCTAGCGATAAATCGCTATACTATGTACCGCACTTTTCAATTCCAGTCCCGAAAACAATAGATGCTCTACTCGGCTATTTCTTCTGTATTCGGTGCTGATAACAAACTCATCATTAATCAAAAGGTCGATGTTATTTTCTTTGAATTGAAAGGTCAATTTGTTTGGTTCACGGGGCAGCCAAGAGGTATTTTTTCGGTCTACGGAACCATCGTGTTGTCCAAAAACAAAGGTCGACTGCATTATGGGTCGAAAGACGATAATTTTGTTTCCCAAGAAGCTGTCGAGATGGAATCTATCATATTGAGTGATAAAGCCCAACATTTCACCTATAAGAATTCCGCTATCTGCTCTTGCTTGCCCCCAATTGCTCACTACGATCTCTAAGGTATCGCCAGGTTGTATTTGGTCTTCTTTGTTAAAAGAAATGCCAAAAAAGTATCCGTGGGCATAGGAACTTGTTTTGCCGTGAAAGTACTTTCTTCCATTGCGATCTGTTCTAACAGACAAACTAGATCCAAAATCTTGGGAGCCACTTTTATAGTCATCAGCATCAAGAGCAAAAATAGCTCCTTTTGATTTTTCCCGTTTTGTCTTACCATCTCCGATTTTTATGGGGACTTCTCTGTACACTCCGTTGTTTTCTTGAATAGCTTGAACATGAGCATTTTTGCTAACGATGAGGATATTACCTTCGGCTTTGCCATTGGTGTAGTTTCCTGAGGAAACTTGATACGGTTTATCATTGATGTACCAGACGACAAAGCCTGGGCCAGAAGCAAACCCCCGACGATCTTTCTCGCCGGACCAAGAGCAAGTCTCATTTTGCATAGGATTGGGGTTCCATAGCTTGGCCCCTTCTTTACTTACCATCCATTCAGCGTAACTAAATTGACAAACGATGGCGAGTAGAATAAGGACAGATAGAGTATTTTTTTTTGTCATATTCGTTTCCTTTTTATTAAAAGATAGTTGTGGAGTTTATTAGAAATAGCTAAAAAGCGTATTGATAAATGGCAAACACTAACTTGAATAGAATCATTTCAGGAAGAACTTTTTTCTCCTTTCAACAGCTATAGAGAAACTTTCTTGACTTAAGTTACAAAGAATTTTTTATAAAACAAAGATAGGCTGTTTTTAAGCAAGAGCTAAGAGAAAAAGAGATATTTACCTTCCGTTATATTTTTTGCTATGATAAAGGTAAACCAAACTATTTTGTAAGGAATGATATATGTCTACTCAAAAAATGGTCAGAGAAATTTGGATGTTGAGCTGTCTAGCTTTATTTCTCTTAATATCTGTGGGGTCTCAAGAGCAAGTTGAATTTATAGAAGGAGCGAAAATTACGGGAATAATTCCTGGAAGTGTTGCAGAAAAGCTTAAACTGCAAAAGGGAGACGTAATTGTTGCCTTTGCAAAATTGGAAATTGCAAATAAAAACGATGTTTTTCAAGCAAAAATATATATCCAATATTTAGAGAAATGTTGGCGAGAAAGTGGAGAAAAGGAAAGTTTTTGGTTAGAGCAACAAGTGGATAGTAAACAAGAAAAAGGAATTTCTGTACAGCCAACTAGTTTCTCTCAAGAAAATGAACCTTTTTACGAACTAAAAATAATTCGTGATGGTAAATTTCTAGCTTTTGAAGTGAACTCGGCTAGCTGGGGAGCTTATATTGAGGATTGGGATATTTCCAAAGGGAAAGATTGGCAGGCTCCATTGGCGGAGGCTATAAACTCTAAAGATGAGAAAAAATGTCTAGAAATTATTGAAAAACATCAAGATCAAATGAGCGATTACTTTTTACTTCTTGAAAAAATGCTATTCCTGTCAGATGAGAAAACAAGGAAAAAGGCATTATCAGAGGCTTTTCAAATAGCAAAGTACTATGAAAAAATAGCTGCTGCTAAAAAAATATCTTCGTGGAATTTTAAACAATCTAAGTTTTGGCAAAAAATGATAGAAGAAATGGCTGGTTGGGAGGAAAATGAAATTCAGCTATACCAGGAAGCACGCGAATATTTTGACAAAGGAATTTCAGAGTACAATAAAGAAGAGTTTTTAACAGCAGTAAAATTATTTGAGAAATCACTAAAGTTGAGCAACTCTCTCTCCTCGAAACTCCAGTTATCTGATTATTCCTTAAACAACGCTGGAAATATTTACGCTATGTTAGGTAAATACGAAAAGGCGTTAAAATATCAGAATGAATCTCTTGGGATAAGAAAAGAACTTGGGAGCCTTTTGGATATAGCCGATTCTTTAAATAATATTGGCAACATCTATGAAAGTCTGAGCCAATATGAAGATGCTTTAGAGTACCACAATCAATCGCTTTCTATAAGCCAAGAGCTAGGCAATCATTTAGGGATAGCAAGATCCCTAAATGGACTGGGAAATATTTACAAAAGACGAAATAAATACAAAAAAGCATTAGAGTACTATAACCAGTCACTTTCTATAAATCGGAAACTAGGTCATCATTTAGAAGTAGGGGCTTGTTTAAATAATATTAGTAATATTTATGAAGATTTAGGAGAATATAAAAAAGCCTTGAGTCACCAAAAGCAGTCACTAGCTATAAGCCAGAAGTTTGGTAGTCGTTCGGGAATATCTGATTCTCTAAAGAATATTGCTAACATTTATCAACTTTTAGGGGAATATGAAAAAGCCTTAAGCCATTACAGTCAATCACTTTCTATAAAACAAGAGCTAAACGACCTCTTGGGAGTAGGGAGTTCTCTATCTAGTATCGGCAATATCTACTTGAAATTAAGTAAATATGAAAAAGCGCTTGAGTACCACAATGAATCTCTTGCTATGAAAAAAAATCTTGGAGACCAAATAGGTATAGCTAACTCTCTAGAGAGTTTGGGCGTTTTATATCAAGATCTAGGGGAATATGAAAAAGCATTAGAGTACCACAATGAATCTCTTACTATAAGAGAAATGCTAAGAGACCAAGTAGGTATATCTAATTGTCTAAGTAATATTGGAATTATTTATGCTATGTTGGAGGAATATGGAAAAGCTCTGGGATATCACAATCGGGCCTACTCTATAAGAAAAAGGCTAGGTAATCCATTTGAAACTGCTAGCTCTCTGCATAATCTTGGTGCCATCTATAAAAATTTAAATCAATATGAAAAAGCTTTGGTCTACTATAAGCGATCCATTTCCATAAATGAAGATTTAGGATTAGAACATTCTTTAGGGATTGCTCAATCTCTCCGTAACATGGGCAGTGTTTACGAAACGCTAGGCAAGCATCAAAAAGCTTTAGAGCTTCATAACAAATCAATTACGATTCAAAAAGAGTTAGGAGATTATGGAGGAGTCGCTTCTTCCTTATTTTCAAGAGCACACTGCTATCGTTCTCTGGGAAAAAAGAAAAAAGCTTCCAGTGATTACAAAGTGGGGTTAAGTCATTGGTATGAAATATCAAAAGTTGCCAAAATTGCCCGAAAATCATTTATGGAAAAGAGGGTTTTTCATTTTCAAGAGGGCATAGATTTTCTTATCTCACAAGAGGAAAAAAAAGAAGCCTGGGAAATTTTTCAGAAATATAAAGGATACGGATTTTTGTCTTTAATGGCAGAGAGTAAAGCTAATCTAGAAGAAACAATCGATCCAAAGCTAAAAGGAAAACGCAATCTTGTTTTAGCGCAAATTTCTGATATTCAAAAGAAACTAAGAACAGCAGGAACACAAAATAAGAGTATACAAAATCAACTAGAAGAAAAAGAATATGAATTAAGAAAAGTGATCGGCGAGATTCGCCGTGTAAATTCTGCTTTCTCAAAGCTAGTGTATCCTCAAGCAGTTAGTCTTAAGCAAGTGCAATCAGACCTAAAAGAGGGAGAAGTGCTACTAGAATACTTCTTTACGGCAAAAAAGGAGAACACAAGCGGCAAAGCATACTGCTTTATTATAGACAAAAATTCTCTCGAAACGATAGAGCTGGGAAATTCCGCTGAAATTAATAAGAAATTAAAGAGTTTCATATACACGCTTAAAGACACAAAAAACATCTCAATGACTTGGATCTATAAAGAAGAAGCAACAGAATTATATCAATTATTGCTGCACCCTGTGTTGCAAGATAGAAAAATAAGTCGCTTGATAGTAGCTCCTGATGAAATGCTCCATCGATTGCCATTTTCATCTCTTTGTCTTCCTGTAGAAGAGGAAGGAGAAAGTTGGCAAGAATTGAGTTATGTAGCAGACAAATACGATATTAGTTATGTGACCTCAGCAACAACAATGGTCGAGATGAACAAGGAGACAAAAAGAAAAGAGAAAGTGAAAGAGTTCTCCCTCTTGGCTATGGCTGATCCTATTGGAGGTGGGCAAGCAAATACGCGCCAAAAGTTGTCCAGTCTCCCAGGGGCTCGAAAAGAGGTACTTGCCATCGCCAAAAATATCTTAGATAAAACTTCTCTCTTAGAAATAAGTGAAGACTTTACCATTCAAAACAAAAACATATCGATTTCCTTTGGCAAAGAAGCTCAAGAGGCAAAACTTTTTTTATCTTCTCTCTCTCAATATAATATTTTTCATTTTGCAACTCATGGAGTAATTGATCCAGAGAATTCGCTTCGCTCTTTTTTAGTCTTAGCTCCTACAAAGATAGATAAAACTCTCTCCCCCAAAAGCATCTTACCTTTAGAAAGCATCAGTGATGGCAATTTACAAGCGCGTGAAATTTTTCATTTAAAAAACAAAATCCAAGCCAAACTTGTTGTTCTTTCAGCTTGTGAAACAGGACTAGGTAAGCTGGAAACGGGAGACGGGGTTGTAGGATTTGCTCGTGCTTGGATGTATACAGGCGTAGACAGCCTGATTGTTTCTTTGTGGAAGGTTGAAGATATCTCTACTTCTCTTTTAATGGAAAACTTCTATCAGCATCTTTTTTCAAAGGGAAACTCTAAACATTTTTTGAAATACCTAACGCAGGCAAAAAAACAACTTCGTTATTCCCAGAACTATGCAGCACCTTACTACTGGGCTCCTTTTGTTTTTATTGGGAAATAGTTTCCTAGAAACTTAATAGCATGGGATTTTCTATTGATGTATCTGTAGGAATAATAAAAAAAGCTGAGAGAGAAAATCGAACATTTTCTCTCTCAGCTTTTTTTAGGCTGAAAAATGGAAGAAAGTTCCTCTTTCTAGTCCCTTTTGAAATGCATTCACTTTCTCTTCAATCAACTTGTCCCCTTCTTTTTTCGCTCTAATAAAACGGAAGCTACGTCGAGTTGTTAAAATAAACCTAATGGTTGCATAGCAAAGCGCAAAGAAAAACAAATCAATGATAGAAAAAGAGATCATTGCAATAGAGCAGAAAGACACTTCTCCACATTCCAACAAACACTGGCCTATTTCTATTTGTTGTCCACCTAAGTAAAAAGAGATATCTTCGAGGTAAATAAAGCCACCGGGTAAACTATGTCGCAAGGTAACGAAAAAAATTCCCCACAACAACGCCATTAGTATTTCATAAGTGGAGAGAATACTATTTACTCCCGTTTGAGCTCCTGCCCCTGAAGCACAGCGATATTTCAGTAAGGGATTCCCCTCATCAGAAACGCTTTCTTTGGTATACATGCTTAAAGCGGGATAAATTCGGCAAAATACACCTCTTAAGCAGCGCCCTAAGTGCAAATTCCTTAAAGCTTCGTTGCGCTCAAAAACATCTTTAATAGACGTTCTGTAAGCAAGATGACCTAATAGCAACAAAAGAACAGAAATAGCCATGACATCAGCTTCTGGACGTTTATTTATAACTAAAAAAGACCAACACACTGCTAAACATCCAATGTAGCTAGAAATGATAGCAAAAAGTCTTTTTTCTCTAGTATTAGCCGCTTGCACAGACCATGTTTCTTCTTTGTCTAAACGGGATTCAATCCACTTAATTGTATCAGATAAAACACTTCCATTAAGAATGTTCGACATTTTCCCTCTCCTTCTGTAAAAATATTATTTATTACTTAATATTAGTTAAGAATGAAAGTTAGAGAAAATGTTACAGGAAAAAAAAAACTTAGTTTTTCTTAGAAAACCGAAAAAAGCAGAATAGAAAACAAAGACTGCCTAAAACAAAAGAAGAAGGCTCAGGAACAGTACTGACGTTAAACTGAACATCATCATAAACGATTCCATCGCTATCTCCACTACCTTCAATTGTTCTGATCGTAGCAATTTTTTGATCTGTCACAATCCCATAAAAAATACGATTGTTAAAACCACCAAGGTTGATAATCCCAGTGTGATTCTCATCGATAACTTCCTCTGCAATCACGACATTGTTTTGATCCAAAAACTGGACAGCTGTTGTTCCAGGACCAACATTCCCCATAAAAATCCCGGCCGCATTAGCAGTGTTAACAAGAACAAAGTCAATGTTATCTGTAACCGAGTTATTATAAGCAGAGGCTCCCGAGGCGTTATAGAAAGAGGAACTTAGGCCATGAGTACCAGAAGCTAGAGAGGCGGTACCCACTGCTACCCCTACTTCTACATCAAAACCATCACGATTACTAATCGAAGCGATGCCTTGAGGAGCAAAGTCGTTGGCTGAAATAGTTCCAAAAGCAGAACTCTCAAAATCAACAACCGTTAAGCCAGAGGTGTTACTCAGAAAAGTGCTGTGGGTAAAAAACTCTGTTGTTATTGCTGAAATATGGGTAGATAAGGCGAGGCTAATGGCTATTGCCATTAAAATTTTTTTCATTGCTTTCTCCTTGTAGTGAAAGCCATTAACAAATCGCTCTCATTTAGAAAAATATAGTCTTTTTAAATCGATCTACTACATATTGTACAAGATTTAGCTCTCTACTGCAAAAAAAAATCTCCTCGTAGCACAATTTCTTCACTATTATAAGCTTTTATTCCAAAATAATTATTTCCCATTCGTTCTTTGCAATTCAAAAAAAATTGCAAAGAATCAATCGCAGTGCTACAATCAGTGTCTATAAAATAGACTATGATGCTCTAAGAATTTTACGTGTCGCCCAATTTTTACAAAAAATGAATTTGCATTTTGACCAATTCTTATGTCATAAATAAAAAAGAAATGATAGGCTTATTTTATAATTAACTTACAGCCTTTTGAATTTTGAAATTTTGTGACAGAAACATCCCCGTGTGTTAAAAAGGAGACTTCATGAAAAAGAAGATTTTAATTTCATTCGTTTTATTTTTTGTTTTGTGCCTGCAAGCAATGGCAAACGACCATTACAACGAAAAACTTGTTAAAGTTGTCATCGACGATCA
This sequence comes from Planctomycetota bacterium, assembly GCA_029260735.1. Lineage (GTDB taxonomy): Bacteria > Planctomycetota > Uabimicrobiia > Uabimicrobiales > Uabimicrobiaceae > JAJDCR01. The sequence continues at coordinate 23,076 of JAJDCR010000016.1, forward strand.
AAAATTAACCCAAGAAATTGAGGAGCTAAAAAATTCGGTAAAGGCTTTACAGCAACAAAATGCAGAACTCAGAGAGTACGTCATGGCCCTTGCCGCTGAGAATACTCGAATAAAAAAAACTCTGAGTAGATTAGATGGTAGAGGCTACCAAGATTATGAAGACAATAGAAATCATCGAAGCAAAAAAGGGAAAAATAGAGCGGATTTTGACTCTGGTTGGATTGATATAAAGAAAGCTCAAAGGGGTGCTATTGTGCACAGTCTTAACACTCAAAATTTTTCTCGAATCCAAGTCACCATCAGAGAAAGTGAAAAAAACAACGACGAGGTGATTATTCCTCTGTTAACACATGAAATATATAAGTATGAAGGCAGAGATCCCTTCTTATACGGTTTATATTTCTATTTTGATAAAGGTCGCGGTTGGAAAAATCGGATAAACTGGGAGACAGCTAGGAACGGAGTCATATATCTTACTCATAGTGGTCTTCCAAATGGAATAAATTGGAGTAGCCACTCTCCTTCGCAAGGCCAAATTAGAGTGCAGCTTTGGAAATAGCAAATGATTAGCTAAAACAGGCACACAAACTGTGTGCCTGTTTAGCAAATATTAGCTATCTATCAAGAGAAAGGCATTGGTGATAACCAGAAATTACTTATTCTTACGCAGCATAACGACAGCAGATATCCCTATCAGCATGAAAAAAACAGTACTAGTCTCAGGAACTGCGACAGTAGCAGCACTTGCCGCAACATTGAGTAAGAGAGCACGGTTATCCGCATCGTTAAAGTTACCCGTTGCGCTAAAAGCATCAGAATCACCGAATGCGTGATAGTTGGTGTGGATAAAGACTTGACCTAAGCGTTGGCTACTGGGATCTGGCCCTAAGTAGGCCAAAAACGCAGAGTTGCTATCGCCAACTAAAACATCTACTCCTAAGCCAGCAAAAGTATTTCCCGCTTGGGGGCGAAACTCAGACTCGAATTGATTAGTGTAGGTACTGACCAGTCCAAAAGGGCCATTAACAATTTCATTGTCGACAAAATTTACAGAGTGAGTAGCTGCAGTAAAGCCTCCATTGATTCCTTCTAGTCCAAAAGGATTCAAAAGAGTATTCGCGTTGCTGGGGAAATCAATGTTACAGCAAGTGTTGCTAAAAGCGTTCATTACCAGAGTCCCGCCGCTATTAACAAAGTTTACCATGGCAGTCTGTTCAGAGCTGGATTGAAAATTAGTTAAATCTATCGTTAGCATGTTAATCCCAGCCAAGTTTTGCGCAGAAAGTGTCCCGATACTGGTGAAAGTCGTCTCAAAATTGTCGAGTAAAGCATTTCGGTAATCATCAAAATCACTATTTTGGAAATCGGTGGAGTGGGTCCCGACATTTAAAACTGGTTTGGCCGAAGCAAACGGTAGTATGAGCAAAGAAAGTCCTACCATAATCATCATCAGTACTTTTACTGGCATTGTATCTTCCCTCTATTTCCAATTCCAAAATATGATCTTTTTGTTTTAAACTCTAGGGACGTGTCCCTAACTAAACTACTTTCCAGAATGAACAAAAGGATTCTATCTTTGCCGACGATAGAGTAAGCCACTCAAACCCAACAAAAGCATCAAATAAGTACTTGGCTCAGGTACAGGATCTAAAGCATCGTTAGTGACTGTCGCAGTGAAAGATCTAATTCGGTAGAGCTCCGTGTTGTTGTTGTTCATGAACACCAAATTCAAAGCAGCATCACGATTGATAACTCGAGAGGGAGAAGGAGAAGGAATAGCTTCTACTCCACTCATAATTCCTTTTACGGATGTGGTTGTATCTAAAACCCACTCGATGCTATATTGGCTAGAAAAAGGCATGCGGATATCGCCTAAAGTAGTCAATCCCGCTCCGATAGTGTCAACTGTACTAACAGCCCCTTCCTGAGGGTGCATTCCTCCTCCTCCATTATCAAAGCGCATTATTCCAAGAGCATCCACTCCATCTGTCAGCACGATAAGTAAATCGTTGTCAGCAGTAAGGGAATCTATGTTTAAATCCAATCTTATGGTCGTAGGAGTATCTGTGGGCAAAGTACCTGCATCAAGTAAAGCCACTTCCATCAACTTACTGTGGTTGCTAACAGTAGTCGGTAAATCCAGAAAACTTCCACTTCCGTCGGAGGAGAGAGTCGGAGAACCATTGAAGAAAGTAGCATCACCACTGTTGAGAGACTCAGGAGTAAAATTTTGGATTATCACGACACCGTAAGTTTGGACTGATAAGAAAACCAAAACAAGTAAAAGTATTTTTTTCATAGTTGATCCCTAAACATCGGTGAAAAGCATCAAACCGTTTTCCCTAAAAAATAATTTAGATAGAATATACTTTTTATAGTTTATCCAAAAAAATATAAAATTTCAATAAACTATAATTCTTTTTTATTTTTCTTCCACACTTATAGGAAAAGTCGACTTTTCAATACTATTAATTTTGTACTGTAAATAAAAAATTCCAAACAAGAGTGTGAAAATCCAAGAAATAGTGAGGTTTTTAAATCCTCTTAAGAGCATTCGTCTAATTTTGAGAGCTTGAGGAATCAAAAGAAAAGCTAAAAGAAGCCCTATAGGATCATTGCTCATAATTTCAAGAGTGAGCAGAATATCAAGATTTCCCTTGGTTAATAAAGCTAAAAAGATAAGATACCTCATTCCAAAATAAACGACAGCCATTAGGATAATATTAAAATTCAATTCTATCTCAGAATGCATTTCTTCCAACGACTTCTTGCTCGTCATAAACCACAAGGGCACATAAAATCCTGCTGTTAGTAATGTCAAAATGAATTGGGAGAGCACAGATATCTTTTTTAGTTTCATCGCTTTTACCTTAACTTGACTATTTTTCTAAGTTTAGAAAATCCAATCTTTTTCATAAATTTCTATAGTCTACAAATCCAAAAACTATAAAGCAAACTTATACTAACTCGAGAGTATGTAGAGTACTTGGGTTCCTCCATTGCAATTTAAGACAAAATATGATACTATTTTAAGCTTAATCACTGCTATCGTCATGGGTATTGCTGAGTAGCCAAGAAGAACAAATTCACTTCCCACGGGAGAATGAAAATTATGCCTCCTAAACCTCCGTCAACTCCTCCCAAAACTAACCCTGATATTGCCGTCGTGGGAATGGCCTGTCGTTTTCCAGGAGCCAAAAACTATGAGGTATTTTGGCAAAACTTAAGGGAGGGAGTCAATAGCGTTCGAGAAATACCTTATGAACGCTGGGATATCGAAAAATATTACTCTTCTTCTATAGAGGAGGAGAATACTAGTCTGAGTAAGTGGGGAGGATTACTGGATCAGGTCGATCGCTTTGATGCTTCTTTTTTTCAAATATCTCCTCGAGAAGCTAAGAATATGGACCCCCAGCAAAGATTGCTTTTGGAGGAATCTTGGCATTGTCTGGAAGACTCCGCGATTGCTTTGTCTTCTTTGCAGGAGAAAACAACTTCCGTTTATGTCGGAGTTATGGCGATTGATTACCAGCAAAAAATCGCGGAAAGCTCGGCTGCGGTAGACAGCTATGCTTGTTTGGGAAACTATGAATGCATTTTGGCCAATCGTTTGTCTTATTTTTTGGGTTTAACAGGAGAGAGTAAGGCAATTGATACCGCCTGCTCTTCTTCTTTAGTTGCGATTCATAACGCTTGTCAAAGTCTTGCTTTGGGAGAAAGTCAATATGCTTTAGCAGCGGGAGTTAGTGTTATTTGCCACCCCTGGAAATACATTTCTTTTTCCAAGTCTCGTATGCTCAGTCCCGACGGGCAATGTAAAACTTTTGACAAGGATGCTAACGGCTATGTTCCCGGAGAAGGAGTGGGAGTTATTCTCTTACAAAAGCTAGAAGATGCTCGCAAAGAAAATAACCACATCTATGGAGTTATCCGAGGCAGTGCCGTTAATCATGGAGGGAATGCCCTTTCGATTACGGCTCCTCAAGTAGAGGCCCAACGTAAGGTTATTGAAAAAGCGCAAGAGCAAGCTCAGGTTAGACCAGAGGATATTTATTATATCGAAGCCCACGGAACAGGGACTTCTTTGGGCGATCCGATTGAAGTGGAAGCTCTTTCTCAAGCTTTTTCGCAAAGAAGTTTAGATCCAGGTCTTTCTTATATTGGCTCGGTAAAGGCGAATATTGGACACTTGGAGGCAGCAGCGGGAATTGCAGGGGTCATAAAAGTCCTTCTGATGATGAAGCACCGAGAAATTCCTCCTAGCTTAAACATCCAAACTCTTAATCCTATTATTGACTTCCCTCAAACTTCTTTTCGAGTTACTCAAAAGAAAGTAAGTTGGAAAAGAAAAAAAAATAAAAACTTGCTTGCGGGAGTTAGCTCTTTTGGTTTCGGAGGAGTTAACGCCCACATTATAGTCCAAGAGTATCGTAGCCAAAAGAAGAAAAAAAACGACCTCCCCTCTTCTTTGCCTTTTGTTCTCTCAGCCAAAACCGCTTCTTCTTTGCAATCTTTGCTAGATTCCTGGTCTAGGTATGTCAAAGACCCCTCTTTTGTGAAGGAAAATTGGCAAGATATTTGTTTGAGTTTACTAAGACGGGAGTCTTTTTCTCATCGCTTTGGCTTACTTGTCTCCAGCACAGAAGATTTAAAAAATCAAGTTTTGGCTGCTTCTATCCCTACCGATAAAGCTAGCCAAAAAAAGACATCTCCTCCTTTAGTCGTAGGAATGGGAGAAATACAAGGTTCCTTAAAAAAAATTCTCGCTTCTCAAAAAGAAGCCCCCTGGTTTTTTCTTTGGCAAAAGCTTCTTTCTTCGAGAAACATCCCTTCTATTCGTCAGAAAAGACTTTGGGAAGAATATACTTTTTTTTATAGCTTAGGAAAAAATCTTTTAGATTTGGGAATCAAACCAGATCTTTGGGGCGGAGAAAAAATAGGCCGACTAGCGAGCGCTACTTTATCTGAAATGATCACTTTAGAGGAAGCCTTTTCTTTTCTGATGGAAAAAGAAACAATGTCTCTTTCTCACCCAAAGACCCCTTTCTGGAACTCCCTGAGAGGAGAAATTGTTTCTCCTGGGCAAGTAAATGAAGGCTATTTAAAGGAATTAAAAGGAAAGCTCTCTTTTTCTCCTGAAGAACTCAAAGTTTGGCTCCAAAAGGCAAAAATGCTTTGGGAAAGCCAACACACTTTTCGTCGTTTTCTGAAGCAGTGGGAGCTGGTTTTTCAAAAAAGAGACTTGTCTCTTTTATCTTGGATTAAGGAAGATAGTCCAGCTTCTTTAGAAGAGGAAAAAATGTTCTTTTTTGCTCTCCTCTCTTCCTTTCATCAGCTAAGGAGCAAGTGGGCTCTGGGGAAAAGCCTCTCTTCTTTTCATATTGCCTTCCAGGAATTAATTCATTTGCATTTAGATCAAATGATTTCTTCTGAAGAAGTTTTAGATTTGATATCTTCAGGCCAAGAGAATTTTCTTTGGGGGGGAGAATTTTGTTCTCGTCTTTCTTCTTTCAAAATGAAGAAGGAGAGAGCTTACTCTTTGTTAAAGAAATACCAAGAAGAGAAAATCCCCCTTTCTCCTGAAATACTAAGTATAGGGAAAGAGAAGAGAACGTTTTGTCCTTCCCTTGATCCCTCAGCTCTTTTTCTACAAATAGGAAAATGCACTTGGCTCCAAGAAAGAAAAGACATTCTTCACTACGAGCCTTTTATTGAAAAAAATACTTGGGAAGAGATTTTACTTTGTTTGTGGAAAAAAGGTTTTTCTGTCCACTGGGAAAAATATTTTTCTTCCTATCGCTATGAAAAACTCTCTCTGCCAACCTATCCTTTTGACCACAGCCAAAGCTATTGGATTTCTCCTTTGCCCAAAGAAAAAGATCATATTCCTTTTGGTTTTCCGATAAATCAGCCAAAAGAGCTTTCTTTTTCAGGAAAAGAAGAATTTCTTCGAGACCACCAAATTGCAAAAGATAGAGTTTTACCAGCTGCCTATTATCTAGCGACTTTTACTTTTGCTTTAAGAAAATTTCAGCCCCAAAGTAAAAAGATTTCTTTGGAGCAAGTTGTTTTTCCAAGGTCATATTGCTGGAAAGAAGCCTTGCCTTCTCTGATTTTATTCTTAGAGGAAAAATTAAATGAAAAATCTTCCGAAAACCAAAAAAACCTTTCTTTTTCTTGGTCTGCCCAGAAGAAAGGCTTTGGTCGGGAAATTTATGCCCAAGGAAAAGGCAAAGTATTTTCCTGCTCTCTACCGGAGAAACTTCCTCAGCGCCCTTCTTTCTCTCGCTTAGAGTGGAAACAAAATTCCGAAGAAGAGATCTATTCTTTATTTCGCGATATCAATTTAGACTACGGGCCCTTTTACCGAGTCATTGACGAAGTCTTCTGGCAAAAGAAAGAAGCCTGGGTCAAAATGAAAACCTTTTCTGATTCTGATAGCTGTAATTCAGATAATTTTTCCATTGCTCTTGTTTCAATTTTAGATGGGCTTTTCCAAGCCTCTGTTTTCTTGTCGGTTCAAACCAAGCAAATGAAACTTCCTTTACCCTTTGCTCTTGCTAAGTTCGATCTTTTTTCTTTTTCCTCAGGAGAACTATGGGTCCATTTAGAGAAAGAAAATGAGGAGGGAAAATATAAAGTAGATTTATGGAGCGGAGAAAACCTTGCTGCCCAAATATCGGGACTCGCTCTGCGCGATCAAAATCCTTCAGAAAAAAAATCTTCAGAGCAAAATTCTCAAGGGCAAAATTCTTTTTCCAAAAATACAAGAACTGTATCCGCCGATTCTTTTGGACATCCTCCGAAAATAAACCTCTGGCTAAAAAAGATACTAAAAAAAGAAGTCAGTCTTATATTAGAAGTTCCCTTTGATGCCATAAGCTCTCAAGATGACTTTGGCGATTATGGTTTTGATTCGATTACTTTCACAGAGTATGCTAATGGACTAAATGAAAAATATGGACTGGAGCTAACCCCGACGGTTTTTTTTGAATACAATAATGTCGATGATTTAAGCGCTTATTTGGCCCAAGAGTACTCTTCTATTTGGGCCAAGCATTGCCCTCAAGAAGAGGAAGAAGAACAGGAAGGAAAAAAAACTCAAGAAAACGAACCAAAAGTGCTAATCCAAGAGCAGTTAAATGATACAGTCCGGGACTACAGCTTCAGAGACACAGACATTGCCATTATTGGAATGAGCGGAGTTTTTCCCCAAGCAGAAAATATTGAGACCTTTTGGAAAAACCTCTGGATGGGAAAAAATTGTGTCACAGAAGTCTCAAGTGATCGTTGGGATTGGCGAGAGCACCCTCCTGAGCTTCGTTGGGGTGGCTTTTTGGAAAACATCGATAAATTTGACGCTCCCTTGTTTAAAATATCACGCCCAGAAGCTGAATTGATGGACCCTCAGCAACGGATATTTTTGCAGCTAGCCTGGAGTGCTTTTGAAAATGCAGGCTATGCTCCTCGAAGTTTAACCGGGCAAAAAATAGGGGTTTTTGCCGGATCAACTTTCCAAGACTACTTTGAACTTCTCTGCAAGCAAGATTTACTGGAAGCCCACACTTCCACAGGAATGGTCAGTTGTATTTTAGCTAACCGAGTGTCCTATTCGCTTGGTCTTTCTGGGCCAAGCGAAACAGTGGATACCGCTTGTTCTAGTTCTCTCGTTGCCATTCATCGAGCCATCCAAGCAATTCTTATGGGAGATTGTGAGTGGGCTTTAGCTGGAGCAATCAATGCCATTTTGACTCCTTCGATATCTCTCTCCTTTCAAAAGGCAGGAATGCTCTCTCTGGACGGGAAATGCCATAGCTTTGATAAAAGCCCCAATGGCTACGTTCGAGGAGAGGGAGGAGGTATTCTTGTCTTAAAGCCCTTAGCAAGAGCGAAGAAAGAGGGAGATTATATTCACGCGGTTATTAAAAGTTGTCTGGTCAATCATGGTGGAAATGCGCACAGTTTGACAGCTCCTAGAGCTTGCGCCCAGGCAAAACTCATTGAGGACGCTTTAGATAAAGCCCAAGTAGATCCCCAAAGTATTAGCTATATTGAAACTCACGGAACAGGAACTCAACTCGGTGACCCTATTGAAATAGAGGCTTTGAAAAAGGTATTTGCCAGAGAAAACCTTCTTCAAAAAAGCTGTGCTTTGGGAGCTGTTAAAACTAATATTGGACACCTAGAAGCAGCAGCTGGCATGGCGGGAATCATAAAAACTATTCTTGCTCTCCAACATAAAGCTTTACCTCAAAATCTCCACTTTGAAAAACAAAACCCTTACATTGATTTGGAAAAAACTCCGTTCTACTTTCTTTCGGAAAAACAGCCTTGGGAAGTGCAGGCTAAGCAAGGTTCGTTGCGTCGGGCAGGAGTCAGTTCTTTTGGGTTTGGAGGGAGCAATGCTCATGTTGTTTTAGAGGAATTTCCTAAGTATCTCCCAAATATAAAAAGAAGTTTTCCAGAAAAGGAAGAACTCGTCATTTTTTCCGCTCAAACTCCCGAGAATTTGCTCGGGTACTTAAAGAGCTTTGTTTTCTGGCTAAAAGAAAATGAGCCAGAGAATTCTTTTCCAGATTTTTCCCTTTCAGATATAGCTTACACCTTGCAAGTTGGTCGGGAAGCTATGTCCACTCGCTGTGCCTTTGTCGCCCAAAATAAAATCCATTTGCTCGCCCAGCTGAGAATGTTCATTGAAAAATTTACTTTTTCGCAGGATCTAAGCTCTTGGAAAAATGAAAAAGAAGAGTATCTCTATGTCCAAAATGGAAAAGATAAAGAACCTGTTTATTTTTGGCAGGAGGAACCAGAAGGGCAAGACATTTTATTCCGGTGGTTTATAAAAAGATCTTGGAAAAAATTAGCTTCTACTTGGACACAGGGAGGAAATATTGCTTGGTCTTCTTTTTATTCCGCCCGCAACGAGGAAGAAAAAGAAGAAAAAGACAGGTCCCCAAAAAAGGTTCCTCTTCCCACTTACTCCTTCTCTCAGGAAAGGTATTGGTTTAGCGATATCCCTATCTCGTCAAGAACTCCATCTCTTAAAACGAAAAAACTAGAAAAAAATATTTGCTCAAAAGAAAAGCAACTCTCTTTTTATGAGCCTGTTTGGAAAAACCAAGCTCTTTCTTTACAAGAAAAGAATAAAAGAAATGTGCCCACTCTTTGGATAGGAGCTGACCCTAGCTGGAAATACTTGATTGAGGAACTTCCCGAGGCCAAACCCGAACTTTTCTTTTGGGCTTCCTTCGGGGAATCTTTTAAAACTTTCTCGAAGCAAGACTATCAAGTACGAGAGAATATCCCAGCAGACTACGAAAAACTTATTAAAGAAGTTCTTGCTCAAAACCCCCTATTGGCTCAGATTGTTTTTATGCTCCCTCCCTCCGATTTTTCCTTAGATTCCAAAGAAAGAAAAAAGGAAAAAACAAAAGAAGGAAGGCAAAATTACAAGAAAGGAAAAGAAGGACTTTACTGTCTTCTTAAACTCTGCCAAACTGTTTCTCAAAAAAGCTTTCAAAAGATTCATCTATGGGTAGTATCAAGGGGAGAAAAAAATCCTTACGCGGAAGCCTTACCTGCTTTTGGAAAAAGTCTCCAAGGAGAAAGCTCCCAGTGGAGTTGTTTTTTCATCCAACTTCCTTCTCCTTGCTTGTCTTTTGAAAACTTAAAGACAATTTGGCAAGAAATTCAGAGAAATTCGGGGACAGAAAAGGATGTTCGCTATGAAAAAGACCAGCGGCAGCTAAAAACGCTGGCTTCTTCTTTCCCTAAAACAAACAACTGTGCTTGGTTCAAAGGGGGAATCTATCTAATTACGGGTGGATCAGGGCAATTAGCCCAGAGACTGGCACTTTACTTAACCCGACATTGGTCTGCCCGTATTCTTCTAGCAGCCCGGCAAGAGAAAATTTCTTTTTTGGAAGAACTTCAGAAAGAACAAGAAGGCGGAGCAGAAATTCATTACCTTAGTGCAGATATTTCAAAAGAAAAATCCTGTCAATACTTAATCGACTTTGTCGAGAGCAAATGGGGAGGAATTAATGGGATCATTCATTGTGCGGGGATTATCTCGCCGAATCCCTGGCGAGAAAAAACTCCTCTCGAAATGGAAGAGGTTCTCGCGAGTAAAATAGAGGGATGTCTAAATTTAGACAGAGTTAGCCAAAAAAAGAAGCTCGACCTCTTTCTTTTATTTTCCTCTCTCTCTTCTTGGACTGGTTTGGAAAAGAATCTGGACTATGCTTTTGCCAATGCTTTTCTCGACAATTTTTCTTATTGGCGGCAAGAACAAAAAAAACAAGGCAAACGATTTGGTCATACTCTTTCTCTTAACTGGCCTTTATGGGAAGAAGGAGGTCTCAAGCTCTCGGCTGGACAAGAAAACTGGATTTGGGAAACTCAAGGAATAAAGGCTCTTCCCACTCAGGAAGCTTTTAATGTTTTGGACTTAGTCGGAGAAAAAAACTCCGGCCAGCTTTTTGTTGCTTGGGGAAACTCTGAAAAAATAGATCGATACCTACAGGGGAAAACCACAGTTGTAGAGTCCTTTGCTTTAACAACAAATGAGGCCGAGCAAGGAAAAGAAAAAAAGGAATCCCTTCGAGGAAAGCTTGAGGAGATAGTGTCTAAACTACTGAGAATTCCTCTTGTCGATACTGAAGAAAGCTGGGGCAACCTGGGACTTGACTCTATCTTGCTCAAAGAGTTAGTCGAAGAGATCAATGAACACTACTCGTTAAACTTAAATCCCAGTGTACTATTTAGCTACGAAAATATTACTCACCTAGAATCTTTTTTAGAAAAAAAGCTCTCTTCTAGCCGATTCTCCAGGCTACTGGCAAAGCTCCAAGCAAAAAGAGAGAAAAAACATTTTCAGCCCAAAGATGATTCTTCAGAGAAAAAAATCTCAGCGCGCGGGAAAAGCAAAGAAGAGAACCCTGGCGGCCTAATTGCTATCATCGGGATGAGTGCTCTTCTTCCCCAATCTCCTGATTTGGAAACCTTTTGGGAAAACCTCGAAGCAAAGCGAGATCTTGTCACAGAAATGTCGGAAGAACGTTGGACCCAAGGAGGTTTCTCTACCATCAATGAAGATTTTAAGTTACCCCGAGAGGGAGGTTTTCTTTCAGATATTGATACTTTTGATTCTTCTTTTTTTCAAGTTTCTCCCCGAGAAGCTGCTTATATTGACCCCCAGCAACGTCTGTTGTGGCAAGAAGTTTGGAAAACATTGGAGAATGCCGGATATAAAGCTTCTGATTGGTCAGGCTCTAATTTAGGTTTATTTGTCGGAGCTCAATTCCAAGACTATCATAATTTATTGGTTCGAGAAAAAAGCTATGATCTTTATGAGGCAACAGGGAACTGCTCGAACATGCTCGCAAACCGTCTCTCGTTTTTCTTCAACTGGCATGGCCCTAGTGAAACCGTTGATACCGCTTGTTCCAGTTCTCTAGTCGCTCTTCATCGGGCAATAAAATCTTTGCAAAGTGGAGAGTGCCCTGCTGCTATTGTCGGAGGGGTTAACCTTCTTTTAGATGGACAAACTCTTCTTATGACGGAAAAGCTAGGAGTTCTTTCAAAGACAGGCCGCTGTCGAACCTTTGACCACGATGCCGATGGTTATGTCAAAGGAGAAGGAATTATCAGCATTTTTGTGAAGCCACTAGAACAAGCCAAAAAAGATGGAGATCATATTCGTGCTGTTATCCGAGCTAGCATGGTAAATCATGGAGGACGTTCTCATTCCCTGACCGCTCCTAATCGAGATGCTCAGGCTCAACTGATAGAAAAAATATATAGCCAAAACAATATTGATGTAGAGAGCATCGGCTACATAGAAACTCATGGAACAGGGACAGAACTGGGAGATTTAGTCGAAGTAGAAGCTCTAAAACAGGCTTTCTCTAAATTAGGAAAACTAGAAAAACTAGGAGAAAATTCCCCCCGAGAATTTCCCTTTTGTGCTTTGGGTTCAGTTAAGACCAATATTGGGCACTTAGAAGCGGCTGCTGGTTTAGCGGGGGTAGCCAAAGTTGTTCTTGCTTTGGAGCACAAAAAACTTCCTGGTTTAGTTCATTTTCAAAAAGAAAATCCCTATTTAGACTTAATAAAAAGTCCTTTTTATCTAGGGAAGAAAACAGAAGATTGGAAAAAAATAGAAACCCCTCGCCGAGCTGGTGTTAGCTCTTTTGGGTTTGGAGGAACGAATGCTCATGTTGTTTTAGAAGAGTATGACAATGAGCAAAATTCACCGACAAATCAAACTAACCCGACAAAACAAACTCATAGACTTTTCCTTCTCTCAGCAGGGAGCTCTAAACAACTCCATCAATATGCCCACTCTTTTTGGAAGTACCTTTGTTCATCTCCTCCTATTTATCTAAGCGATTTATGCTACACTTTGCAAATCGGACGGGAAGCCATGCCTTACCGTTTGGCAATTCTCGCCTCTAACCTCATCGATCTTAAAGAAAAACTTTCGCTTTTTCTGGAAAAGAATTTTGTCTCTCCCTCTCCCTTGTGGTATCAAAGTGAGAACGAAGAAGAAGAAGTTTTTTCTTGGAGTTACCTAAAGGACAATTCCTCTCAAACAGAAAACATCTCTTTCCCAGAGAGCTGGGGAGATTTAAAAAACATTATAAAGCTTGCCCAAACTTGGGTTTTAGGCGAATCGATTAACTGGGAACGTTTCTATCAAGAAGGGGAATGTTCTCGTTTAGCTCTTCTTGCCTACCCTTTTGCCAAAGAAAGACATTGGTTTCAGACAAAACCAAAAGAAAGAAAATTCTTTTTAAGAAAAGAGAATTTAGCTTGGCTAGACCACCGAGTCAATGGGAAAAATGTCTTAGCGGCAACTGCTTATTTGGATTGGGTTTTAACCCACTGCTTTTACCAACTGGAACAAGATAACTCACAAAATAACTCACAAAATAGCTCAATAGTCATTACCGGAGTGACTTGGTCGCTACCTCAATTGGAAGCTAAAGACTTGTTCGTCAATTGGAGGAAAAAGGGAGAAGTGCTTTTTTTTGATTTTGAAAATTTAGAAAAAGACCTTACTCTTAGGAAGAGTATATATTGCCAAGGATCTGTTTACAAGAAAGAGCAGAAAGAGCAAAAAAACAAAAAAGAGAAAACTTCCAAAAACCAACTAGTAACTAAAGGGGAAAAGAAATCTACCTTTCCTCAGCAAGATAAAATTCTTCTCTCTCAGGAAAAAAGAATTTGGGAGAAAAAAGAATTTTATGAGCATCTCAAAGGGAAAGGGCTAGATTATGGAACGAGCTTTCAAACAGTAGAGTGGGTCAAAGAAAACGGAGACGAGGCTTTTGCTGAACTATCCTCTCAGCAACTCTTTTGGCCCGGTTTACTAGACGGGGCTTGGCAAATACTAAGCACTTTAGATTCATTTTCTGAAGGAAAATCAACACCTGTTATTTTTTTCTTGGAGGAGTTAGAAGTTTTTGCTCCTCTATCTTCTCCTTGTTATGCTCACGCCCGCAAACAAAAAGAGGAAGGAAATTACCATTATGATATAGATATTCTAAGTGAGAAAGGAGAAATTCTCCTTCGCACAGTAGGCCTAGTTTTGCAATCCTTCGAGAAACAAATCCATGCTCTTGAACCAAAAGAAACCTGGGAAGAAAAATGGTATGGGGGTAGGAAAATCTCTGCTGATGAAGCCAGTTTGCAAGAGAAAATTACTCAGGAAATTATAGAGGAAATGGGGCAACTATTAGAGGTTTCTAACCAAGAGATTGATGAGAAGGAAGATTGGCAACAGTATGGTTTAGACTCCATGGCTTTCACAGAGTTTGCCAGTAGATTACAGGGAAAATGGAGCTTTGAATTATCTCCGGCAGTTTTTTTTGAGCACCGCAACATCTCTACTTTATCTCAACACTTTGCCTCTGCATTATTTGAGGAGATGTTTTCTCCCCCAGAGGAAAAAAAGAAAACAGAGTCGAAGCCTTCTTCTAATTATACAGCCCAGGAGAAAAGCCTTCCTCTTCTAGTTGAAAAGGAACTAGAGAAACCAGAGGAATTGGAGAAACTAGAAGAGCCTATTGGCTCATCTGTTGCAATTATAGGAATGAGCGGAGTTTTTCCTGCTTCCCCGAATCTCGATGTCTTTTGGGAAAACCTAGAGAAAAAAAGAGATCTTATCCGAGAGGTTCCTCCCGAACGTTGGAATTGGCAGGAGTATTCTGATTTACCAGGGCTACGGTGGGGCGGTTTTATCGAAAACGTAGATTGCTTTGATGCCCCTTTTTTTAAGATATCTCCTCGGGAAGCTGAGTTGATGGACCCTCAGCAACGATGGTTTCTTCAGTTAGCCTACCAAGCCATTTCTCATGCCGGTTATCCTCCCCAAAGTTTGGCCGGAAAATCAACAGGAGTTTTTGCCGGAGTGTCCACTAGCGATTATGAAGAAATACTGAAACAAAGTGGACTCCATGACGCCTACATCGCTTCAGGTTTTTCTCGGAGTATTCTGTCGAACCGAGTTTCCTATCTCTTAGACCTAAATGGGCCCAGCGAAACCATTGATACCGCTTGCTCTAGCTCACTGGTAGCGCTTCATCATGCTACCCAAGCACTATTTGCCAAAGACTGCCAGATGGCTTTGGTCGGAGGAATTCACCTTATCTTGACTCCCTCCTTGTCCCTCTCTTTTAGTAAAGCGGGGATGCTCTCTCCTCACGGACGTTGCTATAGTTTTGACAAAAAAGCCAATGGTTATGTCCGATCTGAAGGAGGCGGAGTTCTTCTTCTCAAGCCACTGGAGAAAGCTTTGAATGATGGAGACTATGTTCATGCCATTGTTCGATCTACAGCCGTGAATCACGGAGGGCATAGTAATAGTCTGACGGCTCCTTCTGTAGAAGCACAAGCCCAGCTTTTGAAAAAAGCTTATGAGAAAGCGAAGATATCTCCTGAAAGTATCGGCTATATTGAAGCTCATGGTACCGGGACGGCTCTGGGAGATCCCATTGAAATAGAAGCTCTTAAAAAGGTCTTCTTTTCGGAGAAAGGAAGAAAAACTTGTGCTATTGGCTCGGTCAAAGCGAATATAGGGCACCTAGAAGCGGCGGCGGGAATAGCAGGAGTTATTAAAGCGGTTCTCTCTCTCCAAAATAAAAAGATTCCAGGGGTCACACACTTCAGAGAACAGAACCCACATATTGATATGAAATACAGCTCTCTCTACATTGCCGAAAAAACTCAGGCCTGGGAAACTCCTCTCCGAGAAGGCAAAAAAGAACCGAGAAGAGCTGGAGTCAGTTCTTTTGGCTTTGGTGGGAGTAATGCTCATGTTCTCTTAGAAGAATGGGATAGAGGAGATTTAGACAAAAAAGAAAAAGAAGAAGACATTCCTTCTCTTATTCTTCTTTCTGCTTTAGAAAAAGAGCAACTTCTCGAATATGCAAAAGAACTTTACCGAGTCCTTCGGCAAAACCCTTCGACTAAGAAAGAAAATCTCACGGACATTGCTTACACTCTTCAGGTAGGACGAGAAGAGTTTTCAGAACGTGTTTTCTTTTTGGCTAAGAACAAAAGAGAACTTCTAAAACAACTCGAACAATTCTGGGAAAAAAATATCCCCAAGATCATTTCTACGAAAAAAGAATCGAACAAAGAATGGAAAGTGGTTTGGCAAGAAGAAGAAGGCCAGAGAATGCTCGGCAAACTTTTAAAAAGCAAAAACTGGGAGTCCTTGTCTCGCCTATGGGCAATGGGAGTTCCGATTAACTGGCGCGAAGCTTACCAAGGGGAAAAGAAAAATAAAGTTCCCCTTCCCATGGTTCCTTTTCGGCATTTTTCCTACTGGGTGCCCCAAAATAGAAACGAAGAAACTCTTAAAATAGAAGCATTCTCTCAGAGGGAATTTCAACAGTATATCCATAAACATAATCTCTATTTAGAAGGTCATAAAATTGGAGGTAAGGCTCTCTTACCGGCAACTTTCTATTTAGAAAAAATCTGTTCCAGTGTACTGGAAACAACAGGGAAAAATCCTACTTATTTAAAAAACGTGACTTACCCAAATGCTTTTACTTTAAATAAGGAAAAGAGAAAAGAGCTTCTTTGGGAAATCGACAGTAAAAAAGAAAAACTATCTTTTCTCTTTAAGAGTTTCTCCCAAAAAGAAACTCTTAAAGAAACTATCCATTGCCAAGGAGAAATCGCTTTCTTTTCTATCGAAAAACGTTACTTTAAGGAATCGATATCCTCTCTTTTAACTCGTTTCCACTCTCGCTCTCAGCAAAAAGAAATCTATGGCAAACTAAAAGAGCTAGACTTTCTCTACGCTCCTGAGTTTCAATCTGTTCAGTGGTGGTCTCGATCAGAAGAAGAAGCTTTTTCTCACTTAAAGCTACCTCCGAGTCGTTCGATAAGTACAATCGAAAGACACATCCACCCGATCCTTCTCGACGGAGCTTTACAAACCGCCTTAGCAGTAAAGAAGGGCTCACAAGGGATTCCCTTTAGCTTAGCAGAGGTAAAAATTTATCGGAGAATTCCTAACGATGTTTACGCTTACGTCCAGTTTCAATCACTCAAAAAAGAATACAACATCACTCTCTTAAGTTGGGAAAGCGAAGTCATCATTGAAATAAAAGGACTTCGAGTTCTCCCGGAAAGACCTCTTCTCAAGAAAGAGGTGAAAGAGGCCTTTTCTTTTTATTCTCTGGAGCAAAAACCACAGCAAAAACCACAGCAAAAACCAACAGATCATAGAGGCAGTATAGAGCAAACTATTCAAAAGCAAATATCTGAGATTCTTAAAATTAAGATGGACGACATTGATCTACAAGAAGATTTTAGCGCTTATGGATTTGATTCTATCTCCCTCACTGAGTTAGCCAATCAACTGAACGAATTTTACTCTTTGTCTCTGACCCCCGCTTTATTTTTTGACTACCACACTCCCCAAAAATTAACCGCTTATCTAATGGATAAACATGGTAAGCAAGTGCTTTCAAAAAACGATGGATTAACAGCACTGGGAGTGCTTTCTCATGATCAAAAATTGGAACAAAAATCGGAAAAGTTGGTGCCAGACATCAAATTAGTGCCAGACACCAGAAAATCGGAAAAATTAGTGCCAGACACCGAATTAGTGCCAGACACCAGAAAAAATTCGCTTGATATTGCCATTATTGGAATGGCAGGAGTATTTCCGGGCAGTCCTGATTTAGACATTTTCTGGGAAAACTTAAAAGAGGGAAAAGATTGTATTACTGAAATTCCTTCTTCTCGGTGGAGTTGGCAGGATCATTTTGGAAAACCGGAGCGTAATTCTTTGCAAACTCAAGTAAAATGGGGAGGGTTTATTTCTAATGTCGATGCTTTTGATGCTGCTTTTTTCCGAATATCTCGGCATGAAGCGGAATTGATGGACCCCCAGCAGCGTATTATGCTTGAAATGGCCTGGAAAGTAATTGAAGAAGCTGGCCACTGCGTTTCACAACTTCCTCTGACAGGTCTTTTTATAGGAGTGACGTCTTCTGATTATGCTCAGTTACTCCATCAGGAAAATATCCACGAAGCTCATAGTGCGACAGGAGTTTCTTATAGTATTTTAGCGAACCGAGTTTCCTACCTCTTAGATTTACGAGGACCAAGTGAAGTGGTCGACACAGCGTGTTCTAGTTCTCTTGTTGCCATTCACCGTGCTGTCAGAGCAATACAAGGAGGGGACTGTGAGCTTGCTCTGGTCGGAGGTGTCAACTTAATCTTATCTCCTTCCTTACATATTTCCTTTGATAAGGCAGGAATGCTCTCTCCTGATGGCCGCTGTAAAGTTTTTGATGCCAGCGCCAATGGTTATGTACGAGGAGAGGGTGCTGGAATGATCTTTCTCAAACCACTAGTCAGTGCTCAGAAAGAGGGGGATCATATTTATGCTATGATCAAAGGTAGTTCGGTCAACCACGGAGGGCATGTTAGTACTTTAACAGCACCGAGTACAGAGGCTCAAAAAGAGCTTTTGGTGAAAGCTTATCAAGAGGCCAGAATAGACATTCACGATGTTAGCTATATGGAAGCGCATGGAACAGGAACAAACCTAGGAGACC
This sequence comes from Planctomycetota bacterium, assembly GCA_029260735.1. Classification (GTDB taxonomy): domain Bacteria; phylum Planctomycetota; class Uabimicrobiia; order Uabimicrobiales; family Uabimicrobiaceae; genus JAJDCR01. Next base: position 41,165 of record JAJDCR010000016.1, read on the forward strand.
CTATTGAGTTTAATGCTCTAACAAAGGCCTTCAAAGAGCTTGAAACGGAAGAGTATCCCAAGCAAGGTTGGTGTGCTTTAGGATCGGTTAAGACAAACATTGGTCACTTGGAAGCCGCAGCTGGAATTGCCGGAGTAATTAAAGTACTTTTAGCGATGAAACATAGAGTTTTACCTCCGCATCTCCATTGCCATAAACTGAATGATTATATTAACTTAGAAGAGAGTCCTTTTTTTATTATCAAAACAAAAAGGCCTTGGCATCCTAATCGTTTAATTGCCGGAGTGAGCTCTTTTGGTTTTGGAGGAACCAACGCTCATGTCATTTTAGAGTCTCCTTCTAAACTTTCTTTTTCTCCAGAAACAGGTTCTTCAAAGCTTATTGTTTTATCCGCTCGCACAGAAGAAAGTCTTTACGCTCGGGTTAAAAACTTGGGAGATTATCTAAAAAATAGGCCCAATGGATGTTTGAGTGACTTAGCCTACACTCTACAAGTTGGCCGAGAACATATGGATTGCCGACTTGCTTGGCTGGTTCGAAACTACCAGGACTTAGAAAAAGCAATAGAGGATTATCTGAAGGCAGAAGATGTTTCTCTTTTCTTTTGGAAATCTATCGGGAAAAAGCGTTCCCGCTTTCAGGAAGAGGGGAAGCCAAAATCATGGATAAAAAATTGCTTGGCCGAAGAAAAATTGGAAAAGATAGCTTCTTTATGGGTCGAAGGATACAATATTCCTTGGAGTGAACTCTATCTCAAAGAAAAAAGACAGCGTCTATCCTTACCAACTTATCCTTTTACTCACGAGTCTTATTGGTTTCCTCAAAAAAGAAAAAAAGAGAGTGATTTCTCTTTGTCGGAAGTTACCCCCAAACTTTCCTATTATAGACCAGAGTGGAAAAAGCAAATAAGAGAGGCCACTCAAAAAGAGAATCCTCCTCTGGAAAAAATTCTTATCTATTGTCCTCAAAAATGGCAAAATCACCTAGAATCCGTTATGCTCAAAAAAGCTTGGAAAAATTTGATCTGGGTTTTTCCAGGAGAGACTTTCTCTACTTTAGAAGAACAGCGTGTCTATTCTCTTTGTCCGGGAAAAAAAGAGGATTATCTAAAGTTAACAGAGGAACTTCTCGCTTTAGGAGAGCTTCCTAAAACTATTTTTCTACTCCATCCTCACGGCAAAACATTTCCTGAAAAAGGAAGTCTAGGAGCAAGAGCAGAAGCTTTACTTTACTTTTCGCAAGCTTGGGCAAAACATTCTCAAAGTGCTCAGATTTTCTCTGTCCTTTTTTCTCATCCTCATCAACTGGTTAATAAAGGAGATCGCTCTCTTCTAGGATTGGTTCAAAGTATTTGCTTGGAAACACTTCTCTTCGACTACGCTTTATTTGAGTGGAAAACTCATTCTCTTCCCTCTTGCTCTCATCATTTAATTGATCAACTGCAGGCAGAGTCAAATAACAGGTCTTCCGCCATAGAAATACTTTACAACGAAGAAGAAGAAGAAGAAGAAGACAAGAAAGAGGAAAAAGACAAGAAAAAACGCTGGGAAAGAGAAATGATCCCTTTTGACTTACCTCTTCCAAAAAAATCTCCCTGGCGCAACAAAGGAGTTTACCTTATCACCGGGGGAATGGGAAAAATAGGATTTCATCTCGCCCAATACTTAGCCCAAAAAACCTCTGCGCGTTTAGTTTTAGTAGGACGTCATCAGCTTTCTTCAGAAGAAGAGAAAAAAATAGAGCTGCTTAGACAAAGCGGAAGTGAAGTAATTTATCGAGCTCTAGATATCGGAGAAAGAAATCTATGCGAAGAACTTGTTGAAGAGATTAGGCAAACTTGGGGCACTCTTCATGGTATTTTCCACTGTGCGGGTGTATTTTCTGATCTTTTTTGGCAAAATTTAAATTCAGAGCAAATAGAAAAAAATATCCGCGGAAAAACTCAAGGAGCTATTCATTTAGACGAACTTACCCAGAAAGACCAACTGGATTTCTTTGTTTTGTTCTCTTCTCTTTCTGCTTTTTTGGGTATATCTCCTGGGGCTGACTATGCCTTGGCTAATGATTTTCTCGATCGTTTTGCTCACGAACGTAGAGAAAAAGAAGAAAAAGGAAAACGCCAAGGAAAGAGTATTTCTATCAACTGGCCTCTTTGGAAAGAAGGAGGAATCGGACAAGAAAGCCCTCTTCTTGCTCAATGGGCTCAATGGAGCTGGCAAGAGCAAGGTATGCTCACTCTTCCTTTGGAAAAAGCTATCGAGGCCTTAGAGAAAATTCTCTCCAGTTCTTTTCCTCAAGTAGCTGTTGCTTGGGGAGAAGATGAGCGGATTAAAAAAAATCTATCTCTCAGAAAAAACGAAAAAAATAAGGAAAACGAAAAAAATAAGGAAAGCAGAAAAAATCAAAGAAACAAAATCTCCTCGTCAGAAAGTGAGCTTCTTTCTTTTTCACAGCTTTCTTCCAAAGACCTAAAGTCTGAGGTCGCTCACCTCTTGGGAATTTTGGAAAAAGAAGTTAATCAAGAATCTTCTTTTGGAGAAATGGGATTTGATTCCATTATGCTAAAAGAATTCGCTTTAGCGATAGAAAAAAAATACAAAATCACTTTCTCTCCGAGTCTTTTCTTTCAGCATGAAAATATTTTTGCCCTGTCTCAATATTTAGAGTCTATTGCGCCAAAAAATATTTCTTCTTTATCCGACAATGAAGATAGCAAAGGTGCAGAATTTCGTGAAAAAATACAATCATCTCCCCAGAAAAGAAGAGGAATTATTTCGCCTCCAATAGAAAAAATAGCGATTGTCGGAGCCAGTGGAGTTTTTCCCGAATCTCCTGACTTGGCTAGTTTTTGGGAAAACTTGGTTCAGCAAAAAGACTTGATTAGAGAAATCCCTTCCCAAAGATGGGATCTAAGTCTTTATTATGAATCCACTCCTTTTACTCCCGGAAAAAGTATTTCTCGTTGGGGAGGCTTCTTATCAAAAATTGATTGCTTTGATGCTCCCTTTTTTCAAATTTCGCCAAAAGAAGCGGCCTTGATGGATCCGCAACAGCGCTTATTTTTACAAGTCGCTTGGCATACTTTTGAAGACGCCGGACTTCTTCCTTCTTCTTGGTCAGAGAAAAGAGTGGGGGTTTTTGTCGGAGCTCAGTTCCAAGAATACGACCAAATTCTTCGTCAGCAGGAAAATATAAGTGGGGCTCACACTGCAACAGGCAATGCTTTGAGTATGTTAGCAAACCGTGTTTCTTATGTTTTTAACTTTAGAGGCCCTAGCGAAACTATAGATACTGCTTGCTCAAGTTCTCTTGTTGCAATGCACCGCGCGATAAAATCTTTGCAAGAAAAAGAATCTTCTCTCGCTTTGGTCGGAGGAGTAAGCCTGAATTTGATCCCGCAAACTTTTATTGATACAAGCCAACTCGGAGTTCTCTCTCCTGACGGACGCTGTAAAACCTTTGATCAATCGGCTAATGGTTATGTCAAAGGGGAAGGAGTAGGAGCAGTTCTCTTAAGGCCACTATCAGAAGCCCAGCGAGATGGCAATCAAATCTATGCTGTTATTGCTGCAAGCCAGGTCAATCATGGAGGAAAAGCGCATTCTTTAACCGCTCCTAACGCTAAAGCCCAAAAAGAGCTTTTAGTCCGCGCTTACAAAGAAGCAAAGGTTGATTTAGAGCAAGTAAGCTACATTGAAGTGCACGGCACGGGAACGGAATTAGGAGATCCGGTTGAAGTGGATGCGCTGAAAGAAGCTTTTTTCTTTTTATGGGAAAAGTCACAAAAATTGCCAAAGCAAAGAAGCAAAAAAAGAAGCAAAGATCTTCCTCTTCACTTTTGTGGACTAGGGTCTGTTAAAACAAATATTGGCCACTTAGAGCCCGCTGCGGGAGTGGCTTCCTTACTCAAAGTCCTTCTTGCCTTAAGACACCAAAAACTACCAGGACATCCTCATTTCCACAAATTGAACTCCTACATTGATTTAGAGAAAAGTCCTTTTTATATTGTCAAAGAGACAAAACACTGGGCGAGTGAGGGAAAGCGAATTGCAGGAGTCAGCTCTTTTGGATTTGGTGGAACCAATGCCCATCTCATTGTCGAAGAATATCTAGATAAACCAATTTCAGAAAAAACAAAGAAAAAAGAGAACGAGGAAAAAGCTCTTCCCCTTATTTTTTCTGCTCAAAGTAAAGAGCAGTTACGAGAACAAGTAGAGAACTTTACTTCTTTTTTAGAAAAAACAAGGGATATAAAACTTGCTGATATCGCTTATACTCTACAGCTTGGACGAGAGTCCTTTTCTTTCCGATGTGCTTTTTGGGGATCTTCTCCTCTTCAATGGAAGGAAGAGATGCAAGCTTATCTTATTGCAGAGCCTCAGAGAATAGAAAATTCCCAAAAAGATCCTCTTCCTTTTTCTTCCGTTGAGAAAGTGCAAGTGGAGAAAGTGCAAGTTGAAAAAGTGCCAGTTGAGAAAGTGCAAGTTGAAAAAGCACTCCAAGAAAAAAACTGGACTCTTCTCGTCGATAAGTGGTTGCAAGGTTATAAAATTTCTTGGAAAAAGGCTTACTCTCTCGGAGAGGGAAAACTGATTAGCTTACCGGGCTACCCTTTTGCTCGTTTCTCTTATGGTTATTTTTGGAAAGATGAATTTATTTCTCAAGAGCTCAAAAAAAATCGGGAACAAATGATTTCTCCCTCTTCAGAAAAATCTCCCGAAGACAAAACCAATATTTTAAAAGAACTCCTTACACTAGTTTCGGATCTTTTAGCAATACCAGAGGAATATATTGATTCCGAAGATAATTTACAAAGCCATGGCTTTGATTCCATTAGCTTCACTCAGTTAGCTCATCGCTTGAATCAAAAATACGAACTAGATCTTACCCCGGCTCTATTTTTTGAATACAACACTCTCCAATCATTTAGTAGATACCTAATAGAAACTTATCCCGATATTTTTTTCCATGAGTCCAAGGAAAAGAAAAGAGAAGTAGATCAGGAGCCAAGCACATCCCCTGCTCGGCAGGAGCCTCGCCCTCCAGCCCCCTCTTCTATGACAGAAGAAGTTGCGATAGTTGGAATGAACGGAGTTTTTCCGGGTTCGCCTGATCTTGAGACTTTTTGGGAGAACTTGGTTGAGCAGAAAGATTTAATAGGAGAAGTGCCCTCTCATCGTTGGGATTGGAAAGAAGCGAGCCTTTTACTTACAGATGGAAAAAATCCTCAGAGAATGCGTTGGGGAGGATTTTTAGAGCAGGTTTCCTCTTTTGATGCTCCTTTCTTTAAGATTTCTCCTAAAGAAGCCGAACTAATGGACCCTCAGCAACGTCTTTTCTTACAAGTCGTCTGGCATACAATCGAAAATGCCGGATACAAAATAGAGGATCTCAGTAAAAGAAAAGTTGGCCTCTTTGTTGGAGTTTCTGCCAATGACTATGCTGAGATACTCCAGAAATCTCAGAAAGTAGAAGCTCATATTGCAACGGGGACTTCCCATAGTATTTTAGCGAACCGAGTTTCCTATTTACTAAATCTTAGTGGGCCTAGCGAAACAGTTGACACCGCTTGCTCCAGTTCCCTTGTCGCTCTACATCGGGCACTGAGAGCCATTCAGTCAGGAGATTGCCATTGGGCCATTGCAGGAGGAGTCCATTTGATTTTGACTCCCTCTCTTCATTTGTACTTTAGCCAAGCAGGAATGCTCTCTCCGGAAGGGAGATGTCATAGCTTTGATGCAAAAGCAAATGGCTATGCTCGCGGAGAAGGAGTGGGTGCTGTTTTGCTCAAACCAATAGCCCAAGCTCTAGCTGATGGAGATCACGTCTATGCGGTGATCAAGGGTAGTGCCGTTAACCACGGAGGTTATGCCAATAGCCTAACCGCTCCCAATGCAAAAGCGCAAGCCACTTTAATCGAAGAAGCTTACTCGCGCGCAAAAATAGACTCGACAAGCATTAGCTACATTGAAACGCATGGCACGGGAACTAAGTTAGGTGATCCAGTAGAAATCAATGGATTAAAGCGAGCCTTTGCGAATCTTGCTTTAAGAGAGAATATAGATAAAAAAACGAAGAAGATAGAAGATAGCCAAATAGAAAAAGAAGAATGGCCTTACTGCGCTCTGGGAACCGTCAAGTCAAATATTGGACATCTAGAAGCTGCTGCAGGAATAGCCGGAATTATTAAAGTTCTCTTGTGTTTAGAGAAGAAAAAACTTCCAGGCTTAGTTCACTTAGAAAAAGCCAACCCTTACATTGATCTAGAGGAAAGTCCTTTCTATTTGCTTTCCCAAACAAAAAGCTGGATTCCTCTTAAAGACAAAAATAATAAAAACCTTCCTCGAAGAGCAGGTGTCAGCTCCTTCGGCTTTGGAGGAAGTAACGCCCATCTTGTATTGGAAGAGTTTCTTCCCCAAAACTATGCCAAAAATGCTTTGCCTTCTCGTAAACGTGAGTCTTTTCCCCTCTATCCATTTGCCTCAAAATATTATTGGTTAGAAACAGACCCTTCTTTTATTGAGGCCGAAAAAACCGGGATAGAAAAAAGAGCATCAGAAAGCAGAATAGAAAACTTTCACTACGAACTATCAGGAGACGAGTTTTTTTGGCGAGATCATAAAATAGGCTCTGCTTACGTTATGCCAGCGGCCTCTTATTTGCACTTACTGACCCAAAGTCTATCCCCTGATCTGCCTTTCAAAATAATGGATATTCAGTGGGATATCCCTCTTTTATTTCAGGGAAAAACAAGTTTATACTTAGAAATTGAGAGTAAGGATACAGAAAGAAACTATCGTTTTTATACCTTAAGAAAGAAAGAAAAAATAGTGCACTCTAAGGGGAGTATAGCTCCCTCTTCTCTTTATCCAAATCTTTATACAAAAAGCACAAAGCCAATTCCTCTACCTGAAATAAAGCAAAAAAAGCTCTACCGAGAAGATATATATCAGAAATTCCAAAAAGAAGGATTCTTTTATGGTCCCTCTTTTCAAAACATAGAGTGGCTCACTGTCGGTTCCTCTGACGTATGGGCTAAACTCATCTTGACCCCGCAAGAGAACAAGGACAAAAGTTATCTTCATCCTGGATTGCTAGATGGAGCTTGGCAAAGTTTAATTGGCATAGAACGTCTTTTTCAAAGCAAAGAGAAACAATTTCCTTTCTTTCTAAAATCGATTTGTATAAAAGAGAAAATTCCTTCTGAATGCTACATTTACATCAAAGAAAACAAAAGTAATCTCGGTATTCTGGAATATAAAATTACTATTATCTCAAAAAAGGGCCTACCTCTAGTTGAAATGGAAGGGTTTCGATTGAACGCCATGTCTTCATCTTCTTCTCAGAAAGCTCTAACACAATGTTATGGTTATTCTTGGACTGAATCTGATTTAGTGCCAGACACCGATGTGATCGAGAAATATGATTGCTCTTCGACGGAATCTAACTTAGTGCCAGACACCAAAAAAATTTGGTTCAATGCGATCGAAAAATATGATTACTCTTCGACGGAATCTAACTTAGTGCCAGACACCAAAAAAATTTGGTTAGTTTTTGGAACAAGAGAAAAAGTAAACACTGCTCTTTGGGAAAGGCTCGATTCCCCCAAACAAGTTTATTTTATCTACCCAGGAAAGACTTTTGCCAAACGAAAGGGAAATGTCTACCAATTTCCTTCTCAAGAAGAAAAATCATATACTTTACTATGGAAGCACCTGCCACTCAGTTCTGACTCTGTCGTTAGAATTGTTTATTTGTGGGATGAGGAAGCCTATTTCCCTCAAAAAGGATGGGGAGTTCATAAAAAAATCCAAAGGATTTTTTATCTTTTCCAAACAGGGTTTAAAAAGTTTTCCACTCGGAAGTTAGAGTTCTATCATCTACTTTCTCATTCTCGAAAAAATCAAATTTACCAAGAAATGTGCGTAGCCTTTGGGAAAACAATTCTTCAAGAGGGATACTCTTTTTCTTTTACCGCTTTATCACTAGAAAAAGCCTCCTTTTCGGAAGAAAAATGTTTTGCTTTAATCAAAAAAGAAGCTCTTCAAAAAAATTCTGCTCTAGCGGTTCTTTACAAGAAAGGAAAAAGATGGGAAAAAAGTTTTCAAGCAAAAGATCTTTCTTCTTCTAAGCTTATTTGGAGAAGGGGAGGAGTTTATATCATTTCTGGAGGAGGGGGCTCTCTTGGAATCCTTTGGGCAAAATATTTACACAAGAACTGGGGGGCTAATATTATTCTCTTGGGACGCTCTCCTCTTTCTCAAAAAATATCAGAGGATCTCTCTCAAATGCAAAGAAAGGGCGAAGGAAAAGTCCTTTACTTCTCTGTCGATATTACTCATAAATCTTCTTTGGAAAAAGTTCTAAGAGAGATCAGAGAGAGTTTTTCTTCGATCCATGGGGTTATTCATTCTGCCGGTATCTTAGAGGACTGTCTTTTTTATGACCAAAGCTGGGACCAGTTTTCTCGGGTTTTAAGCCCGAAAACGAAAGGAACAATGTATCTCGATGAGCTAACAGCTCAAGACCCTTTGGATTTTTTTCTTCTCTTTTCGTCTTTATCTTCGGTTATGGGAAACCCTGGACAAAGTAATTATTCTGCCGCAAATGGTTTTCTGGATGGCTATGCTCTTTGGAGAGAAGGTCTCCAAAGACGGGGAAAAAGATCGGGAAAAAGTATTGTCATCAACTGGCCTCTTTGGCAGGAAGGGCAAATGCAAATCCCTTTGTCTTTAAAGAGACAACTTCAAGATAAGGGGTTTTCTGAACTTCCTAGTTCATTAGGAATAGAGATAGGGGAAAAGATTCTTTCTCTAAATTCTGGGCAAACCCTAGTTTTTTCCGGGGATAAAAAGCTCTGGCCAAAAAATCTGCCTTCTTTTCTCTCTTTCGCAAGAGGAGAGGAGAAAGAGACATCACAGGAGAAAAGAGAAAAAATTTCCTCTCCTCTAGAAGAAGAGCAGAAAATTTCGTTTGAGCGATATCTAAAGAAAGAGATCGCTCTTATTTTAAAACTTGAACCCGAAGAAATCCAAAGAGAAGAGAATTTTCGAGAATACGGCTTTGATTCGATTAGTTTAACCCAGCTTCGCGATGCTATTAACTCTTGTTACAAAATAGAGCTTTCTCCGAATATATTTTTTGAGTACTCTGATATTGCTTCTCTGAGTGAGTACTTAGAAGAAATCACAGGGCAAAGGCCAAGCTCTTCAGAGAACTCACTGGAATCACATGCTTCTTCCCGAAAAAAAGAAGACAAAGCGGAAATCATCCGAAAACAGATTCCTCAAGTAGGTTGTTTAGCAAGTGCTCAAAAAGAACGTGAACTCATTATCGAAGGAAAAACGGTTTTTGACTTTGCCTCTTGCAACTATCTAGGCTTCGACCTTCACTCGCAGATTAAAAGTTCGATTTCTCCGATGATAGAGAAATGGGGAGTTCACCCTAGTTGGACCCGAGCGGTCGCTTCTCCTCAACCTTACGCCCAGTTAGAGCAAGCTTTAGCGGATTTTGTAAAAGCGCCTTCTACTCTAGTTTTTCCGACTATAGCAATGCTCAATTTAGGAGTTCTTCCGCTCTTGGCAGAAGGAAAGAATGGAGTTATTTTAGCGGACGTTGCCGCCCACCAAACGATCCAAGAAGCCTGCGAACTAGCCCAAGCTCGGGGCACTAGCTATCGTCAGTTTCCCTACAACGATCCTTCCGCTCTAGAGAAAGAGCTTCAGCGTTACTCGGATAAGAAAAATAAGATTATTGCGGTAGATGGGGTTTATTCCATGACGGCAGAATACGCTCTCCTCCCAGAGTACAGTAGACTGGCTCGAAAATATGATGCCTTTGTCTATGTCGACGATGCCCACGGTATCGGAATTTTAGGAGAAAATCCCAGCGAAAAAATTCCCTATGGCCACGGGGGAAATGGTATTGTCAACTACTATGGGTTAGATTATGTCACGGACCGTATTATCTATGTCGCAGGGCTTTCGAAAGCTTTTTCTTCTTTGGCTGCTTTTATCACTTGTTTTGATGAGGCGATGAAAGAAAAGCTGACCAAAGCATCTACCTATGTTTTCTCAGGCCCCATCCCTGTCGCGAGTTTGGCAACTTCCCTCGCTGGCCTCCAAGTTAACCAAAGAGAAGGAGAGCAAATCCGAGAAAAAATTTGGAACTTGACTTCTCAATTGGCTACAAGTGCCCGCAACCAAGGTTTTACCGTGGATAACCACTCCCATTTCCCTGTAGTATTTGTTGTTATTGGTAATGTTGAAAGAACTGTACGAGCTTGCCAGGTAGCATGGAAACATGGACTTCTCCTTACTCCCGGTCTCTTTCCTGCTGTCCCGATGAATCGGGGAGGTCTTCGCTTTAGTTTGACCGCCGCCAATACACAAGAGCAAGTCCTTCGAGTAGACAAAGCTTTAAAAGAAATTGCCCGGGAATTAGGAACAGAAATTCATTAGGCGCTCAAATGTGAAAGAAGAAAAAAGCTCACGCAAAGACGCAAAGATCGCAAAGGAAGATATTAAAAAAATTTCTGTTGATCAAATTTCTCTGAATTTATCTTTTATATTGTTTTTTTATCTTCACTTTGCGATCTTTGCGTCTTTGCGTGAATCTTAAATTTGATCTATGCGCAAAAAGTCCTTTCTATTTTTATTCTGCGCATCCGCGATCAGATAGATTCTTGCACAGGTATCCAGTTTATTTTAACTGCAAAGATGGAAAAAAATTAAGAATTGGTCAACATCATGAGTATAGTACAAAAGGCGCACCAGCATTTAAAACATATTATCAAACCGGGAGATATTACAATTGATGGGACATTTGGTAAAGGCTACGACACTCTATTTTTGGCAGAGAAAGTCGGAGTGGCAGGAAAGGTTTACGGCTTTGATATTCAGCCCATGGCTCTGGAAATCACCCAAGAACTGCTCGAGAAAAAAAATCTAGCTTCTCAGGTAGAGCTGTTTTTGGAAAACCATCAGAAGATGCAGAATTTTTTACCTCGGGGATTGGAAGGAAAAGTCAAAGCCATTATGTTCAACTTAGGCTATCTTCCTCAAACCGATAAAAAAGTTATTACTAAGCCAGAAACCACTTTACCTGCTTTAGATTTGTCTTTGGCTTTACTTTGTCCCCAAGGCCGATTGATTGTTACGGTTTACTTAGGCCATAAAGGAGGAAGTGAGGAGTGGGAGGCTGTTCAGCTGTGGATTGATCGAATCGACTTAGAGCAGTTCAAAGTAGCCTATGAGTTTCCTCAGCCTCAAGACCCTACTGCTCCCAAACAGATGATTATTACAAAAATGTTTTAACTGTTCCCATTTCACATATTTCACATTGACATCTGCAGCAAAGGTAGTAAAATGCGGCAGCAATTTTTACAGCAAAGAATATAGAAGGAAACTTTATGGAACAATGTGTACAAGCTAGCGAAGAGAAGTTAATAGAGAACCCAGAAGGATTATGGCAGCAGCATGCTCTCGAAGAAGAAGTTCGAGGATGGAGTATCGGATCTCTTAATTTGTGGTCGAAAAAAAAAGGAAAAGAGCTTTGGATAGCTTCTGAACGTAAAGCCGAAAATGCCACCAACGAGGAAACTCCTTCTCTTCCCGAAAACCCTAGTTGGTCACGCTGGGTCTTAAAGAACGAAATTAAGGATATTAAGCTAAAGCCTGTTTTTCCTGATCGTCCTATTACGATCAAGCCAGAGCAATCTTTACGAGTATCGAAGGGCTCTAAAATTAGAATATACGTTCGAGTGCCACTCTGGTTGCGTGTGGAAATAGAAAAAAAAATAACCATTTTTGAAATACCTACAGTTGTGCTATCGAAAACTTATTTTGGCACATACATGGAGGGAGCTCGCTGCTATTGGATCTCATCAGGAGTCCGTTCAGAAATAACGCCTGATCTTTCTCGTCCTTATTTGGCGATCTGCCCGCTACAAATCATCAATCGTTCAGAGGAAGAGCTCTTTATTGGAAAAATATGTTTGCGAGTAGAGGAGCTTTCTCTCTATCTTTCCGACGGACAGTTATGGGCTAACGACACCACCATTAACTATCGAGGAAGTGAAGACATCAGTCATATAGAAATTGGCAAAAAAGCTCCCCAAGAAGTGGAAAAAGGAACTCTTGTTAGCCCCCCTCGTAGCTTAGAGCAAAGAAAAGGATTTGCGGCAAAAACATTTCAGACCTTAAAAGACCTCCCTGGGGTAGGCTTTCTTCTGAAGTACGGAGAGTGATAAAAATGGTCTATTTATTGAATACGGAATGGGATATTTACACTTTCCTCGCGGGAATTAAAATGACAGCCCTATTTCGTTCAGCTTTCTTGATTTTTTTGATCGCTCCTTTTCTCTTTTTTGTCAGCCGAGTTATAGGCAAGTATTTTAGTATTCACCACTCTCCTCAAATGGGAATGGTCACACGCAAAGCTATTCGCTATGTCGGAGTAGTGGTAGTCTTCTTTGCCGTTTTACACGAGTTGGGGTTTAGCTTAGGGCCACTTCTCGGAGCAGCTGGAATTGTCGGCATCGCGATTGGTTTTGCTTCTCAAACAACCATCTCTAATATTATTAGTGGGATTTTCTTGATCACAGAGCAACCTTTTGTTGTGGATGATGTTATCCAAGTGGGCGATATCGTTGGACAAGTTTTATCCATTGATGTTCTCTCTATAAAAATTCGTACTTTTGACAATAAACTCGTTCGTATTCCCAATGAAAGTCTTTTGAAGGGGACAGTCACTAACATTACTTTTTTTCCCGTGAGAAGACTAGATATTACCATTGGGATAGTGTATAAGGAAAAGATTGAAAGAGTACGCCAGGTACTTTTAGATCTGGCCCTAAAAAATCCTCTTTGCTTGAATGAACCTGAGCCGATGGTTCGTTGCGATGGTTTTGGAACCTCTTCGGTGAACTTAACCTTTGCGATATGGGTGGAGAAAGCAGATTTTTTGGCTCTTAGAAATAAAATGTATGAAGATATCAAAAATAAGTTCGAAGCAGAGGGAATAGAAATAGCTATTCCTCATCTTTCTATTCATACAGGCTCCACTACCCGTCCTTTCCCCGTACAAGTGATTTCTCCGGAAACGTCTAATTTAAAAGAGAAGCTTGAGTTGGAGAACAAGGAAGAAAACAACGATGTAGTAGAGTGATTTACTCAGATTAAATTTTAAGGAAAATAAAAGCATGATGGAATATTTAAATGCCAATCCTGAAGTATTGGCTGTTGTTATCTTTTTTGCGAGAATTATTGACGTTTCTCTAGGAACAGTTCGCTCGATTTTAGTCTTTCGAGGTTACCGCACCCTTTCCGCGATCATCGGATTTATTGAAGTTTTGATCTGGATTGTCGCAGCAGGACAGGTGGTCAAAAATCTGAGCCATTGGTATCTTGCCGTCTCTTATGCCGGGGGATTTGCTGCTGGTAATGTTGTCGGAATTTATTTTGAATCGAAATTAGCGATTGGTAACGCAATGGTCAGAATCGTCTCAGAGGATCTTAACATTAAGTTGACAAAAATTCTCCGAGAAAAAGGCTATATTGTGACCGAATTAACAGGGAAAGGGCACAAAGAAGTGCCCGTCGAAATAGTCCTCATCGCGGAAAAACGTCGTAATATTCCAGCTCTTTTGAAAATAGTCGAAGAAGTAGACCCCAATGCTTTTTACACGGTAGAAGATGTTCGAAGTCTTCGGAGTGTTCATTTCAAACCAAATGAAACTAAATTTTTGAGCAATTGGGCCAAGAAAAAATAGATTTTTTTTGGGGTTAGTGTAGGGACAACTACGAGGGCCGTCCGCAAGGACCCTCGTGGTTGTCCGTTCGCCGGGTAAAACAACCGCTAGCCTCCCCCTCGTCCTCCACTCCCCCGTCCACAACCAATGCAAGGCAACCTTAAAATTGTTGGGCTAAGCGGAAATCTTTTATTTGAAAAAAGCAGCCAGAAAAATAAAAGCCCCAAAAGAAAGACAAATTGAAAAAATAAGAAAACGTAAAGACATCTTCAGACTTTGGTATTTGCGGTTACAAACGATGCTATCGGTATGTAGTTGGTAGGCGTACTCTTGCTTTAGATCTGTTTCATCTAAGTCTTTATACTCTTCCCAGAATTTTTCTTGGTCATCAGGATGAGGAAAAGACTGAGCAATGCCAATGTTAAAAACATGGCGGGTTTTTCGATAGTCAACATTGAGCTCTCGGGGAAAAAAAACTCCTATCGTATAGAAGAAGGAAACTGCTTGAAAAAGAAAATATGCTACCATGAGAACCCCTACTCCCCAAAGAGGCGTTGTCATAACCGGGGCGACTAAGGCAATATTTTTCCAAACCACTAATTGTTGAAGCATAAACCCCGCCAATACTCCGCTAATCGTTAAAACGAGTCCAGCCTTTGTATCGGCTAATGTAATCCAATGCTGAGTATGTTCGTATGTCTTCAAAAGAGCTTCAAAAGTATCATCATTGTCAATATAAATAGGAGATTTTTCACTCCCTAAAATAGAGGATGAACCATCTTTCGTAGAAGGAGTAACCTTTTCTTCTGTTTTTTCCATTTTTTTTTCGTCTGTCATAAAATTTCTCCTGTTTTGGTCTTGGTCAACAAAAACCTCAAAATTATTTTTGCTAGATGCTCACATTGTGCCATAATTGGAGCTTTTCCCGAAAACTCGCAGTGCGAGTTTTCTTTCTAAAACCTTTCTCAGCACCCTCCAAGAAACATGGTGCTGAGAAAGGTTTTAGATTATCTTTTTTAAAACGGTTTCAAATAAGCCTTGCCCTCCCTCACATTTTTATATCTGAAACATTATCTTACAAAGTTTTTTCCTAGTTTATACCACATCCCTAGAATTCCGAAGGAAAATATATGGGTTTTTTTTATGCTATTTGCGCCTACCTTTTATGGGGAATTTTACCTATTTTTTGGAAACAACTCCAAGAGGTTCCCGTTTTTGAAGTTATTTGCCATCGAATGGTTTGGTCATTTGTTTTTGTCGCCCTGATTATCAGTTGGAAAGAAGGTTGGTCTTGGCTAAACTTTTTTCGTAAAAATCCTAAAACCCTCTGTTATTTTTTACTATCCTCTAGTTTGCTAACTTTGAATTGGTTGACTTTTGTCTGGGCGGTGAACAACGGGTATATCGTCGAAGCAAGTCTCGGATATTTTATTAATCCACTATTTTCTGTTTTTTTGGGAGTCTTTTACTTTCAAGAAAAAATGCGCAGAGGGCAAATTTTAGCAATTTCCATTGCTGGTTTAGGTGTGCTTTATTTAACCTTTGTTTATGGTAAATTTCCTCTCATTTCATTTTTTTTAGCGAGCAGTTTTGGCATTTATAGTCTTATTCGAAAAGTTTCTCCCTTGAAGTCGTTTCAAAGTTTAGCTGTGGAAACTTCTTTTTTTTTAATACCGGGAATTTACTATATTAGCTATAAGGGATTTACAGGACAAGGTTTTTTTTGGCAAAGTGATTCAGAAACAACATTTTTACTTATATGTACAGGGATTGTCACGGCAGCACCTCTTCTTTTCTTTGCCGCTGCGATTAAAAGGATACCTTTATTTCTTTTAGGCTTTATCCAATACTTAGCTCCTTCTATGCAGTTTTTAATAGGAGTATTCTTATATCAAGAAAATCTTGTATGGACGCGGTTAGTGGGATTCCTCTTTATTTGGACATCGATTATTCTCTTCTCTTGGGAAGCTTTTTTCAGCCACCGCCAGAGTAAAGCTCTAGAAAAAAAATAAAAATCGTAAAATTTATAAAAAAACAATATTGATTTTTAATTAAATAAAGTGTATCTTTATCTTGACTCAGTAAACAAGACGAACAAAAAAGATACTCTTAGAAAATTCTTTTTTTGTTTAAGAGCTTAAACTTACTTAAATTTTCGGCAAAAAATACTATGAATAAAAAAGAAAAAAAGGGCATTTTAAAATTTTCTCGTAAGTACTTCAGTGGCGCAGGCCAAATTCTGGACATCGCTTGTGGTAAAGGGCAAATCGCCGAAATACTATTGAGAGATGGATACCAAGTTATCGGATGTGATCCTTCTGAGCAAATGCTCGATGAAGCGAAAGTAAATTTGCAGCATTTTGGTAATTTAGTCACCTTGGAAAAACACGAGAATCTTGAAAAACTTCCTTACTCTAGTGATTTTTTTGATGGAGTTGTCTGTTCTAGTTTTTGGAATCATTTTGTCTTAGATATACAATTGTTAGCGATAAAAGAACTCCTTCGAGTTTCTAAAACAGGGGTGGTTCTTGTTTGTCCCAAAAAAAACTTTGCTCTTTGGGGAAATATTTTTCCGCCGCAAGAACCAGAAGCTAGAAATTTTCCGGTTAATCAAGGGAAGCTAAGAAAGGCATTCCAAGAAAATGACATCACCCTAAGAGAAACGATAGGAAGTTTTGTTTCTTCCAAAAGCATATTTTACATCGAGTGAAAGGTTGTTTTTGCATTAAAAAACAACCTTTCACTAAACTCCATGCTGTTGCAAGTACTATAAACGCTACTAGTATCAACTTAAGAAATAAATTATTCACTGAAGACAATCAATTACAAACATTTATACCGTTAAGTTGACACCAGGTGCTACAAACTGTATTTGCACTCCCCTTACATCACAAATATTCCCCCCATTTCGCCACATCTCCTCTATTTCTCAAAAATCTACGAATCCCTCTTTTATGAATAAAAATAGGAATCCACTGTCTATAGACATCAATAGACTTGACTTTTGGCGAAAAAAATATTATTCTTAAGTTTATTCTTAAGTTGGTTTTACCAGTTTAAATCACGGGTGGAGAAGAAGTCTAATTTTAGGGGAGTGCTAGGTTCCATGGTAAGATTAAGAGTTCTTCTAAGAACTCTCTTAGTCGTTTAAGAAATTCTCCCTAAATTTTTCCTGAAAGAACTCCTAATATAAGAGTTCTTGAAATAATGTACGAGGTACGATATGGGTATAATGAAATGGCTGGAAGACAGTCTTTTAACACCAAAAATGTCCAGTGAAGTCCTAAAGTCGATCGAAGGAAACAAAGATCGTCTTACGACTTGGTATCAAAACTGGCAAAGCTATTATTTGAAAAAACAAGGGGGAGGACAAATCCGCCAAGGAAAGAAGATACCAGAGATGGTTTTGACTTGGGAAGAAACTCCCCAAGAACAACTCCGAGGAGGAGACAAAAGCCGAACTATCACATTTATTTTTACGAAACGAACTCTCGAAATAAGCTCCATTTTGTCAGCTTTTAAGCAAATCCGAGTTCCCATTCAATGTGTAGCTTCTGGCGAGATGGATAATTTAGTGGAAAAATATGTAACCGAAAAAATTATTTCTGGCCTTCCTCATGGAGGGAGACAAATCAGCTACCCCATTTCGCGCAAAGCGGGTCTAAAATTATTTTTACATAAAGACCAAAAGGACGCTGTTCAAAAATTATCTATCCAATACGAAAAAAATGGTTCTTTTTTAGTGGCCCGGTTATCTGGAATTCGTTCGTCGGAAACTTATTCTGAATTTCTCAACCACAACGCTAATTGGGTTATTCCTAACTTTAATATAGAACACCATCTCCAAATTCCTCTGACTCAAATAGAAGCTCGCTTAGATGAATTTTCTTTTCTTCAGTAGTTTTTGGCTAGCGCCTTTGAGGTTTTCATGACAAAATATTTTTTTTCTTTTAGTGTATTTCTTTTTGCTCTTGTAAATGCTTTTTGGGGAGTAAGGGCTTATAGCCAAGAAACTCCACAGGTTTTTGTCGGGGGTCGATTAATTCTCATTGAGGGAGAAGATATTCCCAATGGAATAATGATCGTTCAAAATGGAAAAATTACGGCCCTAGGAGCAGCTCAAGAAGTTTCTCTTCCTGTTCCCTCTGTGATTCACAACTTAGCCGGACGGACTATCATGCCAGGCTTTGTTGACACTCACAGTCACATTGGAGGAGGCTGGGCTGCAGATCGCTCTGCCCCTATTCAACCAGATGTCCGAGTACTTGATTCTATTGATGCTCGAAATTCGGGCTTTCAAAGAGCCCAAGCGGGAGGAATAACCACTGCTAATGTTATGCCTGGCTCAGGACATTTGCTCAGTGGGCAAACTCTTTATCTTAAAATGCGAGATGCTAATACCATCAACGATTTATTAATCTACGATAAAGAAGGTGAAATTGTCGGAGGAGTGAAAATGGCCAATGGGACAAATTCTATTCGACAAGCTCCTTTTCCAGGAACTAGATCTAAATCAGCTGCTTTGGTTCGAGAGAAATTCATCCAAGCCCAAGAGTATCTGAAAAAAATAGAGCTGGCTGGAGATGACAAAAGTAAAATTCCTCCTCGTGATCTCGCATTAGAAACACTGGGGGATGTCCTACAAGGGAAAAAAATCGTCCACCACCACACCCACCGCCACGATGATATTTTGACAGTTTTGCGCCTCCAAAAAGAATTTCAATTTAGAGTGGTTCTTCACCACGTTAGCGATGCTTGGAAAGTAGCCAAAGAAATTGCCGAGGCCAAAGCTCCTTGCTCCTTAATTTATATTGACAGTCCAGGAGGGAAGCTAGAGGCGAGAGATATTGACTGGAAAAATGGTGCTATTTTAGAAAAAGCAGGAGCAAGTGTTGCTTTTCATACCGATGACTGGATCACCGACTCACGCCTTTTCTTACGATCTGCTGCTTTTGCTGTACGTGCGGGCATGTCCAAAAAAGGCGCTCTTCGTGGCCTAACCTTAGCAGGTGCCGAAATGTTAGACCTACAAGATCGGATTGGCTCTCTTAAACTAGGAAAAGATGCTGACTTTGTCATCCTTTCTGGCGACCCCTTGAGCGTTTATACCAAGATAGAACAAACTTGGATAGACGGAAATAAAGTCTTTGACCGGAAAAACCCTCAAGATCGCCTATGGGCCGTCGGAGGATACAAGGCAGGTTTGCCTCGCGAAGGAGAACTTTGTTGTTTTGGAAAGGAAAATAAATGATCCGTGCTTTTCTAGTTTGCTTTTTTTTACTACTGAGTAGTGGGATCATTTCCGCTCAAATTGCTGTCCAGGGAGATAAAGTCTACACTATGGCGGGAAAAACTTTTTCTCCCGGTGTCGTTCTCTTAAAAGGCGAAAAAATCGAAGCAATAGGTTCTCCCAAAGATATTACAATACCTTCTGAATATCGCTTGATGAAAGCCGCTGTTGTTATTCCTGGATTAGTGGATGCTCACTCTGTTGTAGGTCTTTCGGGAATTTTAAACTCTCGCCATGACCAAGACCAATTAGAAAAATCGGCTCCTATGCAACCAGAACTAAGAGCTATTGACGCTTATAATGGAAGAGATCCTCTTATTAGCTGGATTCGTCAGTTTGGAGTAACAACTGTTCACACAGGGCATGCTCCCGGAGCACTTGTTTCTGGTCAAACCATGATCACAAAAACCATCGGCAATAGCGTTGAAGAAAATATTTTGGTCTCCACTGCTATGGTCGCTGCGACTGTCGGAGAAGGGGCCATGAGCAGTGAAGGAAGTCCTGGAACTAGCTCTAAGGTGATTGCTATGCTACGCTCAGAGTTACTTCGGGTACAAAATATCCAAAACCAACGTACACTAAAAACTGAGGAAAAAGATAGCCCTCCTCCTAGCCGCAATCTACGAGACGAAGTTTGGGAAAAAATCCTAAACCGAGATATCCCCCTCCTGGTCACAGCACACCGCCACCAAGATATTCTCTCTGCTTTACGAGTGGCCAAAGAATTTAACATCCATGTTATTTTAGATGGTGTTGCTGATGCTTATCTTGTCATCAATGAGCTCCAGGAAGCAAAAATCTCCGTTATTTTGCACCCCACAATGGCACGAGCCAACGGAGAAAGAGAAAACCTGAGCATGGAAACCGCCTCGATTTTGCAAAAAGTAGGCATTCCCTTTGCCCTCCAAAGTGGATACGAAGCCTATGTTCCGAAAACTCGCGTCGTTCTTTTTGAAGCAGCCATTGCCGCCGCCTATGGTCTTTCTTTTGAAGAAGCTCTCGCCAGCATCACCATCAGTGCTGCCAAAATTTTGGGAGTTCAAGAGCGAGTAGGTTCTCTAGAGGTGGGCAAAGATGCTGATCTCGCCTTATACGACGGAGATCCTTTTGAGTACACCACTCACTGCACAGGAGTAATCATCAATGGGCAAGTTGTTAGCGAAGAGGCTCATTAAAATATATGGACATTCCGCAGACAACTATCCTAGAATTGATCTCTCGCTATGATGTGATCCTTCTGGATGCTTACGGAGTTCTTTTACAAAAAGAAGGGGTTTTCCCTGGAGCCCAAAAATTGCTCGAACACTTGCAAAGCCAAGGAAAACCCTATTTTGTTGTAACCAACGATGCCTCCAAGCATTTAGAGACCACACTCCAGTCGTATCTGGCCAAGGGGCTTAATCTCCAAGCAAAAAACCTCATAACATCCGCCTCCTTAATTCTAGGCCACTTTCAGCAAAAAAATCTGAAAGGTGCTCGCTGCTTGGTTCTAGGACCCAGAGACGTTGCTCGGCATGTAGAAGAAGCCGGAGGAGTCTTGGTTTCAATCGAAGAAGATGCCCAGATCGATGCTCTGGTTATCTGCGATGAAGATGGCTATCCCTTTGTCGAAACCGTTGACACCACTCTGACCATCCTATTTCGCATGTTCGACCAAGGAAGAGATGTATCGCTAATTTTACCGAACCCCGACTTAATCTATCCTAAGTCCAAAACCAGTTTCGGCATCACCAGCGGAAGCATCGCTCTGATTCTAGAAGCAGCTCTACAAGTTCGCTACCCCAATCACACCCAGCGAAACTTCGTTCGCCTAGGAAAACCCCATCCCGCAATTTTCCAAGAAGCTTACCGACGCTGCGGAAACAAAAATATGGTTATGATCGGGGATCAAGTAACCACCGATATCCACGGAGCGAATAACTTTGGCATCGACTCTGCCTTAATCGCAACCGGAGTGAGTAGCCTATTACAGCTCTCCTCCGAGCCATCCCTTCGACCTACCTATTTTCTGGAGTCTTTGCTTTTCTAGCAATAGAACCTTTGATCATTGGATTGAGGTAGATTTTTGTTTTGAATTAATTTTGTAGCATGGTTTAATGTGTGCCAAGTTTTTTGCTTTCGCGTGTCCCCCCCCAAAGGGTCTGTCTGGGGTAGTTTTTTTGTTTTTGGCCTGAAAGGCCTATACAACCTAGCCCAGGGCAACGCCCTGGGAATTATAGATTAACACAAACGTAGCCCTGAAAGGGCGGAATAAATTAAAATATTTCGCCCCTTCAGGGCTAGGGATATTGATGTTCAAATATTCCCAGGGCGTTGCCCTGGGCTGGGTTGTTTCGCTCTTTCAGAGCTGAAAAAAATCAACACAAACCATTACTAAGGAATGTTTTAAGGAAAAAGCCTACCCCACTCAGCCCCCAAATGGGGGACAAAAAGGATTTGTCTGTTAACGAAAGCAAAACTCAGACTTACGCTACTTCGAACATTGCCTAAAAAAAACTTTCGTATATTCTAAAAGCCCTTTTTTCTCCCCTGTGGGGGAGAAGCGAGGTACTTTTCTTAGGGGGGACACGCTGAAAATAAAACACTTGGCACTGAATTAAATCAGGCTACAAAATTGATCCATATAAAAAAACAATTTCAGACAAGCCTCCCGCACCCGCACCAGGTAAATCCAATCAAGAAGAAAGCTCGTCGCTCTGGTAAGGAAAAACCTTGTATCCTCGTAAAATACGGCTCAGAGCTTTGGCACTGCGGCTTTGCTGGAGCATTTTACCATAGATCTCTTTCTGGGGCGCCCCCTGATAGATGAGGTTATCTATCAAGGTTCGCGCTTCCTTGTAGCTGAGCTGCTGAAAATGAATCGCTCGCATTATTTGAGAGGCCAAAAGAGAGCTTTCGTCTTGGATTTCTCGCAGTCTTTTTGTCGGGTCATTTTCTCGTCCATTGATAATAATAATATTAGGGTATCCGGCCACTCCAATTTCGTAGTTAACGGCCATGTTCATGGAATGAATGAGAGACATAAGTCCATCTACTCGATCGACTTCTCCTCTTCTTTTTTCTAAAAGTAAATTCTCGACAAAGGGATACATCGCAGGGTCAACGGAGTGGCGTCCAGAACCTTCTGCAAAATAGCAAGTTTGTATTTTTTCCCAATAGCCGCCGCGTAAATCAAAATGGTAGAGGCCAACGCCTTCCTTCTCGTCGTACCCAGCAAGCAAGGCAGCATTGTTAAAGACAAAGCTCATCTCCTCTTGCTGATGCTTCCAGCTTAAAAGAGCGCTTATTTCTTCGACGGTATCCTTGTCGTTAAGAGAGACGTTTTTTCCTTCTTTTTCGTACTTTCCTTGGAGAAACTCCTGAGAAGAAAATCCGTATTTATGTTGGAATTTGTGATTGACAGCTTCCTCTTTGACCGCAATAATCACATCAAAGGCCAGCTTGGCCATATCTGACAAATGGAGAAATTCTTGAGGTGCTTTGCCTTGCTTTTCTAACTCTTCCTCGTATCTTTGGCCGACTCTATGGCAAAGAGAGTTTTTGAGCTCTGCTCCCATCGAGCAAGATCCGGTTGTTCCTAAAACGGCGACAACTCCATATTTTTCTATAACAACGGGAGGAACACAAGATTGTATTTTATCAGAAACGTCTAGTCTCATAAAATCACTTGAGGTAATGCTTTCATCACAGATACAAGCTCCCTCGTAGTGATTAAAGCGGATGGCATTGATCGAAGTCATTCTAGTTTACTCCCTCTTTCTCGGAAATTTCTGGGCGGGCTGGAGTCTCTTTAGGAGAAACTGTCGTACCGGGCGAATGAGGCTTCGCTTTATACCCCATCAAATACATTTCTAGCTTTTTAGAGTCGGTACACTCTTGCCATAAACGATCTTCTCCTGCAAAAAAATCCAAGTCGTGCAGTAAAAGATCTTCGATTAAACTTTGTCCGGCAGAAGAAGAAAGAAGATTCCAGTAAACCGCAGAAGCCACTTCACTCGCCAATCTCAAGCGATGGTCCGAAAATTCGCGCATTTTTTTCTCGGGCGAAGAAGCTTTTCCATCAATAATGATGAGCTGTAAATAGCCCCCCATTTTTCCTTGAAATCTTTTTGTTTGGCTAACAACTTGGAGGAGAACAGAAAGTCCCTCTTCCATACTAAATCCTTGGCGGCGCTCGCTTAAAGCCTTCGTTAACGCCACTTGCCCAAAGATGTGGCTGGCTATTTGACTTCCTTCCCCGAGAACATTGACGTAGTAATCCAAATTAATCGATTTATGCTGAGGAGAAAAAGAGTAGGCCTGAATTCCTTCTTCAGGCGTATATCCCATAATAGCTCCCTGGTTTTCAAAAATACGAACCATAGCATCTGATTTATCTCCGTAAGCTAAGATTTTTTTAGCTTCTGCGATAACAGATTTTTGATTAATGTCATAGCTTATCCCTTCTTTCTCAAAAGCTAAGGCATTTAATTCATCTCGATTGAAGCCATAGAGAAAGCGCATTCTATCGTTGAGCATCCGTTCATGGACTTGTTGAGAATTAATGGCGACTTCATTGCTCAATTGCTTGAGGCTGCTGAGAGTCTTATTCATTTGAGAAGAGCCTAAAAGAGCTCTCATTTTTTCGACAACTTCAAAATGGTAAGAAGGAAACCCTACTCCAGCATAGGCGGCTACTGTTCCTGTACGCTCTATCATAGAAGGATCAGTTAGATTTAAAACATGATCTCCATAGTTACACCTTCGGTACCCATACTTAAAACTCAAGTGCCAGGTCGACTCGTCTGCGATAATGGCACCTTGTTCATTGTTAAAACGCATCATGAAAGCAGTAGACACAGTGATTTCTCCGTAATAAAAAATAAGGGAGTTTCTAGGAAAAAATTTGGCAATAGGAAATTTAGCAAATTTTTCCCCAACAGTAAAGGAAAGCTTTTCTTTGAACATCTTATTATCAGGAAAAAAAATTGATTGCAGAAAAGAGTAAAAGCCATTAGAATTTGACCGCAGATTCAACGGATGGATCGGATTGGCAGGAAGGTTTTTCTTGTTTGTTGTTTTTGTGGCTTAGCAGAATTATAGAATTTGACCGCAGATTCAACGGATGGATCGGATTAGCAGGAATGTTTTTTTTCTTTGTTGTTTTTGTGGCAAAATCCAAACATTAGCTAAAGATGTGATCAATGGGTAAAAAGGAGAATTATGGATGCTTAAACCTCTATGGAAACCAAAACGGGAGCAAGTAGAAAAATCAAACTTATTTGCTTTTCAAAAAATAGTGGAAGAGAAGTATAAAAAAAACTTTTCCTCTTACCAAGACCTCCATCAATGGTCTGTCGAGAACTGTGATAGCTTTTGGCGTGAGGTCTGGGATTTTGTGGGAATACAAGCCTCCCAACCTTATGAAAGGGTTTTAGAAAAAAAGGAAAAACTGCAAGAAACCCAGTGGTTTCAAGGAAGTAAGCTAAATTTTGCCGAGAACCTCTTGCGCTACCGAGATGAACAAACCGCTCTTATTTTTCAAGGCGAAGGACAAACACCACAGCGAATGACTTACCAAGAGCTTTACAAAAATGTCGCCCAAGTGGCAAAGGCTCTTCGACTTTCTGGAGTAAAAGAAGGTGACCGTGTCGCAGGCTTTATGCCCAACATGATAGAAACAATAGTGGCTATGCTCGCGGCAACAAGCCTTGGGGCAATATGGTCATCGTGTTCGCCTGACTTTGGAATAAAAGGGGTTTTGGACCGTTTTGGTCAAATCGAACCAAAGGTTCTCTTCACTGCAGATGGCTATTTCTACAATGGGAAAAAGCATAGTTCTTTAGAGCGAGTGGCAGAGGTCGTTGCTCAAATCCCCTCCCTTGAAAAAGTGGTGATCGTTTCTTATACCGAAGAAAATCCATCGATAGAAAGCATTCCTAAAGCAGTACTCTACACCGAATTTCAAGAACCGGCAGAAGAAATTAGCTTTACTCACTTACCTTTTTCTCATCCTCTCTACATCATGTACTCTTCCGGGACAACAGGATTACCCAAATGCATGGTACAGTCCGCCGGTGGTATCTTAATCAATCATCTCAAAGAGCTGGTTCTTCACAACGATCTCAAACGAGAAGACACTATTTTTTACTTTAGCACCTGTGGCTGGATGATGTGGAACTGGTTAGTTAGCTCTCTTGCCGTGGGAGCAACTGTTGTTCTCTATGATGGCTCCCCTTTCTCTCCTGGCCCGGAAACTCTTTGGGAAATGGCAGCGCGAGAAAAAATTACTGTATTTGGCACCAGTGCGAAGTATCTAAGTGCACTTGAAAAAGAAAACTACTACCCCAAGGAACACTGCGACCTAAGCTCTTTGCGAGCAATTCTTTCGACAGGCTCACCACTTCCCGAAGAAGGCTTTGACTTTGTCTATCAAAAAATCAAAGAGGACCTTCAGCTTGCTTCCATTTCAGGAGGCACTGATCTCAATGGCTGTTTTGTCGCAGGAAATCCTTTTTCTCCTGTTTATTCGGGAGAAATCCAAGGAGCTTGCTTGGGAATGAAAGTAGCGGCCTTTAACTCTGAGGGAAAAGCGGTTATAGGAAGTAAGGGAGAGCTTGTTTGTCTGACTCCTTTTCCTTCCATGCCTATCTATTTTTGGAACGATCCCAAAGGAGAAAAATACCACAAGGCTTATTTTGACGTTTACGAAA
Organism: Planctomycetota bacterium; assembly: GCA_029260735.1. Lineage (GTDB taxonomy): Bacteria > Planctomycetota > Uabimicrobiia > Uabimicrobiales > Uabimicrobiaceae > JAJDCR01. The sequence goes on from JAJDCR010000016.1 coordinate 66,897, forward strand.
ACATTTGGCGCCACGGCGACTACATTGAAATCCGAGAAAATGGAGGGGTCGTCATCTATGGTCGCTCCGATGCTACTCTAAACCCCGGAGGAGTTCGCATAGGAACAGCAGAGATTTACAGCCAAGTAGAAACTATGCCTCAGATTCTCGATAGCCTAGTTGTGGGACAAGAGTGGAAAAGCGATGTTCGAGTGATCTTATTTGTCAAAATGGTTCCAGGAGAAACTCTCACTCCCGAGTTAGAACAAAAAATCAAAACAACTATTCGTCAAAATGCCAGTGTCCGTCATGTCCCAGCAAAAATAATTGCCGTAGCAGATATCCCCTACACTATTAGCATGAAAAAAGTGGAAATAGCTGTGCGTAAAATTATCCAAGGAGAGCCTGTTTTTAACCAAGACGCCCTAAAAAATCCTGAGGCTCTAGCATTATACAAAAATATTCCCGAATTACAGAATGACTAATTATCCAGAAATCAGAGTAAAATGACGAAAAATTTTATGTTGCGGGCTCTCGAGTTAGCCGAAAAAGGACGAGGACGAACTAGTCCAAACCCTATGGTTGGTGCTGTTTTAGTGAAAAATGGCATCATTGTAGGAGAAGGCTTTCATCCTCAAGTAGGGCAAGCTCATGCTGAAATCTATGCTTTAGATGTGGCTAAGGAAAAAGCCCAGGGGGCTTCTCTCTATGTCAACTTAGAGCCTTGCAGCCACTACGGACGAACCCCTCCTTGCACCCAAGCTCTTATCCAGGCTAGGGTGGCGAAAGTTCACATTGCTATGCTTGACCCCAACCCCATGGTTAACGGACAAGGAAAAAAACAACTGGAAGCCGCTGGTATTGCCACACACATTGGAGAGTGCGAAGAAGAAGCTCAAATTCTAAACGAAGTATTTACCCACTGGATCACCCACAAAACGCCCTATGTTTATGCCAAATATGCCATGAGTTTAGATGGGAAAATTGCAACCCAAACCGGCGATTCTCGCTGGATCACATCAGCTCCAGCCCGAACCTATGTTCATCAAATCCGCAACCAAGTCGACGCTATCCTTGTCGGAATAGAGACTGTCCTCGCCGATAATCCCCAGTTGACCACTCGACTGAAGCAAGAAAATATCTCTCATCCTCTGCGAGTGATACTCGATAGCCAAGGACGAATTCCTCTAGACGCTAAAATTTTAGACAAAGAACTACCCGGAGAAACCCTCCTTGTCACGACAAAAAAAATACCTGCTCAAAAACGGAAATCCCTAGAAGAGAAAAAAATCTCTATTGAGCAAGTTTCTTCGGAAGAAGGACGAATAGACCTACAAAAACTTCTCCAAAAATTAGGAGAAAGGGAAGTAACAAGCTTGTTAGTAGAAGGAGGAAGCCAAGTGCTAGGTAGTTTTTTCGAGAAAGGCCTCGTCAATAAAGTGATGGCTTTCGTAGCTCCTATCGTTATTGGAGGAAAAGGCGCACCTTCTCCTGTCGGAGGAAAAGGACCGGCTTTTTTGCGAGAGGCTTGGCGCTTGGAGAAGACCCAAATGGAATGCTTGGGCCCCGATTTTTTGATCCAGGGCTACCCTGTACAAAATAGGTAGGAAAGGGCGAAAGGCGTGTGTGCCTATTCTAGGCACACACCTTACACCAAGTAGTTTAACTATATTCTACAAGAAGCGGGTTTTCTATTAGATTTTTGTAAAACTAGATTTTCTCAAAAATAAAACAGAAATAGCCCCTAGGAGAAGTACTATTGAACTTGGTTCAGGAACGGCGTTTCCACCTACACCACCAACGAAAGCCATTGCAGTAACTCTATCGCCAAATGCTGTTCCCATATTGCCAATAACAGTACCAGCGCCTGTAGTTGTATTGATTTCTAAAAGCTCATTTGTCTGCCTAGACGCACCGTAAAGCTTATTTGTCGTTACATCAAAGGCTAAAGCGTTAATATCATTGATTCCTACTGTACCAACAACAGTTCCCGCTCCCGTGTTCGTATCTATCGTAAGTAACTGGCCACTATTCCCACGAGCCATACCGTAAAGAATGTTCGCATTGGGATCAAAAACAAGGGCAGAAAGAGCGGAAAATCCTGCTGAACCAAGGAAAGTTCCTGCTCCAGTGCTCGTATTAATCGTAAATATATCACCACTAAAGAAATGAGAGCCATAAAGAACGTTTGCGTTGGTATCAAAAGCTAATCCTGTGACAGGAGAAAAGTCACTCCCCATATTGCCCACAACAGTATCCGTTCCATCAGGGTCAATTATAATTAATTCATTTGTCCCCTGGTCTGATGAATAGAGAGTACCTGTATTAGAGTCAAATGCTAAATCTCCAAGCTGATTAGGGTCTACAGTTTTAACTGAGCTAACAGCTCCCGTATTGACATCTATTTCCACTAGATTATCCGAGAGAGAATCTCCCCCAAAAAGAACCGTAAGCTCTGCAAATATAGGAGTTTGCAGAAAGAAAAGTATCGTTATTAAACTTATAAATATCTTCATTGAATTTATCCTTGTTAGCATCAAAAATGCGAAAAACCACAATGGCTTAAAGCCAATTAGACTAAATAGTCTACAAGATAAACCCCAAAAACTCAAGATTGATTTTTTTAAAAAAACAAAAATAAAACAAAAACAAAATAACTTAAAATAACTAGAAAGTGCAAAGCAGTAACTTTTGGTGAAGAAAGATTGTTTTCTGTTCTACCGTTTTGTGTGGTTCAAAATTTTTAAGGCACCACTTTTAATGACCACAAGAAAAACAAGTGTTTTCCTTATGGTCAATTATTTTTCCTTATAGCCAACTACTCAAGTATCGGATATCATTTTAGATAATGATGATAAAAATACTCAAAACTGTCTAGATAAAACCTGTAATTGGAATCAAAGGTGCTTCTATATTTATTCTTCCTGAGCTTCTCTTTCAGCCATCAGGGTTTCAATTTTATTTAATTTTTCTTCCAATAGTTCGATTCGTGTTTGTTGCGTTTTAATAGCCTCAATGGAAATAGCAACAAGATTACCATAAGAAATAGATTTGTAGCCATTATCGTCTGTAAAAACTACTTCGGGAACTACTTTTTCTACTTCTTGAGCGATAACCCCTATTAGTTTACGCGAGGGAAAATTTTTCTTGTCAGACTTCAATTCGTAGGTAACACCTTCTAGCTTCATTACTTTAAGTAATGCATCGGAGATAGGCTCTATATTTTTTTTGAATCTTTGATCTGAACTCTGCTTAATAGTCCCCCCTACAAGAACATTCCCCCCTATAAGAACACTTCCTGGCATAGCAAGATCTCCTGAGACAAAATCTCCCTTGATAATAGGACTACTTGTATCTGAGTTAGCAATATATAGTTTACTAGAGCCTGTTTCGTTAAAACCAGCTCTATTTCCTATAAAAACATTACCACTTCCAGTAAGGTTATTCTCTCCACTAGATGCTCCCACAAAGGTGTTATTGCTTCCAATAGTGTTGAGACCACTAGCATTTCCTATAAAAGTGTTATATCCTCCCGTGGTATTATTACTTCCACTAATATTTCCTAAATAAGAATTAGCGGTCCCAGTAGTGTTGGATTCGCCACTCCTATATCCCACAAAAGTGTTAACATATGCAGTATTGGCTGCACCACTTTGACTTCCCACAAAAGTGTTAGAGGCTCCAGTAGTGTTGGATGAGCCACTTTCATTTCCTATAAAAGTGTTATTGATTCCAGTAGTGTTACTCGTTCCACTTCCTAAATTAGTGTTAGTATTAGGGGATTGACAATAAACAAAGGGTAAAAAAATTAATAAAGAAACAAAAAGAGCTAATGATTTCATGAAAATTCCTTTCAAAAAATTTCCTATACCAAGGCATATATTGATATTTTAAAATATCAAAAAATAAAATCTATGATGTTAGCAGATGCTGTGTACTTTCTTCAATCAATCAAAAAGAAAATTGATTTCTTTGAGAGCAAATTTTCCTAGAGTTGACTAAGAAGAAAACAAAATTCATCTAAGCAAACAAATATTAAGTATCAAGTTGACAGAAAATGCCAATTCTTCTTACTGGTGTTGACCATTGAAAGCAGTAAAATATTTCGTATGCTCATTGAGTTAATAATCATAGTAAGCTACCTTCATATAAAATATTTTCAAAACAAGAATTACATTAATTATTTCATAATCCAATATTCATATCAAGAAATATCTTACAGTTTTCAACTTTCCTCTTAAGTATTTTTTCATTATACAACTGTGGCAAGCCACTGAGTATTAGGTCACAATAGAGAATAAATATTTTTCCAGTAAATTTTCTAATCAACAGAATAATTTTATTCAAACAACACTAGCTTTCGCAGTCTCAATCAAAACTCACAAAGTCTCTCGCCAAAGTGCCTTGGCAATGTCCAGCCATCGAGCCCGTTCTCATACGAAAGTTGCTAATGTCCGAGAGCGCTTTCACGAGAACAAGACTCTATCAGATACAAATAGAAGTTTTGACATAAAGAAATGTGGTTTTGTTTTTTTTAGTTATTGGTAAAATGTAGTGGTGTGGTATGTAAATGAAAATTATTCACTCTAGCATAGGCCAAGGTGGGACAAAAACATACTTGTCAATCATCTCCAAAAACAACATCATTCCAGTAAAGCGAGCAATAGCATGGAAGAGCAAAAAAAGAAAAGCAATGAATGGATAGTCAAGCTAACCTTGGTATCACTTTGCCTTATACTGGTGGCTGGCTTGGGGGCTGGTGGGTATATGGGGTATTTGTACTACCAGCTTCATCATGAGCATGATGCTGAGGCGTTGAAAACGCTGTATAGCTATGGAGTTAGGAATTTTGGTATAGTGGAGCTACAAGGAGCCGATCTGCAACAAGCCGATCTGCAAGGAATAAAACTGCAACAGAAAGCTAACCTACAACAAGCCGATCTACAAGGAGCTAACCTGCAAGGAGCCGATCTGCAACAAGCAAACCTACAAGGAGCCGATCTACAAGGAGCTAACCTGCAACAAGCCAATCTGCAACAAGCCAATCTGCAACAAGCCGATCTGCAACAAGCCAATCTGCGAGGAGCCGATCTGCTAGGAGTCAATCTTCGTCAAGCTAACCTGCAAGAAGTCAATCTGCAACAAGCCAACCTACAACGAGCCAATCTGCACCGAGCCAATCTGAAAGGAACCGACCTGCAAGGAGCCGAGCTGCAAGGAGCCGATCTGTACGGAACTAACTTGCAACAGACTAAACTGGAACATAGCGACCTAAGAGGAATCAAGCTGAGTGAAGCTAATCTGCAAGGAGTTGACCTGCAAGGAGCCGATCTACAATTTTCTTTAATGAGAAGCTGTAACTTCACAGGAATAAACTTGCAGCAAGCAAACCTGCGAGGAGTCAGATTGGAATTCACTAACTTACAAGGAGCTAATCTGCAAAGCGCGGATCTAGAAGAAGCTAATCTGCAAAATGCGGACCTAGAAAAAGCCGACCTGCAAAGAGCTAACTTACAAGGAGCTAACCTACAAAACGCCAACCTGCAATATACCAAACTGCTAGGAGTTAATCTGAAAAACGCCAATCTGCTAGGAGCAAAAAATATAAGTATCGAACAAATCTTACGTTCTAAGGAGGTAAAAAATATCAAAGGAGTTCCTATCCCTCTAATGCTGGAAATGAGGGATAAAAATCCGGAATTAATGAAGTGGTGGACTCCTAATGATAAAACTTTAGAGTTAAAAGGGCCATATATGAAAAAAGCTCATCTCCAAAGAATCAATCTGCAAAACTCCGACCTGAGAGAAGCTGACCTACAAGAAGCAAGCCTACAAGGAGCAAACCTACAAGGAGCAAACCTACAAAACGCAAACCTACAAGGGGCAAACCTAAAAAACGTAAAGCTGCTAAGAGCCCAGTTGCAAGGAGCTAACCTACAAGGAGCAAAACTGGAAGCAGCTAACTTGACAGGAGCCAATCTACAAGGAGCAAAACTGGATAAAGCCGACTTACAAGTAGCTGAAATGAAAGACGTCAACCTGCAAGGAGCTAAATTGCCAGGAGCCAATCTACAGCGAACCTATGTTACAGAGGAACAAATTTGCCAATGTCAAAATATAAAAGGAGCTAGATTCCTCTGGAAAGAATTTCTATCTGAGGTAAAAAATTTAAATCCTGAGTTAATGGAGTGGTGGCATGAACGTATGGTTAAGGAAATGGATCAAGATAGCGAATGGACAGGTCGCTGGATAGAACCACCAAATAAGGCAAATAAACAAAGCAAGCAATAACGTACACGAGTTATTAGTTTTGCTTTTTTAATGAAAGATTTTATTAGCCTAATGACTTTGTTTACAGCGAGATTATATGGTTTAAGAAGGAGAAAGCATAAGATAGAATAACTGATAAAGAGCTAGAAAAGCAAAGAAAATAACACATCATCATTTTTTTGTATTGACATGAATAAATCGGTTTCCTATAACACGAAAGTTAGCCCTAACCAAAATACTCAGTTAGGAATAGTTTGCCATGAAAAAGACTATGCTGGTTTTGATGATGCTGGTTACTTTGACCAATGGAGCTGAGGCTTGGGAAATTATGGATGATGCTGAGTTTTCCTCTGAAACATTTATATTTGAGCTAGGCCCCGAAATCTATGACTATACCATAGTTTTTTCCACAAAAAGAAGATCTCTTGGTCTCTATGTTAGAGATATTCCAGGAAGCTTTGAGCACGATAAAATATTCATATGCTTAGCTTATGTATATTTAATGTTAAGTCCAATAGAATTCATCGGGTTAATTTTGCTAACTCTTCTACTGTTTATACTTATCTTAGTAACTCTAAGCAAAAATAAACGAACAAAGCAAAGCGAAGATAGTTTTGTTTCTTAACCACGTCTGGCACAAAAATAAAAAGTTTCGTTCTTCAGGCGATTTGAAGGTTAGTTACTCTATTGTGGCTAGTTTAGGTTGGCTTCATTGGCGGCCATTTCTGATACCAAAACATACTAGAAATGCTATGCAGACTGAGCATAATAGCAAAAAGGAGGAAGGTTCAGGCACCGCAGGAATGACTAGGGGGCCTACAGCTAAAACCTGCTCGGGTAGGGTCCCGTCCTCTACTTTCTTGTCAACTTCTTCTGATGATGAATTGTCTAATGAAGACTCGTCTAAATTATCCGTGTTATCAACACCAGCCACTTCCGTTTCTTTTGCACTAAAAATATCTTCGACAAATAACCATTGGGTTTTCGTATCTGGGTCCAGGAAAAAAAACACTCCTGCATTGTCGGACTCTTCTATTGTATTAAGCTCGGGGTAGTCTGCTAATAGACTGTCTTCAAATGATGCTAGAATCCACTGCCCAAAGCTATCAAAAAAGAATAAATCAAAATTATCAAACCTAAGTCCACTCTCGTTTTGTCCGACTCTAACGACCAGATCGACATCCACTATATCAACCTGAGAACCATCCGTAAGCTCACTATTACCATCAACTTTACCAATCTGGTCCACTGTAATTGTCCCGGTAATAGTACCAATACCTTCTGCTTTGTTACCAAATTGACGGTTAATCTCGTAGGTTAGCTCTGCCCGGCTGACTGTTAGGAAAAGAGATAGCAAAATAAAATATACAAATTTTAGTGATTTCATAGTATGTATCCTTAACACTCCGCCACAAACTTCATTGTTACAATTAACTTTTTTGAACGAAAGGTAACCATAAGTCACCCTATGGTGTTTTTTGGTTGCCTTGTGTTTACTAACTTAATATTTATCAATAAGTTAACGCCTATATATTATAGATTTTTTTTATTTAAAAACAAATGTTATTAAAAAAAATCGTATTGGATAATTCCCTTAAAATAAGACAAAATATAAAAGGGATTTACATAAAATAAATATTTTAAAAAAATATAGATTACAAAAGAGAGGGTTAAGGAGAGGTGGTCACCCAGAGGAAGATGAGATCTTACGCAGAGAATGAAAGAGATCTTCATGCAAGTAAAATAGCTTAGAAAACAGTGCTGAGATGTGGAGCTCAGGGGGATGCCCTGTATTGGTGTGGTGCCAGACGTAAGCTCTCTTTTTTCGATGAGCGAATTATTTTATTTGAAAAAGCCTTCTTTATCTGTTATTTTTATTAAAATAATAAAAAACTTTATTTTTAGGGATATTTTATAGCTTTTTGAGTTTTAGCTATCGTGCTATTTTTTTTTTGGAGAAAAAATAGATTATCATTAGGGCGTGTGTCTCTATTACAGGCTTCTCACACACAGAAACAAAAAAGGACTAAAGGATAGAAAAAATAAGAAGAAAAAACAGGCATTTGTATTTGCATATTTTTAAGGTAGAGTGAAAAGAGTGTGGCTTAAAGTTGAAGAAAGAAAAGAGTTTCGCGCAAAGATGCCAAGGAGAAAAAAGTTAGGCAAGAGATAAATTCAGAGAATTTCATCAACAGAAAGATTTTTTACATTTTCCTTTGCTTTTCTTTGCACCTTTGCGTGAAATTCTTTTCTACTCAAAATCCACCGCGGAGGAGAAAAAATACAAAGGCTACAGCCTAACTTAAATGCTACTTGCCTCGCCCGACTAAATCTTATAAGATATGGGCCTAGATTAAATGCATGTTTTTCAGGCATCGTATAAATAGTGCGTATTAGATAATAAATAAGGAGAAAAAACATGAAGTTTTTATTTACATGTTTTGTTGGATTGTGTTTTATTAGCGCAACAGCATCAGGATATACTATTACTACATTTAATCCAACGACTTTTATTGCAACAGGAGCATCTCCCACTGCTTCAACCATAACAAGTTTAAATAATGCCGTTGGCTTGAATAATGCAACCATTGAAAACTTTGAAGATGATACTCTTATTGACGGCTTGACACTCAATATGCAAGGCATTGCAAACGCCGCTCCTTCCACTTTTGGAAGTACTAGTGGTATTGCAGCATGGAATGGCAATACCACTACTGTACCAAGCGTTCAAAGCTTTGATGCCATTTTTAATTATGCGCCGGGTGCTAATTTTTTTGGTATTGGTGTTGGGGATGTCGAAAGTGATGTACGATTAGTTGTTAATGGTGAAGATTTAGGGCTAGTGCGCAGCTTTGCTAACTACAATCGCCAATTGGATAACGCTCGTGAAATATATATTCGCGTTGATAGAGAAGCGGGAGATTCAGCAATCACGGAAGTAGTATTTACTAAAACAGGAATTGGTGATGGATTGTTTTTTGATCACCTTGCTGTTGATAACGCTGTTCCAGAGCCCGGAACTTTTATCTCGTTACTACTGGCTTTAACATCTGCCTATTTCCTACGTTCACGCAGCTAGTACTATCAATAAAAAAAGCGACCTTGTCATTAACTGACAAGATCGCTTTTTTATTAGAAGCATTCCACAAATCAAAACGGCAACACATCCAAATGTCTCATCTTTTGAGCCTAGGAAAAAAATGCGGTTTGTTCTTTGCCCTCGAAAATCGGTTAACCATTCTTGGTGTGATTTGTAGCCATTTTCTTTCAGCTGATGTTGTTTTCCAAACAGTTTCTTGGAACCCAGACAGATACTTTCCTTTTTTTGTTCTAGTTTCTTTAGCCTATCTTCTTGTTTGCTCAACTTCCGCTTCTTTTGGTGGATCATAAAACGAAAATGTTCTTTTTCACTCTTTTTCCCTTGCCTCTCCACTGTCTCTACTTTTTCTAGCTTCTTCTTCTGGTTTTTAATCTTTTTTTCTCCGGTTCTAACGGATTTGGTGGTCATTGGCGAAAACCTCCCATAGAAGAAGAAACGAGAAGGTTTTGAAGCCAAGAAGGATGATAAAGAAAACGATTAATTTTATGAGCAGGAGAAAGATAAGGCTTCCGATAACGATAACGGGAGGAATAAGGCGAAAAATTATGAATAATAGCCCAGGCACGAACAGTGCGCTCAGAGGAAAGCTTGTGCCCATGGAAGTATTTACAAGAATAGAGAAAACGATCTAGTTGATCCATAAGTCGATCAAGGTTGGGGGTAGTGCGATAACAGTTTTTGAAGTAGTAAGCGTTGGTGAAAGAATATCTTTTTTCATAAATCTTTCTGATAGACAAAAGAGCCTTTTGGGAACTTAGGTTATCTAAAGACCAACGATAAAGAGTGGTCGTGTTATCTATAAAATCACCAATAGAGGGACTACGATAGATTTGCCAAACAGTTCACCACCAATTCCGTTAGAACCAGAAAATAGTTATCATAAAGCCAGACTTTACCAGCATTCAATTACTCATTTAACTAAACGAAAGAGAGGAATAATGCACAAGCTTATTATTTTAATTTTGCTATTAATACCTTTAATTGAATCATTTGCAAACGAAGGGAAAATAAAGGAAAGCATAAAAAAAATAGAAGGGTTTACCTTTCTACAAGAAAATACTTATTCAGCTAGAGGACAAACGAATATAGTGAAGGAGTACCGTCATGAGAAGACGGGGATAGAGTTTGTACTGGTACCAGGTGGTAGCTTCATGATGGGGAGTAATGATGAAGATAGTGACGAGAAGCCGGTGCATCGGGTGAGAGTATCGGAGTTTTTGATATCGAAATATGAAGTGACCCAAGGGCAGTGGAAGAAGGTAATGAAAACGAGTCCTTGGTCAGGTAAGGAATATGTAAAAGAGGGAGGGGATTATGCTGCAAGTTATGTTTCTTGGAATGATGCGAAAGAATTTTGCCGAAAAATAGGACTAAGATTACCAAGTGAAGCTGAGTGGGAGTATAGTTGTCGAGCAGGAACGACAACAAAATATTACTCTGGCAATAATATCAATGGAGACTATGCTTGGTATAATGTAAATGCTTGGGATGTAGGAGAAAAGTATGCTCATGAAGTAGAGAAAAAAAGACCTAACGCTTTTGGCTTATATGACATGAGTGGAAATGTATGCGAATGGTGTGAGGATAAATGGCATGATAACTACTCTGGCGCACTTGTGAATGGCTCTGCATGGATTGATAATGGAGGCTCAGAGAGGGTTTTTCGGGGCGGAGGTTGGAGCTATGCTGCTTCCTACCTTCGGTCGGCGTGCCGTGGTAGGTTCTCGCCTGACTACCGCTTCAGCTCCCTGGGTTTTCGCGTCTCTTTCAGTCCATAACCCTCTATTCGTTCATCCTTTTTCCCTTTGCCAAAACGCACCAAAGAAATACTAGAGAGCTAAAATCCAATAAAAAAGCGGCCTCATCGGTTTCGGTTAATGACAAGGTCGCTTTTTTAATAGGAACAATGGCCACTACATCAAAACGGCAACACGTCCAACTCTTTCCCCAAATAGTTCGGCGACAAGTGCAAATAAGGCTTCATGGCTGAAAAATCTTTGTGGCCGGCAATAGCCATAACCCGAATCGACTCGATCCCTGCCATAATCATATACGAGATGTATGTACGCCTAAGGTTAATAGCGTTGCGTTTTAATTGACTTTAATTTCACTTTAGTATCAGGCAGAAATACAATGAATAAGAAAGAGAAAAACTAAAGAAAATTAGTTTCATAACTGGGATTGGGAAATTAGAGATGAAAAATGAAGAAAAACTAATGGTATGTCTAGCACTATACATTTTTTTTAATGTTTTATCTATCTTGGCAGTGTTAGAGTTTAGTTGGCTATTCTAAGGCGGTTCTCTTAGAAATATCTTTGATTTCAGAAATGTGCTGATACCTTGCCCATTAAATAAAGAGTCTTAGATGGCTATTTGATAGCCAAAACGGCAGCTCCTTGAAAGCGACCATGTCGCAAATCATCTAAAGCTTGGTTAGCGTCCTCCAGCGAATAGGTGTGAATGTCTGTTTTCACAGGGACTTTCGGAGCGATTTGGAAGAAATCCTCTCCGTCTTGCCGGGTTAGGTTAGCGACAGAGCGAATGCTGCGCTCTTCCCATAATATGCTGTAGGGAAAGGGGGGAATTTCGGACATATGGATTCCGGCACAGACAACGGTTCCTCCTTTGTCTAGGCGGCGTAGGGCTTCGGGGACTAGAGAGCCTACGGGGGCGAAGATGATAGCTGCTTCTAGTTTTTCGGGAGGGGTTTCGTTAGAGCCGCCTGCCCAGGGGACGCCTAGGTTACGGGCAAAGTCTTGGGTAATTTTATCTCCGGGTCTGGTAAAGGCGTAAGGGGTGCGGCCTTGGTGGAGAATGACTTGGGCGATAATGTGGGCGGCGGCTCCAAATCCATAGAGGCCTATTTTTTCTGCTTTTCCGGTCATGTTTAAAGCGCGGTATCCGATTAGGCCAGCGCAGAGTAGGGGAGCGGCTTGGTAGGGGGAGTAGTTTTCTGGGATGAGAAAGCAAAAATCTTCTTGGGCAACTGTAAACTCGGCGTAGCCTCCGTCTTGATGGTATCCTGTAAAGGCGGCGTTTTCGCAGAGATTCTCTTGTTCTCTTTGGCAATAGCGGCATTTTTTGCAGGTATAGCCTAGCCAGGGAACTCCTACTAAATCTCCTATTTGAAAGCGCTCGCTGTTTTTTCCTAGGGCGACAATTCGCCCGACCACTTGATGTCCTATAACTAAAGGAAGTTTTGGGCTATCGAGGTCTCCATCCAAAATATGCAGATCTGTCCGGCATACCGCACAGGCGATAACTTCAATTAAAACCTGGTTTTCTTTTGCCTGGGGAATAGGGATTTCTTGATAGGTTAGAGGACTCCCCACTTGGTTCAGAACCATCGCTTTCATTTGTTTTTCCTTATTATAATGCAAACCAAGGTCTATCGATAATTGGCGTTGGGTAAAATTTTTGTTTTAGGATCTTAAGGAAAAAAGTTACGGAAGATAAGCTAACAAATTTTTCCAATATTGCAATCAAAACTCGAAAATGCTATCTTTGTATTTTTACATTTCAGGTGCACGGTTCGCGTGCCATTGTCTTTTCACTAAAGGAGCATAATTTGATCCCTATTTCAGCTTTTTATCTTGTTTTATCTGCCCTGTTGATTTTTGCCTTAGCCATAAATGTTGTTAAATACCGCCGAGGAGAAAAAGTAGGGTTAGGGGACGGAGGAAGTGAAAATATTCAAGTTGCAGTGAGAGCTCACGCCAATGCTTTAGAAAATATTATTTTGACAGTTTTCCTGATGGTCGCAGCAGAGTTAAACGGAGCCTCTCCCTTATTTTTACACATAGCAGGAGTTGCTCTTCTTCTTTCTCGTGTTTTACATGCTTGGGGTTTTTCCAAGACCAAAGGAAAAACTTCCTTCGGTCGCTTTTATGGAATGGTTATTAGCTGGGTTTTACTCCTAGCTTTGTGTGGCTGGAATGCTTGCTTGGTTTTTCCTAAACTTTTTTAGTTTAGTCTTTGTTAAAAATAGCAACGAGGAAAGAAAATGGAAAATAAAGACAATTCACAAGAGAAATCAGAGGAGAGTTTGGACGATATTTTTAAGTCGATATCGAGCGGTTCTGATGAAGATTTGAGTAAGCCTCTTGATGAAATGACTGTAACCCAGAGACTACAAAGATTTTCTAATGAAAGATCGGATATAAACCAAGAGATGATGAATACCATTATTCTGATGGTTTCTCTTTTGGGTATTATCCTTCTCTTTTTCTTGATTTTTTTGATCTTTTGGTAAGACAAAAGGCTTTCGTTTTGTCATTTTGAGGATGACAAACGAAAGTCTAGTTCTCTAGTCAAAGTTGCGACAAGCTATGCTCAATTTTGTAGCTCAGAAGAAGAGTCTAGTTGAGCAATCTCTTGGGTTAATTGATTTTGAATTTCTTCTTCTGAGATTCGGCCGAAGCCTCTTTGCTGCAGGTGTAAAGAGAGCTTACTCCAATCTTTTTCAGACCAAGTAGGTTCTCCCGACCAGCTTTTGCTGTCAGAGGAAAAATCTCTCTGGTTAAAAAGAAAGCTCTTTAAATATCTTCCGACATCCTTGCTCTCTTCTTGCCCGGCAAGCCATTGCCAATCGAGTTGCCAGATTTTTATGTTCCGGGAACTTCCCGAAGTAACAAGGATGTCGGCAATGGGAGTGCTGGAGACTCCAATCACTCGGGTTTCATCGCTAGAGATAGTAAAAACACAAGAAGCATTCATGATGTCCCAAAGGTAAATATTACCACCTTGTCCAATGCAAAAAGCATAGCGTCCGTCAGGAGTTAAGGCGCTACACCATAACCAACCTTCGTTATCTCCGGCGAGAACGTGTAAGCATTTCCCGCTTTGGACATCCCAAATCCGAGCTGTTTTATCCGCGCCTGTAGAGATGGCAGTTTTCCCGTCAGGAGTTAGGGATATTCCCATAACCCAACCGGCATGCCCTTGAAAAACTTGAAGGCATTTTCCGCTTTCGATATCCCAAATACGAACTGTTGCATCGAACCCAGACGAAGCGATAATGCGTCCATCTTCGGAAGCATCCACTCCCATAACCCATCCTTGATGCCCCTGAAAGCTTTGAATCTCTTCGCCCGTTTTAGGATTCCAAACTCGAACTTGATCATGGCTTGCCGTGATAAAAAAACGATCTTCTCCTACCCATTTTACGCAATAAACCTCTCCCTTTGTTTCTCGAAAAACACGAAGGCAAGAGCCTGTTTCCAAGTCCCAAATCCGAGCGGTTTGATCAGGGCTACAGGAAGCAAGAAAACGTTCATCGGAGGATAGGGCTAGCTTGCTTACGGTAGATTCGTGTCCTTCCAGTATTTTTAAACAACGTTCTGTTTGGACATCCCAAACCCGAATAGTTCTATCTCCACTGCCTGAAAATACAGTTTTACCGTCGGCTGAGATTAATAGTCCACAAATGGCTCCCTGGTGGCCTTCTAAAGTAGTTTCTCGCCACAAACCTTGGAATTTTCCTCGGACACTTCGATGAGCTGTTTGGTAGACGTAGTCGCGTGTTTGTTTTGTTTTTTCGTACCCAGGGATATTCCGCATTTGGGAAACAAGAGCGAGAGTTTGATCCCAATCTTTTTTCTGCCAAGCATCTTCCCACTGAGCTATTGTTTCTTGGTAGAGCTGATGGTTATTCTCCGCCTCTTCAAGGGGCGTTTTGTCTTCCATTCCCAGATGATAGCACTTCCAGTTTTCGACTATTTCCTGAAGTTTTTCTTTGATACCGAGGGGAGAAATCCAGCCAAATCCTCTCCATTGCAGTTCTTTGAGAAGACATTGGAAAGAATGAT
Source organism: Planctomycetota bacterium (assembly GCA_029260735.1). Classification (GTDB taxonomy): domain Bacteria; phylum Planctomycetota; class Uabimicrobiia; order Uabimicrobiales; family Uabimicrobiaceae; genus JAJDCR01. Next base: position 82,054 of record JAJDCR010000016.1, read on the forward strand.
CTTCCCAAATTATTTTTTCGCAACACCCCTTTTTATCTACTATTTTTGTGTAAGAGCAACAGAGGAAAGTTTCTAGACAGGGCTGTAGTCTTTCATCCCAAGTTTGGGACTCTTGTGGGATTAATTCCCAGTCTAGATGCCAAAGAGCTATGTTATGGTCGAGGCTGGAAGTAACAACATGGGTATTATCGGAAGCTAAATTAACCTGGGTAATGGTGTCTTGGTGGCCTTCTAAAATACAAAGACAAGTGCATTTTTCGACATCCCAAACTCGCAATGTTCTATCTTGATGAGTAGAGATTGTTGTATTGCCATCAGAAGAAAGAGCAAGAGAAGTGATCCCGCTAGACTTTTCGGAGTCTCCTTGAGAATTCATAAGGACACTCTTTCCCGTTTGGAAAGACCAACGTCGGATTTCTCCCTCTTGGCCTGCGGAAACAGCCCACTGCTTTTCTATGTTCACAACAATAGAAGTAATTCGGTCATTGTGGCCTAACCAAAGAGCAACACATTGGCCTGTTTTCAAATCCCAAGCTCGTATAGTTTTGTCATAGCTAGCGGATAAGGCATATCTTCGATCTAAAGTAATAGCCACATCCGAAACCATCTCCCGATGCCCTAATAAATCCAGTAGGAGATTCTTTGCCTCTGTGTTCCAAATTTTTAAGGAAGCTTTTTGATCAGAAGAAATTATAATTTTTCCATCGCCACTGAAAGCGAGTGCTTGGATCGGCTCAGAGTGAGCTTTCCAAGAACTCAGGCAAGTTCTCTTCTTCAAATCCCAGAGTTTTATTACCCCCTCAAGGTCGCCTGAAAGAGCTGTTTCACCTGACCACGATAGATTAATATGAGTTACCGCGGTTTGATGCCCTTCTAAAGTATACTCTTCTTTTTCTTCTTTTATATTCCACATTCGGATTGTTTTATCGTCGCTAGCAGAAAGGGTAAATTGTCCGGTCTCATTAATGGCGGCACCATTGACTCTGCCAGAGTGCCCTTTTAAAGATTTATCGAACCAAGCCCCTCGTAGTTTTCCCCTCCCCGCGTATTTGGCGAGAAAATTCCAGAGTTCTAAGCATTGGGGAGCATGAGTATAGCCGGAGATAGAGCGAGCCAAAGCTAGCTCTTCAATCGCTTTTGGCCAATCTTTTTCGGCAATAGCTTGGTCAATCAAAATCAGTTTTTCTTGGAAAAGATTTTGATTATTGAGAAGCTCTTCACTTTTTTGAGGAGGAACAACCGCAAAAGGAGCTTCGGGCAATCCCGAACGCAATTCCCAAATCTGAAGAGTGCGATTGTTTCCTGTTATGACAAGACCACTATCTCCCCAAGCAAAACTATAGATATGTCCTTCTTGTTTCGTGCCAATCGTTCGAGTACAGCGTCCAGTCTCCATTTCCCAGACTTTGACTGTGCAGTCCCAACTGGATGAAAGAATCCACTTCTCATCCGAAGAGATATAGACTTGGCTAATCTTATCCTTATGACCCGTAAGAACGTGAACGCACTCTCCGCTAACTACGTCCCATACTCGAATGGTTTTATCCCAACTAGTGGAAACCGCCCATTTTCCTTTTCCGCAAGAAGCTACTCCTGTGACATCTCGCGTATGTCCTTCTAGAACTTGGAGGCATTCACCTGTGGTAAAGTCCCATACTCGTAAACAACGATCTGTTCCTCCCGTAATAATTTGGTTGCCTTGGAGAAAGCTAACTGCAAAAATTTTCCCTTCTTCCCTTTGGATAATGTGTTGGCAAGTGTAGTCTTGCATATTCCAAACTCGAATGCTCATGTCGTCGCTGACAGAAACCAAGAGTTCTCGTTTAGGAATTAGGCATAGTCCTCTCATGTTGTCGCTATGCCCGCGAAATGTCCCGAGAAGTTCTCCGGTTTTTAAGTCCCAACACCGGATTTCTCGGTTCCCATTACTTGCAATAATATGACTATCGTTTTGGGCGAGAACTACACAACTGACATAGCTATTTTCAGAGATCTCTTGAAGACAATCTTGGGAAGCTCGGTCCCAGACCCGAATTTTTTTATCAAAGCCTCCTGTGACCAAAGTACTTTCGTCTTTGCTCATAGTAACACTATGAATAGTGTTACTATGCCCATCCCAAGTGGCTATATGATCACTCCCTGGCTGAATCAACTGCTCTGCTTTTTCAACGAGGGGAGAGAGTTTTTTGCATCCACTTTTTTTTGTTTCGTCAAAACATTCTTGGGCTGCTAAAGCATCTCCGTACTCCATCCAAACCCAAGCTAAAAGAAAATAGCTTTCTGCGCTGCCGGATTGAGCACTTTGGACAGCTCGGAGTTTCTGGATAACCGCTTCACAGTTGAGTTTTCCTTGCCGCCAAAGCAAGAGAACAAGGTTATAGTTCGCTTGCAAGTGATGAGGCTGAGAGGTAATCGCTTCCTCAAGAAATTCTTGGGCCTCTTTTCCTTTTTCCAAATCGAGCAAGGAGATGGCTCGGTTATTGAGACCATCGGCCATCCACTGAGCGACCTGAGGTTGGCTTCTTTTGTAGTCCTTTTCTAGGCTGTCTCGATATATTTGCTCTAGTCGCTGAGAAATAACTCCTAGGTTTTTCGGGCGCTTTTCTGGTTCTCGGGCAAAACACTCCTCTAGTAAGCGCATGAGTGCCTCTGGCATATTGGGTTTTCGAGGATTTTTTTGCGTTCTTGCCCAGTAGTTTTCGAGCACTTCCGTAGCCATGGCTCCATATCGCCAAGTCACTTTCTTCGTGAACATCTCTAAAACTAAAACTCCCCACGACCAAATATCGCTTCGATGGGAAAGAGGGTTTTTATCCATTTGTTCGGGAGAGCAGTAAGCTAAAGTCATTCCTCCAACACTAACTAAAATTTCTTCCTCAGACAAAGAATCTAAATCGATGTCTTCTGAGCCAGAAACAGCCCGAGCTTTGGCCAATCCAAAATCGGTTACTTTAGCCATTCCTCCTTGGGTCATAATGACATTAGAAGGTTTCACGTCTTGGTGGACAAGACCTTCTTGGTGGGAGTAGTCTAAACCCCAAGCCACTTGAATGGCAACATCAAGAATTTTCTCTAAACCTTCTCCTTCATAGAGTTTACCACTTTGAATCCAGTCACTAAGTGTCCCTCCCTCTACATACTCCACAAAAACCCGAGGAATTCCTCCCAAGGTACGGACATAGTAGCAACTCACAATATGGGGATACATTCCTAGATTGACCCACGTTTCTGCTTCTTTGATAAAATTACGCCGATGCTGAGCAGAAGGAAAGTTAAATCCTTTCGGGCTCTTCACCGCTAGATCCATTCCCCAGAGCCGGTGATATACCTTGTGAACTATCCCAAAACCACCTTCTCCCAGAACAGAAACAATATCGTATAGCCCCAAAATTGTTTTATTGATTTGCCATTGCTGATTATGCCCTAAGCTATCGAGAGATTTATCAAAGCCTGAAAAAGTGGAGGAAGGTGCAAAAGTAAGGTCTTTACTAGAAGTGGAAGCCAAAGTAAGGTCTTGGCTCATATTAGAGCCTTCCATTTCCGTTACGTCACTCGCATCGACAGTAGCAGAAATAGAAGCGCTTATTTCCGTTTGTTCATTTTCTCTTACCGAAGCAGAAACTCCAATGACTTCTGTCAGGTCTGGTTCTATCAAAACTTCCGTCATATCAGAAGAAGAACTTTCTTTGCTCTGTGAGGAATCTATTACTTCCGTCACATCGGGCTGAACAAAAATTTCTGTCATATCAGAGGAAGAGTTATTTTCTACTTGCTGGGTTACTTCAGGTTCGATTGTCTCGTCAAAGTCCATCAAAGTCGCTTTTTGTCGGGTAAAAAAGCGATTCAAGATATCTCGTGCCTTTGTGTAATCAGGGTCTATCTCTAGAGCCTTCTGCAAGTCCTCTACTCCCGAGAGATACTTTCTCATTTTAAGAAAGAGCATTCCTCTACGAGTGTAAGAAGAAGCGCTTGCGTTTAACTCAATCATTTTATCCATAATTGCTAAGGCTTCTAACCAGTTACGCTTAGAAATATGAAAATCGCGTTTTTCGCGAAGTTTACGGATGAGTTTGTCCACTTTCGGCTTATCGAGATCTTCAATCATCGAAAAAATACCCCAGCTCAGTAGAAAATTCCTATTTTATGGTAGAAAATACAACTATCTTATTAGACCATTCTTCGAGCCAGAGATCAAATTTTTTCTCTTTTTCCTGTTCTTAGAAAATAAGCTGAACGAGAACATACCCTATTATCATTTGAAAATTGTAGAAGAATTTTTTATACTTTAGACATTCTTGGAACTGCTAAAGACATCTGAAAAATAGCTTGGGAGAAAACCATGAGCAAACAAATATTTATTTCTTATCGCAAAGAAGATAGTGCAGAGCAAACTCAGAAAATATATGATTCCCTAGTACGTGCATTCAACAGCGAGATAGTTTTCAAAGACATCGAGAACCACATCCCCTTAGGAGCTGATTTCCAAGAACACATTTGCAAAACTATATCAGAGTGCAAAGTTCTTTTAGTTGTTATAGGAAAAAACTGGCTGGACATAAGTGGTAGCGAAGGAAAAAGAAAAATCGATGACAGCAGAGATTTTATCCGTTTAGAATTAAGTACAGCTCTAGGAGGAGAGGCCTTAGTCGTCCCCTTGCTTTTAGAAAATACCCCCATGCCTAGCGAAGAGAGTCTACCAGAGAATCTAAAAAAATTCGCCTACCGTCATGGAGTTCAACTGGGCCAAGGAGATGATTTTGATGCTGGTATGAATCGTTTAATCCAAAGCCTAAAAGGATCTTTAGGAGAGATAAGCTCTTCTCCAGCAGCTTCACAAGTTGAAGTTCCCAAAGTGGAAGAACCGAAAGTAGAGGCACCGCAGGTAGAAGCTCCTAAAGTTGAGGTCCCACAAGCAGAACCTCCCAAAGTGGAGACTCCGCAAGCAGCACCTCCGAAAGTAGAAGTTCTCAAAATAGAAGCTCCAAAAGTAGAAGCTCCTCCCGAAAAAGAAACAAGCAAGTCCCCTACGCCTAGTGAAGAAGAAATGCTAGCGAACTTTCCTGACAAAACGGGAGAGATTATTGCTATGGTTCCCGGAAGAAGGGCAAAAGAAACTTCCGAAGAAAAAATTTCTGAAACTCCCCCTGAACTCGATGAAAGCAAAGTCAAAAAAACTTATCCCGATGGTAGTAAATACATGGGAGAGTTAAAAGACAGCAAAAGGCACGGAAAAGGGGCTTTCTTCCACTCCAATGGCAATATCTACAACGGAAGCTACCAAGATGGGAAAATGCACGGAAAAGGGGCCTTCTTTTACGCCAATGGAGAAAAGTATTTCGGAGAATACAAAGACGATCGCCGCCATGGACAGGGAATCTATCACTTTTCCAGCGGTAATCGCTACGAAGGACCTTACCTCGATGGGAAAATGCATGGCCTAGGAGTTTATCACTTTGCCAGCGGCAACCGCTACGAAGGCCCTTATAAAGAAGGAAAAATGAGCGGCCAGGCCAGGTATTACTATGCCAATGGCAATAGACATGAAGGAAGATATGATGACGGGAAAATGAACGGGCAAGGGACAATGTACTACGCTAACAAAGCTAAGTATGTCGGCGAGTACAAAGACGGAAAAAAACACGGACAAGGAGCCGACTTCTTTGCCAACGGAGACAGCTACAAGGGAGAGTATAAAGACGGAAAGAAGCACGGAGAAGGAACCTACTACTACACTAGCGGGAAAACTCAAAAAGGAACCTGGAAAGAAGACCGCTATATTCCTGACCGCTCAAAATTTGAAGGCGGACAGTTTGATTTGTAAAAAGATCTGTTTTTTGTAGATAGTACAATGAAGGAAAATCCCACGATTCCCGGAGCGAGTTGTGGGATTTTTTTTAATTACGTTAGGTTGCCGAATACGTCATAAACCTTTACAAAATAGATATTTACAACGTATTCGACAACCTAACGTAATGATGTATAACAATCATACAAACCCTTAAATTTTGAAATCTTGTTTTTGATTTTTGTGCATTTTCTTTGCCGCGAATGCGGCAGTGGCACGTAGCCAGGGGATTTATCCCCTGGAATGAAGACACCCCTAAATTACTGCCCTTTAGGGCAGAGGAAATTTTTTATTACCAGAGGGTATAGAACAAACAAAAATAAACCATAGACGAAAGATGCAAAACAAGGTAGAAACGTGACTTTAGGCACAGCGAGTATTTATGTGTTTGAGTTAAGACAAAAAATATATTTGATCTTAACTCCCCATGCCCTAAAGGGCATTTTTTCTTGGGTTCTCCCATTCCAGGGGATAAATCCCCTGGCTACGCGCCGCTGCCGCATTCGCGGCAAAGAAAATACGCAAAAAACCAAAAACTCAATTTCAAAATCCTGTGTGTAAAAGTAAGGCCTCTTTAGGAATAAGTAAAAAAAATGACAAAACTAACTTTTCCAATAATAGCTGTTTTAATAATTTTATTGGCTACATCTCAGAGCTTTGCCGGGTTGTTTTGCCTCATCGTTTTATCTATTTTCATCTTTACTTATATGTTTAATTCTAGAACAAACAAATCTGTTAATAAAATTTTCCATATAAAAACACCTAAACTAGGAAAGGCTTGTGCTACTTTACTTCTCTCCTTTATTCTTGTCTTCGCCGTAATTTCTTTCGTTTTCAAAGAAAGAAATAATTATCAATGTTTAGAATGTCTGTCCTGGAAACATACATACCAATGGAATGTTGGCTCATGGATGGATTTCTCAGTACCAATTACATCCAAATCGAGCAATGTAGATGTATCTTACACATCTCTTGACTATAAAAACTTGTTAAAGAAACATTCGCACAAATGGACATTTGCTCAAGGATCGCCTTATTATGCTTTCGGAACTAGGGGAGGATGTGCTATTGGCAGAGGAAGGCATAGAAATGAATTTGCCCTTGTTTATGAAGGCTATCCAGAATTTCGAGAGTTTATTAAAAGCAAGATCAAAAGCAAAGAACTTAATGAAGCCCTAGTTTATCAACTTCTAATTATGCCAGCATTTTCTGAGGAAACAGATACTAAGTACCAAAGATTGAAAAGACTTTCAGGACACCTCCAAGACGAATATTACCAATAATTTTGCATCTATATCTCTTGTGAACTTGAAGCCCTGAATTTATTAAGCTAACCTATGACAAAAAAATCAGTTCTAACCAATAGGATTGTCGCGAAGCGAAATCTGAATGGAGTGAGCTCTTTGTTGGAGTGACTAGGGCGGGCCTTTAGGCTATGATTTTCTCAAAGCAAAGTCACTTGTTTCCATTTGCGAAGTCAAGTTCTTTGTTTCGCGACCTTCGGAACGGAAACAAAGAGCTCACGGAATGAAGCCCCCCTTCCTTAGCCTACTCAAGTCATTTGCCAACAAATTTGTTGGCAAAATTCCTGTTGAAAAAAAGACTAGCCCTCTTGCCTCTCCCGATAACCCCGCCAAATTTTATCTAAAGCCTCCGTCGCTCCCAAAGAAATCTTTGTACTAACCCGAGAAGAAACCGGAGTTTCCTCAGGATTTATCTCAACAACAGGAGTTCCCGCTTCAAGTAATTTTAAAATAGGCCCGACGAGGTAAGGAAAAGAGCACATCGTTCCAATACTAAAGACTAAATCAAATCCTTGGTCCACTTCCCTAGCATAGCTTTGGAAAGTCTTACCAGGAAGCATTTCGCCAAAGAGAATAACATTGGGTCTAAGAATACTTTGGCATTGGGGACATAGAGGAGGCATGGATAATTCGCTATAGTCAAGAACTTGCTTTTGCCAGCTGCATTCAGCACAAAGGAGCTTACGCATGCTGCCGTGAATTTCGAGAACATTTTTCGACCCCGCTAGGCTGTGAAAACCATCCACGTTCTGAGTTAAAACCCAAGTACGGGAAAAATGTTTCTCCATCTCTGCAACAATTTGATGCCCGCGATTAAAAGTCGCTCCTCGGTAGCCTTTTTCGCGGTGGGAAAGACAACGCCAAAAAAGCTCTGGATTCTTGCGGATCGTTTCACCAGTCATGATATCTTCAATCGGGACATCTTCAAACTTTTCGTTTTCTGTCCATACACCTCCCACTCCACGGTAGGTTTTGATACCAGAGTCGACAGAAATGCCAGCTCCGGTCAAGAAGAGAATACTTTGAGCCTTTTGAAGATAAGAAATTGTTTTTTTGATAGCCTCATCCATTTTTTTTCCTATTCAGTGATTAACTCTTTCCAGAGTTCCTTAATCATTCATTGTGAGTATCTCTATCGGAAAATTTCCTCCCGTGTCGTTGATGATCGTACTTTTAAAACATAGCTTCGTAGTTTTGTGACATTTTCTTCGTGGTTACATAACATTTATAAAGAAGTGGCGAGAAAACCCGTAAGTCTTCAGCTTAGGGGATGAATCGACACCGTCGTGAGTGAGCGTTTTAGTGAATGATCGACCCATAAAACTATCCTTGAGGTTGGATATATAACTCAACCGTTTCAATGGAAGCATCGCCAATACAACAGAGATAATATGATAAAGAATCAAAACTTGAAATGATTTTTGGCTCCATAGTCTTATTTCATAGATAAATAAAAGTTTTTTGGTGAAAAACAACATTGATTTTCTTAATATTTTTGACAACAGGCTTAAGGTTATCGGTCATCTTGAGATAATTACCGTGATTTTGCATACCGATGGCTTGGTAAAGTTTGTCTTCAAATAAAACAATATCCTGAGGTTGAATAGAGTATCTTTTTTTCCGAATGCTTCTCCTACCTTTGGAAAGTTTGTGTCCTCGAAAGGATTTTAAAGAAGGAGGCAAATTCTCACGACTTCGAGTGGTTTTCTGGGAGGCTAGTTCTTTACCAGATTTTTTTAATCCATCACGCAGATCAGTGTATTTGGCATCATAAAATTTTTCGAAAGAGCGATTATTCTTTCTTTTTTGGGAAACAAAAAGAGAAGGATATCTCTGTTGATGAGTCCCACCGGCAATGACAAAAGCATCGTTATGATGGGATTTTTCGAGCTTTAGCAGTTTTCGTTTAAACTTAGTTTCAGTGCCATAGGTGTATTCAGAGTCTACATGCTGGACTAATTTCCAGCGCACCATAGACATAAAAGTAGCCTCTCGGAATCGCTTCACTTTAGGCTTCCATCCGTAAAGGAATCCATTTTTTTGATGATTTTTACCTGTGTGGCAATGAGAGCAAAGGGTAATTAAATTACTAGGTCTGTCACTTCTGTCTGCTTTGTAATAGCCTATATGGTGAACGTGTAGAGTTTTGCATTTCTCTTTACAGTTAGAGTTTTGACACTTATGATGATCTCTATGTAAGATATACTCTCGTAAGTCGCTATACCCCTTTTGTTCTCCCTCTTGGTACTCTTTGCCTGTAATTTCAGGATTTTTGATTTTCTGAATATCAAAGTTAGCTACTTCTATTTTTGTCTGAGTAATAGGTAAAATGTTTTTGATTTGGTTGATGAATCGGATGTGAGAGTCGAGCTTATGTTGAATGGAAGGGGCTAACCACCCTTTTTCTTTCGTATTTTTCAAGAACTGAGATTTTCTGTAGCGTAAGCGATTACGTCTTGTTCTACGATACATTCTCCTTTGCGTTAAACGCTCACTCATGTTCTCCAGTAAACTTAGTTCTCCTCCCAAAAACTCTTTTTTCTCTGTTGTAGCAGAAAAACCTATTTTGCTATAACCAGAATCTATTCCTAAAGTAATGGGTTGTTTGTAACCTGAACTCCCATAAGTTAAGGCAATGGTAAATGGTCTATGAGCAACTATTTTTGCTTTGCCTTCTCTCAGAAGAACTCGCGCTTTTCTCTCGCCACAAGGCATTAGAGCTTTGCCTTCTTTCGACTTCACATAAACCATAGAATAGTTCCTTTGTTTAAATAAAACACTCTAAGACCTCCGAAGAGGAGAGCTATTTTTGTGACCGCTAAAAAGAAACGATCCTGGAATAGCTCAAAACCAGTTGATCCACATCGACAATGTTAGAAACTTTTCAAGGAGTTGACTTTGCCTTTCCCTTGGCAATGTTTACAGAGCTCTGTTGCATCAATTAACAACCTAACTTGTGGAGCATTAGGGGCAACCTATATAATTTTCTAACGTAGCTCTAGTTCAAACT
>JAJDCR010000151.1 GCA_029260735.1 Planctomycetota bacterium
GAGCAGGGGATGTGCCTAGATTACAATATCAAGAACCAAACACATCCCCTGCTCGGTCGAGCTCGCCCTCCAGTCTCGCATAGTTCTAAGAGCGGTTTCAGGCAAACCTAATCAGCAACATAGTTAGGTAAAGTCAGAGTAATCCATTCGTCTTTGTAGTAGCCATAGTAAGAGTGAATCACTCTATCTGATAGGTTACAAAGAGAAATGCTTCCTCGCATAACGTTTGTTTTTCCGTCTGTACTTTTTTTGTTGCCTTTGTAGTGATCAGGAAACTTCTGGTTAGGGCCTAGAAAATCGATCAAATCCTTCGCTTTTTCTTCGTCAATTTCTCCATAATTGGCTAGAATTTGACTATTGAGTTCATCGTAGCGCCATTGAATAGCGTCTTGTTTTTTTCCTGCGATAGCTTGGGTCCAAGAACTCATGGCCGATAAGCGCATACTAGGAACAATATAATGATTGGTAATGATTAAAACATCGTCCCGATTTTCTCTTTGAGGGGCAAAGTAAAAAGTTTCTGGGCAATTCTTCTCTTTGGAGTGGCGGTTAATGAAGCCTCTTTCTCCCCAAGACTTAGAACTTTGTTTTTTCTCATGATGCTCAAAAAGTCCATTGTTGAAATGAGAAAATTGTTCGGGATATTTGTAATCGTTCCAGCGTACCATTAGGCCTTGAAGATGCTTCTGGTTTTCGTAGCGATTTAGAAAGTTTTGATCTGGCAACATCTTGAGAGACTTGAGTTTATCTAAAGGATATTGAAGAACATCTAAAGAGTCTGTTTTTTGAGCACTTTCGACAGCAACAGCGCGGTCTGTTTTTCCATCCGCGATAAAATAAAGCCAGGTGACTCCTCTTTGGGTTTCTTCGACAACATCCAAAGCTTTTTGGGCATCAGAACCATAAGCGGTAGCATGTCTCACCATCATAAGAGAGTTGAGTCCAGGACGCTTGGGATTACAAGCATTACCAGGAACCATATCGACTCCCATCCCAACACCTTCTATGTTCATCGTGGCAATTGCTCCGACAAATCCAGGAGCAGCAACAGAGACCATGGGAATCTGACCATTATCAGGACAATAGATCGTCATACAAGCCATATGCTCAAAAACATTAGCAGTAGGGAACATAAAGTCACGCCCAAAGTAATGTTTACCATTAACAGTTGCTTTTCCAAAAACAGAAAAGGCATTGCAGAGAACAGGAATTTCAAGATCTTCTACATCGAGACCAGAAATTTCTACTTTGTTTAAAGCATAGGCGTGAGAAAGAATAGCATCAAATCCTACGTTCAGTAAAAGTAGATTATTAAAGGTTACCTTGCTTTTTGGATTAGCCTTGATACATCCGTTAACCAGTCCACTCATTTCTTGAATGTAGGTATCAGGAATATCTGGTCGAATAGTTTTTGCTCCTTCAAGCATCATGCCCTTAAGAATTCCCCATATAATAGGAATCTTCTTAGGATCAACATCTGCATTGATAAAATCAAAAATTATATTGTCAACAAACTCTGTGCTCATGAGTTCAATGTCGTCTTCTGCTAATAACCCCATCAAGAATCCCATTTGATAGGAATTCCCTTCGACATAGAACACTCTTTTTCTACGCTTTGTTTCGTAGTTGACCGCGGTTTTATGTTCCGCCATAAGTCCTTTTTGGCCTTGAAAGTGAACAACCTTTGTTACTTCGTAGTTATCTCTTGCAAAAGCTATCTCTAACTCTTTTTGAGATTTAAAACTCTTTTTCTCTTGTTTTTCTTGTCCGATGGCTGGAACAAGAAAGCAAAAACTCACAAGTAAACTGATGATAAAAGAAGACTTAAACATCTCTTACCTCCCCATATAAAAATGTGCCCTGCACTTGAAAATAAAAACTTATAAACATCTTACAAATGTCTCTAGGGACCCGTTTTTTCCACTCGTGCTAAAATCCAACTGTTGTTCAGACGAATCCAAATGTGCTCCCCCTCTTTTGTATCTTGTGATTTGTAGATAACTCGTTTTCCATCTTTCGAGTAGATAATAGCATAACCACGTTCCAAGACTCCGAGAGGAGAGAGAGCTTCTATTTGATCTTGGAAATTGTGCAATTTTTTTTCTTCAAAATCAAGTCGTTTTTGAACGGCTCGTGCCATTTGTTCTGCTAAGCTATGGAGATGTTGCTGCTCTCCTTGTAAGCTGGGTTGCTGAGCTAATAAGCCTCCCCGTAAGCCACTGAGCAAAATTTGTTTTTTGTGGACAAACTGAGCTCCATAGCGTTCCAGCTTTTGCTTTAATATATCTAATTTTTGTTCTTGATGATAGATTTGATCTAATGGTTTAGCAAAAGCTCGATGATGAGACCAGCCATCTAGCCTGGAGCGTATCAGAGAAATTCGATTGTCCACTGCTGTTTCTAAACGAGATTGGCAGAGGCGTAGTTTTTCAAAAAGAAGATCCATTCTCGGTACAACTAGCTCAGCAGCTTCAGAAGGAGTTAATGCTCTCTTGTCAGCGACAAAATCGGATATACTGACGTCCACTTCATGCCCCACCGCTGAAATAATAGGAATACGGCTTTTAAAAATAGCATAGGCCACGACTTCTTCATTAAAAGCCCAGAGATCTTCGGGACTTCCTCCTCCTCTCCCTACAATGATAACATCTAAAGCAGGAAGAGATTTATCTTCATTTAAGCGTTCAATTGCTTCTGCAATTTCAGGAGCAGCCCCTTCGCCTTGAACTCGCACAGGGTAGATATAGATTTCTACTAAAGGAAATCGTCGTTTGATTACATTGAGCATGTCTTGGATAGCTGCTCCTGTGGGGGAGGTCACCAATCCAATACGGCGAGGCAAAAAAGGAATATTTTTTTTGTGCTCTCGAGCAAATAATCCTTCTTCTAATAATCTTTTTTTCAGCTTTTCAAAAGCAACTAAAAGTGCTCCTGCTCCTTTTGCTTGGATAGAGCTAATGACAATTTGATATTTGCTTTGGGGGCCATAAGTAGTTATGTCACCAGAAACTAAAACTTCCACTCCATCTTTCAAAGTGGAAGCGGTCTGAGAGGCTTTTTTGTTATTACGCCAAATTAAGCCACTAATCTGGTTATCACTATCTTTAAGTGTTAAATACACGTGGCCAGAAGAGTGTACTTTTAAAGCTGAAATTTCTCCTGTCAGCCAGATCCGTCCCGTGGACTCCACTGTTTTACGGATTTTTCGAGTTAACTCGCTGACGTTGTATACTTTTTCAGCGGGAGCCTCTCCGGAAAGTTCTTTTTTCTCACTAATCGATGATTTTTCTTTCAATTTCAGATTCATCCAGCCATTTTTTTAGAACTTCTTCTTTTTTCTTCACCACTAAACGCTCAATGGCTTTTTCTCGGATTTCTTCAGAAGAGAGCGCTTCTCCATTTTTTCTATCCGTAACCAAAATTAAGTGATAGCCCACTTTTGTCTTCAAGGGCTGACTTAGTTTACCTTGCTCTAAAAGATAACCATAATCTGCGATATCTTGAGCAAAAACTGTCCAGCGAGGAATCCAAGAAAGGTCTCCATTTCGGTACTTTGTTATTTGATCTTCCGAATATTGCTCAGCAATTTGGCCAAAATTGCTATAGTCAGGGTCTATCAATGTTCGAATTTCTTTTATTTTCTCCAGAACCTCAGCTTCTTTTTCAGAAGAAACAGCTTGTTTTGTGAAAGGGTCAATCAACAAGAGCATAATATGACTTATTTTGACCTTTCCCCCCTGAAGAGCAAAAGACTCTTTGCTGACAAACTCTTGAACTTGAGCTTCTTTAATCTTTTGCTTTGTGTATTTATGCAGATGGGCGGTTAGAACAATTCTTTGCTTAAAAACAGAAGGATGGAGTTTATATTTTTTTAAAACAATTCCCCGAACATAGCTGTGGATACTTTTTTCTTTGCTTATAACATTCCAGATATCCGCTAACTTTTTACGATCATCAACTCCCAACTGAAATTGCAGCTCCATCTGATTTAACTCGGCCACATATTGTTTTTCCAAGCGGGGGCTTTTTTTAACCAATGTTTGTAAGTTTTCGATAAAGCTAACGGGGTTTTTAAATCCCCATTTTTCATATAACTCAAAAAGAGGCTTTTCTAATCTTTTAGCTTCTTGAATATAGTCTTTTCGATTACACTTTACTTTTGCCTTTTTTAAGTTCATCCCCATTACTTTAAATGTAATCATCTCTTCTAAAGCGGCACGAATTACTTTAGGATGAAGATCAAATGCCGACCCTTCCCCATAGCGATGTTCAAGAAACTTGATAAGCTCTTGCTTTGTAAGTTCCTCTCCGTTGATCAGGGCAGCGGCTCCACTACCAGAAAGATCATATGCTTGAGCGAAACAAAAAGAAAAAGCTAAGCATAGCCAAATTAACAGGTTGGTAAAATATTTCATCCCAATTCCTTATTATGGCACAAAGTTTTTAAGTGCCTCAGTTTCCAAAAATTGCTGGTAAAATTATTGCTATTCTATGGGCAAAACTCAAAAAGATCAAGAGCTTTTCAGACAAAGTAGGGAATCAAAAAATTTTGTTTTCTCACCTAAACTGTCATAGTTTTTTTTTCGGGGTAGCGAAGAGCGCAAAGCTTTCCTCCAAAGACAGCCCCTAGGTCTATATTGATCGTGCGGTTTTGCCAAACAGCTTCCTTCACAGGAGTGTGTCCATAAACGATGTAAGAGTCTCCTTTATAACCACTTGCCCAGTTGAGTCTTACAGGTAATCCTTTTTCATCTGTTTTGCCAGTGGTGCTACCATGGAGACAAAAACTTTGAATTTTTTTCCCGATTTGCCCTATCCATTTTCCTAAAATTCCGGCATGGCTAACAACTAGCTTACCATCATCAAAGATAAGATAGTAAGGCGAGGAAGAAAAAAGTTCTTGGAAATTTTTTCGGAATTTTTCTTGAGCAGGTGTCGTTAAATTCTCATACTCATGGACTGTTTTATCTAATCCATGAAGTAACTTAACATCTTGTCCTAAAAGATAGCGATAAAGCTTATCGCAGTGATTTCCAGGGACATAGTAAGCTACTTTATGTTGCCACATAGAATAAACTAAGTCAAATACTTTGACATTTTCTTCTCCTCGATCGCAAATATCTCCGAGAAAGATAATTTTTCGACCTTGAGGATGGGTATAAGTAAGCTCTCCTTTTTGATAGCCTAGTTTATCGAGTAAACTCATAAGCATGTCATAGCACCCGTGAATATCACCGATAATATCAAAAGGGCCTTTGTCCTCTCGTTCCACCAATGAGTCTGTAAAACGGATAGAGAGATTCTCTACTTCTTCTCGGCTCTTGAACACAACAATATGGTCATAGCTTTCTTCTTCCAACTGTTCTTTCGCTTTTTGAAGAGAGCGAAACTGTCTTTTTATGACCTCTTCTCCCACTGAAAATGTTCGCCCTTGATCGTTTTGCAGACATTCCTCTAAGGAAAGGTCAAAAAAAATCAAAGTGGTCGAAAATTGATAACTATCTGCAATTTTTCTTAAGCGCTGGCGGTTTTTTCGATAGAGAGCAGTTGAGTCTACGATTGTCGGATAGGAATTCTTCAGGCGCTTTTCCGTAATAAAATAAAAAAGATCAAAAGCATCCTCAGAAATTCTTTGGTTCCGCCGGGAGCCACAAAGCATCTCCCTGCATTCGTCTGTCGAAACGGACATATTCCGAGGGAAGTTTTTTTGAGCAAAAGTCGATTTTCCAGCCCCGGCAGTTCCGACCAAGATAAGTAAAGAAGTGTAAGGGATAGCAAGGGTGCTTTCACTTAAAGTAACTTGGTTTTTATACATCATGACAATTCTTTCTCTGGCTTAAAATTCTGGCTTTTAAAATTCCGACTTATTAGATCGGACAGGATTAAGAGTAAAACTCCTGTAATAATCCATCCATAAATCGCTAAAGAGATATCAGGGTAAGTAAATTGGTAATCGGTAATTTTTGTTGTTTGGTAAAGGACACCTGAGCGAAGGTAATCGTAATCGGGAAAGCAACCTGCCGTTAAAGCAAAAGGATTTATATAGAGAAAAAAGGTCACAACGGAGGAAGATATCTTTATTCCTAAATACGAAGCTATATTCCCCCACCATAGGCTAGTGAAAAGTATAACTCCCAGCACGGCAGAGAAAAATCCAGCGAACAAATGAGAAGAGAAAATTTTATGGATAGCATATCCAAAAGAGAAGAAAAAAAATAAACAACTGAACTGAACCCCCAAGAGAATACCCCAGTTTGGTTGAAGATTACTCAGTTGCCCTGGTAAAAACCTCACTTCCCATAAAACCAATAAATCATTTATCAAGAGCAAAAAAAAACTCGCTCCCAAGCTCGAAAAAGTAGATTTTTTTTGAGAAAGAAAGGGGCTAAAATAGAGAGGAGAAAAAATGTAAAGATAAGCAGAAAAAAGGATAAAAAAGCGGATAAAGCGCAGAGAGTTTCTGTCATTAAACGAAAAATAGAGAGAAAGAGACAGAATAAGCCAAGCCGTAAAAAAGAAAACGAAAGTAGAGGAAGATGAGTTTTTTTTCATATCTAAAGATTAAGGGAAAATTGAGGAAAGTATTTTTGGTAAAGTTCGGGAGTATCCACATTGCGTAAGACAATATCATTTTTCATAGCGACATTTGTTCGAGGAAAAGCTTGGAGAAAATGTCGGAGGTTCTCATCATCTTTAGGGGAACTTGTTAAAGCAGAAACTACTTCGGAGGAAAGGAAGATAGGATGCCCCCCGCGACCTTGAAAAACAGGCACTGTATATCCGCTTAGAGGAGAAGCTTGATAAATAGGAAAACAAATTTCATGAGGAGAAATAAACGGATTATCTACAGGTTGAACAAAGCAGGGCAAAGGTTGGGAATAGCTCTGGAGTCCTTTTTTTAAGCTAAAAAAGCGCTCATACTCAAGATGTTCGTTTACAATCAACTGAACTTGAGAGGAAGGATTTTTAACTTTTTTTGGATATTCCTCCGCGATTTTGGGATTAACGACAACAGTGATTTGCCCAATTCCCAGCTCTTGATAAACTTGTATAAGTCTCTCTAGGAAATTATATTTTTCGTTAAAGGCTAACCATTGCTTAGGTTTTCCCATTCTCGAAGAAGATCCAGCAGCTAAAATGACACATCCTACGTTTGCTAATTTCATAACGGAAAACATGCCAAAAATAGATGAACTTGTCAATAGTTCATTTAGGGAGTTCCCATAAAAAAATTTTGCAAATATAGCGGATCTTTTGTCTTCTGACAACGTTGCTCCTGAGTTACAGAAGAAGATTATGCGCCTACGTCGCACCTTATCAGAAGACAAAATCTCTCACTATATTTGCAAAATTTTTTCATGGGAACACCCTTAGAGACTAGGAAAATAAAAGAGTATTTTCAGTTTTTCCCAGTCTCTAGTTTTGGATAGTTAGGCAGTCATTGGCATTTGAGCCCTTAGGAGAAGCATGAAGTTCTCTTTCTTTTTGGCAGGAGAAAAAGATTTATTTCCTTTATCTTCATATGGGTTGGCAAAACCTGCCAGAAGAAGATTTTTTCCCCAAGGAACTCGAATTTTTGCTTCGACTTTTTGAACCAGTTGATTAGGAATAGCAATTTCCCCTCCCATGGTGGGAAAAGCAGGAATGGGCTTGGATATAGTCACCACACAGACATCTAAACAAAAAGTTATGTCCTGGCTTTTGCGATTAATTTGAGGCTTAACATGAACAACTACCCCTTCATACATTCGGCCAATAAATTCTCCGCTCTTTCCTTCTCCGCTCTTTCCTTCTCCCGCCAAAAAATCAGTATGATTTTGCTTGTAGAAGTGGCGACTTTGTCCTTGGCGTAAGTAAAGAGAATCTTGGTGAATTAACTCCGCATCTTTTGTTCCTTCAATATTGCTTAAGATCTCTTGGGACTTTTCTTCATCTAATATAGCATAAGGAAGAACAGTGTTAGAGTTATCGTTTTGCAAGTGAAGTGGGTGAAAAGTTAAGTTACTTTGCTTGAAAAAATTATTTTTAAACCCAATAAAGTTCCCCTCCATGCGAACGGGAATTTCTGCCAGTTCTCGAAGCTGGTTCAGAAAACACTCTATCTCTTGGTGCACATGAGGGTAGTGAGAGATAAATATTTTCCCAGGAACGGAGGTTATAGTCTTGGCCGAGTGATAGTTCTTTTTCTTTAATACTTCTTCTTTGATAAGCTCTGCAAGGATACTTTCATTGTAGTATGAGCTAGGCAAATCGGAGCCAATTTCTTCAAAATTTACTCCAAAGACTTTATGATTGTTAGGAGCTATTGATAGAGAGTTACTCGGACTATCAAAATTATCCTCCGCTGCTAAGGTTACTAAATCATCAACGGCGTACGTTACTAAGCTTAGCTGTTCAATAGAGTGTCGAGCAATTGCATTCATAAGTATTTCTACCTCTAGGAGCTTTTAGGGAGTCCCTTAGCTCTAATTTCCGATTTCATGATTTCCCTTAATGGGGACTTGTTCTAACGAAACTACATTTTCGGGAATAATAATAAAGACAAGTTCTTTGTTGGGAGATCTTTCATCAGCTTGAAAGCTCGCCATGATATATATTTGATTTTCTTTTTGCTGAATTCGTGTATGGCCTTTTTGAATAATCAAATGAGGCATATGAAAAAGGCTCTGATCTTCTTTTTTAGGAAAAGCTTCTTGAAGTTGATAAATTTCTGAAGTAATCTCGACAAAACTCTCTTCCGAAGAAATTTTGACAGGACGCAGCTTAATAGCAACGCCTTGTGGCATATACTCCAACTTGCTTTGCAAATGCCCTTCCTCGTTTTTCAAAATTTCTTTGGCAAAAGTTTTTGTCTGATAATTTACAATCTCTAGACTTTGTGTATTGCTGGTCACGATAGGATTTAAGATAAACTCCAGAGAAATATCCTTAGATTTCCCTACCTCTCTCCAGAAATCTTCTTTGCTAGTTTCTAGCGTATAAACTTGAAGCTCTTTTCCTTTTTTTGAAAAAGGAATGCTCCAAGAAGAAACAAGTTCGTCTAACTTTCCTTCCGGAACGGACAATAAATAACAAGAAAAAATCTGCAGATGATCTTGGAAACTTCGAAGCCCTTCCAATAGTTTTTGAATTTGCTCGTGAGTTTTTTTGGGACCATAGACAGCTAAGTGAGGAGAAACTATTTTGATAATCACTCCTTCTGACAAGTCAGGTAAGTATTCTTGGCACAAGCGAAGCATAAACTGAGTTCGTGTCTCTTCGTTTCTAAATCGATTGGATAATGCAATATTTTGAATGTCTTGGATTTTTTGCCAAGGCTGGATAGAGTAATAGGCGTTATAGTAATCTTGACTATTTTCAACTAAAGTTTCTTTTTCCTTCATGGCTTCTTGGGCTAAATAGTCTTCTAAAAAAAATATTCGAGCAGAAATTAAAGCTAAGAGTCGAGGAGATGTCTTTTTCTCAAAAATCGACTGGTAAGAGTGAAGAGGATTCAGAAGACCTAACAAAATCAAAGATTTTCTGGTGTTAATATCATAAGAGATATTAGCACTCTGCTGTAGAAAAAAAGGAGCCTGAAGCAAACCATCATGTGTGGGAATTTCTTCAATAGGATGATTTATTTTTTTGATAAAGAGATTAGCCAAAACAGAAGAGCGGTTAGGATCAAAGTCAAAAATGAAACGGATTCCTTCTTGGTAAAGAGTAAATTTTAGATTTTGTTCTTTGTAGCCTCGTACTAAGGGGATTTCAAAAATTTTCTCTAGCTTTAACTCACTTTGACCGACCACTGTTTCTTTCGAAAAAGAATAAATCGCCACATCTTTTTCTTTTTTCGCTAAATCAACTAAAACTTGTGATTTCTCTAAGTCGATGTAAGAGTGAAAAACTCCTGCTTCCGTTTGAGTAAAAACTAGTTTTTGCTCTTTCAAATAATCTTGTAGGAGAGGATGAGAACCACTAAGCAAAGTTACCTCTAAAACTCCCACCTTACGGTTTTCGCGAATTTGTTCTAAAACATCCTGAGTTTTTTTATGAACTCCTACCCTTTCCTCTACTCTCAGTTGGGAATTCTCCATTCTCAAAGTGTTTTCAGAAACAAGTTCTCTTCCAAAAACTTGTTTTTTGATTAACTCCAAAAAACTTTCTTGAGCAAACGGAGTATCTTCGCTTAGAGAAGCAAAAATATCTTCTAAAGGGTAAAATTGCACCTTAATTTCTTTATCGATAACCTCTATCATTTTTTCAGAGGAAGCATTTTTATCTTCCGGAAATCTCGTATCAATGACATTAGTAATTTTTAATTTCTCTAAAGCATCTTCTACTTTTTTCAGTAAAAAAGTAGCTTTTAAGTTTTCTGGATTAAAAGAAATAGCTTTTTTTAGACTCTCTTTAGCTCCTCTTAGATGCCCTTTTTCATATAGGTTATAACCGACCTTGTACAGATTGTCAGAAAGAGTGTTCCCTATCTTATCTCCTTCTCTATCTAATTCCTTATCATCAGGAGGCAAAGCCCCATCAGAGTAAAGCTCTGATATTCTTTTTTGTAAGCGAGCAATTTCTGCTTCATATTTAGCTCGCAACTCTACGGAATCTTCCAGTTTTTTGAGTTGGGCTTGCAGTTGATTAATTTGGCTATGGCGTTGATTTTCTTGCAATCGATTATGAGCGATACTTGCCAGTTCTGGCATTTGGGAAAACTGGGAGAATACTTCAGTGTAACACTTTATAGCCTCGGGAAGTTGTCCTTGCTTTTCGTACGACAGCCCTAAACGCAAAGTTACACGAGCTTCCACTCGCTCAGACAGGCTAGGGTACTTTAGAATATCTTGATAGATAGCAATTGCTTCTTCCAGGTTTCCAAAAATTTCCTCTTGGTAAAGAGCTTTTTCGAAGAGAACTTCTGGTTGGCTTTGTGCACTGATGTCTTTAGCCAAAAAAAGCCCTAGAATAAACCAAAAAATAATCTTTTTCATGTATCGTCACTTTTCCCTTTTTAGAGAACTAACACCCCTAGACATTATCTAGTTGAAAGCAAACCAAACCTTTTGCCAGAATATTTTGAGTGCCCAACTCTACCTTTCTTTAATTTTACAAAAGAAATGTCATAAAACTGTCACGGCTATGTCATTTTTGCGTCATTTTTCTTCAAACAGTTGATTTTACTGTATCTTAAGGGCACCATTAAAGCATATTTTTCAGAAATCGTCCTTTCAGAAAAAAAGAACAAACTCTGGAAAAAAAGGTTGAAAAGAGATATAAGTTTAGAGTCTATTGTAAAATCAGCTCTACAAATTCAAATCGGAAAACAAAATGTTTAATTAAGAAAGGGTAGTTATGAGTCTAGTACGCGAGAGAATTAGCGAAAATTTAAAAGAGGCAATGAGGGCTAAAGATGAAATTCGAGTAAGCACTCTGCGAATGTTAAAAACAGAAATAGTTAAACTTGAAACCGAAAAAGGAAAGGTCGAGTTGGATGAGGCCGGTCTTCTCAAGCTATTAAGTACAATGAAAAAACAAAGAGAAGAGTCTATTGAGCAATATGAGAAAGCTGGCCGCCAAGAACTAGCAGACCAAGAAAAGCAAGAGATTGCTATTATAGAGACATTTCTCCCTCAACCCTTATCCACAGAAGAGCTTTCTCAGATGGTAAAAGACGCCATTGCTGAGGCTGGTGTAGCAAGTATGAAAGAGATGGGGAAAGTGATGAAGATTGCGACCGCAAAAGCGGCAGGTCGTGCTAATGGTAAAATAATCAGTGCCGAGGTAAGAGCGCAACTGGCTGGTTAAAGACGAGGTTTCTCTGGAGATTAAATTCTATGTTTAATCCCCAGAGAATATCTGAGGCTTTTTTTAAGTAAGAGCAACAAAAATTATTAATAACGTTTTCGAAAAATGGTCCAGACAGGCAAAAATCCTAGAAGAAAAAATGTGGAAGGCTCAGGAATAACGGCTTCGTTAGTCGTTACTTGCATTGAGTAAACGCGAGGACTGGAGGCCGTTCCAAAATCTCGACTTTGTCCTGAACCAATAGTTAAATCTAAACTTAAACTACTGTGAGTTCCGTTAACAAACTGCCAATCCCCTCCTGGAACACTATTCTCATGGTCAATAACTCCAGCATTAGTCGATGTTACATTGAGACTGGAATCAACTACTCCATCGATAAAACCAAAAGTGTGCTGAGCCCCGACATTTGCTGTACCTCCCAGAAGATCGAAAGCATGATTCTGAACTCCACTTTCATCTGTTAGCCGACTTGCTCCTATACCAGTAAGTCGAAATTGTCCAGGAGAAAACTGTTCAAAAAGAAGGGGAGTGACATTCCGATCAGGAGAAAAATTATCATCGTCAAAAAAAGCCCAAGAAGTTACAACTCCTTCTTCTCCAAAGGTCTGCCCAGTCAAAATAAATATAAATCCTACAGCACCATCATTAGCGCTTCGATTAATAAGTGCATCGCCAATGGTTACAGCATATGTTGAGCTTTGAATAACAAACAAAAATAAGACCATCTTGAAGAGTTTCATTTTATTTCTCTTTTATTTCCAATGAATTTTTCTATTTGGGCGTGCCATCATTTAGATACTATACTTAATAGTATCTAAATATTTAAAAAAATTCTACTAAATTTTTCCTTTGTGAGAAAAACTTGAGCCTTTTAAAATTTACTTTGAATTTAGAGCTAACCAGAAAAATGTTTTAACTGCAAAAATAAGCATCGTTTTTTTCCCAAGCTTTATCCAACTTTTCATTGCTTTTTCCGTTTAATTTCCCTATAATCTAGACCATTTTAATAGGGACATATTTTTTGATAAAATGTCCTTCTACTAAATTACCTTAGGAAGAGAACCTATTTGGAGTCAGAGTCTATGTTTTCACATAAAATTATCTCTCTTTTTTTGGGGCTTTTTTGTGCGGCTCTTTTGTCAGCCCAAACCCCTTCCAGAGAAATTCATATATCTATTATTGATAAAAGTAGTGTAAACCAATACTTAAACCGCCTTGCGACAGAGCATTACCAAGTTGTGGCAACCTTAAAACCGGTTAAACATGCTATGGAAAGTGTTACTGTTACGGAAAAAAGTGGAGAAAGACTTCATTTTGTCGAAGCGTTTTCTCATATGCTTCCTGCACTGGAAGGTGAAATTATTCGTTTTCACAACATTATTGTTGTTTCTTTAGATGCCAAAGGGTGCGACAACCACACTCATTACCCTGGTATGCCAGACCTCTACATGGAAGTTGTTGCTTTAAAAGAAACAGTTTGTCCAAAAAATAATTCGGTAAATCCTTTATCGATGAATTCTCTACTATCTTCGAACAACCGCTCTCCGATCCGAGTAAAGATTTCTAGCGATTTCCTAAAAAACAAGCTAAAAGAACTTTCGGGAGCTACTCCTGTTACAATAGGAAAAGATACCTTTAGCATCAGCGAACGAAGAAGCCGAGATGGCCGGGAAAAAGCTCGTCAATATCTTCGACAAGAATATGAAAAATTAGGGTTTACTGTTTCTCAACACCACTACAATGTTTTTTCTCAAGGGACTAATTTTGTCGCGGAGAAAAAGGGGCAAGACTCCTCTCGATACTTTGTTATCTCTGCTCATTACGATACTGTTAACACTGCAGGAGCCGATGACGACGGAAGTGGTGTCATCGCATGTTTGGCTATTGCAGAGGCTCTCCATAAAGTGGATTTAAAGTACTCTTTGAGAATTCTTGCTTTTGACCAAGAAGAATCTGGATTAGTAGGATCAAAAGCATACGCTGCTGAGTTAAACAAAACGGGTGAACTGGATAGAATGATAGGTTTAATCCAAATTGAAATGTTGGGCTATGACCAAGACCAGGATGGAGGATACCATGCCATCGATTGCCAAGAAAATACCTCTCCTGAAATCACTGATTTAGTAGTTCGCAAAGCTGTTGAGTTGGGTCTAGACCTTAGCTTGGTTCCTGCTTGCACCAATCGAAGTGATCACGCTTCTTTTTGGACTTACGATAAACCAGCTATCGTTATTTCTGAAAATTTCTTTGGCGGGGACTCCAACCCTTGCTATCATCGCAGATGTGACACTGTTGACATGATGGATTTCAACTACATGAATAAATTGACAACACTAATAGGGCAAACAGTAGCAGATGTCCTAGGGGCTAAATAAAACTAAAAAGGAAGTTTTTATGAGAAATATATTTGCTCATGTATTTTTTATTGCTTTCTCCATTTTTATTTCTGGCGCTTTTGCAGAAAAATTTGCCCTGGATTATCCTGATGATCCCGTTTGTGTCATTAAAACCTCAAAGGGCGATATATATGTAGAGCTATTTGCTCAAGAAGCTCCGAAAACAGTAGAGAACTTTATTGGCTTAGCAGAAGGAAAGAAAGCTTTTCTTGATCATCAAACAAAAGAAGAGGTTACTCGTCCTTTCTATGACAATCTAATTTTTCATCGAGTTGTTAAAGACTTGATTATCCAGGGAGGATGTCCAGTCGGTAATGGTTCAGGGACTCCTGGATACAAGTTTGAAGATGAAATCAATGCAGACTATGTAGGATTAAATCGACTAAAGGCAATTACTGGTAACCAAATTAATCCTATTTTAGGTATGACCCAGGAAGGTTTTCAAAGGTTTGTTGTCGGTCCATTGGTTCACAAAATGGGAATCAAAACCCAAGACGAACTTCTGAAAAAATTAGCAGAAGTAAAATCTATTATTAACAACATGAGCGTCAAAGATTGCTATGAGAACTTAGGCTATACTTATGATGATAGCCTAAAGTCGCACCCTCCTATTCGAGGAGCTCTTGCTATGGCTAATCGAGGCCCTAATACCAGTGGTTCCCAGTTTTTTTTAGCCCTAGACAATCTTCCTCAGCTCACGGGCCGCCATACTGTATTTGGAAGAATTGTTCATGGAATGGATGTAGCGAAGAAAATTGGCCAACTCAAGGTCAACGAAAAAGAGATGCCTTTAGAAACCGTCACAATCAAAGAAATTCGACTTTATACTGGCGAAAAACCAAGTGAGGGTAACGAAAAAGTAATTGATGATACCCTAGAAACACAATGAAAAAGAATAGAGGAAAAAACGTGAATTACAAAATATTTATCTGGGTAAGCTTTACCTTCATTTTTTTTGGATGTACCCATACCGACCCAAACACACCTTCTCAGCCTAGTACAATCTCTGGTCAAGGAACGATTGTTCAGACAGACCAAGAAGGTGGTTTCTATGGAATTGTTATGGACGATGGTATTGGATACCGCCCCATAAACTTAGCGCCACGATTCCAAATCGACGATTTGAAAATCCATTTTGAAGGGGAACTGGTTTCTGGAAAAATGGGAATCGACATGTGGAGAAAAATAAAGCTTATGAATATTCATGAACAAAATAACAGCAATGTTGTCACCATCACAGGAGTTGTAAAGTTTATTGAGCTAGAAGGAGGATTTTACGGGGTTGTCTCTTCTGATGGCAAGCAGTATCGTCCCGATAACCTTCCTGAAAACTACAAACGAGATGGTGCTGCCATTCACTTTCAAGCAGAAGTAATGAACGATATGATGGGAATTCAGATGTGGGGAACGTCTGTTCAAATTACCCGCGTAATCGATTAGCCATTTCGTCCAACTTCGTTTATTTTAGGAGATGTTATGTCTGTTCAGATTAAATTAGTGCTCAATGAGATTCCCCATCATACTTTGACTAAACTCGAAACCAAACATGCAGTACTGTCAACAACCGATCAGAAGCCTGGAAAAGTTTTTGTTTCAACAACTCTGAGTCCCTACGATCTAAGGGAAATTGTAGGCTTAGATGTTCTCTCAAAAACAAGAGAAGAAGAGGGGGTTCATGCTATTACAATGACCCTTCTAAAGCTAGATCGTGATCTAATGGATGAATCGACTAAGTACTTAGCTAATCGCTATCGTGTTATTGCAGAGCTAGATACACTTCTTCGGCATAATGAAGACGTCTATGTTGCCTACGTAATTACTCATTACAATCCCCAACAGAAGCCATGTGGTCCTCTCATGGTGAACATTGGAGGAGATTGCTATCGTAACGATGAAGCGATCAAGGATTTATCGGCAATTTTAAACCGAACAAAAGATTTAGCCAAAGCTATGGTAAAAAAAGCCGTTATGATTTTTCCTGAAATTCCCGCCCTTCACGGAGGAAAAAAAGGGGAATGGATTATTCTTGACCGCGAAGGAAATAAAATAGAAGGCATTTCAGAAGACGCAATCATTGCTCTTGGTTCGGCTGTGATTCCCAAAGGAATAGAATTTCTCAATTGCTACAAAGAAATGCAAGCTAAAGAAGCAGAAGTATGTCCTTCTTTTCCTGAACGTAACTATATCAAGCCTGATACAGGATCTCCTGATGTTCTCTCTGGGATATTTTGGCGAGGCGAACGAAAAGACAAGCATATTAATATGTGCGATGCTTGGTCAAGGCGTAAAACAAACCTTCTCCACTACACTTGTTTACCTCACAACTTAGGGGGAACTTTGGATTCGTCTTCTCGGCCCACAGGATATGGGGTCGCCACAACCGCGATTGAACTAGCCTCCAGTTACTACAAAGATCGTCCTCTTCACGATCTTCAGTTTTTGCTAGAAGCAGCGGGAGGAGTAGGTCGTAATACAGTAGAGTCACTGATTGAAATTCATAAAATCCCTTCTCAAAACATTACCGTTTTTGACAAACAAGAAGCTGCCTGTAAGTTTATCGCAGAAAAGTACAAGGGAACAAAGACGATTACCTTAGGGCATAAAGATTTCTATCTATGGCGCCTGCCTAAAGAAGACAAACACTATGACGTTTGGATCAACAACGGAGAAGGTGACAACACCACCCCAGAATATATTCAGAATTTGATTGCTAAAGGAGTCAAAATATTCTGCGGAGGAGCTAATAATTTTCTCCAAGTTGCGACCGAGCAAGAATCGCTCGGCACTATTTTTCAAGCCGGTGGCTGGGCTTGGCCCGATCCTGCAACCAGTGCCGGAGGATGGACTCTTGCAGTTATTGGAATAATGACGCGTTGCCAAGGGGAAAAAGCGAATACAAGCGAAAAGCAAAATCAAATCTTAGAAACGATCACTTCGCGCAATCGTAAACTTATTCAAGATGTGCTCGCAAAACTTGGTGAACACCCTAGTGGCAAAGAACTATGGGAACAAGTGGATAAATTAATCCAAGAGAGAGTAGATAAAACTTTGCAAAGAGAGCTCAGTTCTCAAGAGATATTTGAACTAGCAGATACATCCCGATGGTCTTTGACTTAAGCTCTTTAGACAACCAGATAAGTAGAAAAGCAATTGCTTTACTCGATAAAGAAATTTGAAAGGATAAAGATATGACATACATTGTAACAGAGAATTGCGTAGAGTGTAAATTTACAGACTGTGTAGAGGTTTGTCCTGTGGACTGTTTTTACCAAGCAGCAGAAAACCCTACCATGCTCTTTATTCATCCAGACGAATGCATTGATTGTGGTGCTTGCGAACCAGAATGTCCTGTTGCTGCTATTTTTGCTGAAGAGGACGTTCCCGAAGACATGGCAAAATACTACGACATGAACGTGAAAGAATCAACGGCGGATGATGCTGTCAATATAACAGCTAAAGAAGATCCTCTTCCTACGGCAGAGGCGAAAAAAGAGCGCTTGGGATTGTAGTAAAAGGTGTGTGTAGGGATGCCCGCAAGGGCATCCCTACATCTTCTTAACTAACGAACACCCAACAAGGGCCTGTTTATCTCAAAGGACCTACAAGGGGTATCCTTGTTTGTCTTAAAGGACACCCATAAGGGGCGTCCCTACTAGCTAAAAAGAGCATCGACAAATCTTTCGCCATCAAAAACTTCAATATCCTCGTATTGCTCTCCTAAACCGATGAACTTGACCGGAGTTTCCAGTTGGTTTTGAATTGCGAGAACGACTCCTCCCTTGGCTGTTCCATCTAGTTTTGTCAAAAATATCCCTGTCAAAGAGATAACTTCATCAAACTGTTTGGCTTGAACAATCGCATTTTGTCCTGTTGTAGAGTCTAAAACTAACAAAACTTCATGGGGAGCATCAGGGATCTTTTTCTTCATAACCCGACTAATTTTCCCCAACTCTTGCATTAAGTTTTTCTGGGTGTGCAAACGACCCGCCGTATCTACAATGAGGATATCCGCTTTTCGAGCAACCGCAGCCTCAATAGCATCAAAGGCTACAGCAGCAGGGTCTGCCCCCATTTTTTGCTTGATAATGTCGACATCTAAGCGTTGGGCCCATTTTTCAAGTTGTTCAATAGCAGCAGCTCGAAAAGTATCTGAAGCGGCTAGGATGACTTTCTTGCCTTCTTGACTAAAATAGTAAGTTAGTTTAGCAATGGAAGTCGTTTTTCCTACTCCATTCACTCCAGCCACCAGAATCACAGTGGGTCCTTCACTCGCCCGAGCAATCGTATTTTCTTTTTTGCTGAGTTTCTTTTTGAGCGTTTCCTTTAGAAAATCAAGAATTGCCTCTTTATTTTCAATTTCTTTATTCTTATATGATTCTCGCAATGAAGAAATTAGGTAAAGAGTTGTCTCGACTCCGACATCAGCAGTAATAAGCTTCTCTTCTAGCTCTTCCAAGAAATTTTCATCGATTTTTCGACCAAGTTGAAAAAGATCTGAAATATCGGTATTTAAAATTTTACGGGTTCTATCTAATGCTGATTTAAGCTTATCTATTGATTTTTTTAAAAACATACTTTCTTTCCATCTAGTAAAATTCTAAAGCTATTTTTAGAGAGATTCTTCTATTTCTATAACCCATTCTTTTTCATAAGCTTGAAGCAAAACAGACCGAATACTGTAGCGTTTATGTTCCTTTACCATTGCAGGGAAAGTTACAGTGGCTGACTGCCAAGGCTTAACTGTGGAGAAAGCTTCTTTTTTATAATAAGGAGAAGGCTTGCCTTTAATAGATTCATAATGAGCAATGATTTCTAAATTATTGACATCTTCTCCTAAAGTATTCTGAAAAGAAACCTCAACCAGTCCTTCTTTTTCGTGTTTTTTTACGTTAAGTCCCTTGAATTCTTGGATTTTAGAACAACGCAAGAAGGTCACATTCTTCAATTTCTCTCGAGAACTATGCCCTATATCGAAGCCTGTTTCTTCTCCAACCCAGTCGCCACGTATTTGCATCATACTAGCTTCGCGCCCATAGTCAGAAGGAGCTTTGCCTTGTTTTACGATTATTTTATTCAAGTCCTGATCTTTTTTTCCATAGACTAAAACGACTTTTCCCTCCAAAGCAGAGACATCTTCCTTTTTTTCAAAATGAACATTCATATCTCCGATTTTGTAGCTCGTACTTTTGTAAAGATAGCCATCCTCTAAGCAGTACTCGCTAGGTTTCTTGAGGGCGAGAGGGTACGTTTTTTGGAGTATTCCAACCCTGACAAGGGAATGCTCTTTTTCTTTTGGCATTTCTTTCCTTCCCTTTTCAGCAGATACCAAAGTTAAAGACAGAGTAAATAAAATGAAAAAAATGAAAAATTGTTTCATTCAGGTTCTCCTTTTTAAGAGCTGGTTTTGTAACTAGCTCTGAGGTTGCAAAATTTTTTTAGAAAAAAATCCTTCTTTTGAGCATGCTATAAAATAAGTGGAGAATCAAAAATTTTTGGACTTTTTTAGTTTAGAAATTTTGATTTCTAACAAGAGGTGTGGAAGCGTCTTTTGTATTGAAACCCTTACTTCTTTGGTTGAGGAGCGACGAAGTCAAAGATTAAAAAAGCCAACTAAAATATCGAAAAACTTTTAGTTTCTCCCCTAAGACAAAAACAAAATCTTATGGAGGAAATATTTCGCTCAGTGTATCATTTCTTATGTATGAAGTCTTGCAAAAATTTTTTCCCAGGTGCCTTTAGTTAGGACATATCCTAAAAAAAGAGTTTGATTTTTTTTTTTTATTTGGTTATATGAGAACCTAAATTTGAATATCATGCAACAAAGTTTCAGTGTTAGGATTGATCCATATGACAAAAAAGCTAGTAATTGTAGAGTCTCCCGCCAAAGCAAAAACCATTGGCAAATTTTTGGGAAAGAATTACCAGGTGGAAGCCTCCATGGGTCATGTGCGCGATTTACCAGAAAAAAAATCTGACCTCACACCCACTCAAAAGAAATTGTCATATGCTGGTTTAGGAGTCAACATTGAGCAGAATTTTGATCCTCTTTATGTTGTTCCCCCTGATAAGAAAAAAATTATCAAAAAACTCAAAGATGCTTTCAAGGATAGTGACGAACTACTCATTGCGACTGACGAAGACCGAGAAGGAGAAGCTATTGGTTGGCACTTGGTTCAACTTCTTTGCCCCAAAAATAAGAAAGAAGTAAAACGAATTGTTTTCCACGAAATCACTCAAAATGCCATAACCAACGCCTTAAATAATCCTCGCCCTATTAGCCAGAATCTTGTTAATGCCCAGCAAGCTAGAAGGGTTCTTGATCGATTAGTGGGGTATGAGTTATCTCCTCTTCTTTGGAAAAAAGTGCAGCGTGGTTTATCCGCTGGTCGAGTTCAATCAGTTGCTGTGCGGATGATTGTAGAGCGTGAACGAGAAATTAATAGTTTTGATAGCAAGTCCTCTTATAAAGTCAAAGCTATTTTTGACTTAGAAAAAGGAAAAAAACTTCTAGCAGAACATCCCAAAAAATTTCCTAGTGGAAAAGAAGCTAAAGATTTTTTAGAGAAGTGTAAAAAGGCTCAATTTGAGATTATCGACCTTCAAAAGAAGCAAGGGAAAAAGAAGCCAGCTGCTCCCTTCACGACTTCCACATTACAGCAAGAAGCCAGTAGAAAATTGAGCTTTTCGGTTTTGCAAACCATGCGTGTTGCTCAGAAACTCTATGAAGCGGGTTATATAACTTATATGCGAACCGATTCCGTTAATTTAGCCAAAGAGGCCGTCGCTTCTGCTGCCCAAGAAATTGAGAGTCTTTACGGAAAAAAATACGTGCAAATTCGCTCTTACAAAACTAAGTCTAAGTCCGCCCAAGAAGCTCACGAAGCCATTCGCCCCACCAATTTTTCTCAAGATCGAGTTCCTGGAGAATCGAACGAGCAAAGACTTTATGAGCTAATTTGGAAGCGAGCAATTGCCTCTCAAATGGCTGATGTTAAATTGGAAAAAACCACCGCTCAGATTGGCATATCGAACCTTCCAGGAGACAAACTAGTCGCTTCTGGTGAGGTGATTAAGTTTGACGGTTTTCTCAAGGTTTACATTGAGTCAACAGACGAAGAAGGAGATTCAGAAGAAGCCAAAATGCTTCCTCCTCTTAAAGTTGGGCAAATTCTTGACTTAAATCATATGAAAGCAACAGAGCGTTTCAGTCGTCCGGCCGCTCGGTTTACAGAAGCTAGTTTGGTTAAACATCTAGAAGAAATGGGAATCGGACGTCCTTCAACTTATGCTCCCACGATTACGACTATCCAAAAAAGAAACTATGTCATCAAAGAGTCAAGAGAAGGAAAAGAACGAGCATACAAAGAACTTACTTTGAAGCAAAATAAGATTCAGTCCCAAGAGCTCACTGAAATTACAGGAACAGAAAATCACAAACTGTTTCCGACCAATACAGGTATGATTGTAAATGATTTTTTAGTGAGTAACTTCCCCAATATTATAGACTATTCCTTTACAGTTAACATCGAAGAGCAATTTGACTCCGTTGCTAATGGACAAAAAGAATGGAATGAGGTGCTCGGCGATTTTTATGAAAACTTTCATGAAAATATCGAAAAAGTCGACACCAAGGTAGATCGTTCCTCAACGGGAGCTGTTCGTACGATAGGAGTCGATCCCAAAACTGGACTAGAAATTGTCGCCCGCTTAGGTCGCTATGGCCCCTTTGTTCAAATAGGAGAACAAGAAGGAGCAAAATGCGCCTCTTTGCGTAAAGGTGACTTAATTGAAACCATCACCATAGAAGAAGCTTTAGAGCTATTTAAACTCCCCCGCGATGTCGGAGAGTTTGAAGGCCAAAAAATCGTTGCCAATGTCGGACGATTTGGCCCCTATGTTCGCCACGACAATAAATTTGTTTCCCTAGGAAAAGACATAGATCCCCTAGAAGTGGACGAAGAAACCTCCATAAAGCTCATCCTCGAAAAACGAGAAAAGGACAGCAAAAAAACAATAAAAGCCTTTGACGCTGAACCTGAACTAAAAGTTCTCAACGGCCGATGGGGCCCCTACATTTCTTACAAGAAAAAGAACTTCAAAATCGCCAAAGACATTGATGCTAGTAAATTGACCTTGGAAAAGTGCCATGAAATCATCAAAGACTCGGCCAAGAAGACAACTGTTCGAAAGAAGAAGAAGGGCTAGGAAGAGACAAGAGAGTAGAAAAAAAAGGGTTTTACCTAAACTAGGTAAAACCCTTTTTTTTTGACAATCCCATGCCTTAAGAACAAGTTTAAAATCTTTTAGCTCGTTGTGCCTGGCACCAGCAGAAAGCGAGGGCAAAAGCAAAAAAGACAAAAGATCCAGGCTCTGGTACAATGGGAGCAATATCTGCTTCTAAAACCAACTGAGGAGCTAAAGAACCGAGAGGGGTAGGGGTTGAGTTGGTTCGAGTTATTGTATTCGCTTCTCGAGAAGCAAAATGATGCAATGAATCTGCTCCGTCTTGAACATGCGATATAATAAGAGTAGCGAGACCATTGGTATCGCTATTTAGAAAATTAGCCAAATTGTTAAGATCCATTGCGATGCTAAAACCGTTTACCGATACATTTTCGTAAGTAAAAACAAAGCTACCCAAAAAAGTTGTGTCGCTATTAAAGTCTTCCGCGTCAGTAATACCATCGTTGGTAATCCCGGGAGCCGTATTCCAAGTAATTCCCGTTTCACTCCAGTTATCTAAACTTTCGTTATTGAGCCCTCGAACCTCAAAAGTATCTCCGCCTGTAAAAGCTCCTTCATCTATCCGAAAATCATACAGACGTATTTTAGCATCCGTGATGGAGCCTTGTTCGATATTTGACGTATCAAAACGAAGATAAGCCATCTCCACATGATTTAAAGGAACCTGAGAACGAAGTTTAATCGCATCTTGGCTTCCGGTATTATCAGGTGCTTGTTGGCTGACAAAAGTATCTGCCCCATTACCACTGGCCAGCCCATCTCCATTATGATCGAAGTTTGTAACGACGAGACTGGTTGCTGATACCCAGACCGTTGAGCAAAAAATCACAAAACAAATAAAGAAAATTCTCATTTTTTCTCCTTGGAAGTTATCTTCATTCTTTTCTATAAGAATAATATATGACATAAATTATAAATTTTAAAGTAAAAAATTTATGTCTGGCACTAATGGCATTCAGTTAAGCGCTTTAATAGCTGAAAAAGAATCTCACGCAAAAAAGAATCTCACGCAAAGACGCCAAGACAATAAGGAGAAAAAACAAAGATAAATTCGGGACATTTGGTGCCAGGCGAGTGTCTGGCACCAAATAATGGCCCTATAAATTCGGTGCCAGGCGAGTGTCTGGCACCAAATAATGGCCCTACTAGAGTTCGTTTAAACAATAGAACTCGGGTCGGGACATGTCCTTTGCTGTTTCCTATTACCGAGACCGTCAATTTCTGTGATTTCTTGCTCGCTCAATGAAAAGTTAAACAAGGCTAAGTTCTGTTTCATTCGTTCTGGATTGGACGATTTAGGTAGCACGCAGCGTCCGGACTGAAGGTGCCATCGAAGGATCACCTGGCCAACACTTACATCATGGTTCTCTGCTATTTTTACCAGAGTGGTGTCTTGAAGCATCGAAAACGCACCGCTTGCAAAAGGGGCATATGCCACCAGAACGATGTCGTTCTTTTTGCAAAACTCCTGAAGAGAACGGTCTTGGCAGTAGGGATGATACTCTACTTGATTAACCATTGGCTTTACCTCAGGGACATCCTCTATCAGTGATGTAAGATGTTCTTCGGTGAAGTTCGAAACTCCAATTGAGCGGGTCGCCCCTTTCTGGTAAAGTTCAATAAAGGTCTTCCAAATAGTCGCACGGGCTTCTCTCGCAAATAAGGGATCTTTTCCTGCAAATGTTCCTGGCCAGTGAACTAACAATAAGTCTACATAACCGAAAGCAAGGTCATCGAGGGTGCGAGCGAAATCATCCTTCACTCGTTGCTCGATATTATCTACTTTATCAGTATCCCAGGTTCGCAGATGAGAGACATTAACATGAGGGGGAGCTTCAGGATGAGCAAGTTTCGTCGTGAGAAACAACTCACTTCGGCTAAGTGAGCCGTTGGCGAGTCGTTGTCCCAGGATGCTCCCCGCAATCCTTTCAGTTCCATACACATGAGCGCCATCTAGTGTTCTATAGCCAGCATCGAGAGCGGCGTTCACAGCATACCACGCTTGTTCCGGCAAGAAACCCTGAAAATCACTCTTCCCCACCCAGTCGCCAAATGCACAACCAAAGGCAACTGAGGGCATCTGCACTCCGTTTTGAAGATGGAAAAATCGCAGTTCATCATTCATTGAGGTACTCCTATTTTTGTTTGGGGTATTTTTGTAGCTTGGTTTAAGAGCTGGCAAAGTCTTTTATTTCAGCGTGTCCCCCCTAAGAAAATTACCTCGCTTCTCTCCCAAAGGGGAGAGAAAAGGTATTTTAGAATATACGTTGGTTTTTTTTAGGCAATGTTCGAAGTAGCGTAAGTCTGAGTTTTGCTTTCGTTAACAGACAAATCCTTTTTGTTCCCCCTTTGGGGGGAACCGTGAGGAACGAACGGGGGGGGACACGCTGAAAACATATACCTTTGCAAGCTGTTAAATCAAGCTACAAAAGTGATCCATATAAAAAAACAGAAAATTCTCATTTTTTTCTCCTTGGAAGTTATCTTTATTCTTTTCTATAAGAATAATATATGACATAAATTATAAATTTTAAAGTAAAAAATTTGCGTCTGGCACTAAATGATGGCCGTCTAATGATATTTGTGTCTGGCACGAATGTCATTCTTTGTGTCTGGCACGAATGTCATTCTTTGTGTCTGGCACGAATGTCATTCTTTGCTAAATGATGGCCGTCTAATGATATTTGTGTCTGGCACGAATGTCATTCTTCAAGGTGCTTGTTTGAAAGGTGCTTGGCTAGAAAATACAAAAATTACTGTTGAACAAATTTCTCAGTGTAATGATATCGAAGGGATTATGGATGTATCGGCAGAATTTCTAATAAAAATAAAAAAGAAAAACTCAAAGATAATGAGCTGGTGGCACAAAGGTCTGATCAAAGAAACTTACCAAACAGGCACATGGACAGGTCGTTGGATAGAACCAGGTAACGAAGACATAAAAAAATTCAATAGACCAAAAGACCCTACAATTACTGAAGAAGATTGGGAAAGTTATCGATCATAATTCTTTTAGCCATAGAACATACAAATAACAAAACTAGCTATTTAAAATGATTTACAAAAAAGAGATGTCGCGAAGCGAAATGTGAATGGAGTAAGCTAATCGTTGGAGTGACTAGGGCGGCCTAAAGGCTATGCTTTACTAGAGTCAGGGTACTTATTGGAATTTGTTTAGCAATATCCTATGTTTCGCGACCTTCGGAACGCAAACGGTTAGCTTACGGAATGAACCCCTCTTCTACGAATGTATCTAACGCCTAATAAAACCCAGGATATCCTTTCCCTAGGTTTTATTAGGCGTAGGAAACCGCTCAAAACTATTGTTAAGTCAAAGATTCTATCTCCGATAATTATTTGTGATACGTTAATATACTCTTTTGTTCTAAAACCTCCTGTTTCTTCTTACTTCTTTACTTTGCAGAGTTTATTGTGTACTATTGTAAGTAGATCACCTAAGTTGTGTATAAGCTGAAGGAGAAATAAAATGTCTAAAAAATTATTGAAAATCCCTCAAATACCTAGCACCTATCATGTAGGTGATGATTTAGAAATTGTAGATACAAATAACAAGTATAAAATCTACTGTAAAGTAATAAGAGTGGAAAATCCTGATAAAGAGGATTCGGAAGAAGATATCAAAAAAGCACTGCGGGGTTCTATTTTAAAGTTTGATGAGCCCGAAGATCCGACTGTTCCTGAGGAGGATTGGGAAATTTATCGATCATGATTCTTTTAGATACACACATTTGGGCTTGGTTAGTCAATGAAGATTTAGAAAAATTAACCAAAAAACAAATAGAGCATATTCAAACAAGTAATGAAAAGAGATTGGCTGTCAGTGTTATTTCTGTATGGGAAGTTGCGAAAAAGGTAGAATTAGGAAAATGGGATTTAAGCTTATCAGTGGATGACTGGGTAAACAAAGCATTAGATTGGCCTGGGGTGACTCTGATTGATTTTACTCCAACTATTGCTTTAGAATCAACAAGATTGCCTGGAGACTTTCACCGCGATCCAATGGATCAGATTATCGTTGCGACAGCAAGAGTCAAAAATATTCCACTAGTTACCTCCGATAGTAGAATTCTCAACTATCCTTATGTTGAAACAATAAAGTAGAAGATTTTTGGAGCTAGAAAATACTAAATCTTCTAAGAGATTAAATTTTTTTTGACAAAAAAGCTGAAAAGTAAACACAACAGTTAACAGAACCCATCTTCTCCCAAAAGACCCGACTCCTATAAAAACCTAGGATATCCTTACCCCAGATCTCTCTAGGCGTAGGAAACCCAGGTTTCATCTGGAGCTGACCTATTACATCCCTACGTGCGGGATACCATTTTTCGGGAATCACGAGTTAATTTCATTCCAGTAAAATGTCCTTTGCGTTAGGCCTTCGTGGTAATAATCACATTTACAAAATGTTCTATCACCCAAGAATATCGACCACGCAAAAATACCACAACAACACCATCTGCTTAATCCGATCCATCCGCTTAATCAGTGGTCGTCTCTTCCTCATTCATAGCCTGAACTAACTCAGCATAATACCCTTCATTACCCAAAAGCTCCTCATGCTTCCCTCGCTCAATAATACAGCCATCTCGCATCACTAAGATCTGGTCGGCCTTGCTAATGGTCGAGAGTCGGTGGGCGATGATGATGACGGTTCTACGCTTGAGAATTTCTTCTAAGGCTTCTTGGATCAATCCTTCGGTTAAGGAGTCTATGTTCGAGGTGGCTTCGTCCATGACGACAACAGGGCAGTTGTGGGCCATCGCTCGGGCAAAGACAATCAGTTGGGCTTGGCCGGAGGAGAGGTTACTGGCTCCTTCTTTTACGGGGAAATCTAGTCCTCCAGGGAGTTGTTTGACTATGGGGGCTAGTTTTACGATTTCGAGGGTGTCTTCGATATCTTGCTCGGTGATATTAGGGTTGCCTAGAGTGATGTTATCGCGTAGAGTGCCGGGAAAGAGAAAAATATCTTGCTGAACCATGGCGATGCGAGAGCGAAGTTGAGAAATTTGCACTTCGGTTAGCTCAATTTGGTTGGCATAGATGTGCCCAGTGTATCCTTCGTAGGCTCGGGTTAAGAGTTTGATAATGGTGGATTTGCCGCTTCCGGTTGCTCCGACAAGAGCCACGACTTGGCCTGTTTTCACCTCAAAGGAGATATTTTTTAGAACCATGGGCTTATCGGGTTGGTAGCGAAAAGAAACATCGGAGAATTGGATTTCTAGATCTCTACCCGATAGTTTTTTGTCACCAGAGGGAATTTTTTCTTCGGTCAGTAAAATGGAAAAAACGCGTTGTAAAGCCGCCATGGCTTGTTGTATTGTGGCAAATTTACCACTAAGGTCTCGAATGGGAATGAAGATACGACTAATAAGATCAATATAGACGATAATGGCACTTACTTCAATAAGACCAAAGTGAAGACCAAAACCCCAGTAGATAATGGCTGCGGTAACAAGAAAAGCAATACCATCGACGATAGCATAAAGAGAAGCGTCGTAAATATTGCTGTGAATAGTGGCATTGCGGTATTCCCGGTTAATTTTCTCGAATTGATTTCCGCTAGTCTCTTCTTGGTTAAAAACTTGGACAACCTCTACACCACTGATTCCTTCGGCCATGTAAGCATTAGAACGAGCGAGTTCTTTGCGCACCTTTAAATAACTACTGCGGAGCTTTTTACCAAACCAACGAACCACTAGCCAAACAATAGGGGCAGAAACAAACATTACAGGAGTTAAGGCTAAATTGATTTGTGTCATCACGACAAAAAGGCCAATAATGGTGAGGATATCTACTAAAATTGTAGCGAGCCCCGCCCGGAGAGTTTCTCCTAAAGATTCGGTATCGTTTATAGTTCGAGTAAGAAGAGCACCTACGGGCTGCCGATCATAAAATGCCAATGGTAAAGAGATAACATGAGCAAAAACCGCTTCTCGGATTCGCGTAATGGTTTTGAAAAATGCAAGGGCGATAATGTAAGTGAAGGCGCTGCGGAAAATATATTCAATAACTAAAACGGTTAAAAAAATTAACGCTATATTTTTTAATCCAGGCAAATTTCCTATAGTGATTTTCTCTAGACCTAAGTTTAGTAAGAAAGGTTTACTCAAATCAAAGCCCAAGGCTAAAATCATAAAGAAGAGAGAAAGATAGTAGCTTTTACGCTCGGGCCGGGCTAAACTCCAAAGAGCTTTTAAGATCTTACGGTTGCTTAAGTTTTTCTCATTTTCTTCTTGCTTAGTGTTGTTGGTATTCATAGATTTCTCGGTAAAATCCTGCTCTTTCAATCAATTCTTGGTGGGAACCTCGGTCAATCACTTTGCCATCAACCAATACTAAAATTTCATCGCTCCACTGGACGGCAGAAACTCGATGAGAAACAATAAAAAAAGATTTTTCATTCTGGAGTTTTTTCAAATTTTGGATGATGAGGCTTTCCGTGCTGTGATCTACCGCCGAAAGAACATCATCTAAAATGTAAAAAGGAGCTTCCTTTAGAAGACAACGAGCCAAGGCCACTCGTTGACGCTGTCCTCCCGAGAGCATAACTCCTTTTTCTCCGACTAAGGTATCCAGTCCATCAGGAAGTTGCTCGGAGTTAATTTCAAAACCAGCAATACTTAAGTAT
This sequence comes from Planctomycetota bacterium, assembly GCA_029260735.1. Classification (GTDB taxonomy): domain Bacteria; phylum Planctomycetota; class Uabimicrobiia; order Uabimicrobiales; family Uabimicrobiaceae; genus JAJDCR01. Next base: position 29,080 of record JAJDCR010000151.1, read on the forward strand.
TCGAGTAGCTTTGCGTCTAACTCAGGAAGATACCAATCCTTATAAGGCAGAGCCATTCGTAAATTGTCGCGTAAAGTCGTCGAAAATAAAAAGGGACTTTGGGGAGCCACAGAAAAGTAGCGCTGGTAAGCATGGATATCTGTATAAGCAGCATCTTTTTTGTTCAGGTAGATATTTTTGGGGCGAAGATCGTTTAAACGTAAAATGGTTTCAATTAAGCTTGTTTTGCCTGCCCCTGTCTCCCCTACAATCCCCAAGACCTTGCCAGGAGTCATTTCCAAGGAAATATTTTCTAAAGCAAAGCGCTCTTTTTTCTTCTTTCCTGTATTTTTAGGAAGGTCGCTTTGCTCTGCTTGAGGATAGATATAAGATAAATTATCTATCTTCAAGTGGTTTTGTTTGTCTGGGAGAGAGAGAGTTTCTCGAACTTCTAAATTATCAGGCTGAGCCAATAAAATTTCATCTAGTCTTTCCATTGCTGGGATAGAACGATTGAGAACATTGACCATCCAACCGAGAGAAAGAAGAGGGGGCATAACCATCCCTATGTAACCAATAAAAGCCGTTACTTGTCCCATACTCAGCTCTTTGGCAATCACCTTAGGACCCAAAACCCAAAGAACAATAAACAAAGAAATCCCTCCGACCATTTTAACCATCGGAAAAGTCAGGGAACGAACCGCAGTAACTGTGATATTTGTTCGTAAGTACTCTTGGTTTTTTTCTTCGAATTTTTGAATGAACTTAGGCTCGGCGTAATATCCTTGGATTACAGAAACTCCTTTGTAGCAAGCTAAAGCCAAAGAGGAAAGCTCTCCCACTTGCTGGTTAGCTAATCTCCAAAAGCGAAACATATAAGATATGCTAAGCTTAATTAAGGTAAAGAAAATCACCATAGGAAGAGCAAGCCATAAGGTAGTTTCCAAGTCCATCTTAACCATGGCCGTAAAACCAAAAAACAGAGCAGCCCCAACATTGATAATTTGAAGCGTGACGTAACCATAAACAGAGCGAATATGACTAATATCATTAGAGCAACGGCTCACTAGGTCCCCTGTTTCGTGATGGCGAAAAAAATTTCGCGATAGGGACAATAGTTTCTGAAAGTAATCGTTTCTGATATTGTGCTCAATCATTCGTCCTGGGGTAAAAATAAAGTGGCGAGAAAGCACTCTAACCATAATAAGAACTAAAGCCAAGAGAGCAATTTCGGTGGAGTAAGGCACGACAGTGCCAGCATTAGCTCCTTCAGCCATAACTGCATCCACTGCATTTTTTGAAGACTCAATAATCATCACAACTACTTTTTGAGTTGCCACAATAAGAACAATGCCGGCGAAGTACCACCACTTGTAAGGAAAAGCATAGCGTTGGGTAAAATTCCAAAAATTTTTCACGAGAGATCTTTCTGATTTGTTTTGTATCTTCAAGCAGCTAGAGTTTTAGGAAAGTAACTTCTGTAAGTTAGGGATTAAAGGCTTGTCGGCTGGAGGCATAGGAAAGTTATCAAATTCATCGAGAGTAATCCAAACAAATTTCTGTCCTTCTTTGGGCTGAACGAGCCCTTTCCAATGGCGACATAAATAAAGAGGCATCAAGAGATGAAAATTTTCATAGCAATGAGAAGCAAAAGAAAGAGAGCGAAGATCTGACAAATTAACTTCAATAGCAAGCTCCTCTTTCAATTCTCGGACGAGGGCTTGCTCAGGAGTTTCTCCAGATTGAATTTTCCCTCCCGGAAACTCCCAAAGACCGGCCATACTTTTTCCAGGAGGTCTTTGGGCTAAAAGAACCTTTCCTTCTTTGTTCATCAGTAAGGCTGCAGAAACTAAGAGAAGACGAAAATTGGTATCACTCATTAGGGTCCCATTCTGGATTCTGGATTCTGGATTCTGGATTCTGGATTCTGGATTCTGGATTCTGGATTCTGGATTCTGGATTCTGGATTCTGGATTCTGGATTCCATTTTCAGATATTGTAATAAGAGCGATACCACTGGACAAATCTTTTCACTCCTGTTTCCACAGGAGTAGAAGGTTTGAAGCCCACATCTCGTATTAGGTCTTCCACATTAGCGTAAGTTGCTTCGACATCTCCTGGCTGAGCAGGAAGAAAGTTTTTTTCCGCTTTCTTTCCTAAACAATCTTCAATAACCTTAATGAAGTCCATTAAATGAACAGGGCTGTTGTTTCCTATATTATATATTTTATAAGGGAGATAGCTAGATCCAGGATCTGGTTTTTCTCCTGACCAACTTGGGTTAGGTTGAGGAGGATGATCCATTACCCGAACAATACCTTCGACTATATCATCAATATAAGTAAAATCTCGCTTCAACTTTCCATGATTAAAAATGGGAATAGGTTTATCTTCGAGAATAGCCTTTGTGAATATAAATAATGCCATATCTGGTCGTCCCCAAGGCCCATAAACAGTAAAAAAACGAAGTCCAGTTGTCGCCAAACCAAACATATGGCAATAAGTATGAGCCATCAGCTCATTTGCTTTCTTCGTAGCAGCATATAAACTAAGGGGATGATCAACATTGTCCTGCACCGAAAAAGGCATTTTTGTGTTTGCCCCATAAACAGAACTCGACGAAGCAAAAACTAGGTGCTTAACTTTAAAGTGGCGGCATCCTTCTAAAATATTGAGAAAGCCAGATAGGTTACTTTCATTGTAAGCATATGGGTTTTCAATAGAATAACGAACACCTGCTTGGGCGGCTAGATTAACAACTACATCAAAGTTTCCCCCTGAGGAGAAAATGCTCTCCATAGATTCTTTGTCAGCCAAATTGACTTTGTGGAAGGTAAAACCTTCTTTTTTTTCTAACTGAGAGAGACGAGCCTTTTTCAGGTTGACGTCATAATATGAATTTAAGTTATCGATACCGGTAACATCATCTCCCCTCTCCAGAAGACGTTTTGTTAAATGAAAACCAATAAAACCTGCTGCTCCAGTAACCAAAGCTCGTACCATTATTCTTTTCCTTACAGACTCCAGTACCTAAAATCTCTTCCACAAATATCTTGGGGAGAAATAGCTGATTTTACATCAATAAAGACTCCCCCTCTCCTTAAACACTGGAGAAAGTCAAAAGAAGGTTGCTCCAAATAAAATCGATGGCTAACAGCCAAAATAACTCCGTCGAGATCTTGGACATTTTCCCAAGGTGAAAGAGAAATATTATACTCTTTTTGAGCTTCTTCGTTGCTTGCTAAGGGGTCGTGAACAAGAGGTTCTATCCCAAACTGACGTAGCTCTGTAACAATATCAGGTACACGACTGTTGCGAAGATCAGGAACATTTTCTTTAAAAGTCAGTCCTAAAATTCCTACACGAGCATTTTTAAAAGAAGTGTCGCTTTCAATTAGCATTTTGACCATTCTTTGGGCAATGTACTTCCCCATATTATCGTTTATTCGACGCCCAGCTAAGATGACTTGAGGGTGATACCCTAAGTTCTCTGCTTTAGCTGTTAAATAGTAAGGATCCACTCCAATGCAATGTCCCCCTACTAAACCTGGACGGAAATCGAGAAAATTCCATTTTGTTCTTGCGGCAGCTAAAACGTCTTCGGTTCGAATGTTCATACAGTCAAAAATGAGAGAAAGTTCATTCATCAAAGCAATATTTAAATCTCTTTGTGTATTTTCAATGACCTTAGCTGCCTCGGCCACTTTAATGGAAGGAGCTCTGTGAATTCCAGCGCTAATAATTTGTTCATACACATGAGAAATACGATCTAATGTTTCGCTATCTTCTCCGGCAACAACCTTAATCACTCGATCAATAGTATGTTCTTTATCTCCTGGGTTAATTCTTTCTGGCGAGTAACCTAGCTTAAAATCTTCACCTTGTTTGAGTCCCGAGATTTTTTCGAGAATGGGACCACAGACTTCTTCGGTAACTCCAGGATAAACAGTAGACTCATAAACAACAACAGATCCCTTTTGCAGAATCTGACCGATCATCTTAGATGCTTCCATTAAGATACGTAAATCAGGCTGCTTATTTTTATCGATAGGGGTAGGGACTGTAACAATAAAAAAAGTTGTTTCCTTTAGATCATCAAGTGTAAAGGTTACCTCTAGAGATGATTTTTCTAAGACTTCGGGGGTAACTTCTTGGGTTATATCGATCCTTTGTTTAAGTTCATTAATGCGTTCTTTATTGACATCATATCCCCTAACGCCCGAGAACTTTTCAGCTAATGCTAAAGCAATGGGTAACCCCACATAACCTAAGCCTAGAACGGCTATTTTTTCGTTCATAAAACTCTCTAAACCTTTGCAGTTTCATAGGAAAAAGTTTTTTTTTGTTAAGATCTGCAAAGATGCTTCCTTTTGTATTTAAATTGTCCGTTTTTTATAAAGAAGAAGCTGTTTATTGACATATGTAGTAGCTTTTTCTTAAGGTGCTTGACAAGGTTATCCTAAAAATCATTTTGCTTGCAAGATTATTTTGTGAATAGCCTTAGACTTTCAAATGAAACTTTGCCATTGACAAATGAGAGACAGAGAGTAGAATATACAAAAAAATATAGTTTTTGCTATCAAAAATTTTATCTTTAAGTAATCGAAAAAAAATAATTTTTCCAAGCCCTTTGAGTTTTTACCTTGAAATCTTTTAGGGAAAAGATAAAATCCAAAAGTACTTTTACATTTTAAAAATAGATAAAGCCCAAAAAGATATTTTCAAAAAGTAGATATTTCAAGATAAGGAGCCTCCTATTATGTCGGAAGGCAAGGTGAGGATTTTGGCAGTAGACGATTCTTTAGTTACCCTCAAAATACTAAAGAAAAACCTTAAAGACACAGACTTTGAGGTTATCCAAGAAGTAACTTCAGGAGTAGAAGCCCTTGCTAAGTATGACGAAATTAAACCGGATTTAGTGCTATTGGATATTATAATGCCAGAAATGGATGGTATCCAAACTTTAGAGAAAATAATGGCAAAAGACTCGAAAGCTAAAGTCATTATGGTATCTTCAATGGGTGCAAAAGAGAAAGTAATGGAATCACTAGAAAAAGGTGCCAAAAACTTTGTCATGAAACCATATGAAAGAAACACTCTCATTGAAGTTCTCAAGAAAGTTTGCGAAATCTAAAAAGCCAAAAGGAGAGGGGAGATGCCCGCCAAATTTTTCGGTCAATTTCTATTAGAACGTGGCAAGATAATAAAAGAAGAGCTACTTGATGCTCTTGAATTCCAGAAATCTATCAATGTGAAAATTGGAACCATTGCTCTAGATGCAAGTTATCTTAATGCTGAGCAAGTAGAACGTGTATATAACGAACAACATCGAACCGACAAGATGTTTGGTGAACTGGCAATGGAAATGGGACTTGTTAGCCAAGAGCAATTAGAAGAGCTATTGGTCATCCAGAAAAATGAACATATTGCCTTAGGAGAAGCTTTGATCCAAAAGGGATACATGACCCTTAGTGAACTTCAAAGTGAATTAACAGAATACAAAAAAGATCAAGAAGTTCTCAGTGATCGAGCCTACCAAGCCATTCGTAATCTGCAGAATCCAATAATATCTGAAGTTTTTTTAGAAGTTACCTTAAAGCTACTTCGACGACTAGGTGATATCGAAGTGCATGTAGCTTCTTCCCACAACGATAAAGATGGAATTGCACCTAATATGTGGAATGTCTATCTTCAGTTTTGGGGAAGTATTGAAGGCACGTATATTTTATCTTTTAAGGATGAGCCTTTACTCAAGGTAGCTTCTCATCTTGCTCAAGAAAAAATATGGGAAATAGATGATTTTGCTAAGGACTCCATCAAGGAGTTTCTCAATATTGTTGTGGGAAACTCGGCTAGTAGACTTAGTCAAGATAACATCAAGATTGATATTAGCCCAGCGAAGGTAGTAACTTCTCTTGGGCATATAGAAGTTGCAGCAGGTGAAACTGAAACTATTGCCATAAGCCTAGTAACAGGAAATTCGGAAATTCAAATGGCGGTTGTTTATAAATCAAGTAAATGATTTATGGAATAGACCAAAACCCCCTAAGCGGAAAACCTATGGCAAATCCCTTAGGGGTTTTCTTATCACATACTTGATAAATAGAAATTGTGTTTTAAGAATAAGATATCTTTTTCTTATTTCTTGTATTCCACCGCAGCAACACAAAGCCTGCCTGCGTGCTCCAACAATTCTCCTTTTTCACCCCATACAACACTTTTCTATTGTAAAAAATGGGCTTACAACCTTAAGCAAAGGAAAACTTCTTGGTACAAGATGAAAAAATATTCATTTACCTGCGACTCCAAGATGAGCAGGATACTCTGTTAAAGAGTAGAATCAGAGAGTTCACTGCTTTGGGCAAGCTTCTAGCTGAGTTTATCCGGGATTGTTGGGAAACTTTTGGACAGTCCCTGTTAAAAACAGGAAAATTGGAGTACGTAGACTCGAATACGGACATTGTTTTAATGTCTTTTCGCTATGATATCATTCGCTGCAAACTAATCATATCGGGGCTAATTCCCCAGAAATACCATAGCAGAATGCTGGACGAAGAAGAAACTCAATTAAAATTTTCTAGCCAAGATTTTATCAACCTGGTTTCCTCTAATCTGACTCCTGCTCAAAAAGCAGAATTGCAAAAACAAATTCAGCAACTTCCCTACAATGTCCTTTCTCTTATTAAAGAGAACATTAAAGAGAATGGAGAATACTACATTACTTTAGACTTGCCAAACAGATCTAAAAATCTTTGGGATTGAAAGTATTGGTAGAGACAGGGAATCCTTAAAATGGTAGTTTTTCAAAAATAATTTTGAAAAGCACATACCTTTGACCACTAGGCAGTTTTTTGTATTTTGTATAAAGAAGTGCCTTACTTTTATAGCAAGGAAAAAAAAATGTTTGAACGCTTTACTGAACGTGCAAGAAAAGTCATGAGTCTAGCGCGCCAGGAAGCCCAGCGACTCAACCATGAATACATTGGGACAGAGCACATTCTCCTAGGTCTTGTTCAAGAAGGTAGTGGAGTCGCAGCAAATGTCCTAAAAAACATGGATGTGGAGCTTCGCAAAATTCGCAGTGAAGTGGAAAAAATGGTTCAAGCTGGATCAAATACGATCCAAATGGGCCAACTCCCTTTTACTCCTCGGGCCAAAAAAGTATTGGAGTTAGCTTTAGAAGAAGCAAACAATCTCGGTCATAACTATATTGGAACAGAACATTTGTTATTGGGACTCCTCCGAGAAAATGAAAGTGTTGCTGCCCAAGGCTTAATTAATCTTGGGCTAAAGCTAGAAGATGTGCGTGAAGAAGTTCTTGAGTTTTTGGGAGCAGATTACCAACAAGGAAGTCCTACTAGTAAAAGTTCTGGTTCTAGTGGTAAATCTAAGACTCCAGCCTTGGATGCTTTTGGACGAGACTTGACAGAAATGGCTCGGGAAGACAAACTTGATCCTGTTATTGGACGAGTTAAAGAAATTGAGCGAGTTATTCAAATCCTTTCCCGTCGAACAAAAAACAATCCTGTATTGTTAGGAGAAGCTGGGGTTGGTAAAACAGCTATAGTTGAGGGGCTGGCGCAAAAAATTGTAAGTGGAGACGTTCCTGAACTTTTAAGAGACAAACGTTTGGTTGTTTTAGACCTAGCAATGATGGTTGCTGGAACAAAATATCGAGGTCAATTTGAAGAGCGAATTAAAGCTGTTATGACCGAAGTGAGACGTTCTAAAAATATCATACTCTTTATCGATGAGTTACATACTCTTGTGGGAGCAGGGGGAGCAGAAGGAGCAATTGACGCATCTAATGTTTTAAAGCCCGCTCTTTCTAGAGGAGAAGTTCAATGTATAGGTGCTACCACTATGGATGAGTACCGCAAATACATCGAAAAGGATGGAGCTCTGGAAAGACGTTTTCAGTCTATCATTGTTGAGCCACCATCTAAAGAAGAAACCCTAACTATCCTTATGGGTTTAAGAGATAAGTATGAAGCTCATCACCGAGTTGTCATAGAAGACGAGGCTTTGGAAAAAGCGATCGAGCTAGCAGATCGTTATATTACAGGACGTTTTATGCCTGACAAGGCCATTGATGTTATGGATGAAGCAGGTGCACGAGTGAGACTAAAGACCATGACCAAACCACCAGACATCAAAGAGCTGGAGGGTGAAATCCGGGAAATGGACAAGGAAAAAGAAGAAGCCGTTGCCAGCCAAGATTTTGAAAGAGCCGCTAATTTTCGAGATAAAGTAACTCAACTTCGAAAGAAGCGAGAAAAGGTTATTAAGGAATGGCGAGAAACTTCCAAAGAACAAGACGGAACGGTTGACATGGATGTTATCTGCGAAACTGTTTCGAACATGACAGGTATTCCTCTAACTCGTTTGGAAAAAGGAGAAGCCGAGCGACTCCTTCAAATGGAAGACACTCTTCGCAAGGTGATTGTAAGTCAAGATCAGTCGGTTAAGGCTATCTCTAAAGCAATTCGCCGAAGTCGAACAGGTTTAAAGAATCCTAAAAAGCCAACAGGATCTTTCATCTTCCTTGGTCCAACAGGGGTTGGAAAAACTCACATGGCAAAGTCCTTAGCAAAGTTTATGTTTGGAGACGAGGAAGCACTCATTTCTGTCGATATGAGTGAATATATGGAAAAACATAATGTAAGTCGCTTAACCGGAGCTCCTCCTGGTTATGTGGGTTATGAAGAGGGAGGCCAACTAACAGAAAAAATTAGAAGGCGCCCTTACGCAGTGGTTTTGCTTGACGAAATAGAAAAAGCTCACCCCGACGTTTTCAATATGCTTCTTCAGATAATGGATGAAGGACGTTTGACGGATTCTTTTGGACGACATATTGATTTTCGAAATGTAATTTTAATTATGACTTCCAATATTGGAGCTCGCCAAATTAAAAACCAAAGTTCTTTGGGATTTAGGTTAGCTTCTGAAGAAGTTTCTTATGACAAAATGAAAGAACAGTTACTTAAAGAAGTTGAAAATCATTTTCGTCCAGAATTTATTAACCGTCTAGATGATTTAATTGTATTTAAACCTCTCAACAAAGAGGATATTAAGTTAATTCTCGATCTAGAGTTAATTGAGTTTAAAGTTAGACTCCGTGCCAAGGGTTTAGAAATGGAGCTTACGGATGCAGCCAAAGACCTCATTATAGATGAAGGTTTTAATCCTGACTTTGGAGCGCGTCCGCTAAAAAGATCCATGGAAAGACACTTGGAAGACCCTATTTCAGAAGAACTCCTTCGTGGTCACTATGCCGATAAAAAATTAATTCGGGTCGATCTTGGTGAAGAGAAAAAACTGAAATTCGATGCAGAGTAACCATTTTGCTTTTATTAGTAAAATTAGTAAATTGTAGTATCCTAAAGAAAACCTCTTTTCTGTTTCCAGAAAAGAGGTTTTTCTGATAACTCATTAAGCCTAGTCAGAGTTTCAACAAATATTTATTTCTAAATATTTATGGGGGTGTCATCAATCAATACTTATATTGAGAACATGCCCTAATATCCGAGTAATCCTACGGGTGAAATTTTACCCGATTGTGAAAGTATTCATGTTAGATTCTAAATCAATAGCTCAAAAATGTGTACAAATTGCAGAAGACAAAAAAGCAGATAATATTGTTACTCTTCATGTTGAAAAACAATTTATGGTTGCGGATTACTTCGTTATATGCAATGGTAATACCTCTCGCCATGCCGCGGGAATTGCTCAAGAGATGGAAAAAGAGCTGAAACAGCACGATGTACGCTGCCATCACAGAGAGTACGACGAAGAAGGAAAATGGTATTTAATAGATTTTGATAGCGTTATAGTGCACATCTTCCAAGAAGATTCCCGTTCTTTTTATGAACTGGAAGATTTGTGGTCTGATGCCAAACAAGTGAACCTCTCAGATACACAGACTAAACTAGAAAACGAAGGCTAAAAAAGTGTCACAAGAAGTGCGTGTAACCTTTCTAGTTACAACTCCAGATAATACTCCCAAAAGTGCTCAGATTTTTGCTACAGGTAATCATAAAAAGCTGAGTAAATGGTCTCCAAAGGGCGTTGCCTTACAAAAGGTAGGTAAAAATCAATACCAGAAAAGCTTTCTTTTTAAAAAAGGAGCGGTCCTTAACTTTAAGTTTACCCGAGGAAATTGGGATACAGTAGAAAAAGATGAAAAATTTCATGAGTATCCCAACCGACTATTGCGTGTGAAAAAAGGCCAAGTTGTCCACTACAAAGTAGAAAACTGGGCAGATATGGGAAAGCCAGAAATTAAAGATCACACTTGGTCGGGAATTATCAAAGAGCATAAGAATTTCAAGGCAACCAAATTAAAAAATTCTCGAAAAATCTGGGTTTACCTTCCTCCTAGCTATCCGGCAAGCAAAAGAAAGCGCTATCCTGTTCTCTATGTGCATGATGGCAATAACGTTTTTGACGAAGCTACCGCTTTTCTAGGAGTAGAGTGGGAGTTAGATGAGACCGCTGAGAAACTCATCAAAGAAGAAAAAATACGCGAGATTATTATTGTTGCTATAGAGAATAACTACCAAAGGCAAGAAGAATACACTCATATTCATGATCCCATGTGCGGTGGTGGAGGTGATGCTGACCTCTATGCCCATTTCATTATCAAAGATCTAAAACCTTTCATAGATAAAGAGTATCGCACCCTTAAAGATCGCCAGTACACTGGTATTATGGGCTCTTCTCTAGGCGGTTTAGTTTCTATGTACATTGGGTGGAAATATTGGGAAACTTTTTCTATGGCAGGAGTAGTGTCGCCCTCTGTATGGTGGGCAGGGCGGGATATCCTCAAGGTTATCCAAAAAACTGCTAAGAAACCACCGATTAGAGTTTGGGTTGACATGGGGAGTTTAGAAGGAACAATGGATGAAACAGAGGAAGGACTTCCTCAAGCTGTTGTCGATGCTCGCCTTCTCCGTGATATTCTCATAGGAAAAGGCTTTAAACTCCATCGAGATCTAGAGTATTTAGAGGTAGAGGGAGCCCAACATACAGAAGCAGATTGGGCTAAGCGCGTTGACAAAATACTACTTTTCTTTTTTGGCCGACCATCCAACTTAAGTTTTATCCGAAAAATTTTTCGCATTTAAAAAATAGGGTATGAAGAGCTGTTCTTAAAAAACAGCTCTTCATACCCTATTTTTTTACAAATATTTAATCTTCCCGGTTTTGAAAAGCTTAAAAACTGCCATACAACGAGGACATTTGTAAGTTCCTGCCCGAGGTCTTGTTCCTAAGGATATTTTACTCATACATTGTTTACATCGGATAACAACAGGTCTTTTTGGAGCTGGAGTAGCAGGTTTTTTAGCTGTTGCAGTGGAAGGATTAGAATCACTCCTCATAGGCTTGGGGCTAGCTGGTTTCTTTGACTTGATAGAGTCTCGGTGAGGCTCCCTGTGTTTTGTCGGAGGAGTTTCTATAAGAGGAGGTTTTGCCTGCATATTGGCCAGGGCATTGGAAGAAGGTAAATCGGAGCTAGTTCGTTGTTTTTGAAATCTCTCTAATGCTTCGCTTTCCGATTTATACAATTTGATTAGTGAGAGAAGACCAAGCATATTGAATAGAGCGACAAGCTTGTCAGGTACATTGATTAGGCAAATATCTCCGCCCACTTCTTGGAATTTATCAGCAACCTTCACCAATATTCCCATACCTGTACTATTAATGTAATCTACTTGAGAAAATACTAAGATGAGATGAGTCACTCCTTGGTCTAAAAAACCCAAGAGTTTGTCTTCAAAAGGCATAACGGTAGATCCATCAATTGAGCCTAAAATTCGAGAAACGATAACCGGAGCTCCATCCGGTAGTTGTATTTGTCTATTTTGAAATTCCAGCATGGGGTCCTCATATTCCAGAAGTCGTAGCAAATAAATTTGCCAAAGAAATTCCTGAGGCCACCCAGAAAAATTTTCTGATTAGAAAGTATTTTCTGAGTAACCTCGAAGCAAATATGAACAAAACATCTATTGTCGGTGAATATTACCGTCTCGGAAAGCCTTCGCAATAGACATAGGAACCTCTGCCTGGGCCAAAATGACCTTAGCTTGATTTTCCTTAACCTTTGCTTTCATTTCTTGCTCATGAGCAACAGCCATTGCACGACGTTCTTCTGCTCTAGCCTGGGCTACTCGACGGTCAGCTTCAGCTTGGTCAGCTTGTAACTTTGCACCAATGTTGTCACCCACATCAACATCAGCAATGTCAATGGATAGGATTTCGAAAGCGGTTCCTGAGTCTAAACCTTTTTCCAGTACATAACGAGAAATCAAATCAGGATTCTCTAAAACCGCTTTATGGGTTTCAGCTGATCCAATAGCAGTAACAATTCCTTCTCCGACTCGAGCAATAATTGTTTCTTCTGTTGCCCCACCTACTAAGCGGTCTATATTAGCACGTACAGTAACTCTTGCCCGTGCTTTTAGCTGGATTCCATCTTTAGCAACCGCATCTATAGTTCTCTTGCTTCCTGGAGGAGGGCAATCGATTACTTTTGGATTAACAGAAGTTTGCACAGCCTCAAGAACATCCCGCCCTGCTAAATCAATCGCGGCTGCTTTTTGGAAAGTTAGCGGAATACCCGCTCGACTTGCCGCCACTAAAGCTCGGGCCACATTAGGGACATTACCACGAGCCAAGTAATGAGATTCCAAAATATCAGAATCTAAGTTAAGGCCTGCTCGGACAGCCATAATTCTTGTGTTAACGATAGTATGTGGATTTACTTTACGAAACCACATTCCAATTAGACTGATCATTGGTACTGTGGCATGAGAAAAGTAAGCCCGAATCCACAAACGACCAAAATTGATGAAAATAATAATGGCCGCGAGTACTAAAACGGCAAATATGACAGCTCCCCCGACCAATATAATTTCGGGAGGGCGCTCTAACAATAAATAGCCCATCATAAAAATACCTCATCTGAATTAAAGAAACGACAAACAAAAGTTAAGATTAAAAAGACTCTATGATCGCAAAGTTATTGGCTTATCAAAGACGTCTTTTAGAACCATTATTTTTTGCAAGTCGGTCAAATTTTTATTTTCACTGACCAAATCTTTTAGTTTGGTTACCTCTGGATATGCTTTATTTGTTTTTTGTACCCGTGAAGTACCTCTTCCCATATGACGACTGACGGATTGTTCAATATTATTAAACTGTCCGCGAGAATAGATATCATGCTCTACCGCTTTTTCGATATTATCGAATTTGCCTTTCGAGCCCTGAGAGTCCTGAGAGTCCTGAGTGTCCATGGAATATGAATATTCCTCAGCCATCGTTCCAGAAGTGTTTAATCTATCATATGGGTTTGCCTCTGCGCTCATCTCCATTTGTTTTCTTTGAGGAGGAGAAGCTTGTCTTACTTGAGGTTGAGGACGCGTTGCCGGGGCACGATATCCAGATTGCTCGACCTGAGTTTCATTTTTATCTTGTTGAATTTCCGACCTTATTTTTTCAAAATACTGGCGAATTTCTTCCTGATTAGGGCCTTCCTTAGCAGGCCCTGCGATAGCACTAAAGATTTGAATAATGCGTTTCAAGACAGGCAGGATAAAAAAAATGAAAACAAAGATGAAAAAGACAATATCATCGGCATTCATAGTAAAGAGTTCCTGTTTTTAAAGTGAACGAAAAGAGAGTCTATACCTTGAATCCGGTATTCTTTTCTCCTGCAATTGCATTACGCATAGTCGTATCAGACATAACATTGCGAAGAGAGTAGTAGTCCATAAGACCCATTTTACCAGAATTAAAAGCTTCGGCGATTGCCTTGGGAATCTCTGCTTCTGCCAAAACTACTTTAGCTTGGTTTTCTTCCATAAGAGCAATCATTTCTTGCTCTTGGGCAACGGCCATAGCTCTTCTTTCTTCTGCTTTAGCTTGAGCAACCCGTTTATCTGCTTCTGCTTGGTCCGCTTGCAGTTTCGCTCCAATATTCTCTCCCACATCAACATCAGCGATATCAATGGATAAAATATCAAAAGCGGTTCCTGAGTCCAAACCTTTTTCAAGCACTCTTTTGGAAATCTGATCGGGATCTTCTAGTACTTTAGCATAGGTGTCCATAGAGCCAATAGTTGTAACAATTCCTTCTCCAACTCGAGCAATAATTGTCTCTTCTGTTGCTCCCCCGACCAATCGATCTAAGTTTGCTCTCACAGTAACTCGGGCCTTTGCCTTGACTTGAATACCATCTTTTGCCACCGCATCGACAGTCGTACGGCCACTTGATATCTCTGGGCAATCGATTACCTTCGGATTTACGGAAGTTTGAATCGCTTCAAGGACATCACGACCAGCTAAGTCTATCGCAGCTGCTTTTTGAAAAGTCAAAGGGATATTAGCTCGGTTGGCCGCAATCAAAGAACGAATCACTTTATAAACATCACCACGTGCTAAGTAATGAGATTCTAAGGTATTGGTGGGGATGCTAAGCCCCGCCTTCATGGCTGTGATCCGAGCGTTTACAATAACAGTCGGATTAACTCGACGTAACCACATTCCTATTAGATCAAACCAAGCCACTCTTGCTTTTGAGGCATAGGCTTGTAACCAAAGGAAACCAAATTTAAAAAATATCGTAAATACGATCAAAGAAACAATGACCACAACTATCCAGATCGCAACTTGAACTGGACTATTGGCTAAAATCATCGAAAAAATTGGAGTCATTTTTACCTCCAAAGAAGTTTGGATTAAATGTTTAAGTAAATAAATAAATAGACAATACAGAATTGTCTTATATTAATAAATTTATACTTTTGTCGAACCAAGCTATGCCCTTAATACCATACAAGGATGGAGGGCGAGGCTCCTGCCGAGCAGGG
>JAJDCR010000152.1 GCA_029260735.1 Planctomycetota bacterium
TTTTGAACTAAAATATTTCCACATTCTACATTCATCAAGGGTTTTGTTTTCATCAAAGTTTTCATAGTAGAATGTTTCATTCTTGTCATCTGCCAATCTCTTAATGCAGAAACTGTGCCAAAACTCTCGCCCATCTCCAAACCCTTATTTCCTAAGGGTTCGTAAAGAAACAAGAAAAAAGAAATATCCGAAAAACTGACAAAAATGGTCACTTTCTAAGTTTAGGGTTTACTATTTTGGTCTTGTTTTTCGATTACTCCTCTTCTTTATGATACTCATTACGTATTTTTTTTCGTCTGTCTGTGGCCCTAGAAAATGAAATTATACGCCAATAAAAAACTTTCATATATTGAAAAACCCTTTTTGTTCCCCCTTTGGGGGGAACCGTGAGGAACGAACGGGGGGGGACGCGATGAAACATATACCTAAGCCAGGTTTAGCATATGCTACAAAAACAAGGATATTCGACAACTTGCGGCTTAAGCTGCCTCATAAATCCTCCACTAAATCAGTAATAAACATATGCCCAGGAGCATGAGTGATGGCAAAAGGTATTTTGCTTTGCCCAATCGCCTCTTGAGGAGTAACCCCGCAGGCCCAAAAGACGGGTATTTCTCCGCTGTAAAGGGGAACGCTTTCTCCGTAGTCCGGTTTCTCTAGGTTAGAGATTCCGATTAAAGAAGGATCTCCTAGGTGAATCGGAATACCGTGAGCGTGAGGGTACTTTTCGCTTATAGAAATGGCTTTGATCGCCTGAGTAGGCGTAAAAGGACGCATACTCACGACTAAAGATCCTGAAAAAATCCCGGCTGGTTGGCAAGGTATATTTGTTCGATACATCGGGACATTTTTTTGGCACTCTATATGGCGAACAGGAAGTCCTGCTTTTTGAAGAGCTCCTTCAAAGGTAAAAGAACAGCCTAAAAGAAAGGCGACGAGGTCATCTTTCCAAAGGGAAGTGACATTAGTCAATTCTTCTATAAAAACGCCTTCTCGGAAAATGTGATAGCGGGGAAGATCGCTTCGTAAATCTGCCTTAGGAGAGGTGATGGGAGTAAATGGTTGGCCAACTTCACTGACTTCGATTATAGGGCAGGGCTTAGGATTTCTTTGGCAAAAAAGAAGAAAATCAAAGGCGAACTCTTTTTCTAAAATGACGAGATTCGCCTGAACATAGCCAGGTACAAGTCCTGCCGTGGGACCCGCAAAGCCACCACGACGACAAAGTTGCCGAAACTCAAGAGGTGTTTTCATTGTATTGACTATGGGAGTTCCTCCACTTTCTGGAGTAGTTCTTGAATTTCTGGAAAGAGAGGATCATCGTTTTTTGCGTGTTTTCTTTGGGCTAAATCTAGAGATTTCTGGGCGAGTTCTTTTTTTCCCTCGGCAAGATAAATTTCAGCCATAGAGCAAAGACTACTTCCATAGTAAGTTCCCTTTTCGCCTTTATCGACCAGTTTTTGCCAATAAAACATTGCTTTTTCAATCTCTTCGGTAGCACTACTATTTAGAGCCAACTGCCGCAAGATAGCTTCGCTGAGCTTACTTTGAGCAGAAATAGCAAATGCTTTTTCCAAATGAGAAATGGCTTCTAAAGATTGATTTTCTCTTAGATGAGTCCAAGCTGCTGAATAGTAAGCCAGTTGGCGATGGTTCCGAGAAGGGGAGTTATTCGCTACTTGCAAATACTCCTGGCGAGCCTCTTCATTTTCTCCTTGGGCAACAAGACAATCGCCGAGAGAGAGACGAGCAGAATGAATTTTTTGATCCTGAGGATAGTGAGTAACAAACGAGCGGTAATATTCAATTGCTTCGGTTTGTTTCTTTTCTTTTTGATAGCTCCGGGCCATTGCGAAAATAGCTTTTGCTAGGTTAGAGTCTTCAGGAAAGAGTTCTTCGAGCAAAGATAGATTTCTTTTTGCCTCTTCAAAATCTTGGATATGCTGAGAAATCCGTATTTTTTGGTAAAGCGCTGGCGCACTGTTCAGCCCTTGGATCATTCTGTAACCTTCCTCGCTCTGACCTTTTTGGGCTTGGAACCAAGCTGCTTTTAGAAGATTTTCCTCACTTATTGTTTCCCCTTTCTCGTACCTTAAGACAGAGAGAGGAGCAAGAGCCTCTTTTCCGGGGCTTGTTAAAGGAAAGTGGGTATAAAGCTCCGTCCAGAAAAGAATGGCTTCTTCCCTCTTCTCTTTCTCGTGAGCCCATTGGCCGAGAAGAAATAGTATTTTGGGAATGGCTCCTGAGTCTGGCTTGGCTTGCCAAATTTTCTTCAAGCACCTTTCCGCCTCCTCTAGATATTCTTTTTCTTTTAAATATTGGGCCCACTTTATCGCCAAAAAATGAAGAGATGTTTTTTTTGGGTAGTTTGCAAAAAGATGATTCCAACTAGCAGTGGCCTGAGAGAGATGATTATTTTCCACTAAGTCTTTCCAAAAAAGAAAAATCACTTTCTCTTGCTGGGCCGAATGGGGATACTTTTTCAGTAAGTCCAATAAATAAACTTGAGTCTGAGGAAAAGAAAGGTTCTCCATTTTTTTCTCGACTTGTTCCAGAGAAGGGTTTTCTTGGTAGGAAGAATCGGCAAAAAAATGAGGAAAAGCCTGAATCCACCAATGGCGGCGAACCATTATTTCTTGGGGACCAAAACCCAAAATAAAACCCAAAGCCAAAGAAAAAACACATAGAAAAGAAACTTTTAACAAAATAGATCGTTTCATAACTTGACGACCTTTTTGAAAATGGTAAACGGCATTTTTATAATTCTAAGCGCAACCACACCTAAAGTCACAGAAATGTATAGCCCTAAATCTAGTAAGCTTGGGGGACTTTCTCTAAAATGAGCAAAGCCCAGAGCAAGACCTTTTCGATACCAATGCAACGCCTTTTTGTAGTCTTTCTGTACTCCTTTGCCTAACCTATAGAAGCTGCCTAAAAGTAACATCGCTAAGGCCGATTCCTCTTCCGCTGATTTTTTTAACCATTCGATAGCTTTTTTTGCATCTCTTTCCACTCCACACCCATCAGAGTAGCTACCTGCTAAACCCAACATTGCAATAGGTTGACCTAACTCAGCTCCTTTTTCATACCATTTAAAAGCTTCGTGAAGATCTTTTTCGACACCCTTTCCAGAAGAGTACAAAGAACCTAAGTAGCCCATGGCTTCTTCACTGCCTAATTCAGCGGCTTTCTTATACCAGAGGAAAGCTACATCATAGTCTCTTTCTTTTTTTGTGGCACGGTGATGTAAATGTGCCAAATTGCACATGGCCTCCAAATGATCTAGCTGGGCAGCTTTTTTATACCAATCTATAGCTTTGGATCGGCTTTTTTTCTCTCCTAATCCATTTTCATAAATACAGCCTAATTTATACATAGCATCCGTGTTATCAACTTCCGCAGATTTTTCGTAGTATTTTGCCGCTTTGCTGTAGTCTTGCTCTACTCCTAAGCCTAGTTGATACATGTAACCCAGGTCATACGTAGCTTCTACATAGCCCAGTTCAAAAGCTTTTTTGTAATACTCCACTGCTTTCTTGTAGTCTTCCTCAACCCCTTCTCCTAAGTAATATATTTCCCCTAGGCCGTGTGTGGCCAAGGGGTCATCAAGCTCGGCTGCTTTTTCATACCAATCTAAGGCTTTCTCGTAGTTTTTTTCAACTCCCTCTCCATTTCGGTACATATAGCCCAGATCATGCATTGCTTTAGAGTAATTTAATTCAGAAGCTTTCTTGTACCATTCAAAAGCTTTATGGTAGTTTTGATCCACTCCACGACCATAGTAGTACATTTCTCCTAAATTGTAAGTGGCATCTGGATTCTGAAGGGCCGATGCCTTTTTGTACCATTTGGCAGCTTTACTAGGGTTTTTCTCAACTCCCTCTCCCGTAAAATACATAATGCCTAAACTATTCATGGCAGCGGAATGTCCCAAAGTAGCCGCTTTTTTTCTCCATTGAAATGCTTTTGTTTGATTTTTTTCTATACCATGGCCATAGTAGTATATTCGCCCCAGTTCATACATCGCGTCTGTATCTCCTTGGGAGGCAGACTTTTTATACCACCGGAATGCTTCTGAGAGGTCCTTCTCAACCCCTTTTCCATCGTAGTACATACTTCCCAGATTATACATTGCATCAGGGTGATCAAGTTCCGCCGCTTTTTTATACCAATGAAAAGCTTCGTCGTAGTCTTGCTCGACTTCTTTCCCTTGGTAATACATAAAACCTAGATTGTTTATAGACCTAACGTGATCAAGTTCCGCCGCTTTTTTATACCACTCAAGGGCTTTTTCATGGTCTTTATCTACCCCATTGCCGTCACTGTAAATAGACCCTAGGTTATTCATAGAGACAGCACTACCTAATTTAGCAGCTTTCTTATACCACTCAATAGCATTACTCTGGTTAACTTCTACTCCCTGTCCATACAAATACATTGTCCCTAAGTTATGCATGGAAGAGAAGTTCCCTAGCTCTGCCGATTTTTTGTACCACTGGAAGGCTTTAAGATCATTTTTTTCTATTCCTTTCCCGTTGTGGTACATTGTTCCTAAAGTGTTCATTGCAGAAGCGTACCCTAGTTTTGCTGCTTTTTTGAGCCACTTGAGAGCCTCCTTGTAGTCTGCTTCTACTCCTTGCCCTTCGCTATACATAATCCCTATGTTGCTCATGGCAAAAACGCAGTCTAGTTCAGCTGCTCTTTGGTACCAATGCAAAGCTTTCTCATAATCTTTTTTGAATCCTTCGCTATACATACAGCCTAGTTTATTCATGGAAAGAGCATGGTCAAAACTAGCGGCTTTTTCGTACCACTCCAAAGCTTTGTCGTAACTTTGCTCTACCCCTTCCCCTTTCTGATACAAAAAGCCTAAGTTATGCATCGCAAAAACACAATTTAAATCGGCAGCTTTTTGATACCATTCAAAAGCGGTATAGTAATTTTGTTCCACTCCTTCGCCATCTTGGTACATGCAGCCCAGTTCAAACATAGCATCGGAGTCTCCTAGTTTGGCAGCACTCTCCGTTTCTTCTTTTGTTTTTCTATGACGAGACTCATTCTCTCCTTTATCATAGGACGCTTCAATGAAGTTTATCGTTCCAGAAGCTTCTTTTGTTTCTGAAAAAGAGACGGGCTCGTCAAAAATCAAAGCCAGTTCGTCTAGCTCATTTTTCATTTCTGTCGCTTTAATAAATCGATTTTCTGGCTTCAAAGCCAAAGCCGTTTCGATAAAAATATCTATTTCACTTGGCAGTTCTTCATTGTAAAAGCAAGGAAGTTGAAATTTTCCTGTGGGACTTTGTCCCGTGAGCATTTTATAACAAATAACCCCGACAGCATATAAATCTGCTCTTTGGTCTATTTTGTCGAACATTTGTTGTTCAGGAGCTTGATAAATATTGTTAGGAAGAATTTCTAAGTCACTCAGGATTTCTTCTCTTTTGGTGGAAAAATCTAGGCCAAAGTCATATAGCTTAACTTCTTTGTTTGTTCCCACGAAAATTTTCTCTGGTTTAACGTTTCTGTGTAAAGTTAACTCGTGAGCATACTCTAAAGCTTCTAAAATTTGCCGGGCTATTGCAAAAACATCTTCCCATGAGCTTTTTTGGGAAGAAGCTATCCATTCACTTAAGCTCAATCCTTCTCCATACTCCATGATCACAAGCCAAAGATTCTCATATTTCTCAAAACCTGTAGTCTTTAATATATTAGGATGGGACAAGGATTGATTTACTTCGATTTGACCCAGATATTTTTGTTTTATTTCTCCTAAATAGCCAGGTGAAATTCTTTTTAAAGTGACTTTCTTTTGCAGCTTTTCATCATAAGCCAAATAAACTCCGTCTTTTTCTTCGCTTACTATACTTTTCTCAATAGTGTATCTATCGAGAATTCTACTGCCTAAGGAAAAATCAATAGATGAATTTTTATGAAGAGTCATAGTCTGTCCTAGTTCTCAGAAAATCAGAAATGGTTAAGTGAGTCACTTTAGTCGATTATTTCTCACTTATTAGGGTGTATTCTAACAACTTAGCCCAAAAGTTTCTCAAATACAAGGATTTTGTCTAGAGAGTGAAACCAAGTTAAGAGGAAAAGGTTTTGTTTTGTCTAAAATCACCAGAGAATCTTTGTAAAGAACAAGCGCAGAAAATCATGCGGAATACCTACTGTTTTCATCCTTTATAACTTATTCTCATAGAGATTCAGAGTTTTCTTCTTTCCGACTTACGGGATAAAGCCGAGCTCATCTTGAGCCCCCCTTTGAATCATGCGGTTTTTGTACGAAAAAAAGAGCTGTTCCTAAATGGGGATATTTTTTGTATATTGTCAGAGTCTTAGCGGTTCTTCTTGTCTTGGTCACTTCTTGGCCCCTTTTTGTTTTTTTGCCTTTCTGAGATTGAGGAATTTCGTGATTTAAGGTACAAATATTATTTTTGCGCCAATTCGTGACCCAGGGCTCGTTCGCCTTTGGCTCACTTCACCCTGGGCTGTGTTGTGTAACACTTTCAGTGTATGGAATTTTGTAGATCATTCTTTTTTTCAGAGTACGCTCTCAAATTTTGGGCCAATGTTCGAATAAAATCTTCCGCGTTGTCATTCCTGAGAAGGGAAGACGGGAATCCAGTTTCCAAAGGTATTCTCGCCTACTTTAAAGTCTGGGACGTTTCAAATTAGGATCATGAAATTTCTAACGCATTTTATAAAAAAGAACGTTTCTCCGAGTTCCATACACTGAAAGTGTTACACAACACAGCCCAGGGTGAAGTGAGCCAAAGGCGAACGAGCCCTGGGTCACGAATTGGCCCAAAAATAATATTTGTACGCGTAATAAGGAAATTCCTCCATCTCAGAAAGGCAAAAAAACAAAAAGGGCCCAAAAAGTGATCTTGATCCTTTTTCTAACTAATATTAATAATATTGAGGTTATATCTTATGTCTGCTCCTACCTGGGCTTTTTTAGCGGTTTCGATTGGTACTCACTTTTTTTTGCAAGCTCATTATCCTAGTTCTTTTCTGGGAAACCTTTTTCTGGCTTTTCTCAATGGTATCATTGCTTATAAAATAGTTTTTATGTCGGTGGTAAATCAACCGACATATGATGAGGACATGAGCATTGATGAAGTGGATGAGATTGTTAGCTTTGTCAAAACTCAAAGTAAAAAGCGGATTTTGTACATCGGTCGAGATGAAGAGGGTTATGTTGTCCGTACAGGTTTTGTTTCTGGACCTATTTCTGGTCGAGGAGAAACTTTCCACCTAGAAAAAAATAATGAGGGATGGTCGATAAAACAAAAGGGGAGTTGGGTCTCTTAGTTTTAAAAAAAAATCTTAGATTCTAGACATTTGTGAGATCATAATGAACAACGAAGAAACAATCTCCCATCGCAAGAAAAACACTTAAGCATAAACATTGTAGTCAGAGATATTTTTTTCGGCCTTATCCATATTTTGAGTGATGACTTGTTCGTTTTTCTTAATGGCCAGTTTTTTTAGTCTTTCAAACTCAGGGATAGGAAAAATTTCACTGTGCAAGGGGTAAATAGATTTGTTGGTTAAGAGAGGTTGGTTGGGGGGAAAACCGTGATTGTCAACGGCAAGTTGCCAATCTTGGGTGCGGGGAATGGGCGAAAAGGAAGATAGACTTACTTTGGCTCCTAAACCGTGGACGTACAAGAGACTTTCTTCGACTTCCCTTGGAGTTTGCCCAGGGAGTCCCATAATCAGGTAAACAGTAACTTCTCGCGGAGGAAAACCCTGTTTTTCGAGCAACTCCAAAGCTTTCTCTAAATGGCAATCGCGTACTTTGCGCATTTGTTTTTGGCGCTCAGGGTTTTTCGTTTCGTAGCTTAGGCGGATTGTTTTAAAACCCGATTCCACTAAAAGAGCGGCAAGCTCTTCATCAATTAAGCGAGGGAATAAACCGTTGGGAGTGTGAAAGTAAAGAGACCATTCTCGCTCAATCACTCCTCGGAGAATAGGTTTGATGTGCTTTTGCGCGTTGACAAAAAGAGCATCATCATAGAAAGCAACATCTTTAACCCCAAAACGCTCCCGATAATAGCCTATTTCCGCAATAACTTTATCGGGCTCTCGCCTTTTAAAGCTAGAAGTGAACTCATGAGTGGCGCAAAAAGAACAGGAGTAAGGACAACCTCGTGAGGTCATCATGGCGACATAGTTCAGTTTAGAGTATAGATGATAAGCCGGATGAGGGAAGTCGTCGTAGCCGCCGTATTTTTTTTGAGGAACTAAGCCGACTATTTCTTGGGCAAATTCTAAAATTTTTCTTTCCGCTTCTCCGGTAAAGACATAATCCGCTTGGGAATTAGCCCGAGCGTGCTCAGGGCATAAAGTAGCGTAGATTCCTCCCAAAAGGATTTTGGAACGAGGAAAATACTTTCGGCACAAGCTTGTTGCCTCTAAGGCTCCTTGGAACCAGTAAGTCATTCCCGAAGTCACTAAAATCATTTTGATATCGTGCTCGGCTTGGATTTTTTGGAGATGATCTTCTAAAACAGCAGGCGGCATGCCATAGCGGGAATAGTTGCGAGGAATATGAGAAAACTCTACCGGTTTTTCGACCTTTTCTCGGTAAAAATACCCTTGCCCATGACGGCGAGATTTTGCTCGGCTACGATTTTGTAAAGCCAGAACAGAAGGGTGCTCTCGATCCATGCAGTCGATTAAAATTGGATCAGCTCCATTTTCTTCCAAAATAGCGGCCAGGTAAAGAAGCCCCAATGGTTTGAGCCACAGGTCATAGGCAGCAAAATCGTAGATATATGGATTGACCAAAAGAATCTTTGGTCTTTTCTTCATGGAAGAATCTTTCTTGGTAGAAGACAGAAAGTGAGAGATGACCTAGCACAAAGCTAGGTCATCTCTCACTTTCCCTAAATAACTTTAGGGAAAGTGCGAGAACTAAAACTTAGGAATTGTCTTCAATCTCTTGAATGTCCTTTTTTGGATGAGCGACAGACGCTAACCAAAGCATGACAAAGACAAGAAGAATAACTCCAGGCCAAGCACCTAGTGGTTTGTCCACTATTGCGAGAATACCTTTGTCTCCTGAGAGAACAATCGGAATAGCCATTAAGATACCAACAAGAGCTTCCCCTGTGATAAGACCAGAGGCAAAGAGAAGTCCTCGAGTGTTGGCCTTCTCAGTCGCTGCATCGATTTTTGCAGCTTGCTCAGGAGAGGCGCCGACCTTTTTACGATTGCGGTAGCTTTGAGCAGCCCAAGCAATGAGTCCACCAAGTAAAATTGGCACGGAAAGTTCGAAGGGTAGATAAACTCCCACTGCTACGGCCAAAACGGGTAGTCGGAAACTGGATCCCTTTTTTTCTTGGATTTTATCTAGAACGATGACGACAATAGCAATAACCATTCCAATACCAATAAGACCCCAAGGTAGGTTTTGAGCAAAAACACCTTCGGCCACAGATGCCATTAGTCCCGCTTGCGGAGCAGCTAAAGAATCGGGGTTTTCTGCTGTTTTTGCGCCAATACCATAAGCTTTTTGAATGAGAGACAGCATCGGTGCTATCACGAGAGCGGCTGATATAACCCCAATCATCTGCATTACCTGCTGCTTCCAAGGGGTTGCTCCTAGAATGTGCCCTGCTTTTAGGTCTTGGAGGTTATCTCCTCCAATCGCTGCGGCACAAGCCACAACCGCTCCGACAAAAATAGCCGCAGCAGGTCCAATGATCATTTTAGAAGGATCTAAAATGGCAAAGAGGAGAAGAGAGGTAAAGAGAATGGTAGCGATAGTAACCCCGGAGATCGGGTTATTGGAGCTCCCCACTAAGCCCGCCATATAAGCGGCCACAGCTGAAAAAAGAAAACCCGCAACCAGCATGATAACAGCCATCAAAATAGAAGGAACGATGCTTCCAATCACATAGTAGTAAACACCGAAAATGGGGAAAAGAGAAAGTAAAAGAGCTATTCCTACCCATTTCATAGGGGCATCTTGCTCTGTTCTAGGAACCACTTCTTTTGATTCAGGAGATCCTTTTTTGTAAGCAGCGAGACTTTTTTTCACTCCCTTGACAATAGGTGATCTCAAATTAATAAGAGCCCAGATCCCTCCGACAACCATTGCTCCCACCCCAAGGTAGCGAGTTTTGGTCGACCAAATTGTCCATGCCCAATCAGCAGCCGCCATAGGATTACCATCTTCTCCCACAGGCCAAGGATGATTCATTGCATAAATTGGTATGGCGAAGAACCAGTTGATAGCCCCTCCCAGAAAAACTAAAATAGCAATGTTCAAGCCGACAATGTAGCCGACAGAGACCAATGCAGGAGATAAATTAGAACCAAAGTAAGCAATCCCTGATCCCATTCTGGTGGCCGCTTCGACTGTACCTGTCCAAACGCGCAAACCAGTTTCACCAAATTTAAAAAGAGCTCCCGCTATAGCGGAGTATGCAATATACTTGATTCCTGAACCATCTTGTCCAGTTTTTAGAACCTCTGCCGTAGCAACCCCTTCGGGGAATTTAAGGTTTTCTTCCACGATAAGAACTTTGCGTAGAGGAACAGTGAAAAGCACTCCCAGAACTCCCCCCAGAGCAGCAATAATCGTTGTTTCCCAATAGTTGAACTCTGTCCAATGTCCCATAATGATAAGGGCAGGCAAGGTAAAGATAACCCCTGCTGCTAAGGATTCCCCCGCAGAGGCAGCAGTCTGAACAAGGTTGTTTTCCAGAATATTGGATTTTTTAAAAAGCCCCAGAAGGGCCATAGAAATTACAGCAGCAGGAATAGATGCCGATACAGTCATCCCAGCAAAAAGTCCTAGATAAGCATTGGCTCCCGCCAAAATAACTGAGAGAAAAATCCCTAGTATTACAGCTTTTACTGTAATCTCAGGTAAATTCTCAGAAGTTTTTTTTTCTTCGTTCACATTTAATCTCCGTTAATAGCAGTCCAAAAAAACCTTTTTGTAATATTATTTGACACCCGCCCATTCTTCCCATTTTACTTTATTTAGACCAAAATTTTCACCGGTAAGCTTGACTAAAACAGAAGCTGCGGCTTGTTTAACTCGGATATTTTCATCGTCGAGTTTTTGGATTAGGGGAACAATGGCTTGGTTATCGGCAATAATGCCGAGGGTTCGAATAGAATTGTAGCGAACACTTAGCGCTTCATCGTTCAGAGTAGTTGCGATGATAGCTTTGGAACACTCTTCGTCTCCAATTTTTCCTAAGGCAATGAGAGCGTGATTTCGCACTCCAGGAGAAGTGTCTTTGAGAGCCTCTAAAAGATGAGGTAAAGCTCCTTGGTCTTCTTCTGGATCAATGATACGAAAAATTGCAAAAGCGACCATCGTTCTTACGCGGTCCTCGGGATCTTCTTTGAGAACCTTGAGAAGATCTTCCATAGGAGTTTCAGGAGAACCAATATGGCCTATGCTCATCGCAGCATTTCCCCGAACCATAGCATTGGAGTTATTGAGCATCTCAAGAAGGTAAGCTATCGCTCGGATATCTTCACTAAAGCCTAAAGTCGTAGCTGCAATAATTTGCTCGCGAGTATCATTGGATTCTAAAGTCTCAACCAGTTTACTGAATTGCCCCAAGGCAAGACCGCGCAGAGTTCTTTCAGATGATTGAATGTTAGCATGATCTTTAGATCTCTGGGCTTGCTGCCAATCTCGAAGTAAGGAGTCGAGACGAGAGAATAAATCATCCTCTTCTCCTCCATAGTCTAGATTGGTTCGGTTTTCTTTAATCTCATCTAAATCTATTTTCTCTTCTTCCTCTGGTCCAGAACAACCGACCAGCAAAATAAAGAGCCCGAAAAAAACGAGCAACAATTGGTTCATAAACATCCTCCAGGCAAATCTCCTTTAAATCCAGCTAAAGTTTGTTTCTAATAAATTCTAAGTGAAAGAGAAAACAATAGCGGATTAGGGAGCTTGCTCAAACATATCAAAAGCTTTTGAGACAAGGCGCAAGGCCTCTAAATAAAATACTTGGGGAATAAATTTTTATCACATAATGAGCCTCATTATGTTAGCATATCAGAAAAATTTTGCCAGTCTTATTTGTGGCACCAAAAAAAATCTCTTTGTGCCCCAGTAACACTTAGGTATCTAGAGTTGTTTTTGTTCTATGAAAGGATGACTCCATGAGTCGAGAATACGAATTCTTTTTTCTTTCCGATTTGTTAAAAAAATCTCGCCAAGAAATTCACCCCGACTACCAAGAAGCCTTAGATTTCATTTGGCATAGACTAGATACTCTTAGCGAGAACAGTCCTTCTAGCGAATTTAATCGCTTGATTCGTTGGTTAAAACGCATTATTCCCAGGTCATTTCTTCCCATTTTGCTCTACCGATTTCGCTATGATGCTTGCATTGGTTTCCATCAAAAGGGGGAAGAGAGAAATATTTATGCGATGCTCACCTTCCAAAAACATCCGAGAAAAGGGATGATCGGAATGTTCGACGCCTATGTCCGAGAGGATAGGAGAAATAAGGATGTTGTGGTAAGTTTTGTCACCATCGCCGACCTTGTCTACCAATTAACGCAGTCTTTTCGCAAAAGTGGTTTTGAATACATCCAGTGCGGACAAAACCGGACAACCCAAAAACTTCTTAAACTATACAAGAGAGTGAATAAGAGAAAAGGGCGTGATGTCCCTGTCGATATTGAAAAATCTCGTATTTATCTAGATGATGATCAAGATGAGTAAGCCATAAAGGCATGCCTTTGTCTTGAATTTTTCTCTCTGAAAAGGTATGATTGGGAAAATTTTTATTTAGGGCCTGTCATGACACGCCCTAACAAAAGTAAAATCTTTTTCGTACTAACTAATACTTTTCTTTGGAGAGTAAGGAATTTATGGATGGATGAAAAAAAGATCCAAGCGGCTTTAAAGGAATATAAAAAAATGGTGGAGTCTCTTGACAATGAGAGGCTTTTAACTGAATTAGTCAATAAATATTCCGAAAGCTGCGACGGTTGGACAAGATCAAAGTTAATTGTAGAAGAAGAGTGGCAAACTGCTAAACGTGAAGCTTTGCGACGCATGAAATAATTTAGACATTTACTTTAGGAGCATCCTAATGTCGGAAAAAGTTTCTTTTGGTAATGAACATCAACTGATGACAAATTCTCCTGATGATAGTCGTCTGAAAAAAAACTGGGGAACGATAACAGCTCTTCCTAGTGAGTATTTAGTTCATTTTCGCGGAGGACAAATCCGAGAAAAAACCAGTGGGCAAGGGGCTAGTTGTTTTAAAACGTTTCGAGACACCATTTTTATTGTTCCGACAAGCTTAAAAGAAATTATCTTTCAAGCAAACCAATTAACCGCCGATAATGTCGATATTCGAATTCGCGGAATGGCCGTTTACCGGATAGAAGACCCTCTAAAAATCTATAAGTTGATCAATTTTTCTCACCGCCAACAAGCAGAAAAAAAGCTGGCTGGTATTATCGCTGACATGTGCCGATCTACAGCAAAATGGCTAGTCGCCAATATGAATGTGGAAGAGTGTATTAGGAAGAGAAAAGAAGAAATTGCCGAATCATTAAAAAAAGAAGTTTCCCATGTTGTTGCCGCTAATGAAGGCGGCTGGGGAGTGGAAATTATCACCATTGATATTCAGGATGTTTACATCCAGGACGCCGAAATTTTTAACGCCATGCAAATGATGTTTAAAACGGAAAAAATAAGGGAGTCGAAGCTAGCGGAACTGGCCATGGGCCAAGAGCTAGAGATGAAAAAGTTAAAAGTGGAAGAGTCCCTCTCTGAGCAACGCAAGTCTAATCAGATCAATAAGGCCCAAGTCGAAGCAGAAATTAGAGACGAAGAGATTCGCTTAGCTCGTCAAAACGACGAAAAGCAATTTGATTTGGACCACTACCGCGTAGAGCAAAACGAATCTATCTCTCGCTATAAACTGGAGCAGGAGATGGAAAGCGATCGCCACAGGATGCAACTGGAGCTAGAGAAAACCCAAAAACGTGTCCAAGCGCGTAAAATGGAAAACGAAGAGCAACTTGAAGCACTGCGCCGAAAAATAGAAGTAGAAAACAGTGCCACCCCTATTAGTTTGGAAAAAAACTTCATCGAAAAAGCCATTCCTCAAATCGCCCAAAGTATTTCCGAGAATATGCACGATGTGAAAATGAATATCTACCAACAAGACGGCAAAGGAGGAAGCCCCTTCTCTTTTATCTTAACGGAAATACTTGATTTATTTAAGCAGCGCATGGAAATTGTTAATAAGAATATAGAAGAAGAATAGAGCGTGCCCTCATTCAGCTTTTTTTGGAAACCGCTTTTGGATGAGATGATCTAAAGGCTTACTTTCCCCCATAAAGTAGGCCTTTGAAAGGTTTTAGATCATCTACTTCAACAAGTACATATGCCCTTCGACAGCCCAAGCCAAGCCCCCTTTTATCTCTACTTCTCCCAAAGCAATATTAGCATAAGCAGCATACATCTGACGAGCCGCTCGCTCACAGGGCATGCGCCCCTCTCCTGTTCCTAATCCTGGACAAAGAACACTTTGGATGGAACCGGGCTTTTTTTGATTATATTCGTAAATAGCCCCAAGAGTAGCTCGAAAAGCAAGGTAAGCGTTGACAGTGTCTGACACATCCATAGGAACTCGCATAGTGGGAGCAGCGACTAAATAGGGAATATCTTCGTTCTTGGTTTCGACAATGACGGCTTGCCCAATAGAGAGTTCTCCATAGTGTTCTTTTTCAATTAGCTCACGCAATCTAGTCCCTAGTCCCCAACCAAAATGCTGGCTATAAATTAAGTCTATTCCTCCATCCATATAGCCAAAGCTATTGCCCGGGCTAACAATGGCATCGGCCGTGCGGCCAAAAATATCTCCATAGGAAATGGCAAAGTTTTCAAACTCTCCAAAATTGTCTTCCCAAGCGACAACTAAATCAGAGTCGATCGCTCGGAGAATGAACTGGACATCTTCTAATTTATCTTGCATAGATTTCCTTTCTTTTTATTTTTAGTATAGCAAGAGCTAAGCACATCCTCAGCGCAGATATCATTACGTCAGGTTATGATGTATAACGATCACACAAGCCCTTAAATTAAAAAATACCGAATTTCAATTTCAAAATCTTGTGTATAAAAGTAAGGCATAAATGCCCTGGCTACGTGCCTCAGTCGCTACTGGTAAACAAAATATAGAACAAGATTTTTGTAAAAAAGATCTGGGAAAATTATATTTTTTGCGATAATATAAAAACATTAAATGACGATCCTAACTCTATTTATCTAAATGCCTTTTCTCCTCAAAAAAATAACGATAGAAAGATTAAGCTTCTTGACTACCCCACACAAACGCTATCTTGTCACGGGTGGAGCTGGCTTTGTCGGCTCTCATCTTTGTATCAAATTAAAGCAACACTTCTCTTCTGTTGAAGTAATTGCCTTTGATAACCTCAAACGAAGAGGCTCAGAGTTAAATCTAGCTCGTCTTCGAGAGCACAAAGTCCAATTCATTCACGGTGATATCCGCAATATCGAGGATCTCCAAGCTGTGCCCCCTTTTGACTGTTTAATCGACTGTGCCGCTGAGCCCTCAGTAAGTGCAGGCTACCAAGACGCTAGCCAATACGTCCTCAATACTAACCTCGGAGGAACCATAAACTCTCTTGAGGTAGCTCGAAAGTACCAAGCCGACTTTATTTTCCTCTCCACTAGCCGAGTCTATCCCATTGCAGCTCTCAATGGTGTCGCCTGGGAAGAAAAAAAAACGCGCTTTGCTATCTCTGAAAAACAATCCTTGTCTGGGGTATCTTCCGCTGGTATCAATGAAAACTTCCCCTTGCCAGGGGCTCGTTCTCTCTACGGAGCAAGCAAACTCTGCTCGGAGTATATTATCCAAGAGTATCTCGCTAATTTTGGTCTGAGAGGAGTGATCAACCGCTGTGGAGTAATCACAGGGCCATGGCAGATGGGAAAGATCGACCAAGGAGTGATTGTTCTATGGGTGGCCAGACACTTTTGGAAAGGAAACCTAAGTTACCTGGGCTACCAAGGATCAGGAAAACAAGTGCGCGACGTCTTACATATCGATGATCTCTTTGCCCTGCTGCAAAAACAACTCTCTTCGTTGGGCTCTATCTCGGGAAAAATCTTTAACGTCGGAGGAGGAGAAGAAAGAAGCCTTTCCTTGCGAGAGCTCACCAAACTCTGCCAAGAAATAACGGGAAATGAGATCCCTATAGGCCAAGTCCACGAAGAAAGAGAGGGAGATATCCGCATGTATATTACTGATAATGCGAAGGTAACAGAAGAGCTTGGTTGGACTCCTCAGATTTCTTGTTTGCAAATGCTTGGAGAAATTCATGAATGGATTTGCCAAGAGGAAAAGAGCTTGGTCGGCATTTTGTCTTGAACCGCTGATTCAACGGATTGAAATGATTTCGCAGGAAGGGTTTTGTTGTTTGTTGTTTTTGTGGCTTGCCCGGACATAATCCACTGAGCTCCTCCATACACCAAAGGTGTTATATATCAGTAGCCCAGGGTAAAGTGAGCCAAAGGCGACCGCAGATTCAACGGATTGAAATGATTAACAGGAAGGTTTTTGTTGTTTTGTTGTTTTTGTGGCTTGCCTGGATATAATCCACGAAGTTCGATACACTGAAAGTGTTATATATCAGTAGCCCAGGGTAAAGTGAGCCAAAGGCGAACGGCACCCTGGGTCACCGATGGGCCTAAAAATAATACTTGTACGTTCAATGAAGAAATACTCTAGGCCAAAAAATCTGCTATCCCCTAACATTATTTGCTAGAGGTATATTCTTACGAAAGAAGAAAATCGCTCCTATCGCAATAAGGCATAGAATATAGCTCTGGGCCTCAGGAACAGCGTTGATTGTATTATCAAAGTTGACTATATCAAAAACTTCTGAGTCTGAAAGGGCTCGGTTCCAAATAGCAACATCGTCTAAGTCACCGACGTGACCACGGCCGCTTTCCAAACCCCCAATGAATAGATTATCACTTCCGGGATTGGTTATGGGCTCTTGGGCAGTGCCAGTGCCATCTAAAACACCATTTACGTATATTTTGACACCATCGGTACTTGTTGTTCCATCCCAGGTAAATGCTAAATGAATCCACTCATCTAGACCTATAGAAGTGCTACCTTGGGTAAAGAAGTTGAGATCTCCTTGGGTTCCTTTTCCCATAAACCACCGAGGAGTAAAGGAATTATTTTCATCTAAGTGTATTCTCGTACCAAAGTTAGCCGTGATATTGTTGCTACCCAAAATATGGAATTCTGTTCCAGGAGAGTCGCCTGTTCTTTTCATATAAAAAGCGATTGTTGTTGCTCCTGCGGGAATAACAGGGTTTCCTGCTCTCACATTAAGAGGAGTTCCATCAAAGTTCAATGCACTGTTGCTATTCCCAAAGCGATCTTCACTGGCGGATGGAGCAGGGTTTGTGCCGTTGCTTAAATCGTTGGTTCCGGCAGAATCTTCTAAGGTTCCATCAAAGGTGTAATAGGCAACAAGACCGTTTTGAGGTAAAGTAACCGGAATAGCTTGAAGGGTGCCCCCAAAAAACAAGGCCCACAAAACCAATAAGTTGAACAGATAATGATATTTCATAATAATCTCTCCCAATAAGTCTACGCTTTTTTACTTTCAAAGAATTTCTTGATAGAATCCGGCTCTCTTTTTCTACCCTCTAAACACTCTGCTGGCCACTCGGCTATTCTTTCGCCCTTTTCGTGAACATACTTTCCTGGCTCCACTTCATTAATCCACTCAAATTGCCGAATTAAAGCAAGAGGATCTTGAGCCCCCGGTTCTTTTTTAGAAAACTCTAGAGCCGATTCAAACGACTCAAAGGGGTAGTAGTAGTCGTCTCCGTCAAGCTCGTCTTTTGCCCCCTCATGCGGGTAGCACCACACTCTGTATTCGAGTACATCATCGTAGAAAAATCCCGCCCCCGCTTTAGCCCTGGCCGGGTACTCTCCGACCATTTTTTCATCTATTGGTTTTGGATAAACAAACATGATTTCTCTTTGTTCCTAATGGTGTCCTAGGATTTACAATTGCTAATCATAAACATTTATTATAACCCAAAGAGCTTAAAGAATAATGAAAAAAATCTATTTTCCCAAAAAACATTTCTCTTTTTGGAGTTTTTTTGATTTGAAATTAGGTCAGCTCCTAACCTTTTTCTATCTTTTCACCTCACCATTTTCAATATCTTCCATCACGGCAATTAGTTGAGAACGCTTATCAGGGCGTGCTTTCCCTAACATATGCCTAAGAACGGGCAGAGCAGGTTCCCCCATAACACAAAGCCCTCGATGGGCCGTTTGGTCGAGTTTTTTCTTTGGAATGTACAAATGATTGGCGATCTCTTTTACCGCGGGAAGATAACGGCTAAAAGATAGTGCTCGTATCGCTAGTCGTCTTAGCTCGTAAACTTTGTCGTTCAGGAGTAGACAGGTCGCTTCTAGGTATCGCTCTTTAGAGGCTAATCTTCTTAACAAACGATGGGCATATGCTCTCACTCTTGAGCTGGGATGTTTCATCGCTTGCTCCAGCAAATCCAGAGACATTTCATCGTTTTCATTCACTAAAACAGCTAAACAACGACGCACTAGCTCCTCATCTCTGGACTGGACATGCTCGGTGAGTTGTTTGTGGAGTTGTTCGTGCCAATCTTTAGGGATGAAAGAGTGAATCGAAGGCTCTTTGACATAAATCTCTAGCAAGTGTAAGATGATTTCTTCGCGAATTTCTGGTGCTTTGCATTGGCAAAGTAAGCGAACCTGCTCTTGGTTTGATAGGGGAGTTATTCCCTTAAAGAATGCTGCTAAGGAGACTTGCCGATAGTTTTCCTGAACAAAAAATGATTGAAGACAGTTTGCAAATTGTGCGGCAAAAGTAGGGTCTTCCCAATCTGTGAATTGTCCGATTGTTTGTATTGCTAACTTTACTTCTATATCAGAGTTAGCTAGTTTTATGATTTGCTCTGCTATTTGACTACGTCCAGAAGTAAGGGAATTTCTAGCAAGTATTGTAAGAATGGCCTTTTTTCCCGCCGCAGAACTAGATTTTAATAGGAAAGAAAGCTCATAAATGATTTTTTGAGGACTACTCAATAAATCCAAAAAACTCCAATTTTCTTGCTCAAGTTTTTCGGTGATATAAGGAAAAACTACATCGGAAGGAAATTGTCCAATGACACTTTTGATCTGCTCGTATTCTTCTACGTCTATCTTTTCGTCCAAAAGAGTAAATAAGGCGCTTATTTTTTTTGTATGTGCCGTTCTGGCTTGGCCAATAACTCTGATTAAGCGTTGAAAGGACTGTTTGTTTGTAACAGAATGTTTGTTTGCAACAGACTGTTTGTTTGCAACAGACTGTTTGTTTGTAACGAAGGCAACCGCATGTTCTAATTCAGAAAAGTTTAAATACAAATTAGGTAATTGATCGCCTAAGTTTCCCTCCAGAAAAATGTCTATGATTCGTAAACGGTAGTTTGTGCTGGGCCAAGGTAAAAGAATTGTTGCTGCGCATTCGCGTATTTCTAATGAGGGGTGTTCTAACATTTCTCCTAGTGACTTTTCTAGATCACTAGATTGTCGATTTTCGAGATAACTCATCGCAATATGACTGTATTTCTTGCTTTGCAAATGATTTATCATCAAAGAGGTGATTTTTGTATCCTCAAAGCAGGATAGCCAGCTAAGTAATTCAACGCGGAGATCTTCTGAAGATTGTTTTAACGCTGTGAGTAAGCACTCGACCGTGCTCGGATGTTCAGTCCAGTATCTGCGCATGACATGAACAGATAGCGAGCCTTTGAGCATCGCAGCAAAGAGGACTTGGTGATAGTTTTGGCGAAGGGCAAAGAAAATCATATGTTTTTGCAAGGAAATGGAATGTGGGCTAGATACTAAGTGAGTAAGCTGTTCTTCCGTTAAGCTATTGGTGGAGCAAAGGGAGAGCAAGGCCCATTCTTTTGTAATAAAATCATTACCTTCTAAGGCACGAAAAGCTAAATCTTTGGGCAATATTCCTTGGCAACTTTTTAATAATTTCAAACCTTGGGTCAATGGTATGGTGTCTTGTTTTAGAGCATTTCGCAAGACTTTAGCCAAGGCAACCTTTTCCCCTTCAGAAAACTTCTTCACCATTAGCTCTAGTAGATCCAGCGCTAGTGTTGCCAGAGAACCTTCTAGAATATCAATAAAACGAGATAGTCTTAAACGCAGGTGGTGAGACCAAGTTTTATTCATCGGAAGATTGCCAATAATCACAGAGAGGGCTTGTTTTAGTTCTACCTCTTCTGATGAACTATCTAGTATAGCAAGAGCTTTTTCGAGCTTTTCATCGGTCAGGAAATTGCCTCCCGAGGTTTTTGGAGAAAGGATTTTTAACCCCAGGCGTTCTAAATCATTATCTGATATTTTTCCTTCCAGAGCTGCTAAAAGCAATCTAGTTTCCCGAGGTTCCTTCCGAACAGTCAACTCAGCGAGCAGTGTTCCCATATAGCCCTCCCCCAGTATTTTTTGGAGAGTTTCTTCAATTTGCTCCCGAAACCCTCGATTATCATGACAGGCAAGCCAATTTATCAGAGCAGGAACAACTGTGACATCACCGGCCTTGGCTAACGCCTGAGCAGCACTCTTCTTGATATTCATATTCGGGTGGTCTAGAGCTTTTGCTATTTCTTTCGCTGCCCACACCGCATTCATTTGCCCCAGAGCAATGATCGCTTGCCGAGATAAGCGTATGTCGCTGTGACTGACAAAGGGGAAAATTAACTTGGCTAACCGAGGATCTCGGCACTTGCCCATACTCTCTAGTATATAAGGACTATCATGATGTAACCACCGCTTTAAGTAACGAAATGCTTGTGGATGGTTACAAAAGGGGAGTTGCTGAAAAAGAAGCGCTAATGTATCGCTGCTGTTATCCGGCCGAGAGATCATATTAAACAAACAATCGGCCAAGACAAATTCCCCGGCCTCCGATGCTAACTCAACATCCAAAAGACAGGCCGGGCGAGCCTTTCCCGCTTTATACAGTCGAACTCCCATAGACTCGATCGCTTCACTAGCTACCTCCCGGATATCCTCATCTTCTATAAGTAAATCTTGGAGTGTCAACAATGTAGGAGCACTACCTATTTCACCTAGGCGAACAATAGCTTCTTGGCGATGAGGGTGGGATTTTTGCTTGGCAATTTCCTCTAAGAGATTTACTATTCTGTCGACTGGCTCAACGATCAACTGAGAAAATACTTTAGCGTTTAACTCCTGCGGGTCTAAAAAATCCAAGATAGCTTCTGTTTCTTCCGAAATAGCCAGTAACACCTCAATGGCGTGGCGGCGAGAAAAAGGTTTGTTTTCTTTATTCTCTAGTCGTTCCAGCAATACGGCATGAGTTTTAGCTCCCGCAACACGCTTCAAGGCCTCAACAGTTGCATCAGGCTCTTGGTCCATCCATTCGAGAATACGAACTTCTGATTTTCTATCCCCTGATTTTCCCAAAGCTTGAATAATCTCACCGAACCAAGGTTTCATCTCTTCTTTATTCAAAAGCATGAGTAAGAATTTATCCGTCTCGTCGTCGTTTGCATGTTGCAAAACTTTGATCTGACGAGGCCAGCTAGCATCTTGAAAAGAGAGCTCTGAGAGCATACCTAACCAAAACTTCCAATGAGTATCTGCCAACTCTACTATATGACGTATTTCTATAGTGGGACAATCCACGAATAAATAGAAAATGTCCTGCCATTGCTTTTTCCCAATAACTCCTCCATAGCGACAAATATCTCGCAAACACTGAGTGGCTACTTTACCAAAAAACAAAGGGTTTTCTTGAATGGCTGCAAATATAAAATCAACTTGCTCTATTTTTCCACTTTTCCCCAGGAGTTCAATGGCCTGCAACCGAAGAGACTTATCTTGGTTTGTATTTACAGCGATCTCCAGTAAACACCCCTCGTTACCAGGCCAATGGGCCAAAACTTGTAGTGCCGTAGGGCTACTTAGAGAAATAGAGTTCTTGGGGCAGGGAAAGCAGACAAACCAAGGTTGTCCCAGCTGACAAAGAGCAGATTCTATTACCCGCTCAAAAGGAGATTTCAATAAAGAAACCAATAAATCATAAGCAGCAAAAGGCAATAATTTTCCCCGAGATAAGCTCCTTGTAATTTGCTCGCATGCAAAAATCTGGAAAGTCTCATCGCCAGACAAAGACAACAAATGCAGCAAAGAACAAGGAACACTAAGACTCTGCCAGTCTAAATTTTGAACGGCTATTTGCAATTCGGGACTTATTTGGTATGCTGAAAATTGATCAGGATTGCGGATAAGCTCAGTTTGAAGCCAGGCAATTTCCATCTCCGAAGAAAAACATACACCTCGCCAATCAGGAAGAGTATACTCCTCGGGCATTCGCCGATAAAGCCTCGCCAAAACAATTAAACTTTCAGGAGGCAACTCCTTTAAGTCCAGAGGAAAAAGAGAAAAATAGTCTTCCCATTTTTCATCTACGCCGTAAGAAGGAATAACATTATCTATATGGCAAAGGATGGCATGAGTTAAGGCTGTATTTTTCTCTTTCAGAGCATCTTGAAGCCACTTTATGCTTGGTCTTGTGTTCTCTAAGGTTCCTAACTGTGATAAAATGGGATTCATAAAGGGCCTCAATTCTAAACCTTGATCTCAAAACTATTTTCTTAGATATATTTCTAATTTTTATAAACAAGTCAGGAGGAAGAATGCCCAATAAAAACATGGATTCCCAAAAAACAGAAGAGCAGCTTATGCAAGAGCGAGTAAAAAAAATCAAAAGTAGTTGGCTCTACAAAAAATTTGGACCCAAAGGATATAAAATAAAGAATTTATGGACGTGCCTCTTATTTTCCCTCCCCTATTGTTTGCTTCTTCTGCAATAATTTTATCCATATCCTCAACAGAAAAACGCGGTTTATCCTTTGTTCTGAATTTATCACCTATACCGATAATCCTTTTCGCCTCTCCGGGCTTCACATTCTTCTCAAGGATAGGCTCAAGCGTGATTTTTACATTCACACCATCTTTCAGCCCCATATCAGCGATGACACTTGCGGGAATATCTATTTTCCCTTCTTCAATTTTACCCGTAATTTCCATGGTTATGTCTCCTGAATTGTTAAAACTGTATCATCTATAGTATAAGCTAATCCGTCTTCAGAAACAAGGAGTCGGATTATTCCCAACTCGGGTATTTTTGAACAACGCCACGAAAAGGTAAAATACGCAAGACGAAAAGTATCTTTCAATATTTTTGTAGTTTCATTAGTTTGAGTATACAAAAATTAGCGAATAAATGGAGTTAATATTTTTTGCAACAGAGCCT
Organism: Planctomycetota bacterium; assembly: GCA_029260735.1. Taxonomy (GTDB): domain Bacteria; phylum Planctomycetota; class Uabimicrobiia; order Uabimicrobiales; family Uabimicrobiaceae; genus JAJDCR01. The sequence goes on from JAJDCR010000152.1 coordinate 23,388, forward strand.
GTAAGAATCTTAATTAATCCAAACCATCCCCCCTCAATCTTCCTGAAACGCCTCATTCTTGCGATACAAAACCAAGCGTTTTTCTATTTTCAAAACAAAATCCTGTCGTCGTCTGCTCTGAGCCAAAGCCTTTGCTCTTTCGGCCATTTCTATCGCTTTAACAAATTGCCCGTTGGCGGCGTAACTTGCGGCGAGAGTGTCTAGAAACTCGGGGATGGGGGAAGAGACGAGTTGGCAGGCTTTTTCTGCTAGCAAAATGGCTTTTTGCGGATCTTGGAGTTGAGAGCTCGTGGCGTAAATCCAGGCGAGGGCGTTCATGGGAAGAGGCCAATTGGGGTTTATTTCGAGAGCCTTTTGGTAGTGCTTTTGGGCTTGGACTATTTTCTTTTGAGAAAGAAATGTGCTGGCTAGATTATAGTGGGCAGAGGCGTGGTCGGGTTGGTTTTTGATGGCTTGGCTTAAGTGTGTGATCGCTTTGTTGAGTTCTTGTTCTTGGAGGAAGGCCACTCCTAAGCTGTTGTGTATTTCAGGGTTTTGGGGGGATTTTTGGAGAGCTTTTTTATAGTGGAATATGGCTTGGGTGTTGTTTCTTTGTTGGAAATAGCTTAAGCCCAGGTCGTGGTGGGTTTGGGAGTCGTTTGGTTTTAGGAGGAGAGCTTGCTCGAATTGCTTTTGGGCTTCAGGGAGTTTTCTTTCTCGGGCAAAAGCATTGCCTAGACCGTAGTGGGCTTCAAAATAGGAGGGGTTGATTTCAAGGGCGATTTGGTAGTGTTTTTTCGCTTCTGGAATTTTACCTTGGAGAAAGAAGGCCAAGCCTAGGCTGCAGTGGGCCTCTTCGTAGTCAGGGGTTACTTCAATCGCTTTTTGAAAGGATTTTGTCGCTTCTTCGAGTTGCTTTTTTTCTGCTAGGAGAATACCTAGGTTATAGTGGGCTTTACTGAATTTAGGATTTTTTTTAATAGCAAAGCGATAGTGCTCCTCTGCTTTGTCTAATTTTCCCTGGAACATAAAGGCGGCTCCCATTTGGTTGTGAATGGTTACGCGTTCAGGAGTTGAGGAGATAATTTTTTCAAATAACTGGAGAGCATCTTGGTGATAACCTGCTTGGAGGTAGGCCTGGGCGATAAAGGAAAGATCCAGGAGAGGCAGAGGAGTGTGCCATTTTCCGTTTAGGGGATCTGACCAAGAGCGGTTTTCCTCTTCTGAAAAAGGAAGCCTTGCTATATCTTTTTCCAATTGAGAAAGGGAAATCGGGCCTAGGTAAAGAGCGGCTAAATTTCCTTCTTTATCTATGAGAAAACTGCTCGGGATGGGGAAAGAAACCTCTCGGCCAAAGGTCTCTTGGTAAATGATTTCTAGCTTGGCAATTAGGTCTTGAGGTGCCTGCCCGGAAACAAAAGGAAAGCGAATTTTTTCTAAGAATTTTTTTGCCGCTTGGAGCGGGACATTTTGTTGGCTAAGAGAATCTATATTTAGAGCAAAAATTTCGACTTTGTTTTTTAGGGCTTCCTGGTTTTGCGTCCACTCTTTTAGTTCGGCTTGGCAAGGTAGGCACCAACTCCCCCATAGATTCAAGAGAGTGGGTTTCTTAAAAATTAGAACTTGTTCTTTTTTATGAAAATCTTGGTAGGTGACTTGGGGAAGAGGAATTCTTCGAGGCAGCCAAATTCGACTCTCTTGTTGCGGCTTTGGTTTTTCCAGAAGAGAAGGAGATAAAGATAGAGGCCCGTGAGTTTTTTCGGAGGGGAGAGCGCCTAGTCCTTCTAAAACTTGGTATCTTTGGTTTGCTTGGAGATTTTGGAGGAACTCCTCTTTTCCTCCTGGCCAACGCACGGTGACCTCACGAATTTTTGTTTTGCTTCCTAAACCAAAATGAAGCCATTTGCTTGACTGGGAGAGAAACCCTTCTCCGGCCCGGAGAGTTTGTATTAAGGGAAGAGAGGGCTCTTCTTCTAAAATAACAGTTACTCTCGCTCCGATAGCATCTCGGTTAACTGTTCGTCCAATCAAACGAAGAGCGAGAAAATTTTGTTTTTGGGATTCATTTCTTAAAAAGCGCACCTGTGGCCCACTTCGATTGGCTAGCCAAAGATCTAGGTCTCCGTCTTGGTCCCAATCGACACTTGCTAAAGCCCGGGCATCATCCGAGAAATCTAATCCTGAAATGGAGGAAATCGTGGCAAAAGAGGAACCTGGGATATTCAAAAAAACGCAGTTTCTTTCTCTTCCGCTATGAGACATGCCACTTTTTACCAAGCGAGCCAATTGAGAAAGAGCCGAGGAATAGCGAAGGGCTTTCTCAGGAGCAACCTCAGTAGTGGGAGAGCGCGACACGACCTGCCGCCAAAAAAAACTTCACAAGTCGTCTGTTTTTGTATTTGTGATGTATCCGTTGGGGGCAATAATATCTTGCCAACCATCATTGTTTATATCAACAAAAAGAGAACCCCAAGACCAACGGCCCATGCTGACCCGGCTCGACTCACTAAGATCTTCAAAAGAAGTACCTGTGTTGCGAAAAAGAGTATTTCCCCGAGCTAAGCGCTGAAAATGCTGGCGAGTTAAAGAATTTGCTTGGCTTTGAAACTGATCCTGAAAAGCAATCCTTTTTCCCGCCGCAGAGAACATATTACTCACATAAAGATCCATGTAACCATCTCGGTCATAGTCTCCAAAGCTCACTCCCATCCCCGAAGCAATATCTTCGACTCCCCATTTTTGAGCCACATCGGTGAAAAAACCTTTTTCATTACGATAGAGATTGTTGCGTCCAAAATCGTTGGCGACATAAAGATCCATATCCCCGTCGTTATCAAAGTCTTCCCAGCTAGCGGCAAAACTCCAGCGCTTGTTATTGCTCTCTAATCCTACTTTATTTGTCACATCGACAAATTGAAATTTCCCTTGGTTTTCAAAGAGAGCGTTGGGAGCACCGTTATTAGCATCGTGGTAGGGGATAGGTTCCAAAGTAAGCCCGGCATGCTTATCAAGTAAATCTTGCCTAGCATAGCTTGTTGCATAGATATCAAGGTCTCCGTCTTGGTCATAGTCCGCAGCAGCCAGAGAGTAAATATTGGGGAAACTTCCTTCCGTTACTAAACGAAACTTTCCTTGGCCATCATTGCTCATAACGATAATAGCTGCGTTTGTTGCCAAAACGAGATCTTGGTCATGGTCGTTGTCTAAGTCCAAAAAAAGAGCACTATGGGTGCGCTCCCTAAAATTAGTTCCTGAATTTTCGGAAATATCGGTCGCTGTCCCGTCAGAGTTTTGTATAAACAGACGATTGGGGAGACCTCCTGTTTGGCAAAGATAGAGATCGTCTCGTCCATCTCCATTAACGTCACCAATCGCAACTCCATGGTGTCCAAAATTATCTACTCCGATAAGGAAAGGTCGCCGCCGCATCCAGTGCTCTTGCCCTCTCATAAGCTGTTTTTCAAAGCAAGAATTTTTCCCTAAAACGGATTTTGTGCAGTCAGAAAAAAGAGTTTCTGAAGAAAGAACAACCTCTTCATAGTCTTCGACCAAAACAGATTGTAGCAAGGGAGGTGTTGTTTTGGACCAAGAGCAAAGCCAAGTTGCATTTTGCTCTATTTGCTCTCCGCTCTTATGAGAAGAAGCCTGGTAGAGGACACGTATTTTTATTTCTTCGAAAGAAGGGTCTACTCCAACAATTTTCCAATGGATTTTAGGAGAAGTACCCCGGCTCACAAAAGGATAAATTAAATTTTCCAGTAGTTTGCAGAATTTGTTTTGAGTTTTTTGATGAAAGGGTTTGTTTTTTTCTAGATTCCGCCATACTTTAAGGTTGGCTTTGCTCCAAACCTGTTTTAGGTTTTTGGGACGAAGAATGCTACTGAGAATTTTGGGATGGACGATCGATGATATTTGTTGGGGAGTAATTTTTGTGGTGGAAGTGAGGAGCTCGGACAGTTTTTCGAGTTGTTTTTTGGCCTTCTCTTGAAAAGCCTCACTCTTCCATCCCTCTTTTTCAGGGTTTTTCTTTTCTACCCTGAAAGAAACTTTGGGAAGAGAGGGAAGTAAAGATGAGTTTTGGGGAGATTTATCGGAGGGACTGCACCCCGCGCACAGGAAAAGTAAAAATCCCCAGCAAAAGTAATTAAAAAACAAAGCAACCTCATCTTTGCTAAAAGCCTCTGAAAAAACTTAGCCTCGTGAAGGGAATAGATTGCGTTTTCTAAAAAAGAAAATACTTGATAAAGCCAACAAAACCAAACTGCTCGCTTCAGGAACAGTGACAAAAACTTCTAGAACTTGCCCGTTTCCTCCTGAAACAACTTGAAAACCGAATCCCTCGGAAAGAGAGAGTTGATCTGTATTGATACTCGTTGCTGTAAGAACTGAGGTGGGATTGTTGCTCGTCGGGACAAAAGCATCTAAAGTACTAATGTCTATAGCACCTGCAAGCACCGCATTTCCTTGCACGTTCACAAAATCATTTCCAGAAGAGGATATATCTAAAGCAAGGCTATCATTGACGGTTAAGTTGAAGTTAGAGAGTCCAAATACCTCTAGTTCAGTGAAAGAAGCCATGTTACGATAATTGATAGCTTGTCCTATTTCACCTAACCCACCAAAATTAAAAGAGACTTTACCTTGGGGAATTGTTAGGCCATCAACATTAACAACACTGACTGAAACGTCTTGCCCAAATCGATCTACGACTGCAATATCACCATTGAACTGAGTTCCAAAACCATCCTGGCGATTGTAAACGCTGATTTGAGAAATAGCAAATTCTTGAGTTCCTGCGTTGGCAACCCCTGCTACATCGCCTAGGTCTATATTGAAAAATGTTGGTAAGGTAGAGTTTCCCTCACGACTATCGATATGCCAGCTGTGAGATTCAGCAAAAGCTTGTCCTTGACCAGCTCCATCATTTCCATTAGCTGTTACTGTTCCAAAAGTGGAAAAGGTACTCGCTCCATCAATGGAACTCGTGGTTGATCCTCCTCTTGCACTAACAGAAGAGTTTAGACCAATATTTCCTCCCAAGTAGTTTACCGTTCCTAAACTACCATCTCCACCAGGAGTTAGAATATCAGCTGAAGTCGTTGCTAACCCCAAAAATAATGCAGCCCCCACGATCAAACTAAGATAAGCTGATTTCATAACACTCTCCATAAAGAAGTGATTGTGTGATATTCAAATTCTTTTTTAATTTTTTCGTAATTTTCTGAAAATAAAACAAACATTAGCTAAGGCAATCAAAACAAAGCTATTGAATTCAGGAATAGCATTGGGATTAGCCTCGTTGAATAACTCTAGAACAAGATTATCACTAAGAGCTGTTTTATAAATACGTAAATCATCGATATTCCCATTAAATTGCTCACTACCCACTCCAGCGACTTCATCAAATCCAATCGCAGGATTGCGCGTATTAGAAAAACTGAAGCTAGATGTATTGTTACTGTTAGACGCACTCAAAACCCCATCAATATAAATTCTCTCTCCTACGTCTCTATCAGCTACAGCAACAACGAAATGCCACTCGTCATCGTTAATGGTAACTCCACTTGTAATGCCTGTAACACAACCTCCGGGCTCTCTAGAAGCTTCTAACAAAACTTCTCCACCACTCATTCTCATCATATATCCTGGGATACAACCAGAGCTTCCCTTTGACCAAATACGACCGTTGTTCGTAATACTCTTTGCTTTTACCCACGCCGCAATACTGTAGTCTTCAAATGAAATGTTCAAGCTGGCGCTGTGATTAAAGAAAATATTATCATTCACTCCGTCAAAAGAAAAAGCATGATTAGCATTGCCAAATCGATCTTCTGTTAGAGCTGCTCCATTAACAGATCCATTGTTATTGTTTCCACTATCATCATTGGCTGTACCATCATTAAATGTTACAGATAACACTAAATTATCCGTGGGTATAGCTTTTAAGGGAGAAAAATAAAGTAGGAAGATTGTAGCCATTAATAAACGAACGACTTTACCAATCATTTTGAAAATCTCCTAAAACTTATAACTAGAGCATAATCGGACTATTTTTTGATGATCTATGAATTATCTATGTATTATCTATACGTATTCAAAATTTTTACATCTTTATAATACCTGAACTTTTTTCTTTTAACAATGAAAATGTGTAAAAATTTTATATCTTTCCATTTCAAATTAGAACGTTTACTTTGCTGGCTGGGGTATTAAACTATAGGGAATATCCATTGCTACGAGAAATGAATATTATAACTTTGAGGATTAGAGTGCCTGAACTTAGAATATTCATTGACAAAAAGCCCACTATTTTTATAATACAAAAAGTTAATTTTTCTTTTATTTTTTAGAGGGGAAACGGTTATGAGAACCATATTTTTCTTACTAATTTTGGGGCTTTTAGCTCCTTCTTTTGCTCTGGATTCTTTCCAAGAGACAGAAAAGACCTTTTATCAAACAGAAATTGCTTTAACTCAAAGTGAAAAACATCCGCAAAACCTAAGCCGAGGAATTTTTGTTTACACCCACGGTATGACCAGCCGATACCAACATCACTATACTTCTTTGGAATCTCTCCGAAAAGCGGGTTATGACGTCGTAGCTTATGATCTTCCTGGTCATGGAGATTCTCAGAGAGAGCTTTTTGACATCAACGGGAGTGTTCGTTCCTTTGAACAACTCGTAAATGTTTTAGGTGAAGTGATTGAAGATGCTCGTAGTCACTACGGCCGAGAAAAAAATGTTTATGTTGGTGGATGGAGCCTGGGTGGGATTATCACTACGGTTTATCTTCAGCGTAATCCTCATCTGGTTAAAGCAGCAATACTTTTTACCCCCGGAGTATCACTCTCCATTATTCACGGAGATCTTTCTCTGATTTTAGGAGTCGATACCGAAAAGCTAATTCACGACAAAGCCAAGGCTAGAGACCTTGAGCAGAATGAAGCTTTTTTTCGATTTCCTCCTCCGTCTTTAGCCTCTTCTCTTCTAGCTGGATATGCTGAAGCTCGCTTCAAAAAAGGAGATTTTCGGACTCCTTCTTTAGTTTTAACAGCAGGAGTGGATCATTTTGCTCATAGCCCTGGAGTAAAAAAGTTTTACGAAAAAGCCACTGCGAGCAATGGTGTTCAAATTGAATACGCTCACTTTCCTGAGAGCTTCCATGATTTAGAAAATGATGTCGATTCCAAAGATGTCATCGCCAAGGTTATTTCTTATCTTCACCGACATTAGAGATTTGTAGTGTATGCTCTTTATTGTAGCAAACGTTTAATAGTCTGCTAAGTGTTTTATTTTCAGCGTGTCCCCCCCTGTTCGCAAGCTCATTCAGTTAAGGAAATCTCAGTAATCTCAATAAGTAGAAGACAGATTCTGCTTTCTACCCCTTAATCTAGCGTACTTTGGTTTTCCAAAAAACAATACCTCAAGACCATGTATCCTATCAGGCGTAGCG
>JAJDCR010000153.1 GCA_029260735.1 Planctomycetota bacterium
CACATCCCCTGCTCGGCAGGAGCCTCGCCCTCCAGGGAACATGGTGCTTAGAACGGTTTTTGATAATCTTTTATTTTATTGGATAAAAAGTTTTTTTCGACCTGTACCTAAGGGTTTTTCTCCTTTCCAATTATTTACAACCATACCCTAAGAGAAAAAAAATAATTTTTCCTCTTGCCAAGAGTTTGGTTTTCTGATAAAATTGAAAGGATAAACATTTAGTTTTGATCCCAGAGTTATTCCAAATAACTTCTGGGTTTTTTTGTGTCAAAATTGGGAGTTCTCTTTGCTGGATGGCTCCCAGTTTTCTTTTCTCCACTTCTCTAGTCTCCTTGTAAAAATGCCTTTGCAGATCACGCCAACAAAAGCACAGACAAAACAAATGATCCCCAAAAAGAAGAACTCTTCGTAATTGTGAGTGGCCGGGTTAATCATATTTGTATTAGGTTTTCTCCAAACAATCGCGTTTGCATTAGGTTTTTCCCGGGCAATAGCATTTGCATCGAAGAAAATTGGTGTCTGGCACGAATGGTAGAAGAGCCGAAGGTGATTAATACTGCCATGTTTTCTAGCTGATCTTTTTATTTGTCTTTGACTTACGGTTTTGTTGCTGTGTCGTGAGTTGCCCTCTCTTAATTTTCCTCTAGACAAACTTAACTAAGTCATCTTTCGCTTTCTCCTGACACCGTGCTTTTAGAATCTCCAGTGTTTTTGGCTGGATCGGGATGATCCGCGAATATCGCTTCTTGGTATTTTCGGCATTGAGTTTGATGATTTTCTTTTCCAAGTCAACATTGCAAACCCGAAGCGATGTTAGTTCATTGCGTCTCATCCCTGTGCCTAGGTAAACTGCTACCATATCTTTTAGCTTCTTGTTCTTCTTTTCTAGTAAGTCAAGAAGACGGGCAACTTCTTTTTCGTTTAGGTATCGTACTTCTTTTTCTTGGATGGAGTAAAGAGGCAGATGAACGAAGGGGTTTGCTTTTATTTCGCCAAAGCGAACGAGGAACTTAAAGACTCGGCGGATGAAGGTTAGGTCGTCGTTTATGGTTCTGGGGGAAATGAAGGTGCCGCTGGGGGCTGTTTGCTGCTCTCTCCAGGCTTGGTATTTTAGAGGTACGTTGGGGGAGAGGTCGTGGAATTTTTCTAGGTGGTTTTCTTGGCAAAATTGGCTCCAGCATCTTGCCCGTCTATTTTCTCTGATGACATATTCATTGGATTTTCCTTTTAGGTTGTGGAGGTAAATTTGTAGGAGTTGCTCTATTTTTTTTTCTTGGTCGGGGTTGGCCAAACCTACGGACATCTTTTCCGCTTCGTACTTTTTTTGGGACTCCCAAATCTCGGCAAACTTCTTTTCTCGAAACCCTCGCTTTCTGTACCTTTTTCCTCGAACCATGACGCTCGCTGTCCATGTTTTTCGTTTCTTGTCGTAGATTGCCATATCTTTTCCTTTGATAGTTTGTTGTTGATCTCTCAGGCCAATATCTAATGTCACTCATAATAAAACCTAACGCAAACACGACTAATAGCACTATGACCGGGCGTAAATGATATTTGCATTGAAATGACACTGACCCAACTTTGATGGGCGATGGGTATCCCGGCAGGGATGTAATATGTAAGGCCCGGATAACATCCGGGTGTCCTACGCCTAATAAAAACTGGCGTAATAATATCCATGCTCCAATAAAATACGGTGGCATTGATTCCACAAAAATGACGAAAGCCAAAATAATGACCCCAGGCAAACATTGAAAATTAAACGTTTATGGGGTATGATTCATATGTTATGATTTTATGGTTCATATATTGATATCCAATGAAAATAAAGACTTAAGTCAGGTTTAACATAAGCTACAAAATTCCACCCAAACAAAAAACATACCCCAGAGAGCTGCCGCTGCCGGATACCAATTGTCCGCCAAAGTTAGGTTGTAATCGGTTGAAAGCAAATGTCATTTGCATTAGGTTTTCTCTCGGTCATCGCGTTTATAATGAAAATCGTGAGGCAAATATGAGGCAAAATTATGCCGAAAAATGACCAAAAATAGCAATTCCTAAGTTTTCCTTTCCCGAGTAGTTGATTTTGAAAATCCTATATTTATTAGTATTCAGAGAACCAAATGAAAAAGATAATCCATATTGATATGGACATGTTTTATGCGGCAGTCGAAATGCGGGATGATCCTGGGCTTCGGGGGAAACCTTTAGTCGTGGGGGGGAAACCTGATTCTCGGGGAGTGGTTTGTGCGGCAAACTACGAGGCTCGTAAATATGGTATTCATTCGGCTATGTCTTGTGCTGTGGCTTATCGGAAATGTCCGTTTTGTCTTTTTATTCCTCCTCATTTTGATAAATACCGCAAGGTTTCTCAGGAGATTCGGGAAATATTTTATTCTTTCACTGATTTGGTTGAGCCACTTTCTTTGGATGAGGCTTATTTGGATGTAACGGAGAATAAGGTGGGGGAGGGAAGTGCTACTTTGATTGCTCGGGCGATTAAGAGGATGATTTATGAAAAAACTGGGTTGACGGCGTCGGCGGGGGTTGCTCCGAATAAGTTTATTGCTAAAATTGCTTCGGACTATAAAAAACCTGATGGGCTTTGGGTTGTTGCTCCTTCTCAGGTACTTTCCTTTATTAGAGGGTTAGCTGTTGTGCGAGTGCCTGGGATTGGTAAGGTAATGAACGAAAAACTTCAGGGTATGGGCATTGCAAAAATTAGCGATCTTTCGGAAAAATCTTTATCTTTTCTTTTACAAGAGTTTGGAAAAACGGGTAGTTATTTGTACAATATTGCTCAAGGAATTGATGAAAGAGAGGTTAAACCTCACCGGGAGCGACAGTCTTATGGGCGAGAGACTACCTTTGAGCGAGATATCGAATCCAAAGAAGAGGTTCTTCATTTTTTAGAAAAATGTTCTCGGCGGGTTTTTCAAGAACTTACTGATATTCATCGTCAGGCCAAAACGGTAACTCTAAAGATTAAATATTATGATTTTCAGACAATGACAAGACGGGTGACGGCAAAGAGTTTTTTTTCTTCGGCAGAAGAGATTTTTCATCATATTCAAGAACTCTTGGAAAAAACGGAAGTGGGAGAGAAACCTATTCGTTTGGCGGGTGTCTCTCTTTCAGGATTTCCTTCCGGAAAAGAAAAATATGAACAACTAGAGTTTTGTTTTGATGATGAGAACTTTGAATTTTACAGTTACTGTAAGGAAGAATAGATGACAGGAAAGCATGTCCAGGAAATTTCTTTAAAAGATCTTTTTGCTACATTAATTAGCGTTAATGCTGCTGTTAATTCTGTGGCCGGGATAAATTCTTGGAGAATTTCTACAGGAAAAATTCGTTTGCAGTACTTTGACGAAGAGCTGGCTCAAGAAATCCCTTATGCTCCGAGTAAAGATGTGGGCAATAATAAGTCAGTATGGTCGCAATTGCATTTTGGCATTCTTTTTCCTGTTTTAAAAAAAATTGGACAAATGGCGAGCCCATCCGTGTTAGAGAAAATAGTCTTTTCGGAAGAGGAGGCTCGGAAATATTTTCGCTTTTTAGATGATTTACGCCAACACTTGGATGCTCATCGAAAGTACATAGAATTATTAAATGCTATTGTTTCTGAGCTTTCACTCGAGTCTAGAGAATTGCCTAAAGATTTAGCAAAGATGAGTAAATATACGGGAAGTGTGGATTGTTTTTTGACGGGAATGATTTTTCATTTGCCTGAGTTTCCGGTGGCTTTATGCGAGGGCTTACATGGGCTACAGCGTAAGGATAACAAAGAGAGCCATTTGATGTTATGGAAATCATGGTTAGGTTGTTTGCCCTCAGATATAAAAGACCTTCATCCTTGCCTGAAAGACCTTCTGAAAGCCGCGAGACGCAATGATATTCTTGGACGAATTATTCAAAGCTACTATGCTGATGTTTATGGGTATTCTTATGAGGAGTTAGGCATTCCTTTTCAAGCTCATATTTATTACATGGAAAAAAGTGTTAGTAAACATGAGCTTGATGTGAGTAGAGTGCCTACTTTACATCAACGTACTTTGGAGTATTTTTGCGGAGAGCTTTCCTCCTGTCCAATTTCTCCTTTAGGAGATGTTACCTCTGCTGAGATGATTTCACTGTATAGTTCATGGTATCGTTCTCCTAGAGTAGTAGAGATGGTGACGGCTAGCTTTGCAGGTGCTGCAGAAGAATCGGCAGAGCGGATTGTTCAATTAATGGAAGATATTTACAAGCTTTCAGAGGGGCAACTGGATTTGCGAAAAGTGACCTTTACGACAAACCACTTACGCAGTGATGATTTGCTACGACGCCTGGGACGCTTAACTATGATAATGGATGTTCTTGCGGGAGGCTTAGGTAGTCACTTGTCAGGAGAAGGGTTGCGGAATTTGGCCACAAAGATTTGGTCGTCTGAGGCTCGAATGAAAATGTGGGGGCAGAGTAACCAGTATTTTCCGGGAGAATGGCAAGCTTTTCCAGAGTTTTGTCGAGACATCGCGGCTTTGGTGTATGCAGCAGCTTTGTACTTAGAAGATTGCCAAGAAAAAAGTGGTTTCAAAGAAGATGGCGGAAAATATGTAGCTGAAAAAGGGCGCTCAGGGGTTCTAAAAGATCTTGCGAGTCTTATTAAGGGGAGTTCCCATTATGAGGAAATAAGGCGATTACTAAGAGAGCACCGGGAAACACTTCTCTCTTCTGATGGCAGTACTCTGAATGTACCTGTTTTACAAACAATTTCGATGTCTTTTGGATTATGTAAGCCTCAGCCAATTGCTATCCCTCTAGCCGAGATATTACGTGGTTTACCTCGGTTAGTATATAGAGATAATGTATTGCGAATTCAGTACCAAGAGGGAGAAGATCAAGGAGCTTGGGAAATCAGAATACCTTCTTCTTCTGAGGAAAGTCCTAGAGTACGATGCTTTGAACAGAATGTCGAGCAGGATAAAATCCCTTATCCCGATGGCTATGAGCTACTTTGGTCAGATGGAGCTAAAATTCTTCTTCCTAAAATTGGGCGGGAGAGCTATGATCTTTGCGGGCAAAGTGAAAGTGCCCATGCCGGAGAAGTTATTGGATATGGCTGTTCTGTTTTTCATTCAACATTGCAGTTAGTGCAGCTTATTGCTGCTCTTCTGGGAGGAAAAAAGAAGGTTTTAGAAGAGATTCGAGCGCATTTTTTTTCTCTCAATGCTCAGTTCCATCATCGTTATTATTTAGCAAAATATCAATCTGCTCAAATTCTGGAAGCCGTTGGAGAGCGGAGAAAACTTAGTTATCTTCAGTGGATTAGTCATCACTTCAAAACTTCTTCTTTACTAAACGGCGAGGAGTATGCTCATACTCAAGCCTTCTTAGCTTCTGTAGAAAATGATAAAGATGCTAACTTCTCTTTTTACAGTAAACGTTTGGCTTGTCTTGCTATACGTAATCCTAAGCTTTATCCTTGTTGTTCTAAAACCCGTCGTAAACTCTCGCCTCGGGCTAGCTTCTACGATGGGCGAGAAGTTATATTAACTTCTAAATGCGTGGTCGAATTGCCTTCTTTTTTCTCTAGCTTCTTGGCAAAATAATTTGACCTATTTTTTTATCTTAGCTTTTAGCTCTTGTTATAAGCGCGATTAGCTTGTTGCTTAGCATCTTCTATAGATAACTTGAATTGTTTTTCTGGGATATTTCCCATAGGTTCAAAAAGGAAATCTCCTTCATATTGAAGAAAAAAATTACATATATCACTACCCGTAGAGGATTGGTAATTGACGATAAAGCCCTTTTCTAAGTAAGTATATGTTTTTTCATCTTTGTTTGTTACGCTTAAACATCCTGTCTTTTTCTTGCTGGAAAGAATTTGAAGAATTTCCCATAAACTGATCTCGGAGAGGTCTCCACTAAGAATGCTCTTTGTTTCCTTGGGCATCTTTTTTATATCTCGTTTTGATGTGACTTTAGACTTTTTTGTGCTTTTTCCCAGGTTGTCAAAATTTATGGGTAAAGGAGCAGATAAGGGTTTTCTTTGTTTTTCTATATCTACATCTATATCTACATCTACATTTTCTTTGGAAGGGATGATGGGAAGTTTTGCTCTTTTTCGATTCTCCAGAGGATGAGTTTTAGTCTGTAAACTATAGTTAGTTTGCTGCATCTCTTCTATGATGAGCCGGTTTTCTTGGAGCCGTTTTTCAATTTTAGTCACTCTTTGGGGACTGAATTTCCATTCATAATCTTGCTTTAAAATAAAGCTCAGTATTTTCTTTCCCTCCTTATCCTTATAGTAGCTTTGAACTACTTCTCCATTTGATATTATAATTTGTCCGCACCGAGAAGCCTTGGAGTAAATATAAAAATTTCCATTCCAATAAAAACTTTGAGCGAGCTTCATGATGGACTTTAATTTAATTTCATATACGGGAAGCGAATTCCCTCTCTTCTTTGATACTACTTTCTTCTCCCATCCCTTGTAGCTTAGTAAAGGAAGGTTTTTTGATAGTTCGGGGTCGGATAAAATATTTTTGGATAAAATCTGTAAATGAGAGTGAGGAAACTCTTCTTTTAGAAAGCTGAGAAAGGCAAGAGTATGGTCTTCTAAATAATGACTATCTAGTATCACTAGACTATTGTTGTTTTGGAGATAGGATTTTAACTCAAGAATGCTGTCTACAAAATGAAAAAAACTAGGAGTTTCTAAATAAATTTCTTGAGGAGAGCTGACAATTACTATTTTATTTTCTTTTAGAATATTAGAAGTAGGGCTTTCCTTTGCGCTTTGAATAAACTTACTTTTGAGAGAGGTAATATTTTGTCTGTAGGCATCAATGTAATCGTTTGAAGTGGCAAAGACAAGGCTCTGTTTTTTTTGTAAAGCATGTATATCAAATATTAAATCGCCATAACTTTGATAGCGCTTTTTAGGGTCTTTGTGAAGCATTTTCGCTAAAATAAAGCAACTTTCTAGGGATATTGTCGGTACAATTTTTTCAGGAGATAAAGGAGGGGTATTTTTTTGTTTGTAGATTATCTCAAAATCGGATTTCTCTGAAAAAAGAGGTTGCTTTGTTAAAATATGATAAATGCTTGCTCCTAAAGAGTATATGTCAGAACGAAAATCTATGTTTGAGTATGAGGCTTGTTCTGGGCTAACATAGTAAGGAGAAGAAAAAAATGTTTTTTCTTGGGAAAGAGAAATATTGATTTCATTAAGATTTTTTGTCAACTCAAAGTCACTAAGTTTGACTTTGTTTTCTTGGTCTAATAAAAAATTAGACGGCTTGATGTTACCATGAATGATATTTTTTTTTAGAGCTTGCTGTAAAACTTGGCATATCTGTAAAACAATACTCCACACTTCTTTTTCGTTGGTGTCTAATTTTTTTGTTTCTAATGATTTCCCTTCAACATATTCCATAATAAAATATATGAAGTTTTCTAGGAAACCTATTTGCCATATTTTGACGGTACCAAAGTGTCTAAGAGATGCGGCATGCCCCATTTTCATCATAAACTTTTTGGGACTGTATTGGTAAGGAAAAGGAATAAACTTAAGCGCTACTTTTTTTTTGGTCGCCTTATGACTAGCCAGATAAACTTTACTTCTTTTTCCTTCTCCTATTTCCTCTAATATGTCAAATTCAGGAGGAATTTGTATCTCCATTCCCCAGAGCGAATTTTTCTCGTTAACCTCTTTGATTCTATCCATATTGACACCATTAAGAAAGTTATAAGATTTAGGATATTGTTTGGAAAGTTTTTCTTTAGTCTAAATTTAATGACTAGCAGTAATATTAACCTCTAGTTTACTTTATTAAGTATATTCGTTTTAGGGGACAAAAGACAATACATTTTTTTAAGAAATAAAATTTTATTTTTGAAGAGGGATATTTCTCAAGAGATTTTAGGACGACATAATCATGCGGCCTAAAACTTCTTGAGGTTTTTTCTTTGAAATGTCTAATCTTCTTCTTCATCATAGCTGAAGAAAAAAATGAGACCAATGGCTACAAAAACAAGAGCCATCGCGATGATCAATAAAATAGACAAAGTATTTCTCCTTTATTCCTTCTCTTGTAGGGAATTACAAAATAGATAATTCTCTTTCATAGAGTTTAAAAATTTATATAATAGAGAAACTTGCTGGAGTAGTAAAGTTTGTATTTACAAAAAAAATTTCATTTATAATAACCAACTATGTCCTACCATCAATACTTAGAAATTCTTCGGTCTTTAAAAGATAGACACCTATTAGATAGTTCTCTTTTGTTACAAGAGTTATCCATGGTTCGTAAAAACTGGTTCCAGGGTTATCGAGCATATTGGAAAATCTTGGAGGACTTAAAAAATGTGCCTGGATTAAGCCGAGAAGATTTACTTCGGCAGCTTTGCCATAACACAGGATCGACTATTGTTGTTTCTTCTGAAAAACAAGCAGGAGAAGATAGTTGTACAAGTATTCAAGAGGCTTTAGATAAGGCCTCTCATGGCAGTCGAATCTTGATTTCTCCAGGGATTTATCGAGAACAGCTAGTGGTTAATAAAGAGGTTGAAATTATTGGACAGAGCTCGAGTGACTGTATTATTGAGGGAACGGAAGAAAATTGCTTTTCTATTTGCTCTTCCCGAGTTTTGCTTCGTGGACTCAGTATAAAACAAAAGGGTGTTTCTCAAGGGCATTCGGTAGAGCTGATACAAGGAAAGTTGTTTCTGGAAGACTGTCTAGTTTATAGTGAAGCACTGGCTGCAGTAATGCTTAATCGGACTAATTTTCCTGCGGTTATTCGAAATTGTTTGATCCAAGGCCGAAACAATAGCGGAATTGTTTTGGCAGAAGAGAGTAGCGCGGTTATCGAAAACTGTGAAATCTATGGAAGTGCTCTTGCTGCGATTCAAGTATTAGCAAAGGCTAATCCTACAATTCGAGGCTGTAAGATTCATGGAGCTAAGCAAAGCGGGATTTTAATCTCTGAAAAAGCTTCCGCTTTAATTGAACACTGTGATATTTTTGAAAATGCTTTTGCTGGAATATCGGTTAATGAGGGAGGGCACCCAATTGTCCGCCATTGTACGATACACGATGGACGAGGCAGTGGGATCGCCATTCACAAAAAAGGAACTGCTATCATTGAAGAGTGCAACATAGTTGGTAACGCCCGATCTGGTATATCTATTAGTGAAGGGGGTTATTCTACCATTCGACGATGTAAGATCAATCGTAATCAGTACGATGCGATTTGGGCACGTGGCAATGCGTTGGCTACCGTCGAAGATTGTGAACTGGTGAGTTGAGGAAAAAATAATGGTTACTTTCACTTCTGAGAAGGGTGAGTCTTATTATCTTGGTACATATGCTCAAGGAGGGATGTCTCGGGTTTATAGTTTACCTGGAAACGAAAACTCCGTTGTTAAGGTACCGCTTTATGATAATAGTAAAGCCTTGGCTAGGTTTCGTCAAGAAATTCGGGCTATTCAAGAAATTCATCACGAAGGAGTTGTTAAAATACATGAGCTGGGAATGGTTGACGATGGTCGAGAGATTGATGCATACTGCATGGAGAAACTCTCCCAAAGTCTAGATACCAAAATTTCTCAGTTGACAACTTTTCAAATCGTTAGGATTATTTATAAGCTTGCTCAAGCTTTAGCAATAGTTCACCAAAAAGGAATTGTTCATCGCGATATTAAGCCTGAAAATATTTGCTTTAGAGGCACTGGAGTGCACTCTCCTGTTTTGATTGATTTTGGACTTGCCTACACTATCCAAGCGGCATCCTCTGCCACAGGAACCGTTGCAGGGACGGTTCGCTATCTTGCTCCTGAACAAAGCTTTACGAAAGATCCCAAGCCATATGGGATTATCAATGACAGAACTGATATGTACGCTTTGGGAGTTATTTTCTATGAAATGTTGACAAAAGGAAAATGGCCTTACCCTCCTCAAGAAGATCATGTCTCGATTATAGATGTTATTCTAGTCATCCAAGAAGATACCCCACCTATTTATCCTGAAGAAATAGATTCTGAAATTCGTGCCATTCTAGATAATTTATTAAAAAAGAAAACCTCAGAAAGAATGGGGGCGAGTGAGCTTGTCGAAAATTGTCGAGAATGGCTTTTCTTAAGACTCTTAGAGCAAGGGGATCGAGTTTCGGCAAGAGAGAGAAAAATTGACTATTGGCAAGAAGCAATGGAGTACAACACTGATTTTTCTCAGCAAGTAATCAAGGAGCGATTGCAGCAGTTGTATGGACAAAAAAAAGTCCGGATTGTTTCTCCCAATAAAGGCCTAGATCTCATTGCTGAGTTGCCCGTGGAGCTTATTATTCCTCTTTGGGAGCTTCGCGAACGTTATGTCGTTTTAGAGCAACAATCTTACACTAATCTGAAACAATTAGTCAAAAAAGAAAACAAGATTATTGAGATTAAAGAGGTTCTTAAATTAGCAGACACCCTTTGTCAAGTTTTAGAAATTTTAGACCAGTATAATCTACGTTTTTCTGATGAATGGATTTTGTCTAAAGAAAAATATATTCTGTTAACGGATCAAGCTCTTCCCAAGACTAGTCGAAAAACAGAAAAAACTGAAGATTTGGATGTTTTGGGGTGGAACTCAGAAGTTGAAAATGACACTAACTCTTCCCCTTCTACAGAAGCAGAAATGGAGTTAGTGAATACTTTTTGTTCTAGTCCACCTAATCAGAGCACTTCTTCTTCTTCTTCGCGCTGGGTAATAGATGGTCTTTACCGCTTAGAGGAAGGACTTTTACCTCAAAAAGAGAAAATTATCGCAGAAATTGTGCGCTATAGCTTGAGCACTTTTGATGTAAAGAGGCAAAAGTTGATTGAAAAAGTGCCTTCTTATTTTTGTTCCTTGTTAGAAAAACCTCCTGCGGACTTGTTGTATCAACTAAAAAATATTTACGCATTAGTTCATCATGAGTTTGATCAAATAAAAAAGCTAATCCAAGAGGCTATTAATGATACTAGCATCGAACATCTTGACACAATAAAAAGTTACTTAGGAAAACTAGAAAATTCTCAGTTTGCTGATATCCGAAACTTGGCTCAATCTCTTAAGTTGTTTTTGAAACCGGGACGAAAGTACACCATCTCACAAAACTATATAGATAAAGCTTTACGATTGCAAAATTCTCTTCCTTCAGGTGAAATGAATGTGAGATTTCTTGTTGTCGAAGATATGTTGATTGAAGAAGTTCCTTATTCCACTCAACTCTCTGATCATATTATTTCTCCTCACCAAATTCCAGATCTAGCAGAAGCTATGATGAAAGAGCTGTTTAAGGTCGGAGCACCTTTCCATTTGAATCCTAAAGATGTCTATGTTAAGGTCGATGGAAACGTATTTGAGGTGCGTTTTAGTCGTTTGTGGAAGTACGATTTTGATCGAAAGAACTACACAGTCAGTAATGCAGTGGCTCACTGTTTAGCGGTTTACTTGGGAAACTTGATTGAGGAAGAGCCTACTAAGGAAGAAAAAAATCTGGCCGTGGACTAATGGATTGCTACTTGGGGTAAAGTGTGAATAACTCCGTTAGGTATGGTATCTTTAAGGACACTTTCTATGTGGCAACTTTTTGACTCAAGTGGCTTTGCTACAAGAACAACTTGAGGCGGATGGTCGTCGGAGCTAGTTTGGCTCCATAACTCATCCGATATACTCATTTGGTTTTCTTATATGTGTATTCCTGTGGCTTTGGTTTATTTTGCACAAAAGAAAAAAGACGTACCATTTCATTGGATGTTCTTTATGTTTGGAGCATTCATTATCACTTGTGGCTTTACACACTTGATTGATGTCTGGACTTTTTATAATCCTGTTTATCGTTTTTCTGCATTTATGAAAGTGATTACTGCTTTAGCGTCTTTATCAACAGTGATTGCTCTTATTCCAACTATACCTAAAGCTTTAAATTTACCAGGTATTATCACTTTGAATGAAAAACTTCACCAAGAGGTAAAGGTTCGTAAAAAAACAGAAGAAGATCTGCAACTTTCCTACTCCACATTGGCGAAAAAAATGGAAGACCTGGAAACTATTAATGCTCGACTAGAGCAAGAAATAACTACTCGGAAAGAGTATGAAGAAAAGCTAGCCAGACAAACTAGAGAACTAGAATATTCTAACAAAGAGCTAGAGCAATTCACCTATATCACTTCTCATGATTTACGCTCTCCCTTAATTAACCTAAGAGGTTTCTCGGACGTTTTGCAAAACTCTTTAGATAAAGCAACTCCTGCCATAAAAAAAGGTCTAAAAGAGCTATCAGGAAAAGAAAAAGAAAAAATTGAAAAAATACTTGAAAGTTCTATCCCTAAAGCCTTAGGTTATATCAATAGTGCTGTAGGACGAATTGATAATTTAAGCAATGCTATTTTAGAGCTATCGCGTACAGGGCGCCGTAAACTGCACTGGGAGCTGATAGATACAAACAAACTAGTATCTTCCTGTATCGACAGTTTTCGCCATCAAATAGATGTAAAAAATGTAGTCGTAGTGTTGGAGGAGATTCCTTCTGTCTATGCTGATCGAGTTTCCGTTGAGCAGGTGTTTGCTAATATTATTGACAATGCAATTAAGTATTTGCCACCGGGTCCCCAAGGGAAAATATCTATTTCGGGAAGGGAAGAAGAAGAGCATGTTCTTTTTGTAATCGAAGACAATGGATGTGGTATAGCAGAGCACAATATGGAAAAAGTATTCCAAGTATTTCGACGAATAGGAAAAGCAGAGGTTCCTGGCGAAGGAATGGGAATGGCTTACACAAAAACTATTGTTCATCGTCATGGAGGGGAAGTTTGGTGTGAATCTACTTTGGATAAGGGAACAAAGTTTTATTTTACCATTAAACAAAAATTAAATAAAAATGAAGACTATTAAAAATACATTCCAAATCACTTTAAGTTTAGCAAGGGAAATATAGATGTTGTGCCAAGAAAAAGTTTTGCTTGTTGAAGACGATCCTGGACTAGGAGATCTCTTTTCACTTAAACTAAGTGAGTTTGGCTATAGTACGAGTATTGCTCGCACTGGCGAAGAGGCTATTCAAAAATATGAACAAGGAGTTCATAATGTGATCGTTGTGGACTATAACATCCCTGGAGAATACAATGGACTGGATATTTTACGCTACATAAAAAGCAAAAAGGACTCGCCGCCTGTCATTATTTTAACCGGCCATGGAAATGAAAGAATAGCTGTGGAAGCATTGCGTTGTGGTGCTGCTAATTACATTATTAAAGATGTTAACCTACACTACCTTGCTCTTCTTATATCAGCTATTGAGTCGGAGAAATCTCATTGTGAATTGAAAAAGAAAGTTCTGAAAAATGAAGAAATGATGAGGTCCTTGAGGTTTGATTTAGAAAAAAGGATGGAGCCATTCAAAAAAAAGCTTGCCCGTGAATTAAAAACTCCCTTAGCGTCTGCTCAAAAGTTTTTAGAGATTTTTATGGAAAAACAATCTGATAAGTTTGAAGAGGAAGATTGTCAATACATCCAAAATGCCCAAGAGTTATTAAGACAAATAGAAAAAATTACAAACAAACTTTTCCAAGAAAAGGTGCCATTCATAAAATAAGAAATAGAGGCTTCCAATGACACCCTTCCTTAAAAAGACTTATTAATAATATTGATGTTATCAATATTATTGATATTGGAAAACTTCTACCTCAAGGGTGAGCTTCCATTTTTCTGTTTCGACGATGTAGGTTTGAGTTCCTTGTTGATCTACAGGGACAGTTATGTTAGTTTCGCCCAAGTTTTCGAAAGGTTTCTCAAAATCTTCTGCTACTTTGTAGATATCATCCCAGTCGATTTCTTCGGCCCAAAGAGTGATACTCAAGTTTCTTTCTTCAGGAGAAAGCATCCAATCAAAAAGTTTACTGTCAACTTCTTTTGCTTCATTAGGAGAGCAAGAAATCACTTTGGCAGTATGATTTTCTCGGTTAATCAAAGCTATTTCTTTGTCTATTTTCCAAGCTTTGCTTGAATGAGGAGAGTGTACTTTACCTTGGTAAGCGACTTCTCCTTTTCCAAACCAAAAAGCATCTTCCGTGAAGTCTTTAGCAGTAGCCTCAACAATACGAATGGTCGCTCGCCGATCACCTTTAGCAAAGCTATGTATATTTGCCCAAAGACCAGAGTCATCTTTAACTCCAGGGTGAGTGGTTCCTATTGTTACTGTTGCAGGAAGTTTTCCTTGGAAGCGGTTTTTTAAAGCTAGGCTATGTAGTTGCATATCTTCAACTAAAAGAACCCCATCACTCGCTTTTCCTGTGATTGCAGAAAGAGCTCCTTCAAAAAGGTTGCTATTGGAAGAAATTTGGTGTCCAATAAGGATGTTTTTAAAGAAAGGGCTGGCTCCTTCTGTTCTTGGCTTATTAATATTCTTTTCAATCCAAACATAGTTCATTGTTATGGGGTCTGAAAGATTTAAGCCCAACTCTTTTTCAAAGAATTTTCTGAGCTCGTCATCTAAGGTTAAATTAGCAGGGTAAGCTCCGCAAACAGCTCCTTCAATGGTCAACCAACGAGCAATTTTGCCACTAGAAGCTAAACCTTCTACATCTTGCTCAATAATGTAGCGAGAAATCAATCCACCATAACTTCCCCCGCATAAATTTACTTTTGTTGCACCTGTAAGAGCAAGGCGATGCTTGATAAACTTAGCTGCGATGAGAGCGTAACGAGGAGTTCCTATTCCAGCAGATTCAATCTCTTTGGTGTTTTTGGCAGTGTAGTACTTCGGGGCAACTTTCCCATAATACTCCACTTGAACGATTTGATTTGGAGCCATTGGGTCAACAGTACCATCGGGCACTTTTAACATTTCGGCCATTTGTTTAATAAGATTTTGTGTTTTGGCAATTCCAAAAGGGCCATTTTTATATACACCATCAGGGTCAAATCCTCCGACCAAAACACTAATGGTTGTATCTTTTTCATCTGCTATTACATGAGAGTAAGGCAGAAAAAGTAAACTGGCTGTTAAGGTGACAGCAAAAAGAAATTTAAACATTTTAAAACCTCCCTATAGCGCAAAAAAAAGCGCTTAGTTTCTTATAGTTTCGACATTTGGCTTTTTGAAAACCATTTTTCTTTAAAGCCAAAGGCAAGAATGAAAATTAATAAGGCATCAAATAGGCTGACTCTGTGAGCCATTTCTCCGGCTCCGAAAACAAATAGTTGCAGCCCTAGTCCGCCGAAGGTAAAGTAACCAACAGCGTTTGCCCAGAAGTCGGGAACAGAAAACTGTTTTTTTAGCCAAATGGTATTCTTTTCCACTAGAGATAAAATAATGAGCACTAAGAGAAAAAGAGCCCCATAGGCGATGGATAAATGTAGAAAAGATTGCCAAGATTGCATAGTAACCCAGTGCTAGATAATTTAAGAGCGAAAAATTAGAACAAAAAGAGCAAAGAGACAAAAGATAAAAAAGAACATAATAAATATGCTCACGCAGCCTTCTAACTTCTCATATTTTTCATCTGTGTCTGCTATTTGGTGAGAAGATTTGTTTTCAAGTTTGAATAAAACAATAAAAATTACAAGCAAGACTACTGAAAACAAGGATATAAGTGTGAGTAGGTTTAGAGATAGGAGCATGATATTTCCCTGAGTTAAAAGTTCTTCTACTTATTAACACATCTTAGTTGGATCTACCCAAATTATACAACTTTTTCCAGGGAAAAAAAACAAATCCTAAACTTGCTATAGAATTAATTCTCAAGTCATTGCTCCAGTGCTACTTGCTTTTTTACAATTTCGTTTCTTTGCTTTTCTAAATCACGCACTTGATCGGAAACTTGGCTGTAGTTTTTTTGCCAAGCTTGAAGTTCTTCTGTTAATGGTAGATCTTCTGGCGGCTCAGGGCCGATGACTAGATCTTTTTCTTCGTTACTATTCCTTACCTCATGTAGCTCTTTTTTTTCCTGAAGATATTGATTTTTCGCTTTAATGTAGGCTTCCAAAGATACTTGAACTTTGACGATCGATTTTAATTCATCTTGAAGTCCGTCAATTTTATCGGAAACAATTTGGTATTCGCGAGATAAATTTACAGAGCTTTTGCAGCCTACTAACAAAAAAAGAAGAGCTGAGGCAAGAAAAACGATGCTTATTTTTTTCATAGTGAACCTTTCTTAGTTCTGTCGAATGTTCTTAAGGGCATCAGAAGCAGCATCTCGAACGTTTAGGTTACTATCTTGTAAAGCGCGAGAAAGTGCTTTTTCTGCACTACGGGCTCTTTTCCCTAACGAGCCTAGAGCGTTTGCTGCACTGTAGCGAACCTCTGAATCTTTGTTTCGCAATGCAAAAATAAGAGCTGGGATCGCTTTTTCTCCTATTTTCATTAGGGTATTTACTGTACTTATACGAATGTGTTGTTCTTTATCTTTTAGGACCTTGGCGAGAGAAACAAGAGCTCCTTCAGATTGTGAACCCATTTCTCCTAAGGCGAGGATGGAATTATATCTTACCCCTGTATCAGGGTCTGATAAAGCTTTAGCTAGGCTTGATATGGCCAATATTCCCATGGGGCCGACTTCACCTAGCGCACGTGCTGCATTCCGTCTAACCTGAACATCTTCGTCTTCTAGAGCTTGAGCTAAGCTTAAGACGAGAGGTTTTGAAGTGATGTCCATTTTTCCTAAAACGACAGCTATTTTTTCTCTTACTTTGACTTCAGGATCACTTTTCAGAGCTAGCACAAGCATCGGAATGGCTCTTTCACCTATTCTGAGGAGAAGTTCTCGAGCGGTTAATTCAGCATACTGTATGGCTTTTATTAGGTCAGGAATGTTAGGCGTTGGTATAGATAGTTTTTCTAAAGCAGCGGCAGCGCTGTACTTAATGGATGGATCTTCTGTCGATAGAGCATGTATTAATGCTGGTACGGCAGCTTCATTTTCGGCCCCTAGTCGAGCTAAAGCTATCGCAATGTGATTTTTCACTTCGTGAGTTTCTTCTTGGGTGTAGGAGTCTATCAAGGCTTGGATAAGTTCTTTATTACTTTCTCCTATTTGGCCTAGAGAAGCAGCTGCTTTTGCTCTGACTTGTTTGCTTTCATCTGAGAGAGCGCGGATGAGAGCTCTTAGCACCGTGTTTTCTGGAGATCTTAGATAGCCTAAAGTTTCTGCAACTCCTATACGAGTTTTCTCTTGTTTTTCTTGGAGAGCACGGAGAAACAGTTTTTCTGCCTTTGGTCCTATCGTTACCATGATGTCCGCAGCATGGCGTTTTCCTAAAATATCTAAGTTGGGAAGGTAGTCAATCAAACTTGGAATTATTTTAATACCTTCTCTTTTTAGTTTTTCGGAGGCTTTTTCTGCAGCAGATGTACTTTTACTACTGAGTAAGACCATTTTTTGATGAGTAACCTTGTCATCCATTCCGAAAACATTGGTAGGTGGTTGGTAAATAACAATTCTTTCTTTGTTCTCTTTAAGAGGTTTTGTTGTTTGAGTGGTTTCTTCTGCAGGAGATATTGGTAAAGTCATAATAAGGTAAATAGCGTAGCTGATAAAGGCGACAAATAGAACAGGAAATGATGCGGCTGCGAGCCAAACCCAATATGCCTTTCGAGGCGAAGAGTCGGATGACTTTTTTTTGTATTCCGTTGAGTTAGGAGGTTGAAAGGTTTCTCGGATGTGAGCCATCTGCACAGGATTATCCATAAAAAGAGCAATTTTTCGTAGAGAGACTTTTACTTGTTCCATGCTCAATCGTTTTTCTGGTTTAGAGTGACATAAATGAGAAGCGAATTCTAAAATAGTAAAACCTACTTGATTGAGAGGCTGCTTGAAATAACGGCATTGTTGCTGAAGTTGAGAAAAAGGTGTTCTTTCAGCATGTTCTCCAAAGAAAATTCGAAGAAGAACAACTCCAAAGGCATAAACGTCACTTTGAGGAGAATATACTTTGTGTTTTACAACTTCAGGGGCCGTATCCTTGTTATATTTACTAAGAGCGTTTGGGACGGAAGGGCTTACTCCAAAGTCAGCTAGGACAACAGTATTTTTGCTAAGAAATATATTTCCAGGTTTCAAATTCTTGTGTGTCTGTTTTTGACTATGAACAAACTCTAATCCTTGGGCGGCAAAAAAAAGATAGCGAAAGATATTTTGTAGCAGTGGAGGGTCTTCCCAAACAGACTGGACTTGGTGTTTTTGTTTGCCTAATTGAATGTAGTCGACTAGATTGAGTTGTAAAAGCTCCATGGAGTAAGTAGGCAAGAGGAACAGACGAGCTTCTTCTTGCGGAGTGCTGAGATAAATATGGTGAAAGAAATGATACTTAATAACAATGTTGTCATGATTAAGATGGGCAGCTTCTTCTTCATCGTGAAATTTTTGATCTAATTGTTTTATGAAATGTTTAGCCTGTCTTAAGTCTTTTCCAAAATTAGAGATGGGAGGAGTTAAAATTTTGAGAGCAAAACTATCTTCCCCAAAGGACACTTCTATAATTAGAGCACTTTCGCTTTGAGCAATTTTTCGCTCTACAGTGAAAAATGGGACTATCTCTAAAAGAGCTAGAATCATATGGCCGAAAAGAAGATAGAGATTACTTTCTTGACTAGGTTTTTCCACTAGCTGTCGCCCAATGGTTAAGGTAGTAGAGTGTATGGATACTAATCTTTTTGAAAGCTCTTTTATTTGCTGTAAACCACTGCTTTGAAGGAAATTCCAGCAATCTCTTAATTCTTGATCTAGTCTTGTTAAGGCGGGTTTTAAATCATCCGTAAAAAGATTATTTTTTTGTTCGGGGGATAGATCATCTAAATTTTTCACCATAGCTTTTGATATGGTTTGGCCCAGGTTTAGAGCCCAAATTAGACTTAAAATAATTTGGGATTGACTTTCTTTTTGACGGTAACTTATTTGCTCAAGGGTAAACTTTAATGAAGACTCTAGTTCAGAGAGCCCTAACGTCTGGGTTAATAATAAGGCTTTTTGCGCGATGTCACTTAGTTTTTTTAGAGGAAAAGAGAAGTTTTCTCCATATATGATATTACCACTTTGCAAAATTTGAGGTAGAGCATGAATGGATTGTTGAACTTCCTCTAACCGTTCTTTTTTGGTTAGATTGCGCTTTGCTGGTTTTTTTGTGGCCAATACAATGCCTCCCTAGCAACTTCTCATGTGAAAGTGGGGAACCTAAAGTTTTTGGTTTCTCACTAAATCAAAGTTCTGATCTATATTTTTGACGACAGTTCAGGAAAGAAAACATGAGACTTAGAGCAATATAACAAATCTACGGACTTTTGTTAAATATATTTTATGGAGACAATTCTTTTCTCATCTGATATAATTAGAGCAAAATGAATGCAAAATCTTCTGTATAATTTTTCTACGAATAAACTTTTCCTAGAGTCGCTTCGTAAAAATTGAGGGAAGGGTTTTCTATGGCAACGGAACGTTTAGACGATTTTAAAATTAATTCTAGTATAAAGTCTATCATGGTTAGACACCAAATTGACACCTCTTTGGTCAGAGCAACAAGTGTTGGAGGAACGGTTTACGTTAATGGAGTTATTTCTTTGATTAATGAAGGTTGGGATAGTGTTAGTGCAAATCTAATGGAATGTGTTGACCTTGAAATTAAAGAAATTGCTGGAGTCAAGTGGGTCAACTACTACCTCGATAATATTATTAATATCGGAGGGAAATGGCAGCATGTAAGTGGACGTAAACGAGGCTCTAGTGGGAGTGGAACTGAAAACAAAGAAAAATCTCAGTATAAAAACTCTAGCTTAGATGAAGTAGATTCTCCCGAGCCTTATCCTAGGCCGGCAAGTACTCATGATGGTTACTACGGTGAGAGTAGAGATGGACAGAGTGGGTATCAACAAGAAGCAAAAAGGAGCTCAGAAGCTTATTCTCCACCTGAGAAAAATGTCTCAGATAATTACTTTACCTCTCCTCGCGATGGATTCACTGAGATTACCCATAAAAAAGACATACCTATTGCTCCAAATGCTATGCTCGGTAATACTCAACAAAGATATTATACTCCCACAAATCAAGAAGCTGTTCGAAGAAACTCTGCCCCTCAACAGGATGGATTTACAGAAAAAATGTATCCCATAACGGGAGGGAATCAAGCTATTGTTGACAACAGCAACTACGATGCCAACAATGTTACTCGAAAAAGGTATGTTTCTAATTACGGAACAAAACCTACTACTTCTTCCTCTCAAAGTGCTTTGGGGGGAGCTACTTTATCTCCTATTGGTGATTTAGAGAACAAAGATAGGCTGTTTCGAGCTCGTCTTGTTATTTCGGATTCTTACACGAAAGAAAGTATCTTTCTTTATAGCCGAGCACAAATTTACATGGGCCGTAATGCGATAGATAACGATGGGCAAGATATTTGTTTGCGCCCAAAGCCGGTTAGCGAAAAAGCTAGGCGAATTTCAGGAAGGCATTTGAGTCTTTTTGTAGAAAACAACAATGCTTTTATTATGGATTTAGGAAGTAGCCAAACTAGTTTAGATGATATCCTTCTTGACCCTTTTGCTCCTCGGACTATCTTTTCTGCCCATAGAGTTGATATTGCGAGCACTTTAGAGTTAAAAGTGGAACGTGTTTCCCCTGATCCCTTTCCTATCACAATTGAAGGAGTGGGAACTGTTAATAATGTAACCCCAGCTGTTTTTATTGAGAGGGTTAAAAACCGTGAGGAACATGCTTACGCTATGATTCCTGGAAAATTGCGATTGGGAATAGATGAACAGGGAGCTTTACGACCAAATAACTCAGGCAGTTTTGAAATTTTTTCTTTTGCTGGTTTTTTATGGGCAAGAGGAGGGGGTATGCCAGACAATACATGCCAACCATTGCTTAGAGGTCAAAGCTACACTGTCGATGGAAATACTATCAAAGTAGGTAAAGTTCGTCCTGAGCACATGAAATAGCGATTTCTCTCTTCTTGAGTAAAAAAGTAAAAAAATAAAAAAGTAAAAACTTTGTTGATAAGGTTCTTTCTGTTTGGTAATTAGTGGGTTGACTTTTTAAGCTTCTCCGATACAATACCAATTTATATTTTGCTTGTTTTTTCCTTACTCTTTATAATCGCTAGTTTGTTCACTCCTTATTTGTGGCATTACAAATGTGCACTCGTTGATTTGTGAGAAAAACAAAAAAACACCACCCTATTTTTTGTTACAAAATTATTTGGAATAATCTTTGGGATATCTCTTTTTGTAAACAAATCTTTAGGGCGTGTCGCCATTTAAGTATTGTTATCAATACCTCCCATACCCAGAAAGGGAATCCAAGTGGAAGAAGGTATCTTTCCCTGCACATTATTTTTTTGTGGCTATCTAACCTTTATTTTTGGTCGTTGGTTTGTAGCAGAGAACCGCAGAAAAGGAATTTACACTGCGGCCTTGATTGTTTCTGTAATAGCATTGGGACTCCTTATCTCTAGGGGGTATAGCTCAACCGCATCTCTTCTTTTTTGTTTATTTGCTTTGACTCTTATCATTACTTATGGTTTTGATATTAACTTGGGTGGAAAAAAAACTCCTCCTGGGCCTTTAGGGAAATACGTTTATAAGGAAGGTATTTCTCAGACTCCTTTGGATCCGAAAGGGCAAGTAGATGTAGAAGGAACTACTTTGAATGCCATGACCGAAGGATTTTTTGTCAATAAAGGCGAAGCAATACGTGTAATTCGAGCAAGTGATAAGGTCGTTGTGGTGGAAAAACTTTCCTAAGGCTTTGGATGCAAAAACAAAAAGCATATTCTATTATACAAAAACTTCAACAAAAGGGCTTTAAAGCATATTTGTGCGGTGGTTGCGTCAGAGATGCCTTACTCGGAGCCATACCAAAAGACTATGATATTGTCTCCAATGCTACCACCGATGAAGTTTGCCAACTTTTCTCACGCACTGTTGAAGTGGGAGTTCAATTTGGTATAGTTAGTGTTTTAGTCGAGGGGGAGTCTTTTGAAGTAGCTACTTTCCGAAAAGATGGAGAGTATAAAGATGGGCGACATCCTGAAAAAATCGAAGAGGCTGACGAAGTTGAGGATGCAAAAAGGCGTGACTTTACAATTAATGGACTTTTTTTTGATATAAGTAGTGATCGAATCATTGACTATGTGAGAGGGCAAGATGATCTTTCTCTCAAAATAATCCGGACAATTAATTCTCCTGAGCAACGTTTTCAAGAAGATTACCTTAGAATGATGAGGGCGATTCGTTTTGCTTGTCAGCTTGACTTTGTCATTGAAAATAAAACATGGTTGGCTTTACAAAAATTAGCACATCTTATTGATAATGTGTCTTTTGAAAGAATTCGCGACGAGCTCCTGCGTATGTTAGAAGGCCCTCGGCCTGAAAAAGCTTTTCGTTTACTTCTGGATAGCCGATTGCTAAGTACTATTCTTCCTGAGATAGAGAAAATTTCTAAGGAAGAGAAAGACAATATTTTTGGAATGTTAGAAAAAGGTGAAGGACAGTTATCTGCAGAAGTGGCTTGGGCTACTCTTTTTTATTATGTAGATGAAGGTTTTGTTAATAAGTGTTTTCACAAAAAAACGTCGACTTTAGCGTATAAACTATGTCGAAAATTTCGACTTTCTAATCACTCAACTAATATAGTCTTAGCGCTTTTGACTTGGCGAAAGAATTTTTTCAAAATTTCTGAAATGTCTTTAGCCGAGAAGAAAAAATTTCTTCGTTTGGAACACTTTGAAGAACATTTAAAACTTCACAAAATCTTTTGCCTTGCAACACAAAAATCCTTAGATAACTATGAGCTTTCTTTGGTTAGTTTGTCTAAGTTAAGAGAAAAGCTTCATCCTCCTGCTCTTTTAAATGGAAAAGACCTTTCTGCTTTAGGCATTTCTCCGGGTCCCATTTTTAAAGAAATTCTTTCCCATTTAGAAGAAGAACAATTGGAAGAAAAAATCACAACGAGAAATGAAGCTATTTTTTTTATCGAAGAAAAATATGGATACTTGAAAAATAGGAAAGGGCATAAAGTTTGAATGGCAAAAAAGATGGTAAAACTCCTGACTTAATTCGCTTGGTCTGTAAATGTGGAAAGCGAGTTAAGGTATCCATAAAGTTTGCGGGAAAAACAGGAACCTGTCCTAAGTGTGGTGAAACAGTAAAGATACCACCACTTAAGAAAAAGGCACCTAAGGCTCCAACAGGAAAAAAGAAGGAAAGAGCCGATTTTGATGTCCCTAGTCTTCCTTCTTTGAAGGAGATTCATTTAGAAGATTCTGATATATCATCTGCTCCTAGTAGCCAATCCGAAATGGTGAGAGTTCCTTTAGGCCAAGATCAAGGAGCTTCTAGTGCTTCTCAGGCAACAGCAGAAGAGTTGGTTGTCAGTGATGAAATGAAAGGAATCAGTAGCAGTATTGATGTCGGAGATGTTTATCCAAAAAGTTTTGGTGAATCTGGCTCCGAAGGATCAGAGGCTCAGATTAGTGATGAAGATATTCAAAGTATAGTTGACTGGGAAGAAGCCCAAGAAGCAAAAGTGGGTGCTTCTCATGAAGAGAGGACACTTACTCTAGATGTTTCAGAGGAAGTGGGAGAAAGTGATTTTGAGGAAGAAGAGGACGCTTTTGGACCTCGAATTGCAATGGCAGAAGCTTTAGACTTAGAAGATAATATCGAAATTGCTGAAGCTATTGAGAGCGATGAGGAAGAAATCCATGATGCTGAGGTTATTGAGGCAACTGAGGAAGATGAAATCCATGATGCTGAGGTTATCGAAGTAACTGAGGGAGATGAAATTCATGCTGCTGAAGTTATCGAAGCAACTGAGATAGAAGTTGAGGATGCTGCTGAGGCTATAGATATGACGGGAGTTTTAGATCCTATTGAGGGAGTAGCTCCTTTGGATATGGGAGAAATGATTGAAGACGACGATTTTCCTAATAGCTCAGAGATCGGTTCAACTGCAGGAGAAGAGATTTTAGCGGAAGATGCTTTTGATGTTCATGAGGCAACTCCCGTAAAAACTCAAGCTTTCGAAGCCCAAAAGAGAGGCAATGATTTAGATGACTTTGATGATATGGATAACTTTGGAGAAGCCTTAGAAGTAGAAGATATCCAGGTTAATGACATTTTCCCTCAAGAAGCTACTTCTTCTGATTTTGACGAAGATGACGAAGATGGAGAAGTTGAGGCTGGATTGATTGAGAATCAAGTTACAGAAGAAGATCATGATGAAGTTTTTGAAGTAGAAGGGGCTTTGAATTTTGAAACAGGAGTTAATTTTTCTGCTGTGGATGCTCTTCCTGCTAATGAATCGGAAATTTTTCGTGATGTAAGTAAGCCCTTGCTTCATGTTGAAAACATTGAAGATGAAAATATTGTTGGGGGAGATGCTCTTACTAAAGGTTGGCAGACTTTTCAAGAGGGAGAGTTAGAAATTTCTTTGATGTATCTTTGTGAGTGTATTCACAAAAATGAAGATAGAGCCAGTGCTTATTATGTTAGAAGTCTCCTGTACATGAAGAAACATGCTTGGGAGTTAGCTCTAGAAAACATTGAGTCTGCTCGTAAAGAAGGCTATGATGAAAATGATATTGAAATTCGTTTAAACCAAATTCTTTACTACAGAGCTCAGAGTTTTAAAGATATGGGAGCTTACAAAGAAGCTTTAGATAACTTAGATCGAATCATTAGCAGCAATACTCAAGTTGAGAAAGGGAAGGTTCATTGGCTTCATGCGAAAAAACTTTTCCGAGAAGGAGCTTATCAAAGTGCTTTGCCAGAGCTAGAAGAAGCAATTTTTAACAACTACTTAGAGCCAGAAGTGTTTGAGACGAGAGGGAAAATTTATTTTCAGCAGAGAGATTATGAATCTGCTATGCATGATTTTACTGCTGCTATTAATCGAGGAGGAAAAAATAGTTTCCTCCATCGAGCGCGAAGTGAATCTTTCTATAAGTTACGCCAGCTGGATGAAGCTTTGGCAGATATAGAAGAAGCCATTGAGATATCTCCTGAAGATGCTCAACTTTATGATCTCCAAGGACTTATATATACAGATAAAGGGGATGTCTCTTCGGCTGATCGATCTTTTGAGCAATCTTTCGGGCTAGACCCTGATAATCCCATTCATAATTTCAACCGAGGACTTTCTTATATCGTTAAAGGTCGCTATGACCGAGCGATTGATGATTTTACTAAAGTAATTAATCAGAATCCTAAGGATCGTGTGGCTTACTTGAAGAGAGCTTTTTGCTACCAAGAAAAGACGAATCCTAACTTAGCACAAGCAAGAGAAGATTTCAAGGCCGCAGAAACTATGGAAACAGATACCCTTTATCGGAGCAATAACTCTGCCTGGTTTACTTCCTCTAGCCAATCCGCTGAAAAAAAATAGTAAAAAATAAAAAGGTACATTGATGAAATCGAATACACAGGTCGCTTTTTCAGAAGAAATGAAAGCATATACCTTATTAGCTCCTTTTTTATTGGTGTTTGTTGTCTTTTTGGGCTACCCTGTTTTTTATTCCCTTTGGCTTAGTTTTCATAAAGCGCCTGTTTACTCTGACTGGTATAATATAATGAACCAGATGCAGTATGTAGGAGGACAGCACTACTATGATCTGTTGACCAACCAAGAATTTTGGTGGTCCTTGCTCCTAACCTTTTACTATGGCGTCTTAACTATACCAACCACTATAGCCCTCTCCCTTACTCTTGCTATTCTTTTAAACAACAAACTACGGGGAAAGACCTTTTTCCGTAGTGCCTTTTTTCTGCCTAATGTTTTAGATTTACTTGTCATAGGTATTATTTGGATATTAATCTATAGCCCAAAATATGGACTTTTAGATGTTCTTTTTAATTACATTGGAATTAGTTATTTTTCCGAAAACGGTTTTTTAGGAAACCCCATTACGTGTTTACCTGCGATTGCTTTAGCTATGGTTTTAAAAGGAGCAGGTTTTGGTATGATTTTATTTTTGACAGCTATTCAAAATATTCCTGACTCTGTTTATGAAGCAGCGGAAATGGACGGAATTAATGCGCGTCAAAAATTATTGTTTATTACAGTTCCTTTGGTTAAGCCGATAATTCTTTTTATGAGCATTACGGGAACTATTGCCGTTTTGACGGCTTTTACTGAAATATATGCTATGACTGTAAATACAGGGGGACCTACGGTTCAAGTTGGCGGAGAAACCTTGAAGGCGGCTAATCTTTCTGGTTATTATTTGTATCGAAATTTTGTCGATGGGCATTATGGGAAGGCCGCGGCTATTTCATTTCTTCTTTTGATCATCGCCTTATCTATTTCCTTGATTAATATGAAATTTCTCAAATCGGATCATTAAACTGGGACACCTGAAGGAGAGTGTGTTGAGCACTAAAGTAAAGTTTCTTGTTTACTCAGCCCTAAGTCTTGGGGCATTGGTTGTTTTATTACCCCTCTTTTGGATGATATTGACCGCATTCAAACAGCCAGGACAGGCATTGAAGTTTGACTTTTTTCCCAACACGATGTTGGTAGGGCCCTGGAAAGAAGTTCAGCTTGATTCTCCAGATCCCTTTTTGATCTTAGAATTTGATCCGAAAAAATACCCTGAAATCTCGAACCCAAAACTAGTTGCAGTTGTCGGAGATTTTAATAACTGGCAGGAAGATCGTGATGTTTTACAAAAGGATCGTCATGTTTGGTTTATCAAACTTCATAATTTTGAGGTGGGACAAAAATATCGCTATCAGTTTATGGTTAATGGGCAACACAAAGTAGCAGATGTTCAAAGTTTAGATAAAGAAGGAGATATATCTAGTCTTACCATTCATTCAGGGCGTAACACTAATGGTACTTTACTGGATGATACTAAGGAAAAGGATGGCCGAATCCATTTTCAAATTTCTTGTTCCCAAAGTGACTATTTGGAAATTGAATGGGCCAGTGAGAAAATTTTAGTATTGCAAGAAAAAGATGGTATTTTTCAAGGTAGCTGTGAAGCATCTGAGGAATACAGGCGCTATCGAATTCTCCAAGCTCGTTCTTTTG
The DNA here is from genome assembly GCA_029260735.1 of Planctomycetota bacterium. Classification (GTDB taxonomy): domain Bacteria; phylum Planctomycetota; class Uabimicrobiia; order Uabimicrobiales; family Uabimicrobiaceae; genus JAJDCR01. The sequence continues at coordinate 27,037 of JAJDCR010000153.1, forward strand.
CCGAAGCAACCTCTGCGATTTATACTTGGAATAATTTTCAAGAGGTTCTCCATAACAAGGACTTTCCTTTTGCTTCTTTTTTTCTGAACTCGGTAATTGTTTCTACTCTAACAGCTCTTTTTACAGTAGTTCTATGCTTAATGGGAGGATACACTTTTTCCAAGAAGCGCTTTTTTGGAAAAAATCTTCTTCTTCTGATTTTACTGAGTTCGATGATGATACCCGGAATGATTTTTATGGTGCCTCAGTTTATTTTAGTGAGTAAACTTGGCTGGATGAATAGCTACCAGGGAATGATCGTTCCGCACTTAGCTAATGTATTTGGACTCTTCCTCTTTAAGCAGTATATCGATACAATTCCAGATTCTCTTTTTGAAGCTGCTAAATTAGATGGAGCTAGTGAATGGCAAATTTTTCGCATCATTCTCATACCTCTTAGCATGCCTATAATGGCGACTTTATTTTTGCTTACCTTTGTCGGACAGTGGTCAAACTTTTTATGGCAGTTAATTGTGAACACTCCTGACTCTATGTATCGTACTCTTCCTGTCGGTTTGGCTTTATTTAAAGGACAATATGCTACTAATTGGGAGCTGATGATGGCAGGAGCATGCTTCTCCATTATTCCTATTGCAATTGTTTTCTTGTCAGCACAGCGTTTTTTCATTGCAGGGATGACAAGTGGGGCGGTAAAGTGAGAAACCAAAATATTGACTTTTCTCAAGTAAAAGGAAAAAAAGTGCCAAAAATAATTCTTGTTCTCATTTTTCTACTCTTTTTCTTTTCTGGGTGCACAGAGCAATTTTCTTCTGAAGAAGAAAAAATATCTTTAATCGTTTGGGAGTGTTTTAAGTTTGATGAACATGAAGAATTTCTGAAAATCATTGCCCAATTTGAGAAAAAATATCAAAAAGAAACAGGGAAAAAGGTTGAAATTATTGCGAAAAGAGTCCCTTTTGATGACTTTGAGACGAATATACGATTAGCTGCTCTAGGAAACCGAACTCCTGATGTGGCTTGTTTTGATGCATTGAAGGTGCTTGAGTTTGCTTTTCATCGTACTCTTGTTCCCCTAGATACTCTTGCTAACTTTGAAGCAGAATCTATCTCTGAAAAGGGGAAGGAGTATATGAAAGGAGCTTTTCAGACAAATGTTATTGATATAAAGGGAGAAACTCATCTCTATGGTTTACCCCAGCAAACAACTTGCTTGGCTCTTTTTTGGAGCCGTCAGATGTTTCGAGAAAAAGCATCTGAATTAGAAGCTGCTGGCCTTGATCCAAAAAGTTCTCCTCGTACTTGGGAAGAATTGTCTGCTTATGCAAAGGTTTTAACGGATACTAAAAACAAAGAGTATGGCTTTGCTATGGACAATTCTTTATGGTTCACTTTACCATTTTTTGGTTGTTATAACGTTAACTATATTCAAAGTGATGCCCAAGGAAATAAAGTTTGTACTTTAGGTGATCCTCTTTCTTGTGCTGCCTTGCAAGTTAAAGTAGATCTTTACCAGAACAAACTAGAAGCAGGGGCTTGGAAACCAGGTGCTATTTCTCCAGAAATTGGTTTTGCTAATGGAAAATATGCTATGATTTTAATGGGCCCTTGGAATATTAAACGGTACCGAGATACTGGAATTGACTTTGGAATTTCTCTAATACCACGTATTTCTCGCACCAAAGCTATAGAAATAGGGCTAATATCTCCTGATGCTAGTGAAAAAGAATACCTAGAAAAAGCTCCCCCTGCAACTAATGTAGGAGGAAATAATATGTCTATTTTTAAGAGTTGCTCTCATCCAGAGATCGCTTATGACTTGATTAACTACATTTCTCAAACCGAAGCACAGTTGCAGTGGTGCAAAGCTTTGAATCAAATACCTGTTAACGTTACAGCAGCAGAAGCTCTTCGTAATGATTCAGGAACAAATACCGACATTAAGGTTTTTATGAAGCAAGCTTTGTATTCGACAGCTCCTCCCCAAATCCCTCGTTATGGCTACTTAGAGAACGATATAATGAATCCTGAGATGGAGTTAGCTCTTAAAGGAAATAAGTCGGTAAAAAAAGCCCTCCAAGACGCAGCCAAAAAAATAAATGAAAGAATATTGGAACCTCTAAATCAGTAGAGGTTTTCTTTTTAATTAAGACATTCCTAATTTGAATCCTCATGGTACTAATACTTCTGGTTTTGCGTAATGAGAAAATTTTCTCATTACGCAAAACTGAGTTGCCGTCTACCACATGTTGCTTTCTTGCAACATCTTACTTCTGTATACCTTTTTGAGTGTTGCAGTTCTGTCACAAAAGTGATTCATTCTTTTTCTGATCTTTTTTTTTTAATTCTTTATGTATTATTTTTTAAGATTTTTTTTTAATGCTTGCTACTTATTTTTTTGAGAGAAAAAGTATTGTAAAATGTTTCCTCTTAAAGGATAAGAGATATTGATAATAAAAGTTTTATCAAAAAACTTTTTTGCTCAAAGGAAGAAAACCTTCTGGGATATGTTTTTTTACCCTAGATGATATATTGTTTTTATTTTTGGCATTTTTTTTGCTAATGGAAGTTAGCATCGAAATACCAAAAATACTATTTGGGAATATGTTTATTAGATAAGACTATGGCAAAGGTTATTTTGTTGCCATAACTATTCTGTTTTTAGCTCAGGGTAACCAAGTTTAGGAATTTAGAGGGAAAAATTTATGAAAAACAATATTGAAATTGGAGAAGCTATTCGTCGAGGTCGCAAAAAAAAACGTTGGAGTCAAAGTGAACTAGCAGAAAAGATGAATGTACACCAAACTCATGTTTCTCAGTGGGAAAAAGGGAAAAAAAGAATTTATGGAGAGGATCTAATTAAGATTGCCCAAATGCTAGATATTGTAGATGAGCTATTCTATTCAAATAGGAAAGAATCTACAGAAGATATTCCTTTGCAAAAATTCTTGCAAGAGCAGCTACAGAACTTTGAGAAGCAACTGAGTGGCTATGGAAGGAAAATCGAAGATATGGAACGCAAGTTAGTCTGTTCTTCCTAAGTTAGTCTGTTCTTTCTAGTTCTTGTCCTATTTTGCTATGGTTTATCTTTTCTTAAAAAAAGAAAAAAAGAAAAGAGTAAAACCATAGCACGAATTGACTTTCTATTCCTTACGCAGTTTGCGAACTGTTAAAATGGCTTCTAGACACAACCACAGAGCCATAAATAAAACACTTCCTCCGACAACTACTAAAGACCATTCGCCTTTTCTCCAAAACTCTATTTCCTTAATTACCATTGCAATTAAAGTCATTGATAGCATAAAAATCATGGGCAAAAGAGTGTAGCGAATAGGTTTCCCTTTTTTGTAAAGGTAAATCGTCGCTAGCAGTAATCCCACTCCTCCCAGAAGTTGATTGGATGTTCCAAAAAGAGCCCATAGAGTTAGCCCTGCCGGTTTTCCATCGATTTTCATTAGAGCAAAAAAAGCTATCATTAGTACGGCTATAACAGTGGCGAAATATTTGTTACAAAAGGGCTTTATCCCCATATTGCGACCAATTTCTTCTACATTGTAGCGCAGTAGACGAGTGGCTGAATCAAGGGTAGTCATGGCAAAACCAACTACGAGCACGGCAATAAGGGTTTTTCCATAGAGAAGAGGGATTCCTAGGTTGGAGATGAAATAACCTGCTCCGTTGACAAAGGCCGCTAGTTTTGCCCCAAGGCCATTGGCACTACTCCAACTTTGATAGAAGTAGTTCCAGCTTTCTTGAGAGCTAAAGCCAGCCGTACACGCAAGGATAACTCCCACCGCGAGAGCCCCTTCCATTAGCATCCCTCCATAGCCAATAAATAAAGCGTCCTTTTCATTTTTAATTTGCCGGACAGTTGTTCCAGAAGAAACCAAGCAGTGAAATCCTGAAATAGCTCCGCAAGCGATTGTTATAAACAAAAAGGGAAATAATCCTGGAATACCACTGGTGGGATGAGGGAGGAAGAAATAAGCTTGGGGGTTAAAGGCAGGAGCTACAACTAATGGCATTCCTACAACTAAACCTAAGTACATTAAGGCACAACCTATATAGAGTTGAAAAGAATTTAGGTAATCTCTAGGTTGCAATAACAACCATACTGGTAAAATGGAAGCGATTAAAGCATAGAGCAAAAGTCCCCAGATCCAAGCTTCTCGTGATTTTCCTAAAGCTTGTTGCAAATCAGCAACAATAATTTTATCTTCGGTTGCTTGAAAGAAATTTAACATGGTGCGGATGTTATGAGGAGAGAATGCTTGCCAAGTAACAGGAATGTCTTTATTTTGGTTAAGAATTTTATTGGAGGAGATGACTTTTTCCAGAGGATATATTTTCTCTGATAAAGCTAAAGATGGATCTAATTTAGAGTTACCAAAATCTAAAATATAACAGTACTTATCAAAAGTTCCCTGAGCTTGAGTTTGCGAAATCTTCTCTAGGGTATTTGCATTCGTGAAAGGTCCATAAAAGGATAGTGGATATTCTATGCCTACGAAGAGAGCCCCAAAAATAGCAATTAACCCTATGATTGTGGCAATAGTTAAGTTTAAGTTAAGTTTGTAAACTAAGATACCAATAATAACAGCAATGAAAATAAGAGAAAATGTAGGAATGATAGCCTGAGGGTGAAATTCTGTAAAAAGAATAGCTATAACAAGAGCAAAGACTCCCATTGCCAGAGAGAGTGTAAAGAATATCACCAATAAAAATAGGCGTTGAGCTCTTTTTCCTATCAAATCGGAAGTGATTTCTCCCAAGGAGCGGCCTTCAAATCTCATGGAGATGGCTAAAGCCGTTAAATCTTGAACAGCTCCCAAGAAGATGGTTCCAAAAAAGACCCACAATAAAGCGGGCAACCAACCCCAAATTACAGCTATGGCAGGTCCTAAAATAGGGCCCAAGCCAGCGATAGAAGCAAAGTGATGTCCGAATAAAACAAACTTATTTGTAGGGACAAACTCTTGTCCATCGTTTTTAATGTGTGCTGGAGTTAGGTTGTTCGGGTCTAACTCTAGTATTTTGGTTGCAATAAACTTGCCATAGATGAAGTATGCTGCTAAGAAGCCTACTATACTCAATGAGGCAATTAAAAGGGCATGTACCATAGTTTAAAGCCTGTTTACGAAGAAAAAACTTCGCCGGACGCCTTTCTGCTCGCCCATTTTGATTTATTTTTTTCTGAGATTCTCGGGCTGGAAAACATTTTTTTCTGCTAACCACCAGTTTTTCCAGTTTTCATGTTGTTGAAAATTTTTCTTGGTCCAGCGCCGTAAGATTCCATATAAAATAGGGGTTAATTGAGGATCTCGCCCTAGCACTGGGATGATTTTGTGAATAGCATCTTTTTGTTTTTTTGGGGGGACAAAGAAAGAGTAAAAGAAAACCGATGGTAAATCACTAAATCGTATGGCGGAGTAAAAATGAGAACTAGAGTTATCGAGTCTCTGTTGATAAGGAGCGGGAAATACTTTTACTTTTGTCGAAGGAAAAATGAGACGTGGGTAGGACTTTTTTTCCCCTCGTACTAGACAAATAACGGGGATACGAGCAGAAATTTCAATTTCACGGTAGATAATGTTTTTAGGTTTTTCATTGTTTACAGTAAGCTTGGCTTTCCAGTGTTTTCCAGGCGGGAGAAGAATTTCTTTATCTAAAGGGAAAAAAATAGTTTTTGTGTCTGTTTTGATGTTACTGCTTAAGTCATAATCTCGGTAAATGACTTTAAGAATGATAGAACTACTTTGAGTTTGAAGAAGAATTTCCTCAATGGCTTTGTTGTATAAATAAATATTGAGAGCAACTTCTTCCCCATAAGGAACAAAATCTTTTTTAGGACTAATGATGGCTTGAACTAAAGGCTGAACAAAGTTGTTGGCCCTGTGGTATAGTTGCTTAACTTTTTTATTAAAGCTGAGATCCGGCTCTAAGATAAGAATAGATTGGGTAATTCGTTTGGCTTTGTGGGCCGCTCCTTCTTCTTCAAGTAAACTTAAGGCTTCTTGGTATTTTTCATAAAAATACTTCTCTTTACTCCATATTTTTTTTGAGTCTGAAAGAGAAGATTTCTTTAATTTTTCTAAAATATACCAATAACTGGGGTTTCCGGTTGATTGAAAGCGCTCTTGGACTAAGGGAGAAGCAGAAGAACCCAACTCAATAATTTGCTCTATAAGTTTTTGTTTGTCAGAGGAAGAAGCCTTTTCATCTTCTAGATAAGAAAAGAGAGTTTTTACTCTTTTCTCAAGTACACCTTGGGCATAGACAAAATTGCCAAACAAGATTAGTAATAAACATAAAAGAATAGTTTCAAAACGTGTTTTAATTTTTAGATTCTGGATTTTGCTTTTATGATTTTGTAAAAAAGCTTTCCTCTGGGTTTTCCAAGAAATGATGGAAATCATTTCGTAAAGTTTGTTCTTTATCGAATTTAACCCACTCATTAGACCACCTTATATAAATTTGTGTCCACTTTTTGTCAGTTGCGTCAAAAGGAAAAGCAACCAGAAACATTTGGAGATGATTTTTTTCTAAAGTTGATTTTTGAGAAAAAGTTTCTAAGTAAAAAATATTTTCTGGAGCGAGGTTTTGTTTGCCCAGATAAAAGGATAGAGGCTGAGTTTGATATTTTTGTCCCTCGCTGTCTTCCGCTTGGATTTTATTTTCTTGATCATGAAAGGTGATAGAGTCATTACCAAAGTTAATGACATAGAGTTTGAGATAAGTAAAGTCTTTTGTTTGAATTCTTTGATTAAGAACCTCATTGTGAAAACGATTTTGTTCTTGGGAGTCGGCGTAGGTTGTTAAAATAAAATGAGTTTTGAGAGATTTAGCTTTCCAAAAAGTTAAAAGTTTAGGCGCTTGCATGGACAAGAAGTTTGGCATTTTTGGGGGCTTAGGAGAAACTTGAGGAAGGATATAAGAGAGAAAAAATAGAGAAGAAAGACATATTGCTATGATGAGTATGCAAGCATATTGTATGTAGGATAGAGTTTCTTCGAGGCGATTGATTGTGTTTCCCATCTAAAAATCCTAGGAAGTTTTTCGAGAAGCAAGTGAATGTTGAAAGTAAAGTAAGGCAAAGAAAAAGAGACCTATGGCTGATCCCAAGCAAGAATAGACAAGGAGAGCTGAATCTAATAGAGCTATGCCTAAGGCTAAGAGTCCAAATAGAGATGTTAATAGTAGAGAATGGGAAAGAGTTTCGCCGGAAGACCACTTTACTTTTTGAATGATTCTCTCTAAAGAAAACTTTCTGGTTTTAGAAAAATGTACTAGGGAGAGAGTTAAAGCAAGCCAAAGAGGGCCTGTGAGAACTATAGGGCTGACAATACTTATCGAAAAATGGTTAGAGTAGTATCCTTCTAAAGTTAAAAAAGCTAGACAAAAACCAATGAAGTGAGATCCCATTCTCCCTAAAAAAGTACGCCTAGGGGGCATTTGTTCTATCATTCCTCCCAGAAAGGAACCTCCCATAACAGCACAGAGAAAGGCTTGTGTATGGTTTTGTTCTATAATTGCGAGAATAAATAAAAAACTAATGATTAAAGAGGGGATTCCTAAAGCAATGCCTTCTTGTGAATCTAACCAGTCTACTACATTGGTTAGGGCGATAAGCCAAAATACAGTAAGAAAGAAATTTCCTAGGTGAATGGTTTGACTTCCTAAGTTTACCGGAAAAACATTTAGCCAAGTAATATCTGTTTTTATTCCTCCACGGAAAAGGAGAAAGCCTACTACTATTTGACAAGAAAGAGAGATTAAAGTGGAGTGAGGGTAAACATCTCGGATTAAGCCTGTAAAAGCAAGAAGAGCTGCCCCTACTAGAATGCTAAGCAGTTTTTCATTTTCGATGGTAATGGGGAAATTAGGATCAAAATTTTTCCATAGAAAAAAAATGAAGAGAGAGAAAACAAAAGAAAAATAAAGTGGTCCCCCTCCTAGGTAGGGCAAGGAACCTTTTTCGGGAGGAGAAATAACATGGCAATAAATCGCTGCTCGTCGAAATGGTATGAGTAAAGTGAAGCTTGCAAAAAAAGCTAACCCAAAATAAGTGAAGTAATAGAACATAGTTGTTACCCACTAGTTTATATTTGCTGTTTCGGGGCCTAGTCCACGTAGTTCTTCACAGAGAGCACGATATTGACGAGCTCCTTTATGATTTTTGTCAATGGCTAGTATATACTCTAATGCATTGACCGCTTGGGTGTAACTTGAGTTACGGAAATGCTCCAAAGCTTCCTGGAAAGAATCTTCCAATTTTTTTTGTTGGGTGATTTTTGTTTCGGCAAGACTTTTATATTCGAGAGCACCTTTATGGTTTTCCATATACTTGAGAACACGATCAAAGCATTTAATGGCTTTTTGCCATTGCTGCCCTTTGAAAAAGGTCATTCCTTGGTTGTAGAAAAAACCAATTTCCTCAATTTTATTTTCATCATCACTGCGAGCTAAACTTTCCGAAAGGAGCATTTTCGCTTCTAGGTTAGTTTCATCTAGCTCTAAAACTCGTTCAAATTTACTGATTGCACTGGTGAATTCCCATTTTTCATAAAGATCTAAAGCTTCTTTATAGGCACTTTCTAGCTCTGAACGATTGCGGGCGACTTTATCGAGCTCGTTTTGCGCCATTTTTTTGTATTTACGAGCTTCTTTGTGCTGAGGATAGAGTTGAAGAACAATTTCAAATGACTTTAGAGCATTCTCATAATCTTCATTTTTAATGGCAATGATTCCATCTCTATAATTCTCAGCCACTTGGGCCATCTTAATCTTCTTTTCGCAAAGTTTTTTTAACTTAGTTAGCCATTCGTAGTAAGGATTAATCTCTAGAGCTTGTTCAAATTTTTTCAGAGCATCTGCAAAATTATCTCTTTGGAAAAGTTTTTTACCGATTTTAGCTAAATGATCTACTCTTTCCCATTCATCGCTCGTTTGTTCCTTAGCCTTTTGATAGAGTTCTGGCATTTTCTTTTCGAGAGTATTTTGATGTCTTTTTACAGTGGCGGATTTGGGGTACATAAGGGAGATGCGAAAAAAATCTTGGACATAAGAATAAGCTTCTTCGTTCATAGATGCTTCATGAAAAGCGATTGCCTGATGAAAGGATTCTTCTAATATATCTTGTCGCTCATGAGCTCTCTTTAGTTTATGTACCTCTTCTTTTTTGGCTAGAGCTTCTTTGTTACTTGGTTCAAGTTCAAGAACTTCATTGACAATAGAAAGAGCTTTTTCAAAGTCTTCGTCTTTTATTGCTAAAGAGACATCTACCATAAGAGAAGGAATTTTGTTTTCGACACTTTTTGAGGAAGTTCCTCTGCTGTTCAAAGCTTCGACTATCTTATCGACGTTGTCAAAGCGGTCTCCTTCCTCTTTGGCAATTGCTTTTAAGACAATTTTATCTAAGTAAAGAGGAATTTGATCATTGATCTCATTTGGAGTAATAGCTTCTTCGTTGAGGTGCAGCTTGTATAAGGCGATAGGGGATTCTGCGTCAAAAGGAACTCGACCAGTGATCATTTCGTACAGAATAATTCCAAGTGCGTATTGATCTGTAAATGTGGAAACCGTTCCCTCGAATTGTTCTGGAGCCATGTAGGTAGGTTTTCCTAAAACGATTCCCGTTTGAGTGACTTTTTCAGAGCCGATGGTTTTAGCAATCCCAAAGTCCATTATCTTGACAACTCCATCTGGACGGATCATAATGTTGTCAGGAGAGAGATCACGATGTATAATTTGGTCTTTTAAGTTGTGTGCGTAGGCAATTGACTTTGCTACTTGAGTAAAAATATCAATAGATTCTTGGACGACAAAAGCCCCTTGTTCTTCTAATATGTCGGCTAAAGTTTTTCCTTCGACATACTCCATCGTAAAGCCTGTGCAATCTGGCTCCTCAATCGCGCTAATAACGCGGACAATGTTTAAGTGGTCGAGTTGTGCCAGTAAGCGCATTTCAATCTCGAAGCGTTTTTGGAAGCCTTTCTCCCCAGAAAGATGCGGATGGAAGATTTTGATCGCTCTAGGAATATCAAGCTTTTCGTCAAAAGCTTTGTAGACGGTACCAAAACCACCAATGGCAATTTTTTCTTTTATTACACAAGAACCGAAAGCTCGGTTGATCATACTGTCAAGTTGTTCGGGATTTTCTGAAGCCATGAGTCGCCCTTGCTCATTACTTTACTAGGGGGTTTGTAAACTTAGTTAACTTAATCTCAAAATACAAAAAACCTCTATATTTAGCAAGAATTTTTTTCGGAAGGAGTGATGGTGAAATATAAAAAAGATCTTTATCTGGGAATACTTTGCTTTTTTTTCTTCTCTCTTTGGGTTTCTTTGTTGGGCCAAGAAATGAAACAAATTCAATCTGCTTTGCTGCAAAGAGCAAGAGAAGCTGCTCCTTATGTCGTGAAAATAGAAGTTCAAAGAGATGCTTCGTGGCAAGAAGATCTGCCTCCTGGCTACATTCTTTTTCAAGATGTGGAAAAACTTCCTTGGCCAAATAAAAAATTAAAAATAAAAGATATTCTTAAAAAAAAATTAAAATTAAGGCCATTAGGTTCTGTTTCGGGAATGATCATTTCTTCCCAAGGAGAGATTCTTACATCAGCTTACAATGTGGAAGGGAAAATAGAAAAAATTACAGTTACTTTATCTAACGGAAAAACTTTTCTTGCTCAGGTAATTGCTAAAAGTTATGCCGACGATCTTGCCTTGTTAAAAATTGATTCTAGGACTAAAGCTCCTGTTGCTTTGAAAAGTGATCTCTTTGAACAACCAAAAGTAGGAGCTTGGAGTATAGTTCTGGGAAGAGGTTCAAAAGATGCTTCTCTGAGTGTGCATTATGGTATCATTAGTTCTTTAGGATCTACCTCAAAAAGTTCTTGGCAAATTGATGCGAAGGTAAATCACCATAACACCGGGGGAGCAGTTTTTAGTATAAAAGGAGAGCTCCTTGGGTTAGTTCATCGCACAAGCCACTATAGTAAAATAAGGCCTAGTTCAGGAGTTGGCTTTGTTCTTCCTCTTTCTGAAATTCAGCGTCTTTTAAAACAACTGCGCCAAGGAGTAAATATTCCTCGAAAAAAAAAGCCTTACTTAGGAGTTCGAGTGGAAGGCAGTTTAAAAAAAGGAGGATATCGCTGGATGGAGGTGGCGGGGGTTTTTCCTGACTCTCCTGCTTGGCATGGTGGAGTTTATCCGTATGATTTGATTCAAAAGGTAAATGGAAAATCTATTCGTAATAAAGTACATTTTCAAGGAATGATCGAGTCCTGCCGTATAGGAGAAACTATTTTCTTGAGTCTCTTACGGCAGGACATGGAAATCGAAATGGAGATAGTTTTGGGAAAAGCCTGGTATTAAGACACACCTAGCCTATGAAACTCTACTCAAAATAGCCGTAGCCTGGGTAGAGGAGTTCCGTTCCTGTTATTTTACCTAGCCCTTCGCTATACATTCTCATGGCCTCGACAACTCCAGGTAAAACAGGGTGATTGCCACTGGAATTGATCGGAAAAAGAGCTTTCCACTTATTGTAGGTTCCTAAGTGAATGTTGAAAGAAGAGAGTTGTTCATAAAGCCCCGTTAGTCTCTGAGTAAAGGCGAGAACCCCAGAGGAAGTAAAATAGGAGCCTAGGGGAAGAGCGTTGAGAGCTTCCCTAAACTCTGAGCTACTTTGGCAGCGAGTAATTTGCTCAGATAGATTTTCTTTGTAAGATTTGGCTCGGACAATAGTTGCTTGTGCTCTTAGGTCAACAAAACCATTATTTGTAACTAACCAATCCCAAAGATCTTGTTGGGCTAAAGAATGTTCTTGAGATATTTTCTCGATATGCTCATAAAAAGTGTTCGTGTGAGATATGACTAAGTCTGCTGGAGCTACATAAGGCCCGACAAGAATTTTCTCTTGTCCTTCTTGGTCTCGGTAAATAATGGGAGTACCAAGAGAAGTGATTGTGTTAATAGTCTTTTTTACGGCATTGAGGAGTTCGCAGAAGAAAGTTTCGACAAAACCTTTTTGCAGACTTAGATCTGTTTTGTAGCCTACAAAATTGGCCATTTCTTGGGGAGTGCTAATAGAAAGAAGCTTGGTAAATTTTTTTTCGATGTCTTGAGAATTATAATCAATGATGTCTTCTAGGAGTAGGGGCTGAGAATTTTTGTCAACAAATTCCATGACTTCTTCTACTCTGTACTTACAAGTAACTTCTGCGATTCTTCCTAAATCAAGAGTTCCAAGACGGTGAAGAAGAGTGTACAATCCTGTTGTATGTAATTCTGCCTGGTGTTTAGAGGAACCTAAATCTTGGAAGGCTTTTGCTGTAAAACCAGAAAGTTGGTAACGAGTGAACTGAGCGTTATTTCCAAGGAGTGCAAAAATTAAGATGGAATTATCAGACTCTTCTCGATAGCAAATACCATGTTGATCAAACCAAGGTCTTTGTAAATCATCACCAAAGAGAGCGTTGAAGGCCAATATGTGAGCAAGTTCTTCTTGCATGGAAACTTTCATATTGAGATACAAAGCCCAAGTGTTATCGATGGAAAAGAAACCATTTTCTCCACTTTCCAAAGCAAAATTAACGTTGAGTGGTCCAGTGCTCTCAAAAGAATTTTTTTGGTTTTTGTCACTCGCTTGTAAACTTAGCTGAAAAGAAGGAAAAACTTGGTTAGAGGGAGAAGCTGACTGAAGAAGGCTGGGAGAAATAGGCAAGTTGTCTTTTTCTTGAGCTTGCGAAAAAGCAATGCGAACATTGTTACTCATGGGAAGTTGGCGGAAAGCACTGATATTATTTATTCCTACGGCAGCGGCAGTAATGAGTGTTTTCAGTCCTAGTTTGGAGTATGTTTCTGTTAAGGCGTTGGCGTAAAATTGTTTCTCTTTCAAGAGTTCGCCTAAAGAACTGTGGGCATAACCAAGGTGAATAACAGGATTTCCATTTACAATAGTAAACATTCCCCCGACAGAAGTGGTATGAGCGATTAAAACCTCCTGGGCATAAAACTTCTTAATGTTTCCCAAGCCTTGGGCAACCGCTTCGAGGATTTTTGCTTTGATACTTCGCTCTACCTTGCGATTTGTATCTCTTTCTATTCCTAATTGATCCAAAATTTTATCAATAGCATTCATATGATAAGCAGCTACACTGGGAATGGGGATGCCAGAGAGAACGCCACAAAAACGAAAATCGTCGGAAAGGTTTTTGCGCTTTTTATATTGGAATAAAAACTCCTCAAAAGGAGAACTAATATCAAAAATAGCCTTTTGTAAAAGATTGAGGTTTTCTTCTCTGGAAACTTCTGGGCGGATGACTGTTTCTAAGCCTTGTTTGAAAACAGGCCTAGCATCAAATTCACAAAGTTCTAGTTGGATTCCACTCTCTCGCTTCAGTATAATGAGATCTTTACCGTTAGAGAGAGAGTCCGTTTCACGAGTGAAAGTGTCTTTTCCTTTTTTCTGGAAGGCCTGAGTTAGTTTCTCCATAAAATAGGCAATGTCATTAGGCCCTTTTCCTGTGGCAATAATATGGACAGTAGAAGCCTCTTTTTTTCCGATCGAAAGCATTTTTTCATAGAGTTCGATCATTTCGATGACAATTTGCCCCCCTATGGCCCCCGTTCCTCCAAAGATAACTTGAGATTGCTCTAAGGTAGCTTCTTCTTGTGCTCCTTTTTTTAGCTTAGCCATTAAGGATTCGTTCTTAAAGCGAATAAAGTTGATACTCACAGATATCTCCTCTCAGCACAGTTGTCTATCGAATATGCTTTTAACTGACTTTTGTAAAATGGCTATAATATAACAAATGCTCTCGAAGGACAAGCCTCTTTAAGAAAAGCCAGACTGGTTTCATTCTTTTTTTCTTGGTTTTTTTGATTTTGAAAAAAATTCTTTAAATTTTAAAATTTTTAACAATGGAGAAATCAAATACATCTCATTATTAAGTTTTATCTGTTTACCATGCTTATACTTCTGAGCTCCCATATCAAAGCAGACCCTACTCTCAAAGCTGCTCTTGAAATGCAGAAAAAAATGCAAAAAGTGGCTCAAAATAGCATACCTAAGTGTGTTCTTGTCGGAGGAGGAACAGGGTTTTTTATCTCTCCGAGAGATATTCTTACAAACGAGCATATTGTACGAGGTAATGATGAGTGGGAGGTTTCTGTCTATTCGGGAGAAATATTAGAAGGACGAGTGATTGGTCGAGATACTCAGGGAGATTTAGCTCTTTTACGGGTAGAATCTTCTGTGGCTTTTTCTTACTTTTCTTTGGGCGATTCTGATCGACTTAGGGCCGGAGAGTGGGTTATGGCGATAGGAAATGCTTTTCTTTTGGCAAAAGAGGTTTCATCTATGGCTGTGTCTCTGGGGATAGTTAGTGCAACGAATCGGAACCAAGAAAGATACCACAATCTTATTCAGACAGATGTAGCTTTGAATCCTGGTAATTCGGGAGGACCATTAGTTAATCTTAAAGGAGAGTTGGTCGGACTGAATAGTTTAATTGCTTCTCGTTTTCAAGATCGGCAAAATTCAGGTGTGGGCTATGCTATTTCCTCTAGGCAAATACAAAACTTTCTTCCTTTATTGCAAAAACAAAGAGGAAAAAGGAAGATTTTCCATGGCACTATCTCAGGGGCGAAGTTTTTGGATTTAGAGAACAAAGAGGGAGTTCTTGTGGAGAAAACTTCTCTTTTTCAAAAAAAATTACAGCCTGGAGATATTATTTGGGAGATAGACGGATTTTCCGTTTATAATATGAAACAACTTCAGGGAAGACTTTGGCTTTACCCTGCCTTCTGCGAAGTACACTGCAAAATCCTTCGCGGAGACAAGAAAAAAGAAGTCACCCTAAAGTTAGTTCCCTTTTATAATTAGGACAACTAAGACTTTTAGTTTGATATTAGGCTATGAGTTGAATAAATCATGGCCCCGCACCCTTCACAGTCGATGATTTTTTGGGCATAAACTTGAGATAAATCTTTGGCCATAAGCTGCATATGACAAGCCGTACAAGCTTCATCTTCTACGTGATAAAGAGCTTGTCCTCCCATTGCTGGAATTAGTCTTTCATAGCCATAATACATTCTAGGATGAGCTTCTTTGGCATCTTTTGCTTTACCTTGGCGTTTGCTATCTAATGTTTTTTGTTCTTTGATAAGAGATTCTAGATCTGCTTCTATTTCTTTTTTCTCTTTGTTGAACTCTTTTTCTAAGGCAGCTACTTCCTCTTTAAACGTTGCTTCTTCGCTAACGCTTGCTTCTATTTGGTTCATTATATCCAGAATCTCTTCTTCTGTGGTGCTAATGAGTTCTTTCTGGTTTTTGATTTCATCTGTTAGAGCACTGTATTCTTTATTGGTTTTGATGGTATTGAGTTGGCCTTGTTTTTTGTCGATATTACTTTGGATGGTTCCTAGGTTGCCCTCTTTTTCTCTTTGGCTGAGCTGTAGGCGTTTTATTTCTTCTTTCTTCTTTTCTAATTTTTCTTTGGCTTGCTGTACACTGGTGTATTGTTTGGAAAGAAGGCGAGGAAGTTTTTCTTGTTCTTGTTTGATACGATAAAGTTTTTTGTCCATTTTCTGGAGCTCTAAAAAAAGATCTAACATACTACTGTGCATAAGGATTAGCCTTTTTGTAAAAGTTTAGCGAAGAAAGATAATCTATTGGAATTCCCTATCCCATGAAAACACACTCTTATAGACTTCCTCTTAAATTCTTTTGGGAAGCTTCCCAAAAAAGAAAACTCCGAAAAAACTTCTTTATGAAATTTTTTCGGAGTTTTTTTTAGCTAGTCAACATCTAAAAAACCTTCTAGTTTTCTAGATCGAACTGGGTGCTGTAGTTTTCGAACAGCTTTGGCTTCAATCTGGCGAACTCTTTCCCTCGTTACATTGAAGAGTTTACCAACCTCTTCCAATGTATAGGTATAGCCATCTCCAATGCCATATCTGAGTTTGATAATTTCTCTCTCTCGATAAGTTAGAGTTTGGAGAACGTTCTCTATTTTGTCCTTCAACATTTCGTGAGTGGCTGCTGTCACCGGAGATTCTGCGCCTTCATCTTCGATAAAGTCACCGAAGTAGGAATCATCGCTTTCTCCGATGGGACGATCCAAAGATATAGGTAGTTTAGCTATTTTCATCACTCTCTTCGTTTCATCGATAGAGATACCTGTTTCTTTGGAAAGTTCTTCGATGGTGGGTTCGCGTCCCTTCTTTTGAATTAATTTCTTGGAAACGTTGCGGAGTTTACTCATCGTTTCAATCATATGTACAGGGATTCGAATAGTTCGCGCTTGCTCTGCGATAGAGCGAGTTATTGCTTGACGAATCCACCAAGTGGCATAAGTCGAAAACTTGAAGCCACGTCGATACTCATATTTCTCAACGGCTTTCATTAAACCGGTGTTGCCTTCTTGGATTAAATCTAAGAAGGATAAGCCTCGATTACGATATTTTTTAGCAATAGAAACGACCAAACGTAAGTTTCCGCTAGAGAGTTTTCGCTTGGCTCCTTCATACTCTTCGTACCGCTTTTCGATTTGCTCTACCCGACGTTTTAGCTTCTCTGGACTTTCTCTGGTTTTGAGAAGTAGCTCATGTAGTTCTTTTTCTAGTTTTTTGATGCGAGAGGTTTTAGAAGACTTATCTCTTATTTCATCTAACTCTCGTAAACAGTTTTGTACCTTTCGGGACAATTTTTGCAATTCTTGCATCATCGGTCGAATTTTCTTAGTCTGTAAACCGAGTTCTTCCAGAAGAAGAACTCCGCTTTTGCGACGGCCTCGAATTTTTTTCGCTAAGATCGCTCGATTGTCGTGTCCCACTTTGGTTTTCAAATACTCTTCGAATTCTATTTTGTTGGAGCCGAGGACTTCTTCTAAAAGCTCGATACTTTCATTGAGCCGAATCTCCATTTCTGATTTTTTAATATCTAGTGCACTGTTACCTCTTAATGTTCGATCAAAGGCAAGCTCTCCGTTTTGCACATCAATCAAAGTTTTCAAGGCGACTTCCAAGGATACTTCAGATTCGAGAACTTTTTTGCGAAATCTTTTGCGAGTTAGTTCTATTTTTTTCGCTAATTTGATTTCGTCTTCTCTTGATAGAAGGGGGATTTCTCCCATTTGAGTAAGGTACATTCTGACAGGATCATCTATACGCTCGTTGAGATCTTCGGCAAATTCCTCATCAAGCAGATCCTCTGCTTCTCTGGGTTGTCCGATATGGTTGTTTTGAGGGTCCTCATCGATTAGCTCAATTCCATGTTCGTCTAGAGTCATCAAGATATTGTCTAGCTTTTCAGGATCTTCGTCTGGAAGAAGTTCATTGAACTCTTCATAGGTGAGAAAACCTTTTTGCTTTCCTGTTTCCAAAGCTACTTTAAGTTCTACATCCAGCTTTTCCATAGTTTTCTGACATATCCCCTGCCTCAAGACAGGCTTTTTTATAGTCAAATCTGTAAGAGACAAAATATGCCCACTCCTTTTTTTACTAGACATGAACAAGTGAGTCACTTTATCTTGTGCTCACCAAAGTTTAGTTTGACGCATTAGAAAAATGCTTTTTAAAGCATTTTTGAGATTTCTTGATTCCATTAGAAATCTCTACTTGATTAAAACCCTTCTTTGTTGAAATAGGTTCTACATTTTTTGTTGCTTTTTACCCTGTTCCCAATCCCAATAAGCATCTCGGGCCTCTTTAAGCGCTTGGCCTGGCGTTGTTGCTGGCCCCCTCTTTCTGATTTCGAGCAGCTTGTTTTTATATTTTCTTCTCTCAACCCCTTTAAATATAAAGCGTAAATTTTCTTCTTTTTTTTCTTCATCCATTCCTTCGCTAATAGAATCATCGCAAGCAATAGAAACTAATTCTTGGGCTAAGTTACTTTCTAAGCTGGAAGTCATATTCGCTATGTTTAAAGAATCTTTATTTTGAATACGCTGCAAAATTAAATGGGCTAGATGAGCTAGTTGAGCATCACAAAAACTGCTAGGGGCATAGCGTGTAAATATCTCCTCTGCTCTTTTTGGGTCATTTAGGGCTACCGAAAGGATAAATTTTTCTTCATTTCGGCATCTTTTTTCTTTGGAAATTTCCCAAGCTTTGTTTTGTTCTGGTCGTTTTGTTTTTTGTTGATATTTTAAGTCTTTTGCTAATATTTCTGCCGGAAGCTGGAAATGTGTTGATATTTTTTTAACAAAAAGCCGTCTTGTGATTTCATCAGGAATTTCTGAGATACTTTTTTTGAGTTCCTCTACAGCTTGGCGCTGAGAACTAACATCAGACAAATTATATTTTTTATTTAGCTGTCGGATACGGAAATCAAAAAAATCTTCTGCTTTTTCTACCAAAGATTGAAAAGCGTCTTTTCCTTTTTCGAGTAAAAAATCGTAAGGGTCTGATGAATCAGGAATAATGGCTATTTTAACAATGATTCCTTGATTTAAAAAGAAGCTAATTGAGCGAGAAGCTGCTTTTAAACCAGCTTCGTCCCCATCAAAAATTAAAACAACCGAATTTGTGTATCTTCTTATTAAGGAAGTATGCTCTTTTCCTAAAGCTGTTCCTAAAGTGGCGACCGCTTGGCAAAACCCATATTGGTGAGCCATTAAAACATCGGTATAGCCTTCCATTACCAGGAGAGGGCGATCTTCATTTATGTGGGAGCGAGCACTTTCAAAGCCATAGAGGATGTGTTTTTTTGAAAACACACTAGTTTCAGGGGAGTTAAGATATTTCGGTTGATCTTCTTTGGATAAAACTCTGCCTCCAAAGGCAACAACCTTACCCCTGTGGTTTCGGATCGGAAACATTAATCGATTACGAAATTTATCGTATAGCTTTCCATTTTTTTCAGAAACTAGTCCTGCATCAACTAAGGTTTTTTCCGAAAACCCTTCCTTGACTGCTTCATTTAAAAAAGTATTCCAGCCAGAGGGAGCATAACCTAGGGAAAAAATATCTTTTGTTTCATTTGATATGTTTCGTGAACTTAGGTAGTTCCTAGTGCTTTCTCCAGCACTAGAAGCCAAGTATTTTTGAAAAAATTGAGTGCTCCAATTAAGAGCCTCAAGAACTCCTCTGACCTTCTCTTCTTCCGGTCTTGAATACTCAGGCAAAGCAACATTATATTGATTGGCTAAAGTTTCTACTGCTTCCGGAAAAGTAAGATTTTCCATTTCCATTAAAAAATGGAAAACATTGCCTCCCTTGCCACACCCAAAACATTTGAATAATTGTTTTTCTGAATTTACCGTAAAAGAAGGAGTTTTTTCCATATGGAAGGGGCAAAGAGCTTTAAAGTTTTCTCCTAGCTTCTTCAGTGGTAAATGTTCGCTAATGACAGCAATTATATCAGCTGCATCACGTATTCTCTCTATAATATCTTCGGTGAAATGTTGGGCCACAATGCCAGCCTTAGTAAAAGTAAGCTTTTGTTTCTTAATAAAATATACACAACATGATTGAACAAAAGCAAAAAAATTTCTTAAATAATTTTAAAATTAATCGGAAAACTGCCAATTCTACTATATAAATATAGGCTTGTCAATCTTTTGATATTTATTTTATTTTCTGAAAAATTTTATTAGCTGGCCGATAGCCTGGTTTTATTTGGAGAGCCTGAGCAGCATAAAATTTTGCTTGTTGTTCATTGCTTGTCTCCAGGTAAAGTTGAGCTAGCTTTGTGTAGTACACGTGAATATCTTTCTTTGGTTTGAGAGCGACAACTGCGTGATAAGCTTGAATAGCTTCTTTCTTGCGTCTTATTTTTTCTAAGGCTTTTGCTCTTAGAGCTTGCATTTTAAAATCAAAAGGAAAAATATCTTGGGCCTCTTTTAAAAGCTGAGCCACTTTTTCGTAGTTTTTTTCTTTTGCGTATTCATTCGCTAACTTTATTCTTAGCTTATAGTTATTGGCATCTAGAGCTAGAAAAGCTTCTCTTTCTTTTCGTGCTAAATCGGTCTTTTTCTGTGCTTCATAGATTTTAGCAAGAATAAGATAAGGGTTATTTCCTCCGACATAGTTGGGAAAAATCTCTTTTGCTTCTCTGAGATACTGAGCGGCTTTTTCAGTTTCTTTCTTTCCTAAACATATTAAGCCTAGCATGAGCCGCGTATGAAAATCTTTTGAACCCAGGCGAATGGCTTCTTCGAAGGAACGTCGAGCTCTATCATATTTTTTTCTGTGATAGTCAATTTGTCCTAGAATTTCATATGCTCGAATATTTTCAGGATCTAGAGCAAGAATGTAACCTGCATTGATTTCTGCGTCTTCTAATCGAAACTGTTTTAAGTAACCGATTGCTAGATTAATATAGGCTTCGATGTCATCAGGATCTTCTTCTGTGAGGTCTTTGAACTCTTCAATTTTTTCAGGAGAAACAGAAGGCATGACATTCATTTTGTCAAAGATATTTTTTTGGAGCCAAGCCATGAAAAGTTTATCAAATTTTTCTGGAGAGAGAGAAAAAACTATTTGGAGGATTTCCTCGGTTTCTTTTCCTTGCCCGTAGAGTTTGAGCATTTGAATAATTTTATCAAAACCATAGGTCTTATCTAAGAATAGGCAAATTAAACCACCTTGGTAGTAGCAGATTTCTACTTCTCGCATGTAGCGAGGTCGAGTAAAGCCTGCATTGAGATCAACAATTCCTCTCATTAATCCAGCAGTGTGAGCGGAGTAGAGTTCTTGGTCTAACTTTCTTACAGTGCCCGGATTTCTTTGCCTTTCAGAGTACTCAGATAAACCTTCTGTGAACCATCTTGGAACTTGGTAGTCTGATAGTTGCAGAGTTATGACGTGTGCAAATTCGTGCCAAGCAACAGAGGCCCAGTTAAATGAGCCGATAGGGAGATCTTGAGCGGAGTGAGCTGTCACTACTTGGCCAAAACAAGCCCCGTTAGCTGGTATAGCGCTTAGACCGACGGTTCGGACAGAAAAATCTTGATGATCTCGAAACATTTCAAAAGTAATGGGCGTTTTGGGCTCGAATTTATATTGTTTTGTCAGGACATCGTAGGCTTCTTCCAAAAAATTGGTTAGAAGGGGAGACATAAGCTCAGCTTCTGATTTATGGAGACGGATGATGAAATGTTTGGTGCGAAATTCCTCAAAGTTTTTGTACTTATCTAGAAGCATAAGCATGTTGTGGGTTTGGGTATGAAAATTATATTTTTCTTGGACAATGAGAAATTGTTCTTCCGCTTCCTTTTGATTTCCCACCCTCATAAGGTTTGTTCCTAGTTCGATGTAAGCATTCCAGAGGAAAGGATCTAACTCGATGGCTTTACGGCATAAAGCGACGCCATCTTGGAACTGTCTTTTGTAAGATATAGTAGCGGAAACAATATGATAGAGTTCGCCATAAATAGGATTAATCTTTAGAATTTTTTGACATAGCTTTTCATATTTATCATCTTCTCTGAGCAAATAGTGATAGGCTGCTTGGAGAGATAGAGTTTCTAAATGTAAAGGATTGATTTCGAGAGCTTTTTTTATATGAATTAAGGCCTTACCGTACTCTTCGTCGGCTAAATAGAGCTCTGCGGCAATGGCCCAAGCTCCCGGTAGCTGTGAATTGATTTCTGCTATGTATTCCACTGTAGGAATAGCTTTGGGACGAGAAGCATACTGCTGAGCTTGAATTTTAGCTTTCATGAGGAGGAGACCAGGATGCTTGGCATTTAACTTAAGAGCCTCATGAATTATCACTTTTGCTTCTACATCATCATAAGCTTGGAGGAAAATATCGGCCATTTCAATATGAGCACGAAAGTTATATTTATTTAGGCTAATGGCTTCAGGAAGAATTTCTTGGACTAGAGTACTTAAAGTGTCGCTTCGATCGACTTCATCACTTTCCATAGCATAGTAGCGACAAGCAATAGCAATATAGGTTAGGTCTTGTGCTGAATAAACTAGCTCGGGATCATAGTTGTCAAAGACATCACTAAAAAGGCGGATGTACTTATCTTTTATTCCGAGGGTTCTTAGCAGTAAACCTAAGTTTACGTTTGCTCTAATGTTATTGGGGTCGTATATGCGAGCTGCCATGAAATAGTCTTGAGCGTTTTTGTACTCGCCCAAGTGCATGGCAATTTCTCCTGCCATGGTAAAACCAAGAGTTGCTTGCTCTGTTTTGCTTAAGTACAAAGCATTTTCGAGAGCTTTTTTATAGTTTCCAGTTAGAGAATAAAGGTTGACTAGCGCTTCTAGGTTCTGAGGAGAGGCATAGTTGTTGGCGGCCTTTTCTAAGTATTTTTGAGCAAGTTCATAGTCTCCAGTATTTAAGTACTCTTGGCCTTTGGAGAGAATTTCTTTTTGGGCCTGGGCAGCCAGTTGTCCAGAGAACAAAAGTGTAAGTATGAGCAAACTCAAAAGAGATAACTTCTTTAGCAACATGAAAGTGTCTCCTTGTTTTTGGCAATAGGGAAAAGAGGCTATCTATGAGGCTAGCCAAAAATAGTTCTGTAGTTAAGTTCTGTAGTTATATTGTGCATTCAAAAGGAAGGTTTTTCAAGGTGAAGATTTAGAGTTTTATCGTCACAATGTTATGAGCTAAGGAATCTCACTTTAATAAAATCTAAATAAAATCAGCCAGACTAGGAAACCTTATACGGGTACCAAGTAGCCTGGCTGATTTCAAAATGATACTCTATTGCAAAAAGAAAGATTTCTTACTTGTTGCGGTATCGGGTCTTTTCTAAAGTTACAAGTTCATTCCAAATGCGTTGTAGGTCAGACAGTTTATCTAAATACTGTTCTTTATACGTTTGGAATTTATATGAATATGAGTCAGGATGCAATATGGCATCTTCCAATGACTCTCGGTCTTCCCAAAGTTCTTCTAGGAGCCTTTCGCGGAGAGTGAGTTGTAGTTTCTCTATTAGTTGTCTCACTTGCTGTCCGTGTTTTGATTCTACAGGAGCCCGGTTTTCCTGCATGAAAATTTCCTTTCTCATAACCTGGTTCATCCATCTCTATGTAAAGCCACTTCATGGGGGAATGAAAATCTTACAAGACCCTTATTGTATTGAGGGTAACTTCCTAGCCTTGTTTAGTAATTGTATTTTCACTTTAAAGGTTAGCAACTATATATAATATTGTCAAGTAGTTTTAAGCTTCAGTTTCTTGTATACTTCTATTCACCTAAAACTTCTATCTTGTTTAATATACGATCTTTTCTTGGAAGAAGATCCATTTCTTTTACTTCCCACTGAAAAAGATAATTGAGAAGATGAATTTTTTTGTCTGAATCCCAACTTCCTCGCCACTTTATCAAATAACGTCCTAGTAAACTCTCTATTGTCGACAAAGCTTTTGCATTTCCTAGCTTCTCTCTTACTTTATCTAGATGAGTTGTTAAGCGATAGGCATCTATTTGAGATAAATATCCGATGTTTTGATGGTTGCGAATTAAGTCTTTATCATTAAATCGGTATCCTGAATAGATTAGAATTTCTTTTGCAGTTTCTGGGACCCAAAGAGTGTAATAAAATAGATTTTCTTTGCTTTCTTTTTTAATTAAATGATCTTCAATTACTTTTCCATCTAACTCAAAGGAGTATGGGTAGAATATTTCATCGAGTGGGGTGTCACTGCTGCTGCTAGTAAAAACCATTACCTTCAAAGGAGATAGTGGGACATAAATTTCATGGACTTCTTCGAGACTTTTTACGACTATGCTTTCTCGGTAACTGGCGTAGTTTTTAAATAGTACTTCTAGTTGCACAGACGTACCAATAGGAATCCATTCATCTAAGTAAGGTTTTCCGTCTACTAGTAGCTGTGTTGGCTTAATTTTTTCTTTTGTTTTTGGATCGACGGCCACAATAACGAGAACGCACTTGTCTATTTTAGAAGAAGCCTTTGTTGTTTTTTCTGGAGTCAACTCTATGTTTTTACTTGATTCTGAAGGAGTAGAGGATGAATTGGTCTTTGCTTTTGCTTTTTTGATTCTCATTGGGATTTTGAGTTCAAAAGGGTCGGATTGAGGGGCAATAAAAATTACTTTGTTCCCAGTGTACTCATATCCTACTTGAGTGGCCTCAATTATGTACTCTGCGGGTTTAATCATAATTCCATCGTGGAGAGTTTGAGCTTCCTCGGTTTTTGTAGAAGAAATCTTTACCTCACACGTAGGATAATCAGGTGCTGGTGGAATATCATAGTCAAAAGTAACATTTACTTTGCGGGGGGGACTTTGCAGTGTGGCAGTAAAAGTGAATTTGTCTTTACTAGGTTCGATAACCAGTTGATGAGTGTACATCGCATGACCACTTTCCCATACGACAAGAGCGTATTCTCCTACTTCTTTAGATATACCAGGAGTGTATGATTGGTCATTTAGTGTCATTATAGCTGGCTGAATGAACACCTCTGGCTTACTATCACTTACCACTAATAGTTCGATTTCTCGTATGGTTTGGTCTATAGTTTTTTCTTCGACTTGTTTTTTCTGAAGTTGGATCTTAATATTCTGAGTTTCTTCTCCTGGTTGAACCTTTATTTCTTGCTGGAAATCTTCGTAGCCACTATGTTTTATCTCTATGGAATATTGACCTGGCAAAACATGGAGAGGGGTTTTGTCCCAACTTTGGTTCTCCCACTTTATAGCTTCAGGTGATACTGCTTGTCCTTGAGTGTCTTGGAAAACAAAATTGATCTCTACCGGAAGGACTTGCATTTGTCGGGTAAGGCTAAAGGGTTTCTTATTTATGTCTAAGTCAACAAATATTTCTTCTGAAATCTTGGTATAGCCTGGTTTTTCTATCCTTAGAAAATGTTTTCCTGGAATCAGAGTGCCGGTAAATTTTTTTCCATTTACCAAAATCTTTTCTGGCTCTACTTGTTTTCCTTGGGAGATAATCTCAAATATAACTTGCCGAGGAGAAGGTATAATTGTTTTCTCAATAATAAGATGAGATTTTCCCAAAGGTACTTTGACATTTTCTTGGATGCGAGGATATCCTGGAATTTCAACTATGAGCTCATAGGTTCCAGAAGCGAAAGGATGCTCTGCTTTTAAACTAGTTTTGTTTAAAGTTACAAGCTCAGGAGATACTTGATAAGTGCCTGGACCGGGAAAGGGACTCATTGCCTTTAAGGAAACTAGGCATTTGGGGCTAGTTTTGCTTTGTAAAGTGACTTCAACTTCTTTTACTCCTTCCCCTGGCTGCACTAAGATAGTCTGCTTTAATTTTTCATATTGGGCATTATCTACTTCTAAAGTATATTCACCTGGAGTAATTTCCAAAACTTGTTTGTTATCCCAATGATAGTTGTTCCATTTGACACCTGAAGGAGAAACAGAAATTCCGTTTTCTTTTACAAAAGAAATAGTAACTAATCGCGGCAAGGCCTGGGTTTGCCTTGAAAAAACAAAAGGGGCTCTCGACGCTAACACTGTAACTTTCTCTTCTTGTGGAAGGTAACCTGTTTTAAAAACTTGGAAAACATGTTCTCCTGGAGTGATAAGTTGGTTTTCTCGATAAACTTTTCCGTTGATTAAAATTTCATCGGGAGTGATGGTTTTGTCTGGAGATTTTTCCCAGATAGAGAAAACGAGTTTACGTGAGCTTGCTTCCAGTAACACTTCGAGAACAAAGTCTTGTTTTCCTGTTTCCAATATAAAATCATTTGTCCAAGCCTCATAACCTTCCTGCTCTACTACCAAAGTGTAGTCTCCTAAGCGGAGAGGTTGTCTCCATTCCATACTTTGATCTTTTTGGTACAGAGTTACCTTGGGGGTAGCAGGAGTATGCGCCGGAGTATCATAAATAAACTGTAGTCTTAAAGGGCGAGTTAATGATAAGTTATCAATAGACTTACCTTGCTCTGTTTTGTAGTTTTCAGCGTTTACTTCTTCGGTAACTGGCTCAGAGGTTTTCTCAGAAGTTTTCTCCTGAGTTTTCTCAGAGATTTTCTCAGAGATTTTCTCAGAAGTTTTCTTCGTGAGGGCTTCCGTTTTTTTGAGGGAAGTATTCTTCTCGATAGTTTCTTTGGTTTCTTTTTTAGCCTTTTGGCTCGAAGAATTTTCTTCCATCTTTTGGTTTTGAATGTGATTTACTTGTTGTGGGAGAGTTTTTTGAGAACTGTTAGAAGTTCCTGGATCTTCTCCACAAGATATCACAAATAAAAGTAAACAAATTACAATCCATAAAACTCGCATATTCATATCTCTACTTTCGGAAAATACTCGACAAAATACTTTTGTGTTGTGAACATGATGACAGTCCATTTATTCTCTTTGATTATTATCTTTATTCAGAGAAAAATATACAACCTACGCTTCTTAGGTGCAAGAAAATTTGTCGAAAAGGATTCTCTTCTCCTCCAGAAACTTATCGTTTCTCTATGTTTTGAAGTAGAGCTAGCTTACTTAAAGTTTTTTTCTAAAGATTTACGCAACATTTGAAGAGTTTCTTTCTCAATTTGTCGAATTCTCTCTTTTGTCAGGTTCAAAACTTGAGCAATTTCTTTTAGTGTCATAGGAGTTTGTCCATCTAGTCCATAGCGTAGTTTTATAACTTGAGTGCGTTTTTTACCTAAGCTTTCAAGAGTAGATAAGACCCATTCATATTCACTTTGCTCAAAAATCTTTTTGTAAGTGTTTTTTTGTCTTAAGTCTTCTACCCACGCTTGTTTTGCATTGATAGACTGGAGGCTTTGGATACCTTCTAAAGCACGAGTTGTGATAAGGGCCTCGTTGACTATTTTCTTTTTTACTCCCTCTCTATGAGCGAATTCTACTAGTTCTTCTAAAGACGCATCTTTTCCTGAAGTCTTAGATATGGTAGCAGCATATTCTTTACATTGAGATATAATTTTCTTCATGTAAGCTGGAATTTTTATAAGTTGGTTTTTTTCTGTAATTCCACGGCAAATAGCGTGTTTAATCCAAAAAGTAGCATAAGTTGAAAAACGACATCCTTTTTCTGGACGGAAACGTTCTACTGCTTGAAGTAAACCAATATTACCTTCTTCTATTAAGTCAGCTAAAGCAATTCCACAGTTGGTGTATTTTTTGGCAATACTGACAACCAGGCGTAGATTGCACTTTATAAGCTCTTGTCTTGCTTCTGGCTCATTTTTCTTACATCTTTTGATAATTTCACGTTCTTTTTTTGCAGTCAAAATAGGATATCTTTTGATCTCTTTGAAATATGCTTTTAATGTAGGATCTTCAATTATCATAGCTAAGCTCCCTTATGGTGAAAAAAGAAAGTAGAAACTTGTATTGTTATGGTATTTCTCTGCTTGGTGTAATTAGCAAGAGCTGTGCCATTCATCTTTTATTAATATTTTTTTTGTTTTATTTTTCCTGTAAGTTATTTCTTTATTTGTGTTTATGGTATTATATCTTTCTCTTGAGAGAAAGATTTCTGGACAAAGAAGAGTTTATGTGTCAAAAAAAACCTACAACACTCTCCTCAAGAGGGGACACTCTTGTGTTTCTTTTTTAGGTCATTAGTGAGAAAACAAAAGTTTTTGGATCTTTTTAGTTTGCTCTTTTGATCTCTGACTTCGTCACTCCTCAATTACAGAAAAGGACTATGCGCTTCGTCGCTTCTTGTCAGAAATCAAAATTTCTAAACTAAAAAGGCCCAAAAACTTTTGATTCCCCACTTTCTTTGAAAAGGCTTTTCTCTTGATAAAACAAACCTGTTTCCATAAAATAGATAGATCTAATACGAGGAGATTTTATGGTTGCGGATAAGGATCTACAAAAGAAAGCTCGAAATTATCCTCAGATTGATGGATACAAAGTTTCACAAGAGATCAAAATAGCGGGTTTAAAGTCGGAGAGAGTTTTTCGAGGAGTCCAATTGTCCTTGGATCGCGAAGTGATGATTCGTACTCTCAACAAAAGACTAACAGAAAACAAAGATGTCTTGAAAAAATTCGTTCATGAATCATTGGCTATAGCTAAATTGAAGCACGCTAATATTATTGGAGGGATTGATGCAGGGAATACTCCTAAGGGGATATACTATTTCGTTTTGGAGTACATCAAGGGAGACTCTTTGTTTGAAAGAATGAAGGCTCAGGGGACTTTAAGTGTCTATCAAAGTTTAGAGATATCTCAGCAAATAGCCTCTGCTTTAGAGTATGTCTATGAAAAGGGTTTTAAACAGCGAGATATTCATCCCGAAAATATTATTATTAGTAGTGATAATGTTGCGAAACTAGCGAACTTGCGCTTGAATAAACAGACTAAGTCACTTTGCCAAGATAAGCTTTTACAGGCTTACTACATGAGTCCAGAGGTTTTTATAAGTTCTAAAACTGTGGATTTGAGATCTGATATGTACTCTTTGGGAATAGCCTTATTTCATATGGTAACAGGGGCTTTACCCTTCAAGTACACCACTCTTCCTGAGATAAAAAAAGCACACCTTTCAGAACCTCCTATCCATCCTCAACAACTAAGAAAAGATATTCCTGATGTTGTTTGCCATATTATTGGAAAATGTTTGGCTAAGAACCCAGAGCAAAGATATCAGACATATAGTAGCTTTATAAAAGATACTTCTCGCTTTTTAAAGCACCTTGAGATTGAGAAAATTAAGGAAAAGAAGAAAGAGGAAAGGAAAAAGCGTAAGAAAGAAGAGGATATTTTTGACGGTTTTGTCACGACCCTCCCTCGATTAGATCCTGTCGAAATAGCTAACTCTACCCTTTCTAAAACCCAAGAAAACTTTCGTTTTGAAACAAAAATGCCCGAGCTTACAACTGCTACAAGGCGCAATACTGTTGTTTCTGTTCCTACTCAAAAAACGTACTCTTGGTTTGTTTATTTACTATTAATTCTCTTTGTTTTTCTTTTTGCCGGAGCAGCCGCAGTGGCTTCTTTTTGGTATTGGAAAAACTATTACCTGTCGTCTCCTGAGAAAAAATCTACTCATAACAACTCGGAGTTTGTTTCTCAAGAAGAAGAAACGATGAGTTTAGCCAGAAGAGAACTAGAATCTCTAGAGAATCGAGTTTATGATTTTCTGAGCAGAGAGAAAGTTTCTCAACTTCAAGAAGATTACAAATCTCTCCTTCAAAGATATAAAAATCATCCCATTCAAAGCAAAATTGCAATCTCTTTTATAAATTTTAAAAACGTATGTCAAGACCATGCAGAGAAAGAATATCGGGAGAGAAGAGAAACTTTGCAGAGTTATTTAGAAAAATGGAAAAGCAATCAAAATCCTTACTTCTTGAGACAAGGCTGCGATGTTCTTTCTGACTTTCCAGAAGGTTTATTTTGGACTTCCCAGGCTAAGAGACTGCAAAAAGAAAGAGAAGAGCTCGAAGCAAAGATAATCTCTGCATACAAAAAGGACAAAAAGAAGGCTTTTCTTTTGAAGAAAAAAGGAGCCTACCGAGAAGCCCTCCATCTTTTGGATAATGTTTTGTCTTACATTTTAGAAACGGAAAAAGAAGAAGTTCAAAATTTCTACAATGAAGTAGATGGAATGTATAAAAAAGTTAGACAGCAGGCTAAAGATAAGTATGGCGAGGCTTTTCGAGAAGAGATGGATCAAGCTCTTTGGGATAAAGACACTCCTCGATTAACGGCAACCATAAAAAAGTATGAAGAGTATGGTGACTTCCGTGATTTTGTGGAAAGAGAAAAGAGTCGCTTAAGAGTGTTAGATAGCTTAGAGCATTTTTTGTATCCAAAAAATGTTCTAAACTATCTAGCAGATAAGGAATTGACTTCCGAAGATCTATCTAGATGGAGCCAGGGAAATTCTCCTCATCGTGACTGGACTCTTTGTGTTTACCACATACGTGAAGGTAAATGGAAGGAAGCTAAAAAATATCTTCCTTTTTTAGACGAGGAAGATTCTTTTCACTACGAAAAGATAGTGCAAAAAAATCTAGATTCGAGAGATATCCAGCTTTCTTGGGGTCAGGTAAAAAAATTGTTGTCAGAAGGCAAGTTAAAACTAGCTTGGGAAATGTTCATCGGAATGGAGAAGCGTTTTTCTACAGAAGAGTTGGAAGAAAAACTTTCTGATTACTTTCCTTTGCGCAAAAAAGTACAAAGAAACTATCTGCATCACTATGCTGTTTTTTTATACTTTAATCATCCTTTTAGTTATTTCGAGAGTAAGAGCGGAGATTTTCGGATATCTTACAAAAATTTTTCTGAAAACAGTTTGGGAGATTTTTGGGGAACTACTACTACTTATTTAGAAGAAGAGTGGTCTGAAAAAGGAATCATTGCAGCTCCTCCGAAAAAGAAGGTTTTTGAAGTGTACTGGAAAGGTGTTGTTAATGGAGACATTATCTTTTCTGCTTTTTTGGAACCGGAAGAAAAGATTGTCAACCAGGGGATTTCAATTTATAAGCAAGGAAATAGTTTAGATCAACTGGAGAAGTACTTAGTTCTATTGGGCTTTCACCCTAAAGCCTTGATTGCTACAGAAATTTATGAGAAAACAAGTGATCCTGCCCATTTTTTAAAACGTATATCTCGTGGCTCGGTACCAGATCATCAGGTAGCCTTGGTTCATCTAGAAGGAAAAGCTCCTAATCTACCTTTTAGAGAAAACGAATTAGGGAAAAAGCAAGCGGAGATGAACTTAGGGCAAGATAAAAAATATTTACTTAAGTTATCTGCTCGAAAAAGAACAGTTTTTGTTTCTATATCTTCTGAAAAAAAGAAAGTAGAACTCTCTTTAAACCAAGCCAAATATACTAGCGGCTTTGTCGGTTTCTATAGTAACACTAGAGTTCGGTTTTCTCAAGTTACCATAGAAGGAAGGCTCGACTCTTTGTGGTTAAAACAAGTGAAAAAAATCGTTGAAGAAAACCCGGAAGTATACTTGAAAAAGAAATTAAAATTGCCAAAGGGAATAGATTAATGATTGATCTGATTACTTTAATTTTACTCGATGTAGATGGAGTGCTCACCGATGGGAGTGTTATTTTAGATAAGGATGGAGAGGAGATAAAAAACTTTTCTGTGCGAGATGGACTTGCTATAAAAATGCTCATGGAGAATGAAATTCGGGTGGGGATTATTACAGGCCGGAAGTCTGCTGCTCTCTCTCATCGCCTGACAGATTTGAATGTTGAAATTGTCTACCAAGGTGTTAAAGATAAAATTAATGTATATGAAAAAATTCTCAAAGAATACGAGTTAGAAGATTATCAGGTATGCTATATGGGAGACGATTTACCGGATATTCCAGTTTTAAAGAAGGTTGGTTTGGCCGCCTGTCCTAAGGATGCTGTTGAGGAAGTAAAGGTATTAGCCCATTTTTGTTCTCAAAAGCGAGGAGGAAGAGGGTGTGTTCGAGATTTGGCAGAGTTTATTTTAAAAAGCCAAGGTAAATGGCCTAAATTTTAAGAGTAGAGAGCAAGCTCAGAGTGGCTGAGCTTGCTTCGAAGAGTTTATTTTCGTTTACGCAAAGCTAAGAAGCCTGCGGCAAGTCCAAAAAGAAGAATAGAACTAGGCTCTGGAACAGAACCAATTTCGATATCAATATTTTCGAACAAAGCGGGCTGACTGGATGTATACAAGCCAAGACGTCCATTTAGGAAAGTCGAATCATTAAAGTTTATATTGACTAAATTTCCTCCGCCTACTTCATCTAATGTAAAAGACACATTATTTCCTTGTCTTTGAACAACAAAATCATAAGACACATTGCGCTCATATTGACGAGCTCCATTAGGACCAGGGTCTTGGAAATGAAAGGTATTGTTGCTAGCAACTTCTTTAAGTAAACGAATTCCGTGAACACCTCCAGGAATTGCTGAAACATTACTGACACCATTGGTTCCTAATCCATCACCAAACCCGCTGTTGTTGTCAAACGAATCCCAAGCAAAGCGATAGTTGTTGGCACTATCCTGAAAGCCAAAAGTGAACCCCATAATATCATCATCAGCACTTGTTGTTCGCATTCTCCCTGAAAAAGTAAAATCTCCATTGACGACAAAGTCGCTTAAGAGAAGTCCGCTATCAGGAGAAATTAAAGTGCCATTTGATTGTCCCCAAGCTCCTGTATTACTGTCAGAATGAGGGTTGTTTTCTTGGGTCCATTCATTCAATAGTTGAGTGGCAGAAAAAGGAACAGCATTTACTGTTGCTATAGCTACCCCCATTATAAGAAGTAAAATTATTTTGTGCATTGTTTGTTCTCCTGAAAGTTAGAGTTTCTCTCGTTCTCAAAAACTGCTGAAAAAATATGTATTTTTCGTTTATTAAAAATGAAATCTATTAAAATAATAAAGCAATAAGTTCAAAGTGTCAACTTGGAAAAGAAATTTTTCGAAAGAAATTAAAAACTTTTTTGGTTTTCCAAACAAAATACAAAAACATACGTTATAATAGTAAAGAGAAGAATGAAACCTAATCATAAACAATATTTTTTTCTGATTTGAGTAGTTTTTTCTTTGTTTGTTTGATTTCTTCCTCTTGATTTTCGGCTTTTATATACAATTTTCCGATGGTCTTTGCTGAGGAGATGGAAATGAAAAACGATAAAAGATTTATTGATTCTAGAGGTAAAACTTACCCTCAAAAACTATGGAGAGAAATGGAAGCTCCTGAAGATTGTCTCCCCGACTCTGATTTAAATGGGATTGCCAGTGACTTTAGTCTTTGGGCAATGGGTAGCAATTCTAAAGACAAAAAACTCTCCATCCTAGCCTTCCTATTATGTGTTTTCAAGTAAACACATTACCCCAAATAAGGGGAGATTTTGTAACTTTTTTGGCATTTTTTCAGGATGATGATTGTTTTGATTGTACTGTCATCATTAAAACAAGCTAAATGATATTCATCAGAATTTTGTTTACTTGCTTATTTTTTTTTGTATTATTAATATAAGAAAATATTTCTGATAAAACATTGCCAAAAATTATGTGAGACATTTGTCTCCAAAACTCTAATACAAATCTCCCCTTAACCTTATTACTCAAAATATTATGAAGAAGATATACTCTCTTTTTGCCTTTCTCTCCTTCTTTTTCTTACCTTGTTGCACCACCCCTGAAAAATTTATTCCCCCCACAAAAGTTCCTGATGCAACAATAATAGCTAAAAATAAAATACCGGTTGCTTTGGTCTTTGATGAAAGTCAAATGGGAAAAGACACCCCAGGACGAAAATTGATGATTGATATCATGAAAAGCCACCTCCAGCAAGATCTTCAAGTTGTTGATGACAGGAAAAAAGCGCAGGTACTTATTCATGTATGGCTTAGTTCAGAGTTGGTTTGGGAGCCTATCACAAAGATACCATATTGGTATTCGACAATGGGGTCAAAAGCAGTTTCTCAGAAAAATAAAATCGTTTATTGGGACTTTATTTTACGTAGTGGGGAAAGATCTAGCCAAGAAATCGTAAAACCTGTTTCTGCTATTAGCATTGGAAATATACAAGCTCGTAAACTTTCTA
This sequence comes from Planctomycetota bacterium, assembly GCA_029260735.1. Classification (GTDB taxonomy): domain Bacteria; phylum Planctomycetota; class Uabimicrobiia; order Uabimicrobiales; family Uabimicrobiaceae; genus JAJDCR01. Next base: position 60,455 of record JAJDCR010000153.1, read on the forward strand.
TTGAACGTTTGTCAACAGCTGTAGCGAATGAAATTAGAAAAAAGACCTACGTTAAGCCCCGAAAATATTTTGTTCAGTTTATTGATTTTGATGAAGGTGGGAGAGAAAAAATGGAGAGTGTGTTATCTGCTCTCAAAGCAAATAATACCATCTCTATTCTGGACCAAAAATATGGGGGAGATCGATTCTTTGAGTATGAAGTTGAATGGTTAAAAGAACATTCTTCGGAGAAAATTGTCAGTGTCATTTTGGGAGCAGGGGCTGAACAAAAACTAGTTATTTCTCCTCTATCAACCTCGGCGAATACTCTTATTTTTAGACTAGATAAAGACAAAGACAAAAAAGAAGAAGTAGAGCCGGAAGACTCTACAGAAGACTCTACAGAAGAAAAGAAGAAAGAGACTCGCAAGGTCTAACATCTAAAATGTTTTTATCTTGTGGCATAGTCTTCCTGCTATTTGGAGCTATATAATGAAGATCATCGATAAAATTAACCACGCTATTCAGAGTAAAAAGACTTTTTTTTCTTTTGAGTATTTCACACCCAAAACCAAAGAAGGGGTGCTCAATTTATACAATCGCGTTGAGAGAATGGCGGCCTTAGAGCCTGCTTTTGTTGATGTGACTTGGGGGGCAGGAGGAAAGACAAGTAAGCTTTCTGTTGAAATTAGTGGTGCTGTTCAAAAATATTATGGTTTAGAAGTAATGATGCACTTAACTTGTACTAATATGTCCAAGGCAAAGTTATCAGAAACATTGGAAAAAGTGAAAGATACGGGCATTACAAATATTTTAGCTTTGCGTGGAGATCCTCCTATCGGGGCTAAGAATTGGGAAAAATGTGATGGGGGGTTTTCCTACGCTTCTGACCTAGTTAAGTTTATTCGAGATGAATATGGGGATTATTTTGGGATTGGGGTAGCAGGCTATCCAGAGGGACATCTTGAATCTCAAGATAAGGCCACAGATATTAAGTATTTGAAAGAAAAAGTTGATGTAGGAGCAGACTTTATTATTACTCAACTTTTTTTCGATGTAAATGAATACATTTCTTTTTTCCAAAGATGCCGAGAAGCTGATATTCAGTGCCCAATAATTCCTGGTTTAATGCCTATTCAAACGTATAGCGGTTTTAAAAGAATGACAGGGTTTTGTCAAACAAAAGTTCCCCAGGAAATTATAGATACACTTGAGCCGATTCAAAGTGATGATGCAGCCATAAAAGAATATGGAGTTCAACTTTGCTTGGAAATGAGCCAAAAATTGTTAGACAATGGAGCCCCAGGAGTTCATTTCTATACCTTAAATTTAGAAAAATCAACCACTCGAATTATCGAAGAACTTAGACTAGTCTCCGCGTCACAGTCTCGTCGAGCTTTACCTTGGCGCCCTTCTACCCTTCCTAGCCGATCTCAAGAAGATGTTCGGCCGATTTTTTGGAGTAATCGACCCAAGAGTTACATTGCCAGAACTATGGATTGGGATGATTTTCCCAATGGACGCTGGGGTGACTCTCATAGTCCAGCTTTTGGTGATTTAAAAGATTATTACGTGGTTCATCATGGATTGGAAGCCCGGGCCAAAAAAGAAAATCGCCAAGAAATGTGGGGAGAAAACCCTAGCTCTGTCGATGATATCGCAGCGGCCTTTGTTCGTTTTTGTGAGGGGAAAATTGTTCGTTTGCCGTGGTGTGAAACTCCTATTCAAAAAGAAACTCTCTCCATTATGGAAGAGCTTATAGATATCAATCGGCGGGGTTTTTTGACTATTAATAGTCAGCCTCAAGTCAATGCAGTCCCTTCCTCTGATCCAAAAGTGGGCTGGGGTATGCCAGGTGGTTACATTTACCAGAAGGCCTACATCGAATTTTTTGTTTCGGAAGAAAATTTACGTCATTTACTGGGCTGTATAGATCAGTTTTCTTCTTTGACTTACCACGCGGTAAATGTCGAAGGAAAAACCTACTCAAATGGAGGAGATAGGTATGTAAATGCTGTGACTTGGGGAGTTTTCCCAGGGAGGGAAATTTCTCAGCCAACAGTGGTTGATTCTCACAGCTTTATGACTTGGAAAGATGAAGCTTTTCAACTTTGGTTAGATGAGTGGGCTAGTTTATACCAAGAAGATTCTCTTTCTCATAAATTAATTAGTGAAATTTATGAAGGCTATTATTTAATGAGTTTGGTTGAAAATGACTACATTAATGGAAATATCTTTGAAATATTTGAGAAATTAGCCATTCCACAAAAAATGAGTAGTTGAGGTTATGAAAATGATAGAAACTAACTATTCCCGCAATCTACTAAAAACAAAAACACAAGAGGACGATATCTCCTTTGAGGTTGTCGAGACTCTTTCAGAAGAACAAGTAGAAGATTTGTACTTGATGTACCAAGAAGAATGGTGGACAAAAGGACGAAAACGCAACGATATTAAACGAATGTTAGAATTTAGCAATGTTTTTGTCGCCTTTTGTCACCCTGAAACTCATCAACTCATTGCTTTTGCTCGCGTTTTAAGCGACTATGTTTACAAAGCACTAGTCCTAGACGTGATTGTTCGGGAACCCTATCGTCGGAAAAGTTTAGGGCTTTCCTTGATGAAAAGAATCTTCCATCATCCTAAGCTCAAAGAAGTTGAACATTTTGAGCTATATTGCCTGCCTAAACATATACCATTTTATAAAAAACTAGGTTTTAGTGAAGACTTAGGGGAAATATGTTTTCTCCGGAAAGAAGCCGACTGAAACCTTGAAATAAGAATCAAGTTTTTGAAAACTATCCTCGAAGGGGATAGTTTTTCTCGAAGGTCACATCCCAATACCTAAATCCTTATTTCAACACAGGGGATGTGATTGGCTCTTGATATTTTTGATATTTTTGATATTTTTCTCAAGAACATAGCCCCAGAGCGGCAGGAGCCAAAGCCCTCCCTGGAAAAACAGTGCTTAGAATGGTTTTAGATAAACCACGTACTCCCCCTTTTCGCCTTCCTCTCACAACTACAACTTAAGCAACGGTTTCACGTACAAGAGAAGCTACTTCTTTTTCTGGACGAAAAGTACTACTCTTTTTTCTAGAAAGAAGATCATAGTGCTTCATTCTCTTCCACAGAGTAACCCTAGAAATTCCTAAAAGCTGAGCGGCTTCTTTTCGATTTCCTCCTGTTTGCTGGAGAGCCCAAATGAGAGATTCTTTGGAGCGTAACTTTGGTTTTAGACAAAACGAGGGTATCTCTGGTTTTGGTGGCTCTAAAATCTCTACGGGTAAATCGCGAGAAAGAATGGTCTGATCTTGGCATAGAACCAAAGCATATCTAATTGCATTCTCCAACTCTCGGACATTTCCTGGCCAATTATGCTCTAATAGTACCTTTAAAGCAGTTGATGAAATTTTCATTTTCTTTTGATTTGCTTTTTGGTATTTATTTAAAAAATGCTCCACTAAGATAGGAATATCTTGTCTTCTCTCTACCAAGGAAGGGAGAGTAATAGAGAAAACTTTCAATCTATAATAGAGATCTTCTCGAAATTTCCCTTCCTGAACCATTTTGTATAGATTTCGATTTGTTGCTGCAACAATTCGTACATCGATATCTCGAAGTCGAGCTTCTCCGACTCTTTCAATCTGTCTCTCCTGAAGAACTCGTAAGAGTTTTACTTGAATGCGAGGAGAAACTTCACCGATTTCATCTAAAAAAATGGTTCCTTTGTGCGCTAGTTCAAAACGTCCGACCTTGTCTTTTACTGCTCCCGTGAAAGCTCCTCGTGTATGGCCAAAAAGCTCACTTTCTAAAAGGTTTTCTGATAAAGCGGAACAGTTTACTGCAACGAAAGGAGATTTGCTACGGAGACTCTCCGAGTGAATAGCATGAGCAGCGAGTTCTTTACCTGTTCCAGTTTTGCCCAATAAGAGACAATCTTCATCACTAATAGCCACTCGTTTCAATAAATAGTGGAGTTGCTGCATACAGGAACTTTTACCAATCATTTTTTTTCCAGATTTTGTAGGCATATCCTTCTCCTTTTCCTTGACTTTTTTTTGTCTTCTCTTAAGCTTTCTTTTTATAAAGAAGGCAATAAATGTGCCAAGTCATTAGAAAAAAAAAGAAATGCTGTAAGTACTAATTGTAAAAAAGTTTAGGAATTTGTTTGTTATTGAGGTATGGGGTGTGCGAAAATGACCTGTTGCGCGATATTGAGCGGTCATTTTTGACCACATGTTTGTTTCTGAACAGAAAGGGAAGAATTTTAAGATGAAAAACTCCCGTAAAAAAACAGAAGTTGATCCACTTTTGAGTTTAGATGAAAATCCTTTAGGTTTGAGTTATGAACATCATTGCTTTAAGAGTCTTTTAGAGATAGAAGAAGCGGGAATTGTGCTATTGGATGATCGGTTCCAAATTCTAAGATTTAATCGAGGAGCGGAACAGATGTTTGGATATAAACGAGAGGAAATTATTGGTCAGACTATAGATGTGCTTATTCCTCAGAGATATCAAAAAACTCATCAGGTTCATTTAGAAGAATTTTCTTTTGCATCGGCTATTTCTCAACCAATGAATAAGCGAAATAATATTTATGGTCTTCGGCGTAATCGAGAAGAGTTTCCTGCCCGGGCTGCTATATCAAAAATAGAAGTGGAAGGAAAAAAAATTTTTACGGCGATTATCCATGATATTAGTGAAATCATTAAGAAAGAAGAGGAGCTTAGTCTTGCTAAAAAGAATCTTGAAATTAGAGTTAGAGAAAGAACCTTGCAGTTAGAAGAATCTAACCAAGAACTTCAATTAACATTGAAACATGAGAAGTTAGTTGGACGCTTAGCTTCTCTCTTGAACTCTACAATTGACTTCCCATGTGTGGCACACGATTTGCTTAAGTTAATTGCCAATACTTTGGAGATAACAGAGGTTCATCTTTACAGTTTTTTCTCTTCAAAAAGGAGTTTGTATTCTTCCTCTGAAGATTTGGAAGGATGGTTTTATGAGCAGTGGGTTGTTCGCACGATGAAAGAGAGAAAAATTATAGTCCTTTCTTCGACTAAGGAATTAGAAAAAGAAATCAAACCAGAGTTCCGTGAAAATATGCAGTCTATGTGTGCTGTTCCCGTGAAGGTAGGGAAAGAGGTGAAAGGTCTAATTTGCTTTTCTCAATCTTTCGAGCATTGTTGGAGTGATCACTCTATTGAGCTTTTTAAGACAATTGCTGATATGATTGCCAGTGCTTGGGGGCGAGATTTACAATTACAAGCGCGTTTGCAGGCTGAGAAAAAGCAGGCCGAAATGATTCAGGTTGTAGAAAAAACCTCGCGATTAGCCTCGATTGGAGTGATGGCAGCAGGGATCACTCATGAGATCAATCAACCTTTGAATGCCATAAAAGTTACCGCCGATAGTGTTCTTTTTTGGGAGAAGAGAAATCAGGGAGTGCTACCTGAGCTTTTTGTAAATAAAATAAGCAAGATCTCTACAGGAGCAAGCCGAATTGATGAAATCATTCAGCATATGCGCTCTTTCTGGGTTTCTCCGAAAGAATCTCCAGAGAAAATAATAGATTTAGAGTTCGTTATTAAAAATGGTTTAACCTTAATTTCCAGTCAGCTTTCTTCGCATGGAATAAAACCAAAAATGCAAGCAGCAGGGAAAAATTTTCTTGTTCGAGGTAATCCTCTACACCTGGAGCAAGTGGCCATTAATTTATTAGTTAATGCAATGCATTCCATTGATACAAAATCTCAGAATGAAAATGAAAAACAAAGTAAGACAATCTGTATTAAATTAGAAAAGCAGAGAAAAAATGTAATTTTTGAGGTACTTGACAATGGTATAGGGATTCCAAATGGATCAGAGGATAAACTGTACGATCCTTTTTTTTCAACAAAAAAGCCAGGCGAAGGAATGGGCTTGGGCTTGGCTATTGTAAAAAAGTTTATCGACAGTGTAGGTGGAACCATAGATGCCTACAATAATGAAATGGGAGGGGCCACCTTTCGAGTTGAAATACCTATGGCTCAAAAGACTTAAGAGGCTCAATAGGCTCAAGAGGTTCAAAAGGAAGATGTCTAAGAAGCCCAAGAGGTCCAAGAAAATTAGTTGATTTTTTCAGTGGCTTTAGTGTGGTTCTTAAGGGGGAAAAATGGAAATTCTTTTGGTTGATGATGAAGCTTTGAGCCGAGAAGCAGTAGCAGAGTTTTTAGAAGAGCAGCTGGGGCATAAAGTCTTGCAAAAAGAAAATGGACGAGTTGCTTTGGAGGCTTTTAAGAAGCATGATTTTTCTTTAGTTATTACAGATATTTGTATGCCAGAGTGTGATGGATTGGAGTTTTTAGGGCAAATCAAAGAACTTCCTCAAGGAAAAAATATTGACGTGGTCTTGATGACAGGTCATGGAAATATGGACACAGCAATAGAAGCTCTTCGTAAGGGGGCTTATGATTTTCTTCGTAAACCGATTAATGTAGAGGAGTTGGCTGCGATTGTTGATCGCAGTATAGAAAAACAAGCTTTGATCTGTGAAAACCAAGACTTAAAAGATAATTTTAGTAAAAAATTAGATGCTGCAACAGAAGGAACTAAGGCTCAGCTCGAATATGTACAAAAGGCGTACTCTGATTTGGTTGGAATTGGCCGAGTGGGGGTATTTTCTGAGGCAATGAAGTCGCTTGTTATGATGGCTGAGCAGTTTCATGAAGAGCGTTCGATTCCTGTTTTAATTGAAGGAGAAACAGGTACAGGAAAAGAAGTTATCGCCCACCTAGTTCACTATGGAAGAGGGAACATTTCGACTCCTTTTGTGTCTATTAATTGTTCGGCTATTTCTCCCAATTTATTTGAAAGTGAACTTTTTGGCTATGAAAAAGGTGCTTTTACAGGGGCAAACAAAAAAGGGATGATCGGAAAGTTTGAGCTGGCCCAAGGAGGAACTCTTTTTCTCGACGAAATCGGGGATCTTCCTCTCGATATGCAGCCCAAACTTTTGCGAGTGCTGCAAGAGAAATTGCTTTATCGCATCGGTGGTTTGAAAAAAATTCCTTTAGATGTAAGAATTATTTGTGCGACCAATCATAACCTCGCTAAATTGACCGAAAAAGGTGCTTTTCGAAAAGATCTTTTCTATCGTTTAAATATGGGACGTTTGTTTATTCCCCCCTTGCGAGAAAGAAAAGAAGATATTGTCTCCTTAGCACAAATGTTTCTTGTTCAGTACGCCCAGCAAAAAAAACGTCGATTTCGTTTTTTAGACAAAGAAACCATGTTTTTGTTAGAAAATTACTCTTGGCCTGGTAATATTAGAGAGCTCCGCAATGCTATTGAGAGAGTGATTTTGCTTTTCGATGGTTTCGAAGTTTTACCAGAGCATTTGAGTTTTTTAAACTCAGACAATAGCACTCTTGTGTCCTCAAGAAAAAATCAATTAAAACTAGGATCTCTCGTTTTACCACCAAACTCTTTGGATTTAGAGAAGCTAGAGGCAGAAATAGTTCGCAAAGCTTTGCTTATGCATAAGAACAATAAAACCCAAACGGCCAACTATCTTGGAATTACCCGCAGTGCTTTACGGAGTCGAATCAAAAAATGCTACGCTCATCTTCATTTATTTCCCGAAAATAATGGAGAGTAAAATTGAACTTCATCTTAGGCACCTTAGAACTAATTTGCTATTATGTTAACCCTATTACCTTAAAGTTAACATGGATTAACATTTTTTATAGGAGCGAACTTGAACGATTCACGATGCTCTCGTTGTGGGATGTTAGGAGACGATTGTTTTTGCCAAAATGTAACTTCTTTGGATCTTTCTACCCAATTAGTAACATTGATGCACTACCGAGAACGTAATATTTCCAGTAATACTGCCCGGTGGGCTAATCTCTTTTTGCAAAATAGTATTTTCTATGCTCACGGACAAGCAGATTTTCAAATAGATTTTAACAAACTCCAAGACCCTAGCCGGAAATATCTTCTTCTCTATCCAAAACCAGGGAGTATAGAGCTCTCCCCTACTTTTCTTCAATCTATTTCCTCTCCGATTAGCTTAGTTGTTTTAGATGGGAGCTGGCGACAAACAAGACGAATGGTTCGCAGAATACCCGGTTTGGCCTCTCTTTGCTCCGTTACCTTACCTTCAGGGAACCCTAGCCAATACAAAATTCGCCGACAAACCTCTCCTGATCATCTCTCAACTTTTGAAGCAATCGCCCGTGCTCTTGGGATTATAGAAGGGACAGATATCCAGAAGTTCTTGGAAGAAAAGTTTGATGAAATTATCGAAAAGGAAGTTGTTTTGCGAGGCTGGCATAAGAATATGCCCAATTTTGAGTAGCGAAAATAGTAAAAATAGTGAAAATATAAGAAAAGATAGGAAAAATAGCTTAAGGAGTGATATTTTTGGAACATATTCAAGTTATTCATCACGGAGCGATTGACGGAGTCACGGGTTCTTGTCACGAACTGAAAATAGGAAATAAAAATGGGATTCTTGTGGACTGTGGTAGTTTTCAAGGGGAGGAGGCTTCTGCTAGAGGAGCCGGAGCGAACAGAATGGAAATCGAGTTTCCTATTGATCACATCCAGGCTCTTTTGGTTACCCATTGCCATATAGACCATGTGGGACGGATTCCTTATTTGCTTTTGGCGGGGTTTCGAGGTCCGATCTATTGTAGTAAGCCTACTGCTAAACTGATTCCGATGGTTTTAGAGGATGCTTTGCAAATTGGAGGAACCAACGATAAACGCTTGCTTAAACGTTTCTCTAAGATGCTGAAAGAACAAATCCGTGAAGTGGCTTATCACGAATGGACAGCTATTGAGCTAGACAAATCAGAGAGCACTTTAGAAGTTCGCTATGCTCCGGCAGGCCATGTTCTAGGTTCAGCCTACATTGAGTGCCGTCTAAAGAGAGGGAAAGAAAAATACCAAGTTCTTTTTTCAGGAGATTTAGGAGCGAAGCACTCTCCTCTTTTACCTTCTCCTCAGCCTCCCTATGGAACGGATCTTTTGATTTTAGAAAGCACCTATGGAGATAAAAATCACACAGGCAGGAAACTGCGCCGAGCAGTTTTAAAGAAAATGGTGGAGCGTTGCTTTGCTGACCGAGGAGTGATTATTATTCCTGCTTTTAGCATTGGCCGAACCCAAGAGTTGCTTTATGAACTGGAGCAAATCATTTATCAACATGGAAAAACCTCTGCTCATGATAAAGGAAATTGGGAAGATGTGGAAATTGTAGTAGATTCTCCTTTGGCGAGCCGCTTTACCGAAATATACAAAGAGTTACGTGGCTACTGGGATTCAGAAGCAAAGCAAAAAATCTCTCAAGGACGTCACCCCCTCTCCTTCGAGCAACTTACCACAATTGGTAGCCATAAAGAGCATTTGGCTACGATAAAATACTTGGAGAAAACCGCTCGCCCTACTATTGTCATAGCGGCAAGCGGAATGTGTGCCGGAGGAAGAGTGGTTAACTATCTAAAGGCTCTCCTAGATGATAAGAGAACCGATGTTCTCTTTGTTGGTTACCAAGCTTACGGAACACACGGACAAAAAATCCAACGCTATGGCCCAAGAGGTGGTTACGTTGAAATCGATGAGAAGCGCTACGATATCGAAGCTCAAATTCGCACTATTGGTGGCTACTCTGCCCATGCCGATCAGAAAAACCTTCTGGACTTTGTTCGTAAAATGAAAAAACGTCCCAAAGAAATCCGCTTAGTTCATGGAGATAACGAGACCAAGGAGATTTTTCAGAAAGTGCTGGAGAAAACTTTTCCTGAGATTGAGGTTAAGATTCCTCGGAGTTGATATTGCACCGAGTTTATGATTGAAACTTAGGGCGTCCTCATTCAGCTTATTTTTTGTACTCCTTTAGTAATAGTAAGGAAACTACCTTAAGCTCAGTATTACTAAGTCGTGAAATGGCTGAATGAGTCCTACACTAATTATTAGGGGTAAGAATTTTTTTTTCTATCGTGTTTAGGCTTCCTAATCTAGATGACTGCTAGATAGGTTTACAGTAAGATCATTTTTGAATAAATAAAACTTAGACAACTTTATTATTTTGAAATGTTCGTTTATTCCCAAGTCAAATAATTCCTCTGTGATTTGTTTTGGATTTTTTGTTAGTCCATACTCTATGTTTTGATCAGTTATATCATAACGAAAAGTAAAAGAATGAGTTCTATTTGCTCTTTTTTTCTTTCTACTAAACCAAGAGGTCGATAGAATTTTTTCAGAAATTTTTTTGAGAGCAGATATATCCCAAAACTTGATTAGACCATCGACGTCTAAAGAAACAAGTACATTATTTTTTTGATATAAACCAGTTATTAGATTTTGGCTATGCCTAAAGCTTACAATAACTCTTTTCAAATCTAAATCCCATATTTTTATATTTCCATCTCTATGTCCTGTTACGATATGTTTTTCGCCGATCATTATTAAAGAATCTATGATAGAAGTTTCCGCTTTTAGAATAACTTTTTCGTTTTCGATATCATATAAGATTAAGTTATCAGAGCCAGAAGCTAATATTTTTCCTGTATAGCTGAATGCTACTGCCCAAACGCTACTCGGATGTCTCGGTAGATTTGAAATTAATTTTTGTTTTTCCAAATCCCACAACTTCACCATATTTCCCTTTGTTCCAAGTGCTAGCAGTTTATTATTGGGATGAACACTCATACTTTCAATTTGCCTATCACTGGTTATTCGCCCTTTTGATAATTCTTTTGTTTCAAAATTCCATATTAGAAGGGTTCTATTATCTGCGATTAATAATTTTTTATTGTTATGAGTTAGAACACATTTAATGCCCCACTTACTTTCTCCTTTAATTGTTTTTAATATTTTTTTTGTTTGAACATCCCAAAATATAACAGAGCTATCCATAGAAGAAGAAATTAATGTTTTTGTTAGTGGATTGTATAGGATAGATAAAACTAGCCCTTTGTGTCCAGAAAGACTATAGACTTTTCTTTTGTCCTCTATATCCCAAACTTCTATTTTTTCTCCGTGGTTAACAAAAAACCTTTCTTTTTCCATATCAAATGAGCGACTATTGCTGCTTTTTAAAGCTAAACTTTCTTTTACAAAACTTGTACTCCAAACTCTTAGAGTTTTATCATAAGCTGCAGAAGCAATATCTCCAGTATGTGAGTTGTAGTCTAAAGAAAAAACTTCGGTATCATGAGGATATTCTTTTATCACTTCTTTTTGAGTCATATTAAGTATTTGTATATGACCTTTTCGTGATGGTGTAGCAATGTCAAGGCAGTCGTCTCTGAAAACTATTTGGTTTATACTTTCTGCTGGAATAGTTGAGAGTAAATGAAAATCTTGAGAATCCCATACTTTGACGGCTTTTCCCCATGCTGAGGAAAGTAGCATATCTTTCAAAAAAACTACGTCATTTATATGTTCATCATGCGGCAAAGTTACAATTAACTTTTTATTCTCGATGTTATAAACTCTTACCATTTTATCAGAACTGCCAACTGCGATTTTTTTCCCGTCAGGACTGAATGATAAACGCCAGGCGGGACTTTTATTGTCTAAGCTAAATATTTTTTTTTGTTTTTCTAAATCCCAAAAAACTATCTCATTTCCCGAGGAAGTAGCTAGCATTTTTTTGTAGGGATGGTATTGAACGTCTAGTAAGAGATCATTGTGAACGAAAGTCATAATCAAGTTAAAATTTTCCAAATCCCATAATCGAATAGTTTTGTCAAAAGAAACAGAGGCTAATGTTTTATTATCAGGACTAAAGGCCAAAGATTTTACATGATGTTGGTGTTTATTTAGAACAGCTACTTTTTTGTACGAAGGTAATCGGTAGATATATATTTTTCCGCCGTATACAGCACAAGCAAGTATTTTTTTATCGCGACTATATTTTACGAACCTAGGGATATTGTCCACTTCTAAGTGGGATAATTTTCTCTCAGGTCTAAATTTAATCTCATTTTCAAGTAAAACCAAAAGACTATCTTTCTGGGTGTTGTAAGATAGCCCTTTTATGTTTTTCTCATATTTATGAACCTTCGCTAAAGAGAAATTTTTACAGTTCCAGACGTATAATTTTTTCTCGCTAGCAGAGATAAGTTCTTCATCAGAAGAAAAAGCAATAGCGGTTATGTTTTTTTCGTGTTCGCCAAAGGTTTTAATTAAAGAGAGATTTTTACTATCCCAGAGATAGAGCTTTTTTTCGCTGGCCGTAAAGATCTTACCATCAGGAGAGAAAGCAATAGCGGTTATGTTTTTTTCGTGCTGACCAAAGGTTTTAATTAAAGAGAGATTTTTACTATCCCAGAGATAGAATTTTTTTCCACTGGCAGTAAAGAGCTTACCGCCAGGAGAGAAAGCAATAGCGGTTATGTTTTGTTCGTGTTCACCAAAGGTTTTAATTAAAGAGAGATTTTTACTATCCCAGAGATAGAGCTTTTTTCCGCTGGCCGTAAAGAGCTTACCATCAGGAGAGAAAGCGATAAAAGAAGAAGAAAATTCAGATACAGTTGTTTTTAGATGTCTGCCAGTTTCACCATCCCAAGAACGAAGGGTCTTAGTGAGAGGCGTATCTTGGTTGAATGTTATAATCTCTCTGCCACTATGGTTGTAAGCTATACTTTTTATCAGTTCAGTCTTATAACGGGCTTTTAACTTTAGTAGTAGATTTTGGCGAATTAAGGATAGTCTTATCAAATCTTTTAGAGAGCTTTTTATATCTGTAAAGTGGTTATAGTTTTTAATGAACTCTAAACCTTTTCCAGCCCATAAACCACTATAGGAAAAATTTTCTTCTTCATAGTAATCTAGACTTTTTTGTAAGCTAATTTTCGCTAAATCTAAAGCTTTTTGTTTCTCTTGCTCTTGTACATGTTTTGTCGCTTTCTCTGCTTTTTTCCATTGTGTGTAAGAAAATGCAAAACCTATTGTTAAAAAAGAAATAATAAAGCAAGTCACCGTAGCTAAAAGTCTATTTCTTGCAATAAACTTTTTTGTAGATGACCAAAGAGAATGCTTTAAACTAATAGGTTTATTGGTAATAAAATTTTTGAGGTCGTCTACCAATAAAGCCACATTCTCATAGCGATAATGGCTTTCTTTTTCTATGCATTTTACGCAGATAGCAGCTAAATCGTTAGGGATTTTGCGGTCCATTTTTTGAGGATGAATGGGGTTTTTCTGAGTTTTTGCTAATAATATTTCGTAGTGATTACCTTCAATAAAAGGTATTTTTTTAGTTAGAGCCTGATATAAAATGATTCCGAGAGAATATAAATCAGATTTTATATCAACTTCTCCATTTATCTGCTCAGGAGCCATGTATATTGGTGTGCCTAGAATATCTCCAGTTTTTGAAAAGGGTGTTTCTGAGTTAAATTTTTTCGCTAGACCAAAATCCATGACTTTTGGAATATTGTCAGGTGTAATAATAATATTTTCAGGTTTTACATCTCTGTGAAGAATATTTAATTGATGTGCATAGTGAATAGCTTCACATATTTTTATAAAAACTTCTAAAAAATGTTTACCTTTGAAGGTAGCATTTAAATATGTTGTTAAAGTTATCCCTTCTATGTACTCCATCGTAAAATATGGTTTTCCCTCATAAATTCCAGAACTGTATAAGGTAACAATATAGGGATGATGTAGAAGACTAGTCGTCTTGATTTCGTTTAAGAATCGACTTGCGTGTTTATCTTCATTGATAACCAATTTTAAAGCAACTATCCGCTCTAGTTTAGAATCATAAACCTTAAATACCTCGCCCATTCCCCCTTGGCCTATTTTTGATAAAACTTTGTATTCGTCTATCTTGTCTATAGGTTTTTGATCTAACAAGTTTATAGCATTAACATAAGGTTTTATTCTATCTAGCAAATCAAATGCTTCTTTGTTGCTAGCGTCAAGCTCTATTATTTCCTTTAAAGAACTAAGGCATTGTTCGAATGATTTCATTTTTGCATGTATGTAGGCTTTTTTGATTAAAAATACAAGATGCGAATCGAGTTCTAACATTTGATTGATAATCTCTAGTGCATCTTGCCATTTATCATTCAGGCATAAATCATTGAAATCCATTTTTAATTGATATAAAGTACTCTCCTCGTTTTGTGTCGGAAAACTCTCCTCTGTAAAAATGAAAAATTCACTTCCAAAATTATCGAACAAACCTAACTCTAACAAGTTTTTCATTCCTTTTGAATCCATAGTCTTCTCCTAGTAAAAGTGTATAATTTTGTATTTTTATACAAATTATTCAGACAATTAAGAAAATTGCTCCAATAAAAGGGATGAAACGTTATGGACGCATTACTTTATTCTTTTATTAGGAATTATTGACTATGCCAAAAAATTTATTTTTACTAGCACGGCGCAGTGCTAGTAAGTGTTTTCTATTATTTTGAGCAGTTGTGACTAGTGAATAGTTCTGCCAGAATCATACCAGATTCAACTTCACTTTACATTGAAATTGAGTCTGGTAAAAAATTTTATGAATAAATGAAAACGACTAATCTTTGGCAACTATTGACTTCTAAGCATTTAAAAGAAAGGTTTTATTACATGAAATTATTTATTTCAATGATTTTGTTAACGCTTATTAATACTGTGATTGCTGATGATTTGGAGAGTGCTCCTAAGCCTTTTTTGTTGGACGATGGTAAAGCGGTTTTTATTGACATTATTTCTTCTGAGATAACGATTAATTTTGGCACTGATATTAATAGTAGAGTTACTAAAATGTCTTTTTATCAGCCAGTGGCAGGGTTTCCTATTTTCGATTGTGTCCGAATCAAAAACCTTAGCACTTTGATAGTTAATGGCGTATCGGTTTCTCCTAGTCTATGTCCTGAGATATCTGATCCTCATAAAGTAACTAAGTTTCGAATTATTAAGCAAGATTTGACCGCTGGCTACCACACTGTAGAATTTCATTTTACTTATAATCGGGTATCTGCTCTAGCAAACTCTGGAGTAAAATTTGAATTTATAATGCAAAGTGAATTCAGGCGTAATTTTTTAGAAAATTATTTTCCGGCTAATTTGGAATATGATAAATATTCCACTACTATAAAGTTGAACATCAAAAATTCAAATGTGAACCATCGAGTTATAGCTAATGGTGAAGTGCGCCAAGAAAATTATAACAAGTTTACTATTCTTTTTCCTGCTTACTATACAGCATCTTCTTATTACATGTATATTTTTCCGGAAGGGACAATGTTTGTTAGAGAAGAAATTTACCAAGGAATAAATAAGCCAATACCTCTGGTTGTATTTTCGGAATATGAATCACGTATAGAAGATGGTTTACCTGAAATAAAAAAATGGATGCCTGAATTAGAATCTAATTTCGGAGCTTTTCCTCACGATAAACTCATAGTTCATATGTCATATGATAAAGAGACTTCGGAGGACCCTGTTCACGTTGCAGAATATTGTGGAGCTCTTCGAACTAGCTCTAGGCATATGTATATTGCAATGCCTCATTTGTGGTTTGGTCGGGGAGTTATGCCTTCAGGAGGTAACACGGCTTGGTTGGGTAGATCTATTTCTAAGTGGATTAGTGAAGGTTACCCGCGTGCTGAAAATTTACCATATCGCTCAGAGCGTAATTTTGCTAATCACTCTTCATATAGCAGAGGTATTCCAGGGGAAGTAAAGTATTATAGTTTAGGTCTTATGCGTGAGTTAGATTATATTTTTCGTGATCAAGGTGGTCTGAAGCCACATTTGGCTAGTTTTTTTCAAAGATACAAAAATCAGACTGTTACAACTAAACAATTTCAACAACATTTACAATTGCAGACCAATTTTGGTCTAGAAGAATATTTTTCCAGATACATTTATGGCATACCAGGGCCAATGCCACTTGAATTAGACAAAGATGATAGATAATCTCTCAGGATGTTACTAGAACATTTCTATCTAAAGTGAAAAAGAAAAATCCAAGGATGATGCAATCGTGGAATAAAGACAAATGATACAGTACAAACTCTGCGGGTGTTAATACAAGGAAGCTGATCCTACTTTAGGGTTTACAACAAATTATGCAAGTATGCAATTTCTTCAGATACTTCAGATGGATAGACATAACGAGAAACTTCATCGATCATAATTTCTCTATACAAGCAGACGCTTTCTTTTAAAGATTTTTCTACTTTATATTTAGGTACTTCTAGTTGGCTTGCGATGCTTAGTAAAGAGGGCTCTTGGTATAGACAAGGGACAATAAACTCAGGATGGTGTATTTCTAATATTTTACGATTGCACTTTGCTTGATATTTTTCGATGTACTGTGGATAGAGATACTCTAGAACCATTCTATTTTTGTGCATAGATGATTTACTATTGGCCACAAAGTTTTCTGGAACATCGCAATAAAGGACAATGTCTTCATTTTCAAGAATGCGATTTAAAAAATTGACAACGTATTGTTGGTTGTGATCAAACCATTTATATTTTTTAGATAATGACTTGAATCTAACCATCAACTCTTGGGCGAATGCTTTCCAGTTTGTTACTTTCCAATCAATGATTGTCAGTTTATATGTATCTTCCACATTACTTTCAGTCATTCCACCGATGTCATGACTTTCCAAAATAGCATTTAGAATTTTAGATATTTCTGTGTAAGTAGGGGATATTGTAGAGTATCCAGATTCTTTTATTTCTTTATTTAGAAACTGATCGAGAAGAGTTTTCTCCTGGGCTATTTTTTGGAGAAAATTATCAATCAAAATGATGTCTTCAGCTCGAAAGAAAGCGCTTTGGGAATGATAGTAGTACATACGAAATATTGCATAGTCTAAAAAATTACCTTTTTCGAATTTAGAATGCATTTTGCGAGCAACTAATGAAAGCAGATTTTCAATCCAATAACGATTAAAATCTTGTAATCGTGATGGCTCTTCTAAATTAGCCATGTCTTTTTCGAACTGTCCTTGTCTCTCTTGGCGTTTATCTTTTATAAAGCGGATCAATGTTGTGATAAGAAATGTGCGGAATTTACCCTTCTCTTTTGAGACTCTTGAGATCCATTTGTTTTCAGAAAATTTTATGAAGAACTCTTGGACAATGTCTTCGGCATCGTGTTTGTAATATTTACAAGTAAACTTGTATACAGGCATCCAGTAGTCTTGGCATAAATTTTCTATAGCTTGTTGGTTTTGTTGTTGCGCTTCTATGATTTGTGACCATTGCGTTGTTTTCCACATAACTTTAATCTTAAAATTTCAGAATGTAATAGAATAATAATATTATGATAACGAGCAAGACTACAAGTAGAAAAATATGATATCAATGGTTTGTTTGAAATACCAGAGTTTAAATGAAAAAATAGCAAAGCGACTTTCTATTTATTTAGCATAGCTATCTTAAAGTTTTGGAGACACACCCTAAGGAAAATAGTATGAGCGAAAACGGCACAAAAATGAATGGCGTGCTTTGGTTTGTTGCCATTTTTATACCTGTTTGCACCTTTGGCCTTTATATTTATGAAGTTTTTTTTCAAGACAACTCAACAAGTTTTACCAATGCTCTTATAGATCCAGGAAAACAGAGTAAGGCAGAAGAAATTTACAAAAAAGCACGGCGTCTAGAAAAAGAGGGAAAATGGGAAGACGCTTACTTGAACTATTCACTTATTGTTGAGGCTCATCAAGCTTCAGTTCCTGATATAGCAGAAGCGGCACAACTGAGAATTGTTAAACTAAAAACACAGATGGAGTCTTTTGCTCCTCCTGTTCATTTAGAAATATTTACAAAGAACTCTCCTAGAAGCCCTTGGCAAAAGGCCACAAGTATAAACTCTGATAGATTGTATCAACTTCGCTTAAAAACAAAAACGAGTTTATTTTTGTATGGTTTTCAAGTAGGTTCGCAAGGAGATATTCAAAATATTTTTCCAGAAAACGATTACGGGATTTACTCTTATGAAAATCCTGTTGTTGAAGGAGAATACTATCTCCCTTCTCCTGCTGCAGCTTTCCAGTTGGATGGAGAAAAAGGAACTGAGCATTTTTATCTTTTATTTAACAATAGTCCCTTAGAAAATCCTCGGGCTTTGTTAGAAAATCATTTAGCTAATAGAAAAATCTATCCTCATGTTATTACTGTCAAGTTTGAGCATAGGTAAAAAAGGAACCATAAATGAATATGAACATTCTTACTTTGATTTTGGCGATTCTTTTTGCTGGTTGCCAAAATACTTCTCCAGGACAGTTAGAATTAATAGGAGCTCAAGAAACAAAATCAGATATTTTACTTCAAATCAATAACGAAAGTCTTGTTTTGGATGGAAAAACAATCTCTTTTCCTTGGGAAAATTCTTTGGAGATTAGTTTTCCTATTTCAAAAAGAGTTTCTCTTTGGCAAAAACGAGAAGGGAAGCTGAGTAAACTCCCTGCTTATTCTTTAAGTGAAAATGAATCAGAAAGAAAGTACTGGGTTGCGTTGAAAGAGATTCAAAAGCCAACAAATTGGTTTTTTAGTGTTAGTGAAGGAGATTTTTCAGCAGAAGAAGAAGTTTTTCTGAGTACTTTTACGCCATCTGAAAAAGCAAACTCTGACAATCAAAATTTAATTGAACCTATTTCTTGGAAGATACACACTTTAGTGCGAGATTCAAATGGAGTTCAAGCTAATTTAATCAAGGAAATTGAAATAATTCATTCCCCTGTTTCTCTTCAATTGTTCATCCAAAAACCGGGTCAAAATATGGAAAACCTTCGCTATCTATCAGGAGATATTCCTGAAGGAAGCCAATTACAAATGAAACTTAAAGCTCATCAGCCTACTCACCTGGGAATCTTTCTTTGCTATATGGAACAAGAAAGAGTTCAAGAAATAGAACGCATTTATCCTGCAATGGATATAGCAGATACTCAATTTATAGCAGAAAAAACTTCTCTTATTATCCCCGCACAAGAAACAGTTCATCTCAAAACAGAGTTGGGACAAGCGGTTATTTATTGCTTTCCTACAGAAAAAACAGTGTCTTGCTCTTCTCTTGAAAGTTGGTTAAGCACAAAAGCTAAAGGCTATAGTGCCATTGTTGATTTGGCAAGTGAAGAGGTTATTTTTTTAGGAGAAAATAAGGGAGTTTCTCAAGTAGAGGCAGATTACCCGCACATGAGAATAGATCTAGCAGAGGTAGGACAATAGCATGAAGAATTTGAGTTTTTTTGCTATTCTCCTTTTTTTATCAAGTGTTTGTGTTTTTACTCAGAATTCAACTGTCTTTGCTATGGAACCAGAAGAGGTCGAGTCAGAAGAAACCCATATCTTTAGCTTAGGGTTATCTTTTGGCCCTGGTTTTTATCTAGGAGATACGGTTGATTTTACCAACGAGCTTTTTATCAATCCTGTTGTTGAGCAAGATGCTAACGAAGATGAACCTTCTTTTATTATAGAATTCTCATCTAGATATGGGTTAGACCACTACATTTTGCCAGGAATTTCGTTAGGTCTTAAGTTACGCTACTCGTCTATAGAGATAGATGATGTTCAGCTGAATGCCTTTGAGGAAGGAATCCAAGTTTTTGCTTTTGACGATGAGCTTCTGAAGGTCGATACATTTAGTACAGTTCCTTTTTTAGAGCTAAGACTATTTACTTTTCTAGAATATCTTTTAGAAGTGGATTTTTCTCCTTCTATGGAGATTTTTTTTCAGGTAGGAATCGCATTGCACTATAACAGCTATGATGAGCTAAGTGATGATATTCAATTAGATAACTTTGAAGATTTTACTTGGGGCCTAGACATCGCAGGAGGAATAGAGTTTTTCCTCTCGGCTAATTGGTCTTTACGTTGGGAGTTTGGAGTTTCTTATAACAGTTCTGAGTTTGATGTAGTGGAAAATGTAGGAAACCAGGAAATATTAGTTTTTACAGCGGATTTAGATATTCAGCAAGCACGTAGTTTACTAAGTGTTCAGTATTATTTTTGAGGAGGAGTTTTCATGAAGTTAAAATCTTTGGCAGTTCTTTTTTTTGTTACTTTTTTCTTCGCAGTAACTTTTCTTCAAGCTGGAATTGTAAAGCTTGTAGGACTTAGTTACTCTAGTGAGTTTGAAATTTTCTCGGTAGGAGGAAAAATCCAAAATCTAACCCCTTCTCTTCAACAAGGAAAAGCTCGGAGTTTTTCGATTTCTCCAGCTTTGCCCAAGGGACTTATCTTTAACGTCATAACAGGTGTTATATCTGGAAGACCTGAAGAAGAAGTTTCTACAGCTATATTTACAATTACAGCAAGAAACACTGTAAACCAAGTAAAAAAAACGATCACTTTGACGGTTACAGGAATCAATAAAATCTGCATTAATGAAAATGAAGGAATTACTCTAATTGATTTGCAAAACCCAAATAGTAGAGGCTTTATTCCTCTAGGTCATAGTTCTTTGGAGCGACAGATAGAATATGGAGCGTATGGTAATGGTCTTTTTGCTATTCCCTCTGAGGAAGAACTTTCCATACTTTTTATCGATGCTAAAACTAGTCAGATAAAAAAAGAACTTACTTTTGGCACTGGAGCTCCAGTATCCAAAATATATTTCTATCAAGATTTGTTTATAACGGAGGTCGAAAATAAGTTGATCTTTATTGATGGAGAAAATTTAGAGATTGTAAAAATAATAGAAGAAGAGCATGTAGATGAGATAACATTTGGAAAAAATTTTCTAGCCTACAAATGTGGTTTATCGAAAGTAAAAATCATTTCTCTAGAAGATTATAGTCTCATAAAAGAACTCTCTGTTCAAGAGCAAATTCGAGCTGTGGTCTATGGCCAAGGATTTTTACTTATCCAAGAAAGTGAATATGTTGGTGAGAAAACCAATTTTCACATTTTTGATGAATTATTTGAGCAAAAGAAAACTATTTCTTTAAAGAGTTTTCATGGAGAAATAGTTCATACTCCTTTTGGTTTTGTTTTTATTCAAAATAGAAATTTTTTGGAAAAAGAGCTTGTTATTCTTGACCCCTTTGAGTTAGAGCTAATAAAAAGATCTTTATCAGGGTCTAGTTTTACTCCGGTTGTACACGCTTATGGACTGATCATTGTAGGAGAAACAGACAACAATAGCGTCTTTATTATTCGCAGTAATGGCACAAGTGAAAGAATTTCTCTTACTAGGGCTCCTAGGTTTATCGAGGTAGGCCACCAGACACTTATTATCGGCTATGGTAGAGAGAGCGATATTCTCTCCCTGGTTTCTTTATCTGATTTTCAAAAAAGAGATATTTCAGTAAATCTTAGGTCCAAAGAAATTCTTTTCTCTCACAACGCAACAAGCCAGTTTTATATCCACAATAAACAAGGAGCGGATATGGTTGTTGCTCCTAGAAAAGGCTTTTCAATTCGCGATTTTTGCAATACTGGAATAGAAAAATCATCATCCATTATAGAGGTAGGGAAAACTCATAAACTCGCTATAAACAGCACTAAAAATACCGTAGAGCTTTGGAGTCTTCAAACGAATGCAAAAGAACTTTTGTACATTTTTTCTTCTTCCTATAATGGAAGTTCTTTTACGGATGGCCAATATTTTGTTGTTTGTCTGGATCAAAAAATCCTATTGATAGATTCTTTATCTTTAACAACTGAAGAAATATCTATACCTGAGGATATCTTTGACATATTTTTTGGACCAAATTTCTTTGTTGTTACGACGTATATTTGGAATCTGGAAATAGGTAAAACGTATGCATTTTTTTTGGATGGAAGAAAAGACGTACAACAGATCTTCTCAAAAAGCTATAGCATTATCTCTTTTGTGTCATTCAAAGAAGATCATATAGTTGTTGTAGGCATAGATTTTGATCGTCATCCAAAAGTTTCATTTTTCAATTATAATTTTGAACTTGTTCATCAAATTTTTCTTGAGAAAGGACATAAGAAGCTTGGAGCTTTATATTACCACCCTTACCTCATAATTGGCCAAAGTAATCAACTCAGCTTCATCGACTCTAATACATTTCAAATTTGTAAAACAATAAATCTTCACTCCGAGATTGATAGAATAGTAGCTTTTGGAAATAATCGGATTCTTGTTAAGCACAAAAACAATTTTCTTTCTCTTGTCGATAAAAATACGGGGGAAGTGCTTCAAGAAATTTTCACTAAAGATTTTTCTAACGCTGTATACAGCCAGAATTACTTTGTTTTGTTAACAAGTAACCAAAAAATACTTCTCATTGATGCTATTACTGGTAAATTTAGATCAGAGATATATATTCCGCATACTTTTCTAGAGAAAATTTTTCCTTTTCACTTGCGCCGTAAGTAATTGATAAGCGAGTCTTTACTTGAAACAAAGCCCTATGAAAACAATCTATATCCTATTCACTATTTTGTCGGTCATGTTAATCAGTTGTTCTTACCCAGCTCGTTATGAGCAAGGAACAAAGAAGTTCTCGACCGAAGAGATGTCATTTGAGACAAAAATCATTTTGGAAACTCAGATGCACACGTTGCCCATTCGTAAAATCATTGCTGATAATAACGAAAACTATCTATTTACCGGCTCAATGGATAAAACTGTTCGAGTTTGGGATATGGAAACAGGAGAGTTAAAGAGTACTCTGTATGTTCCTCAAGGACGAGCCAATGAGGGAAAGGTCTATGCTTTGGCTATTTCTCCTGATGGAAGAACTGTTGTCATTGCTGGTTGGACTGGAATCCAGTGGGAAGGAAAAGCTTCCATTTATTTTTTTGATGTGGAGAGCGGGCGAATTATTTACCGAATAAATAATATTCCTAATGTTGTTCATGATTTGTCCTACTCTAGTTTAGGAACTCATATTGTGGCTACTCTGGGAGGGGGTGATGGCATTCTAGTGTATAGTACTTTAGATTATAGTCTCTCTTTCAAAGATCGCCACTATGATGGATCTTGTTACGATGCCGACTTTAGTTCTTCTGGCTTTTTAGTGACAGCTTGCTATGACGGAATGATTCGCCTTTACAACCGAGATTTTAATCTACTGGAAGAAACGAGATCTTCTCATGGAACAAAACCTTATGTCGTTCGCTTTTCTCCCGAAGGGCAGCAAATCGCAGTGGGGTTTTCTGATACTGCCGCTATTGATGTTTTATCAGGAAAAGATTTGAGTTATCTTTTTTCCCCAAAAACAGAAGATATCACAGAAGGTAGTTTTTCTAGTCTCTGTTGGGGAGTAGATGGGGTTCTCTATGCCGGGGGGAATTATGCCGATTCTCGTTCTGGAAAAAGAGCCATTCGTAAATGGTATAACCGAGGAAAGGGAAAGTACCAGGATATTTTGGTTACCCAAGGAGATATCTTAGATGTTTTTCCTCTTTTAGATGGTAGTGTTATTTTTTCGTCTTCGCGACCTTCTTTTGGTCGACTGTATGGAGAAAGTCTTCTTCTTTATAAACATCCTCAGGTTTTGGATTATGATCAAGTAGAGATTTTTGAACTTTCGCCTGACGGTTCAACTCTGCGTTTCTCTTACCCCGATACAAAGAAGCCTTACTATTTTTCATTGAATCGTTTGAAAGGAAAAAAAGAGGCTCTTTCCCCAAGACTCCCCAAAAATGACAAAGGACAATATGTTCCTACTTTGCCTGCTATTGCTCAATCAAAGAAAATAAAAATTGATTCCAAAATTGCTGGTTCTTTTACAATTAATGGAAGATATTTCTCTCTAAAAGCTTCGGAATTTATGCGCTCTGTGGCGATGAATCCTTCAGGAAATACTTGTGTTATTGGAACAAATTTATCGATCTATTCTTTTTCAGAAGAAGGTAAACTTCTTTGGGAAAAAAAACTCTCTGCTGCAGTGCAAAAGTTAAATATTTCGCGAAATAATAAAATTCTAATTGCTGCTTTGAACGACGGAACAATCCGTTGGTATCATCAAGCTAGTGGAATAGAAAGATTTTCGTTTTTTCCTCATCGAGATAAAAAACGCTGGATTATTTGGAGCCCAGAAGGGATCTATGCTAGCTCTGAAAATGGAGCGAGCTTAGCTCAACAATTGAAAAATAAAAGTTTGGATGTTGCTCCTGATGTACTAGCTCTCTCACCCGTTTTTTATAAGCCCGAAATTTTTGTTCAAACGATTGAAAGTGAAAAGAACTCTCCCTCTCCAGTCGAAATCGAACAAGAAGAGAAGATCGGTTCACTTTCCCCCATGATTCACGCTGATTCAGTTGTTTCTCCAGAAGAGATATCTTCATATGTAGAAAATGTTTACACTCCAAAAAATGAGTTGCTCCAAGAAAAGCCTGATCTTTATGTTCTCGCCATTGGAGTAAGTGAATACCAAGATAATAAGTGGGATCTAGAGTTTGCGGCCAAAGATGCTCAAGATATCACTAAAGTGCTTTCTTCCCCTTCTTCTATGTATGGCAAGGTTTTTCAAAAAACATTAGTCAACAAGGAGGCTAGTCGCGCAGAGATCTTGAAAGCTTTGTACTGGATACAAAAAAATTCTCGCCCTCAAGACGTGGCAATTATTTTTCTGTCTGGACATGGAACGAATGATGCAAACAACTACTATTATTTTTTACCTCACAATTTTTCTCAGAATCTAAATCTTACAGCAGTTTCTTTTTCTAAAATCCAGCAAGTTGTTTCTTCTTTAGAAGGGAAAACAATTCTTCTTTTGGATACTTGTCGCTCAGGAGGTGTTTTTGGAAAACGAATTAATATTAATGATTCTTTTCTTCTCTCGAAAACTAGCCAAGAGAAGGAAGTTTTTATTTTGGCCTCTTCTTCTGGAGATCAACTCTCTTTTGAGAAAATAGAGTGGGGAAATGGAGCTTTCACGAAAGCTATCCTAGAAGGCCTATCGGGTAAAGCAGATCCCTATCAGATCGGAGAAATTACTATATCTTCTCTCTATTCTTATATTTCTCAAAGAGTTCAGCAACTAACAGATAAAAAACAAACGCCTACTATTGCCATTCCTAAAAACTCGTCAAATTTTTCTATTCATAAACCTTAAGACAAAACAGATTTCTCTATTCATAAACCTTAAGACAAAACGATACACTCCTTCTTCCTTGCAATTGTGTTGTCATCATGATATTTTGTGAGTAGCAGGGGCAGGAGAAGAAATTTCTACTCGCCCATTTCAGCTAGTAACAGGCCGAGTTTAGCGGGGAACAGCTTTTGGAGGAGTCAAAGGTCGTTCCCAACTTCCTGGCTACGTGGAGATGTATTTACGTAACGAGACTAAGGTCGATGAAATGGTTACTCACACTTTACTTTTTACTGAAATTAACCACGCTTTTGACTTGATGCACGAAGGAAAAAGTATTCGTTCTGTTTTAACGTTTGGAGCTTAAGATGAGTGAACTCAAAAAAATTAATGAGCGTAAATGCTTTGGAGGAATTGTCGAGTTTTATGAACATTCCTCAGAAGCTTGTCGGTGTCCCATGCGCTTTTCTCTATACCTGCCTTCTCAAAGTGAACAAGAAAAACTACCAGTTGTTTATTGGCTGAGTGGACTGGAGTGTAACGAAGAAAATTTTATGGCCAAGTCGGGAGCTCAGCGTTATGCCGATGAGTTAGGTCTTATCCTAGTGGCTCCTGATACTAGCCCTCGTGGTTGTGGAATTGAAGGAGAGGACGACTCTTGGGATTTTGGAACAGGAGCAGGATTTTATGTCAATGCTACTCAAGCTCCTTGGTCTGAAAATTATCGTATGTATGAATACGTCAGTAGTGAGCTTATCCAAATTATTGAAGATAATTTTCCAGCTAAACCAGGTTTTCGGGGGATATCAGGTCACTCGATGGGAGGGCATGGGGCGATGATTGTTGCTTTAAAGAACCCAGGCAAGTACCAATCGGTTTCAGCCTTTGCCCCGATTTGTGCTCCCAGTCTTTGTCCTTGGGGAAAAAAAGCCTTTGGAAACTACTTAGGTGAAGACAGTAGCCAATGGGCTGAGTATGATGCCAATGAATTGGTTAAGACCAGTTCTGAAAAGCTACCGATCTTGATCGACCAAGGGACAGGCGATACCTTCTTGAAAAAGCAACTCTTAGGAAAAGTCTTTGAAAAAACTTGCCAAGAAGTAGGCTATCCTCTAGACTATCGTTGGCAGGAAGGTTATGGACATAGCTACTACTTTGTCTCTTCTTTTATCGGAGAACATTTGCAATACCACGCCAAAGCTTTGCACGGGTAGGATTTCGTAAATGTGAGAGTGGAGGGCAAGGCACATCCCCGGTGCGGCAGGAGCCTTACCCTCCCCATAATATATTTAGAACGGTTTTAGATTGCAGGTATCCCCTTTAGCTTTCCGGGTTACAATGCTCTTTCTCCCATTCTCCCATTCTCTTTTCGCGTTCGTGAGCAGGAGGATGAGTGCCATTGCAGCTATGCCATAAGGGGAAGTTAGCAACGGGAGCAATATGACGGATTTGGTGGAAAAAATCTTTGCCGTTTTTGCAACCATTGGTGTTGAGTAAATGCGTATCTGCCTGAGTTTCCTTATAGCGGCTAACCAGTAGCATTATAAAAGTAATTGGATAAACGAGCATTGTATTGAATATCGTTTGGCCCCAATAGAGCAAAAGTTGTTGAGATGTTCCTTGTTCAAATAAGCCATAATTAGAAGGATCCGCCGAGAATAGGTGGTATACCGCAATGGTAACAGCAGAGGATATCAAGATCCCCATAATAACCCCTTTTTCGACATGATGGTGTTTTATATGGCCCACTTCATGAGAAGTAATAGCTTCAATGGTATCTTCACTTAACTTCAAAGTAAATTCGGGATTACTTGGGTCAGTATAGCCTTTTATTAACTCTTCTGTAATGACTATTTGACGATATCCACCAATGCTTGTGGCAAAGGCATTGGGTCCCATATTCATGTTCAAAACCCCTACCTCTTCATCTTGCATCCCGTTTTCTTGCAGGTACTTTTGCATGTTTTGTTTAAACTTGTCGCTAAAACCATCATATTTTTGGTATGGGATAGCGGCTTTTTTTATGGAATAAATAAAGAAAAATACTTGTATTACTTGGGCAATAACAATAAAAATTACGCTCCCTATCCATCCTTGCACTTGGAAATATTCCCAGAAAAAATAAACAGGGATACTCCAGGAGGCGACACCCCATGCATGAAATGCCATATTGCCTGGCTGTAAAGTTTTTTCGTTCTGAAAAGCCCGACAAACATATGGTCTAACGGGATTCCATAAGGGGAATAGTTTAGAAAGAGCTAAGTTTAAAACAAAACTCATTACCATTAAAATAATATATGCGTAGCCATTTGTAATGCCTTTAGCAGAAAACCACGAAATCAGAAATGGGATAGAGGCAATAAAGGCTAGCTGTGCTCCCCAAGAAGAGATTCCTTTCCATAAAGTTTTTATTGTTCTAGAAGCTTTTCCTGCTCGTTTTCGTTCAAAAACTTCATCGTTTATTTTTATGTCTTCTGCTTTGGAAGAGTTTTTGGCATGATTGAATTGCAAAAAATCAACTAAACGATAAAAAGCAAAACTAGCAACACCTATGATAGATAATATCATCAGCCATTGATGTTCTAAAACCACCGCCCAAACATGTTTTAATGTATCGAGAAACTCCATGTAAATCTCCTAATAGAGGTTGTCTTTTAGAGCTAGTTCTAAATTAATCCAAACTAGTTTTGTGACTAGCTCTTATTTACCACTAAATTATACCATTTTTGTGAAAGCTTGTCGCATAGCTTCTTTGAACTCAGTTGTGCTTTGATAGCGATTTTCTGAATCTTTTTCTAAGCATTTCATAATTACTTCTGAAATAGACGAAGGTATGTTTGGATTAGCTTCCTTTAAGTCAATGGGAGATTCTACCATAATTTTTGTATATATATGAGAGTTACTGGGTTTATAGATTTTGCATCTAGTTAAAAGATTATAAAAAGTAGCTCCGAGAGAATAGATGTCAGATCTATAGTCGGCTTTTTTTGCATTACTACATTGTTCTGGTGGAAGGTAGTCAGGGGTTCCCATGGCACAATTACTCATGGTTAAACCGCTCAATCCTGTTTCTTCTAGATTTTTTGCTAAGCCGAAGTCGGAAATTTTTACTACCCATTGATTGTTTTGCTTTGTGAGCAATATATTGGCTGGTTTTATGTCACGATGAATAATTTTATTTTGATGCAGGCACTCTAAACCATCTAAAATAGGGAAAAAAAATTGGAAGGATTCTTGTAGAGTAAGGGGGCGTTTTAGTCTTATTAAAAAGTTTTTGAAATCGAGCCCAGGAACATACTCCATGGGGATATAGAAGAAATTACCTTGAGAGTAGCCGGCCGGATAGTGACGAACAATATTTATGTGCTTGACCTTAGACCCATAGGACGCTTCTCGTAAAAATCTTTTGATTTGATTTTCGTGGGGGGTCATTTGAGGGCGAGCAATTTTAAAGGCATACTCGTAATTCGTTTCGATATGTCTTACCAAGTAAACAACCCCCATTCCTCCCTCTCCTAGTTTTTTATCTATTTGAAAGGGACCAATTGTTCGTCCCTCTAGCTGTTCTTGCTCAGGACTTTCTTCTCTCGGTGGGGATGTTTTGGTAGAGTTGTTAATAGAGTTGTCGTTAGAGTTGTTGGTAGAGTTGTCGGGATTTGTTTCAGTGGAGATGTTGATGCGAAAAATGGTTTCTCCGATTTTGATAGATTCTCCATTTTGGACTTTAGTTTGAGTTACTTTACGAAAGTCGGCTGTAGATAGAGCTCCTACAGGTATGACAAAAGTACCGTTTAAGCTACCAAGATCTTGTAAGAAGCATTCCTGAGGGGGAGCCAACTCTATAAGACAATGTACTCTAGAAAGTTTTTTATCTTTAGGAAATGAAAAAAAGGCTTGCTCTGATCGACCAACGGAAATTCGACTATACTCAGAGAATGAAAAACATTGTCCTTTTAAAGGACCAGCGAGAACTTCAAAATCTACTTTCATGGAACACCTGATTGAAAGAACTTAAATGATGAAATGCTTTTAATTAAATTAACATGTTACTGTAGACTTGTCAAGGTAAAGACTAGCATTTTAAAGCCAGAGCTTTCTAAAGAACTATTGGTGAAGGAAGCAAAAGATATAAAGATAACAAAAGACGAATTATTGACATGAAAATTGTGCAAACACGACAATCTTCACGGAGAGTGGCTATAATTCGTTGCAAAAATGCAACAAATTTATAAGTGAGCTTGTTATTAATAATAACGAGAGAAATAAAAAAATTTCTCTCTATAATTTTTTGCTATTCTTAGCTTTTAAATTTCAGCTGGGAGAGTATTTTGAGTAAAAATGAAAATTTTTCTAGTCAATAAGATGGTCTCTTTTTTGCTAGTTATATTCTATGGTAAAGAAAGATGTTATTAGTTCCTCTTTGCAAAAAGGATAATATTATGGTGATAAAAAGGATAGTATTGTGACAATAAATCCAGGAACTTCTGTTCTTCTTGTTGATGATGATGAAAAAATTCTTCTTATGACTCAAGATATTCTGGAAATGCTTGGGTTTAAGGTGAAGGCTGTTAACAGAGGAGAAGAAGCTCTACGGTTGTTTGAAGCGTACCCAGGTAAGTTTGATTTATTAGTAACGGATTATTTTATGCCTTGTATGACAGGAATTGAGTTGGCTAAGAAAATTCGAAAAATCAACCAGAGTATTATTATTATCTTAGCAACTGGATCAAAATGTGATATCTATGAAAAGGATGTTGAAGAAGCAAAGATTGCTGATTTTTTAGTGAAACCTTTTTCTATTGGCGACTTAAAAAAAACAGTAGAGGAAGCTTTTCAAAATAAGAGTCGGGTGCATGGATCTTTAGTTTTATCTATGTAGCTATTTTAGTTTTAGTTTTGTAGCTTTTGCCAAGCCTTTTTTTCTTGGCGGTTTGCGAGCCAAGCCCAAGGACCTTGCTCTCGGCGATACCAAAGTTTCGGAAAAAGAAAGAACAGCACTCGTGATAGGGTCAATCTGTTTTCTCGTATACGAATTTTATCTTGAATTCGGTAATTCTGGATGGCATCTTGGGGAGAGCACTTATTTTCATAGAGAACGTTGTATAGTTGATTGATTATTGGGACAAACATATTTTTTGTAGTACAAAAATCATAGATAGGTTTTAGAGTAAAGTAACCCTCTACTGTTCTTGTGTTTAAAGAAGTAAATGTTTTTTCTAAAACATCACCTGAAATTTTTCCTTGTTGAGTCAACTCTTGATGAACTCGAGCATACTCCCTTCCGAAACGAAAATTTCGACTATTCTCTGTACAAGTTATATCCAAATCTCCTAGCCCAGACCGACCATCTAAAGTAGCTCTTTTCGCTCCCAAGTAAGTACTAATTGTTTTCATGTCAACTATGCTACGGGTGAGAAAATCTCCATAAATACTTTGCCCCATCTCTAGCCCTTCCATCATTCCGGCCATAATCGCAAAAACATTTTTGAGAGCCCCCCCTAATTCTACTCCTTTAATATCCTTTGTTATTTTGATATCAAAGAGAGGAGTATCAAATAATATCCGAGTTTCTAGCAAATGTTTTTTATTTTTTCCGGCGAGGGTCACTCCTATCGGCCTTTTTTGGAGGATATCTCTAGAGAAAGCAGGACCGGAAAGAGTCATAATGTTTAAACGATGTGGGCATGTTTTCAGTTCCTCTTGAATGACTATGGACATTCTTTTAAAGGTGTCCATTTCGATTCCCTTGGCCAAATTAATTATTGTGACAGGTTTTGTTAAGTAGGGGGCGATTAACCGGCAAATAGAGCGCATTGCTTGGGCAGGAACAGCTAAAATCAAAAAATCGCTTTGGTTGATAGCATCTTCTAGTGATGAAGTGGCTTCTAGTTTTTGAGGGAAAGAAATATCAGGACAGTACCTATTATTTGTTTGCTTCTCGTTTAATTCACACACCATCTCTGCATTTCGGCAATATAAAATTATCCTGGTTTCTTTGTTATCAGAGTACTTGTTTGCTAAGTGATAAGCTATGGCTGAACCAAAGCTACCTCCTCCGATGACGGCAACACAAATATCCATAAATCTACTCCATCTAGGGCGTGTCCTCATTCAGCTTTTTTTTTGTATTTTTTTAGCAATAAATAGGAAAACTACCTTGAACTTAGAAAAGCTGAATGAAAACACGCCCTTACGGGCGAAAAAATAAAAATAAAAAATTTTTATTCCCCATATTCTCACTCATGAGGAACTAAAAGAGCATAAATACAATAAATGAGCTTTGAAAAAATTCTTTTATATTTTTTCGATTTTGCCTTTATTTATTTATCCTCTGATTCTACCATTTTGTTTGTTTTTCGGAAAGCGATTATAAAATTAGCTTTTTTTTTTTGGAAAAAACTTTTGAGCCTTGCAGTGCAAGGTATTAGATCTGAGTTTTGAGCTTTTAGTTCTGAATGACTTAAAAGGTTTAAATTAATTTTTTGACTTCGGTAGAATAAGTTTTCATACTTTTTTTATAGGAATTTAGATTTTCCTTTTGCTATAATTCTTCAACTTCGGAAGATATTTTTTTTAATCCTAGGAGATTGTCATGAATAAATTTTTCCGTCCAACACTGCTCACTCTTTTTTCTCTTGCGATTTGTTTTCCTAATATTTGGGCCCAAGAGAAAACAGATAAAGAAAGACAAAATGTTGTTTCGGGCATTGGAATTGTTAAGAAAATTGATTTAGAAGGGGGATTTTTTGGAATCATGGGAGAGGATGGTAATCGTTACAGAGCTTCCAATCTTAGTGAAGGTTTCCAAAAAAATGGTCTCCAGGTGAGTTTCAAAGCAAAAGTTCGTAATGACGTTTTTGGTATCCAAATGTGGGGAACTCCCGTTGAAATCATAGAGTTACATCGGGTAGTTTCTGTTGTTGGTCATATCAGTAAAGTTAAGCTCGGAGGTGGATTTTTTGGTATAGTGGGAGAAAAAGGAGATCGTTTTGACCCTCTAAATTTACGTCCCGAGTACCAAGTCGAAAATATGCCCGTATGTTTCCGAGCGAAAGTACGTACAGATGTAATGTCTATGAGAATGTGGGGCACCATAGTTGAAATTATTGACATCAATAAATATATAAAGGCCTCCGGTAAAGTTACCAAAATAGATTTAGAAGGAGGCTTCTTCGGAATAGTTACCTCAGAAGGTGGTCAATATGATCCTTTAAATTTAAGCCGAAAATTTCAGGTTGATGGGCTAGAGGTTAACTTCGAAGCCAAAGTTCGCGACGATGTTTTTGGTATGAGAATGTGGGGGACATCCATCGAAATTATTGATATTCGTAAGCCGAAAAAAGAAATTAAGAAAGAAGAAAAAACAATCGAAAAAACAAAGGAAGTGAAAGAAGGCTCTTCTAACTAATCAATTTCTGAGCAAAAAATATTTCGGCGCATATTGAGTCAAAAAGATCAAAGCTTTTAATGACTTTGGTTGAACTGTAACTTGATTAGCTCACACTCCCTTTTTATAAAGGGAATGTGAGCTTTTTTTATTATTTGCAAAACTGTAAAAAATGTAAATAATACCGATGGGGAGTTTTTTCGCTTGATAATTTTTTTATTTCTCTTTTAATCAGATAACTAGATGTCTTTTCCTTTTTCTGGAGGGATGTTTTCGATTAGCCTAGGGTGTGTCCCTCATATGTGTGAACTTAAGGCGCAAGTCTATATAGAATGAGGCTTGTCTGGAAACTGTTTAAGCACAATGTTCCCTGGAGGGCGAGGCTCCTGCCGAGCAGGGGATGTGCTTGGCTCTTGATATTGTAATCTAGGCACATCCCCTGCTCGGCAGGAGCCTCGCCCTCCAGGGAACATTGTGCTTAAACAGTTTTC
>JAJDCR010000154.1 GCA_029260735.1 Planctomycetota bacterium
CGGACAACCACGAGGGTCCTTGCGGACGGCCCTCGCAGTTGTCCCTACATTACATCACCTGTGAATTCAGGTAAACCAAATAGCCCAATACCACCCGATACAGCCTGCAAGTTATTTCCTATCGCGTAGTTATACCCTGTAGGGACAACTACAAAGGCCGCCTGCAGGGCCCTTGTGGTTGTCCGCAACGCCTGGTAAGATACGAGGGATTGGGGCTGTTTTTTGTAAGACTAAAGTCTGAGGCTCTAACCTAAAAAACATACACAAATCCCCTCACTTCCCCACCACCGTACGATCAAACCGATGCCCTTGGCAACGAGGGCAAAGAATGTTCTTTCTCCCTTTTTTGCGAGTTCCTCGACTGGAGCAATGAGGGCAATTTTTCACTTGGTAACTTTCCACTTGCATGCGAGCTTCCAGGTACCGAGCCATTAGCCACTGACGACGTTCTGTGCTGTTAGCTTTTTCCCACCAGCCTTCTGGGCTCACTTCTTCCTCTGATTCTGCATCGGTGATTTTTTGGGCAGCCAACTCTTTGATTTTTTCCCAACTTTCTACTCCTTGGGAAGACTTTGGTTTTTTTCCACTTAAGCCCACAATGAAAGTACCACTTCCGTAACTAAAGCGCTTGGGAGAAGAGAGGGATCGCTTATCAAAATAAGCTTTCACTTCAGCCACGGACAAGGAAAACTCTGTCACTAAGTTTTCTATTACTTCTGATTCGCTTGTTTGAAAAAGGTTTTCTTGGGCTTCTTCTAAGTTAATTTTGCGGTCGAAGCTAATTTGGCTTACTTTTCGTTGTATTTGGTTTAACCAAGCTTGAGCAATAGCATTAGGGAGATGCTTTTCTTGAGAGCTTAGAAGTTCTTTTTGGTGGTTCAGATACTCTTCTTCCGACAAATCGTCTTTAATTTTGTCTAGGGCTTCACTTGCTCTTTTGTAGCGGTGAGTTCTTTGGTAGGTATGGAAAAGCTGGAGCCACTTTCTTTTCTCATTTTTTTCCTGAGCCTCGGTAATTTGAATAAGAATGGTTTCTACCTCAGAAGATAAGGAGGGAGATATTCTCCGAGCTTCTTCTAAGTGGTTTTTGGCTTTTTCATAAGCTTTGGTGCGGAGTAAAAATAAAGCTAACTTCATATGCCCTGAGGCCGATTTAAGATCGAACTTTCTTCGGGCCTGAACATACAGCTCCGAAGGGGTATACACCTCTGTTAAAGAAAGCCCTTTTTTTTCTAGCTTTAAGATATTGCGTTTGGGAATGGGAAATTTTCCGGATCTATTCTTAATCACGAATACTTGAGATTTTTTTTCCTGCAAAACTCCCTCAACGATTCCACCACGCTTGAGGTAAACGATATATCCCTTGACTTGTCGGGCTTCTGGGGCTTTAGGCTCTAAGGAAAATTCTTTTTTCAAAATTTCTACTTGTTTGGGATTCAATTCACTCCAAGAGATTTCTAAGAAAATACTTTCATCGACTGTCTGGAAACTGAGAAATTCTTCATTGTAGTCGATGATATCTCCTTGGAGAATAGTACCATCAGACATTGTAATTAAGATAGCATTGCTTTGGCTCAACAAGAGCATATAAAGAAAAAGAAAAAGGGGCCCAGCTTGTTTCATTAAAAATTCCTTTGTCTTTTAGAGTAAAGATAAGGTAAAGAGAGAATTAAATTTATATAATACTTCTCTTTACTGTATACCCTATTTTTTGGCTTATTCATTGATTTTCGATAGATAATTTCTAATTGCTTAGTTATAATAAGACTGAAAAATAAAAAATTTTATATTATCTAAGGCCAGTTCTTATTTGGCTGAATGAAGATATGTCTAATAAAACTAAACGAAATACTTGGGTTGTATTATGGAAAATGATTGCGATGAAAATGTTGAAAAAAGACTAGCGGCACTCAAAGAGTACGATATCATGGATACTCCTACAGAGCAAGGTTTTGACGACTTGACTCATTTAGCCAGCTTTATTTGTGGCACTCCCATCTCTATTATAACGATGCTCGATGGAAAACGCCAGTGGTTCAAGTCGAAAATTGGTCTGCTAGCGACAGAGACTCCTATTGAGCATGCTTTTTGTGCACACGCTATACTGAAACCAGGCGTTTTTACGGTGCAAGATGCAACTACTGATCTACGCTTTTGTCAAAATCCTTTAGTCACTGCAGACCCTTTTATTAAGTTCTATGCGGGCGTTCCTCTTATTTCGCCAGAAGGAGTGCCTTTAGGAACGATTTGTGTAATAGATACAGTTTCTCGAGTGCTTACCCAAGACCAAAAAAAAGCTTTAGCAGGATTATCTAGGCAGGTTATTTCTCAACTTGAGTTACGTCGGATGGTGAGGAGTCTTTCGAATACTCTTGCGGTAAAAGAAGCTGCCATTAATGAAATTAAACAACTTCAGGCGATGATACCTATCTGTATGTATTGTAAAAAAATTCGCGATGACAAAAACTATTGGCATCAAGTGGATGAGTACATGCAAACTCGTTTAGATATTGGATTGTCCCACGGTATTTGCCCCCAATGCTATGACATAGAAATGGAAAAATTTCACCGTGGAGAATGAGATTAGGTGGTCCAATGAAAAAACTTGGAACTCCCTTAGCTAAAAGAAACGTCGTACTCATTTCTAGACTTTTCTGGGATTAATTGAGAGAGTGATTATATTGAGGGATCAAGGCAGGATTAGAATAATAGCACAGTGAGCGGTTTGCCACTCACTACGTTGTAGAGGAAATTTCTCGTTTAGCTTAAATTAGATTAGATATCATCTAAGGTAACAGGGGTATCTTTTCCTTCTAAATGAAGGGCAGAGAGAAGTTCATCATACCTCTCCTCTGGAATAGGAAAGAAGCTGGCTTTGGAAGAAGCGTATATTTTCCCAGTAGCGTCCATTATTTTGGCTTGGGCTTTCCAGGATATTTTGCGTTTTTTTTGTCCTTCTTCTAGTTTTCCTTCCAGAGTTATAGACGTATTTGTCGGGAGAGGCTGATGATATCTCACTGTAAAACGTCCTGTTACAACGAGTTTTTTCATAACGCTGCTAACTACGCGACCCATAGCATCGTCCAGAAGAGAGGCAATAATGCCTCCGTGGACGATGCCTGGGTAGCCAGCAAATTTGTCCCCAATGGAACAGAAAGCCACAACAGTGTCTTCCTTTCGATAGAAAGATATGTCTAAACGACCAGGATTGTTTTTCCCTCCCATCAATGATTGGGGGTAGACGGGCAAAAGTCGCATTTTCTTACCTTTAATAAAGTTCCATTGGGTACTAAATTTTTAGACGAATTGAGCGATTAGGGGGATGAATACTAAGCTAACTGTGCACATAAGTTTCAGTAGAATATTCATCGAAGGGCCAGAGGTATCCTTGAAAGGATCACCGACAGTGTCACCAACAACAGCTGCTTTATGAGTTTCTGTTCCCTTACCACCATGTGCTCCACCTTCAATGTATTTTTTCGCGTTGTCCCAAGCTCCTCCGGCGTTAGCCATGAAGATAGCGAGAAGAACTCCCGAAAGAAGAGCTCCTGCGAGCATTCCACCTAAGGCTTCAAAGCCCAAAAGACAACCAACAGTAATAGGAGCTGCAACAGCAAGAAGACCAGGAAAGATCATCTCACGAAGAGCACCTTTGGTTGCGATTGTAACACACTGAGCGTAGTCAGGTTTTCCTGTACCGTCCATAAGACCAGGAATCTCTTTGAACTGACG
The DNA here is from genome assembly GCA_029260735.1 of Planctomycetota bacterium. GTDB lineage: Bacteria > Planctomycetota > Uabimicrobiia > Uabimicrobiales > Uabimicrobiaceae > JAJDCR01. The sequence goes on from JAJDCR010000154.1 coordinate 3,733, forward strand.
ACGTACTTCGTTTACCATGTGGTTAGCAGAACGTCCTACCGCCTTCATGGTCATCGCACCAAACATATAAGTAACAATCCCACCCAAGAAAAGGCCGATCATTACATTTACCTCTAGTATGTCTAATCCATCGAATGGAATTCCACGAGCTTGAAGAGTCTGAGCGTAGGTGGCAAAAAGAGCTAAAGAAGTCAAAGCCGCTGATCCGATAGCAAAACCTTTTCCAATAGCAGCAGTTGTGTTACCTGCAGCATCTAGTTTGTCTGTGCGCTCTCGAACCTCTGGAGGACATTCACTCATTTCAGCAATACCACCAGCGTTATCCGCAACAGGTCCGTAAGCATCTACCCCAAGGGAAATACCTAAGGTCGCAAGCATCCCGACCGCACCGATAGCAATACCATAAAGGCCTGCAAATTCGTGGGTGATAAAAATCGCTGCTACAACACAAAGAAGAGGAAGAGCAGTAGACTCTAAACCAACAGAAATACCAGCAATGATATTAGTTGCAGGACCAGTTTTTGATTGCTCTGCAATCCAACGAGCGTGACGTTTGTGGTCCGAAGTGTACCATTCGGTTATAAGACCAATGATGACTCCAAGGGAAGATCCTGCCACGATAGCAATGAGGACACCGTATTGGTGCTTACCTTCTACTTGAACACCAGTCGCGTGAACTAACCAAACAGAACCCAATATCAAAAGAACAGTGGAGATTAAAAGGCCTTTAAGAAGAGCCCAGTTCAACTTAGTTTCATCGTTGGTATTGACAAAGAAAGTTCCGATGATAGAAGCAATGATACCAATCGCAGCGATAGCGATAGGAAGCATTGCAGCTAATACGGCAGTTTCCCCAACAAAAGTAGTTGTGGCGGCCAAAGCGATTGCTGCAATGATAGAGCCTACATAACTTTCGTACAAGTCGGCTCCCATTCCTGCAACGTCACCCACGTTGTCACCAACGTTGTCAGCAATTACAGCAGGGTTACGAGGATCGTCTTCTGGAATACCTTGCTCTACTTTTCCGACAAGATCTGCTCCGACATCAGCAGCTTTGGTAAAAATACCACCACCAACACGAGCAAAAAGAGCGATCGCAGAAGCTCCAAAAGAAAATCCAAAAATAGGAGTAGGACTTTCGAAGAAGTAGTAAAGAATACTAACTCCGGCCAAACCTAAACCAACAACCAAAAGGCCGAGAACGGTTCCTGATTGGAAGGCGATACGCAAAGCAGGAGAAAGATTTTCTTTCGCCGCTTCGGTAGTTCTAACCGCACTGCGAGTGGCGATCCACATGCCAATGTAACCAGCTAAGGCAGAAGTAAAGGCACCCAGAAAGAAAGAAAGAGCTGTTCCGCCCGATCCACCCGTTTCTGTTTTAACGAAAAGCAATTGTGAGCCATCGATGAAGACAAAAATTGCTGCGCCTACTACCAAAGCAAAAACAGATAGCATCATGTACTCTGTGTGTAAAAATGCTTTTGCACCTTGTTGAATGGCACCCGCTATTTCTTTCATTTTGTCGCTACCTTCAGAGTGTTTTAAGATACTCTTGGTTAAATAGATAGCAAACAAAACGGCACAAATAGGAGCGATAAAAATAATCGTTTGTAACGTAGACTCCATGGTCTAAAATACCTCCTGTGACATTATTTAAGGGCGATTTTTCTATAAAACATGGAAAAATCGCTTTTATATTTTATTCCCTAAGGGCAGACTTTTTATTGAGAAAAAGTTTGCTGAGCAAATCGCTGACATAGTTTCCCTACTTTAATAACTTTCATAAGCGTTTGTTGTTTAAAACGGTAAGAGTGAGGGAAGGCTCAGGGAATTTTTTAGGTGTTTTTTGATGAGGGAAAAGTTTTATTTCCCAACTAGAATGATTCCCTAATAGTGGATATTCCTAGATTATTAGGGAATTTCTTGCGGTATCCTCAAAAAGATTCCAAAAGGAATTTGGAAGTTTTTTAAAGAACCCTAATCTTTCACTTATTTATGAAAAATGAAATTTTTCATAAATGCTAATTCTCAAAAATAGACTTTCTCAATAAGTTTCCTAATATAATATAGACTTCCCGCGAACAGTCAATCTATATTTTCACTTTCCCAGGATTTTTTTGCAAATTTTTTCTATTTCGTCGGTTGAACTCTGCGGAAAACTGTAGAAACAACTTAAGTTTTATTGGAAAAAACTACGAGCAAACCAAGGTCGTCCTGAATAAATAAATCATCGTCGTTATCGGCAATAGAAGCAATGTCTGACCAACTCGTTATATTTTCGTCACTGGACTCTTGAATGCTATCTTCTGGATCAAATAGACAATATTTGTCGAGTTTTCCATTGCGAATCTCAACTAGCTGGGCATAAAAAATAGCATCATTGTACTCGACAAAAGATAAGGAATCTTCTTTTGCCAACTCTAGCCAATTTTCTTGAGTTAAGTCTCCGAGGCAACCACTCAGATTTTCAACAATCGTAATATCTTCTTTTTGGGTAATGAAAATACAGTGTCCGCGCCATTCTTTGTCTGTGCATGCTTGCTCTACTCGATCATCTGAATCAACAGATACAAAGAGGATGACTTTCGATTTTAGTACAGCAGATAATCGTTTGATAATTTCATTGGCAGAAAGGTGGGATTTGATGGCACCTAGTGACATAATTAATTTTACTCCATTTTTTCTAACTTGTAGTCTTGAGCTATTGATAACAAAGTTTTTACCTCTTTTTCAAGACTTTTAGGCCCATAAACATCGATGAAATAAGATGAGTCGCCCGTTTCTTTTTGAATGGTAAACTCTATCTTTTGCTCTGTATAAAAACCATAAGAGAAATTGATATCACGGGAAGATTTATTTTTTACTCCATAGTCAATGGCATCCCAATCGCCCGAATCTATTTGGTAGTTGGCCAGAGTTGCTAAGTAGTCTAACACGACTTCTAGGTTTTCTTCAAAAAACCAGCTTGCACCGATAAGATTTGATTTATCAGAAAATATTGAACTCAATATTTTTCTCCAAGAAAGTTGAAGAAAGAAAAGAATTTCACGCAAAGGCGCAAAGACCGCAAAGGAAGATCTAAAAAATCTTTCTGTTGATGAAATTTTCCGAATTTATCTTTTGCCTGGATTCTTTTTCTCCTTGGCGTCTTTGCGTCTTTGCGTGAAATTCTTTTCTTTCTTCAACTTTAAGGCGCACTCTTTTCACTGCATCTTAAAAATATGCAAATCCAAATGCGTTTTTTTTCTTCTTATTTTTTCTATCCTTTAGCCCTTTTTTGTTTCCGTGTGTGAGAAGCCTGTAAAACTAAATCCATTCAAAAAAAAGGTTAATCTAATCTACTTTTTTGTACGACTTAATTAGTGCGTAAATCAAAATAAAAATGTTACAAAATGGTTACGGGATTTTGTGTAAAAATTGTTAGACTTTACAATAACATAAAACATAAGGAGGTTGTTATGAAATTAATTATTACCGTGGTTATAGTGTGTTTTCTTGTCATGGGAATGTCCCAAGAGAGAGCAGATTCTAAAACCCATGATTACCAAGCGTTGATGCCTTCGGGAGAACCAGCGGTAGGGGCCGTAATTACTTTACTTCGCTCTGATAGTGAACCTAAGTTTTTGGTGGCAGACCAAGATGGTCAATTTTCTATAGAGGCTTCAAAGATTCAAACTGTTGTTGTGGATATGCCAGGGTGCGCTATTGGAGTATGGAATTCTATTTTTTTATCCAATGAAAAATTGCAATTAGTTGAAGAGTATCAAGTTAGTGGTCGAGTGGTTGATGAGAAGGGCAATGCTTTAAAAAACGCTTTATCAGTGGTCACTATTTTAGGAATAAATACCTATTCTCCGACTAGGATCAATAGTCTAGATGATATACAAGTACCGGTTCTTTCTTGTCGTAATCGAGCGGAGGCGGACTATTGGCCTGTGGTTATTCAGGTAAACGATTAAGTTTTCCCTGGGTTGGAAACCCAGGGCTATTCATGTTAATCCCCTTCAGGGATACTTTTCTTCTTGGGTCACACCCCAATACCTAAATCCTCATTCTCTTCTTCATAAATCACCTCTAAGCAAGAAATTTGTTTGATTTTGTTGGGAGGGATTGTCCACATTCCTCCCACTAGAATTTCTTCGCCCAATAGTTCATCCACTCCTTGCCCGGCATAGTATATTCGGATCTTTAAGCGTTTACGATAGGGAGAGGAACCTCCCTGGAGTCCCATTTGCAAGCTATGTTCTACCGGATTATGCTCAAAATATAGGTGAACTTTTTCTCCGGGTATGGGAAATATATCGTTTAAAAAAACTTGGGTGGGCTTTACGGAAGGAAGGCCGGCGGCCTTGGCCCAAGGTATATTTTGGTGGACTATTTTGCCAGGGCTTTTTCCTCGGAGTAAAATTAACTTCTCTTGTTTGTTTTGCAAGGACCAGTTATTTTGGATAACTGTTAGCCAAAATTGATAGAGGGGTTGAGGAAGAATACGTTCTATCTCTGTTATATCCTTGGGAGTCAAAATTCTTTCTTTGGCTTCTGGTCTATTGGGTCTGTTCGTTTTATTAATCGAAGAGAGAAGCCCTTGCTCTAAGAGATAATAGGGCAATTTCCAAAGATGCTTTTCTTTTTCTTCTTCTTGGTCGAGCATGAGTTGAGGAAAACTTTGAGCCAGAGAAGAAGGGATTTGCCAACGACAAGGGACACAAGTTAGGATATGAAACCAATCTTGGAGTATTTTCTTCTCCTCTTCTTCTAAAAAAAGAGCTTCTCCCTTTTGGAAAGGTTCTTTTTCGAGGAGAGTTTTTATGTAGACCAGTTTTTCGGGAACTTGGCCACAACGGATGGCTTGTGAAAAAAAAGGAAATGTCATTCTTTTTCCTCTAGGGCTTGGAGTAAATCTTGGCAGTTTAAAATAAGTTTATCGGCCAAAGATTGTATCCTCTCATCTTGAGAAAAAACTTGGGCCTGTTTTTCCGTTTGTATCTGTATTTGGCGTAAGCTTTCGCGGTAAAGTTTATGGTTTTCTTCGCTGTGATTATTTAACTCGGGAGACGATTCATGACTAGAAATGTTCGAAGGTAAGCTTTCAAAATTCTCCCCTATGTCAATATGAACTCCCAATAGTTTTCCTGGGTTTTCCGGCTGAAAGAGAGTGGGGTCGGGAAAAAAATCGGCGAACTCTTCTAAAGAAAGAACTAGCTTCTCGGCTTCCTTTTCCAAAGAAAAACCCGTTATGGTATACACTTGTAAACTAGACTTAGAGCCGCAAAAAACATCTAGTAATTGTCGAACGATGCTCAAAGGAAGCTCTGAGTTTACGGTATCTAAATCGACTCGCAGAGCTTGCTCCCTTAAATCCATTTGCAAGTAACGATGAAGTAAACTCACTTGCTTATGGTTTCCTGATCTTTTGAATATGCGAATGGCATTGGCTTCTCGACTTTTCCAAGAAACGGGATTTCCTTGGGGAGACTCTAGTATTTTACAGATCACAGGGTCGTTTTCTCTCTGCAAAACAAAATCATAGAAGCGAGTTTGTTGAGTTTTTGCTTTCAAAAAGATACTTCGCCTAAAAGGATTGCTACTGTCCATAAACACTTCCACAGTTCCCTCAGGAGTTTTCTTTATTCCCACTTGGTAAATTAAGTAAAAGAGTTTCCGCACTTGCCAAAGAAAGAATTCCCGGCGCATATTCTGTCTACTCAGAGGGTGCCAATCTTGAGCAGAGATTCTCTGCGATTTTTGTTCCTGCAAACGGACAACAAATTGGTCAAAAGAAAGGCAATCTTTGATTTTTCGAAAAAACATCCGAGGAATCATGCTCTCTTTTACCTTGGACCAAGATGTTTTATCTTCTTCTCGGGAAATCTCTCGGCAAAAGTCAGGATAGAGTTTGTGGTTGACAATATCGAGGACAAATTCTGGATAGTCTTCTTTGTCCCTTTGAGAGGTCTGAGGAGAAAAGTAAACAAACTTTTTCTGAAAACGATTAAAGACGTGGCCATGAACATTCTTCTTTAAATAGCGATTTACTTCTCGACAAACCAATTCATAGCTCTCCTCATCCCCTTGGCAAAATTTTTCCAAAGTATTTTTGCTTATTTTGCTTATAGAAAAAGAACCAGGCATCTTATCCTCCTTTCCCTCCTTTGTTTTCATTATTCCCCCTTTTTTAGCAAATAATGAATTGTAGTAAGCCTCAAAGATCAAAAACTTTTGCTATCAAGCGGTAGGATTCCAAGCGGTCTTTAAATTGATCGGTCAGAGTGACAATCGTTATTTCGTCTACCTTAAGTTGTTTTTGAAGCTCTTCCAGTTGAGTTTTGACTTCTTCCGGTGAGCCAACATAGCGGTAGGAACGTAGGATATCAAGATATCTTTTTTCTAGGGGACGAAAAGTAGCACTAAGCGCTTCCTCGTTTTTGGGAAAGGGGTGAGAATCTTTGCGTAAAAATGTTCTTACTGCCCATAGCTCGGCACTTTTCGCTAAATCACAGGCTTTTTTTTGGGTGGAAGCACAAAGGGCAAAAATGGCAGCGCTAGCATAGGGAGTCGATCGATAAGGCGAAGGAACAAAGTTTTTCTGGTAGGCTTGCAAGGCGGGAAGACATTCCTTAGGTTTTATGAAATATGCAAAGGAGTAGGCTAGCCCATGTTTGGCGGCGAATAACGCACTATCTAAACTAGAGCCGAGAATCCAAAACTCAGGTTTTGATTTGGCTAGGGGCATGGCATTGATACTTCCATACCGAAATTTATTTGATTTATCGATGAAAGAAATGAGATCTAACATCTTTTCAAAGGGATCTGTTTTCTCTAAGACTCCATACTCTAAAGCTTTTGTCGTTCCCGTACCTGCTCCACTAGCACGCCCTAGACCAAGATCAATTCGATTAGGGAATAAATTTTCGAGCATATTAAATTGCTCGGCCACTTTTAAAGGACTGTAGTGTCCTAGCATGACTCCGCCTGATCCGATACGCATATGTGATGTTAGAGAAGCTAGGTGGGGTATTAAAATCTCTGGAGTTGGAGAGGCATATGACATGGAGTTATGATGCTCTGCTACCCAAAAACGATGGTATCCCAGCTTATCTGCCCCTTGGGCTAACTCTAAAGTATTCTTAATGGCTTGCCCCGGAGTTTGGCCTTCTGTAATGGGAGATTGATCCAGTATGTTTATTTTCAAATACTTTCCCTTAAGCAAGTAGATAGCGATTTATGAGATTTCTTTGTGGCAACAGAAAGCCAACTCTTTTATCGTGGGATAATCGTAGGCCCACATAGGATCAACCTCATGCCCTAACCAAGTTGACAAATCACCGAGCATTCCCATGATAAAAACAGAGTCTAGTCCTATTTTTGTCAAAGTGACATTGCAATCAATTTTGTTTTCTGAAAGATTAAGTTCCTTAGCAATGTAAGACAAAAGCCATTTTTCGATTTGGTCGCTACTGGGGATCTCTAGTTTCTTGTTTTCCATGGGAAAACTCTCCTCTCAAGTATATTTCACGGCAAAGTCGGCGTCGAATTTTTCCGCTGGAGGTTTTGGGAATACTACCTGCTTTGGCTAAAACGATTTCATAGGTTGGCAGACCGTTGTTTTCAGCGATGGCATTGTGAATACTTTGCCTAATTTCAACAAAGTTTACTTTTTCTTGCTCATCTTTTTTGACCTCTTGGACAAGTACTAATTGTTCCTCTTCTCCGATGTCTACAGAAAATGCAGCACAACTGCCCGGGCGTAAGGCCGGATGAAGTTGCTCTATAGAATGTTCAATATCTTGGGGATAGTGATTTTTACCATGAATGATGATGAGGTCTTTTTGTCGTCCTGTAACAAAAAGTTCATTTTTGTAGAGAAAGCCCAAGTCTCCTGTTCGGTAGAAGGGACCTTCTCCATTGGCTAATTGAGCCTGAAAACTTTCTTTTGTTAGCTCAGCTTCTTTCCAGTAGCCACGGGCCACAGCATCTCCAGAGATCCAAATTTCGCCGATGTTTTTTTCCTGCAAAAGTTCCATTGAATCGGGGCAAACAATGAGGAGTTTGTGATTTCCTAAAACTCGACCACTACTAAGGTATTTTCTTTTCTGATGCAAAAGAGAACTAAAGGAAACCTTATTCTCTAAGATAGCCTTTTTGTCTAAGTCCAGGGTGAGAGGAAGAGTTCCTTTTTCGATTCCTGTAATAATCAGAGTAGTTTCGGCCATACCATAGCAAGGGTAAAAAGCCTCTTCTCTAAAGCCGCAACAGGTAAAAGCTGAGGAAAATCTCTTGAGGGTTTTTGCTCGAATAGGCTCGGCTCCGTTAAAGGCCAGATTCCAAGAACTTAGGTCTAGATTTTCTTTAATAGAAGAGGAAATTTTTTTTACAGATAAATCGTAGGCAAAATTGGGAGCTCCACTAGTTGTTGCCTTGTATTTTGAAATGGCCTCTAGCCATCTCTGAGGCTTGTATAAAAAATCAAGAGGAGACATCAGAATACAACTGACCCCTAAGTAAATGGGCTGTATAACATTGCCCACAAGCCCCATATCATGATACAAGGGAAGCCAACCGACAACTACTGTGTTTTCATCATGACCAAAGCTTGTCTTAATCATCTCTTCATTGGCTAAAAGATTTTGGTGAGTAACCATAACCCCTTTGGGGTCTCCTGTTGAACCTGAAGTATATTGCAAAAAAGCCAAATCATCTGGGGCGATGCGAGGTTTTCCCCACCCACAAGCTAGTTTTTCATCTAGGTTATCTGTGTTTAAGAGAGAGAGTCTTTTGGAAATTTTTGCTTCGATTTTTTGGGAAAAAGTGTTAGTAGTCAGGGCGACTTGGGCTTGGCTATGATTCAAAATAGATAACAAAGGAACAAAGTCTTGAGCTTTTTTTGTGCTGAGGGGAGGACTTACAGGTACCGCTATCACTTTGGCATACAAGCACGCGATGAAAGCTACAATGAAGTCTAGTCCGGGAGGATAAATCAGTAAAACAGGTTGCCCAACTAAGTTTTTTTTTTGCAAAGTTGCTGCTAATGCTTTTGCTTTGTTTTCTAAATCAGAAAAAGAAAGTGATATCGTTTCTTTACCTAAAAAGGTGAAAGCCATTTTCTCTTTTTGAAGAGAGGCTTGTTTTTGGCAAATATCGACAAAGCTAGTAATGGACAAAGTTGATCTTTCTTTTAAGAAAATTTTTGGTACTAGGACGTGTCCTGACTGCTGTTGAAATAACCCTTACTTTTATACACAAGATTTAACTTCTTGTGTATAATTACATTAGGTTATCGAATACGTTGGAAACCTAATGTAGTTATGTATAACTAAAAGAAATTTCTTATTTCAACAGTAGTCGGGACACGCCCTATATATAATTTTGATTTATTTGAAAAATAAATAGCAAATGCCAAAAACGAAGACAATTATTTTTCGAAGAAGTGCTTTTGCTTTTTATGGGGAAAAATTAAATTTTAAAAAAATTAAATTTTTTATATATTTGTGATATAAATATTCGTATTATTGATAGTTGATCTATATTTTGTCAAATTTAGTTGGCCTTCCATTCCATTTGTTTAAAACAACCGGAGTCTAACATAATTATTCACCACTTTTAAGGAATACAGTTATGAATAAATCCTCTTGGATTAATACATTAGTAAAGCAACTTGAGTATAAGCAAAGTATGATGCAAGATTCTGATTTACGGGAAAATATGATTAAAAATCCCCAACTTTACCAAGAAAAACTAGGCATAGACCCAAGCCTAGAGGTAGTTTTAGTTGAAGAAACAGAGAGTACCTATCACATTCCAGTTCCTTACATTGAAGGAAACCTCGAGGAAGAGGTTCAAATTCCCTCTTCGCTGCAACCCATCGTAGATTTTTTATTAAAAGCGGCTATAGATACTTCTTTTCGAGAGAAGCTTAAAGAAAATCCTTCCGGAGTTATGCAAGAAAATTTTCCTGTAGTAACTTGGTGGGACACCCTCGAAGTAAAAATTGTCGAAGATACTGATTCAAAATGCCACTTAATCATTCCTGCTTTAGAGGAGAGTGTTCCGTTGAGTGACGAAGAGCTAGAGATGATTGCTGGTGGAGTAACACTAAGCACACCCACTTTTTGTTGCCAGACTTAACAATTTCTCTCATGTTTTCGAGCAGTAAGTTAAGAGCTGTTTTCTCTTTGGGGGCTAGTAGAGATAACAATATTATAAAATGTATCCCTTACTTTTGCCCCGTTTTTTGAAAGGGATCTTCCGACCCACTAAAAATCTCTCGTAGCCAGAGAAAGAGCAAAGTGATAGGACGCTGTCTTTCATAAACCACTTCTGTTGCGCACAGAGTTCCACTATGAACTTGCTGAGCAGGACCTACTCCTGATGACCATTTATAGCCACTTACTGTGTAAGCGGCGGTGTCAAGGTTAGCGATGACCTCAATAGGAGCACCTCCTTGAGAAAACGTGGTGACAAGTTGTTCATTTTTGAGAAGCCGGATCATCGATTCCCTTGTTACAGGAAACTCTGAAACTGTGTGTACTTTTGCTTCAATAAAGCCAAATTGCTCTTTGCGTACTGTGGTGGGAGCTACTTGGACAAGGGAGCCAATCCTGACTTTTTTACCATCTTGGGAAGGGACATAAAAAATTGCTTGGAGGTTTTGCTCGAGAGTTTCCACATTCATGAGAGTGGTGGTGGGCTCGACATTGCTTCCCGCTAGTATTTTGACTTCCAAAACTCGGCCCGTGAAGGGGCTTATAATGTCTGTTACAATGCGCTTAGTTCCGCGAAGGCTCGAGTTTGTTTGGGAAGAAAACCGACCAGGGAAAGACTGTTGAGCGTTTTCGCTGCTTTGGTCAATTTCAATAATTACAGATGCAATCACTTGCTCTTTTTCAATGATATCCCCAGACTCTACATAAATCTTTTCAATCCGACCACTTTTACCCGAGGATATATCTTGGATACCTCCTTGTTTTGCGAGGATTCCTTGTCCTTCAATGGTCATGGAAATCCGACCAAAAACTCCCCATAAAGTAATAACTGTTAATAAAAAAAGCATGCCCCACAGAAATAGCCAAGACTTGGGAGTGAGTACTTGCATCATTTGGTCTAATTGCTCGGGAGAGGAGAGTCGCTCCAAGGCTGCTTTGCGGAATAATTTATTTTTACTCATTTTTCTTCTCCCGATTGATAAGAAACAAAACTTCCTGGTAGTAAGCGAGATTGGCCCGAAACGACAATTAGGTCGCCAGATGATATTTTTTTAGATACCCCATAGTGAAATTTGTCTGTCATAGAGACAGTGGTTTTATCGAGGAAGACTTTTTCTACTTGATTATGCTTCACTCGAAAAACAAAAGGCTCATGTTTTTCAAAGAGACGGGCTTTTTTGGGAATCATGATTAGTGGTTCACTTTGGGCAACGATAATTTGTGTCGTGACAAACATGCCAGGAAGAAAATGATCATTAAATTGAGGAAAAATATCTATGCCGATGGGGATGGTTCCCCGTTTTTCATCAATGACAGGATGAATCAAAGCAACTACTCCTTGGTATTCTGGAGATGGATTTTGCATCATCACTTCATTCATCACCCGAACAGATTGTCCTTTTTTTATTTGGGCCAAGTAGCGTTGGGGAATATCAACAGTAACTTCGAGTTGTTCTCTGGAAATTACAGAAAAAACAGGGGTAGAGACGGATACTTTTTCTCCGACTTGGAGTTGAAAATCGGTTAAAACTCCTGATATCGGAGCTTTGATGTAGGTTTTCTCTAAATCTCTTTTCATTTTTTGGAGTATGATTTGCTGCTGATTGATTTTATTCTTTATCTCGGAAACTTTTGTTTTGGCAAGTTCAATTTTTAAAGGATGTTGCTCTAGAGCTTGTTCTCTTTTTTGCAGCTCTAATTTTTTTTCTTGGAGAAGAAATTTGGCTTCTTGGCGGTCTTCTAAGGCTTGGTTGTAATCGTCTTCGCTGAGAGAGCTTTCTCGGAGGAGTTTTTCCAAGCGATCCAACTTTTTTTCTCGTAGATAGACACGCTCTTTTTGTGAGCTAACAGATTGGCGTGCATTAGTGATTTCCAACTTAAGGACTTTGCTTTCCTTCATCGTTTGATAGAGCTGAATTTCTTCTTGTTTTTGATTGTCGGTGAGAGTTTGTATCGTGGCCTCTTGTTGATAAATCTCTAGCTCTAGATTTTCACGCTCTAGGTGAGCAATAACTTCTTTCTCTTGGACCTTCTCTCCTTTTCTTTTGATAACCTTGATTATTCGTAGATCATTGGGAGGGAAGACTTTGACGAACTGTTTTGCTTTTATGGTGGCGGTAAAGTCAAAAGATTGGGTTAAAGACCCGACTTTGACCGAAGTGACTTTGACAGGAATGGCGTAAACAGAGGAATCTTTCTTGTCGATAACATCGACAAGAGATTGGAAGCTCAATACGTCTATTAGTCCCCAAATAAGTAGCGAGACCATAAAGCTAATAATAAAAAAGAGTGTTTTGTTCACTTTGTTTCCTCTAAACGAGTTGACGTTTTACTAGCTGGCTAAAAAGTCCTTCTTTACTCATTAAAGACTGATAGTCACCTTGCTCCGAAATTTTACCTTGGTTGAGTACGTAAATACAGTCGGCGTTAACAATTGTGCTGAGGCGATGAGCAATAACAACGCGAGTTACTTTAAGTTGCTCCAAACTATGCGAAACTATCTCTTGAGTTTGGTCGTCTAGAGCACTGGTTGCTTCATCAAATAAGATAAGCGGAGGACGATGAACTAAAGCCCGAGCGATCATTAAACGTTGCCGCTGTCCTCCCGATAGAGTATTTGCTCCCTCGCTGATCGGAGTGTGCATTCCCATAGGCATTTGCTGAATGTCATCGGCAATTCCAGAAATCTCAGCTGCTTTCCAAGCATCTTCTAACGTCAAAGGGTGGTTTCCTACAATATTGCTAAAGATGTCTCCTGCCATGATTTTTCCATCTTGGAGAACTACTCCGATTTGCCTTCGGATAGAAAGTACATCGATGTTGGCTAAGTCTTTTCCATCATAAAAAACAGCTCCTTTGGTAGGGGTATCAAACCCTAGGAGTAAGCGAAGTATGGTTGATTTTCCTGCGCCCGATGGGCCAACCAGAGCAACAAAATCTCCCGCCTTTACCGAAAAAGAAACATCTTCAAAAAGATTAAGGTCACTTCGCGGATAACTAAAAGCGACATTACTCATCTCGATGTTTCCGATCAACTGATCGGCTTCTGGTTTTTCGGAGTGACTTTCAGGTTGTTCTTCTAAAATGGGTAGACTTCTTTCGTAGATCGGAATGATCTGGAGAACAGAAATGAGCGACTGATTTACTTGAGTAATGGTTTGAAGGAATCCGTTAAAAGCTCCAATAAAGGCTAAAAAAGTTCCCGTAGAGGCGATTCCCGAAGGCTCTAATAGCTCTCCCGAAGCCATTTTTAGAGCATCCTCTTTTTGGAAATAGGCAATGGCCATAAAGATTACCATATAAGCGAGGATGGGAAAAGTTTGGTTGAGAGTATAGAGAATGTTTTGAAGATTTTTTACTTTGAGGGCGGCTCGTTTTTGTTGGAGAAATTGTTGCACCCAAACGGAGAAAACGCGCTCTTCTACTCCGGCAACACGAATCTTAGAGAGACCACGAAGAAACTGAACGACCATCCCTGATATCTTACCCTCTAGATAAAATACCTCTCGATGATGCTTTAGCTGAGAGTAGCTGACCATAACAACGACAGAAACAAAAAGAAAAAGCAAGCCCATAGTGATCAAAGCGACCTTTAGGTCATAGTAGAGAAGGACAATAAAACTGAAGCAACCAAAGACAGACGCCAGAAGAGAAGAAACGACCGCAGACTCTAAAACTTGGTAGATGGTGTTGATTCCCATGGCCCTTTTGGCGAGATCTCCTGTTGTGTAGCGGCGAAAGAAGCTAGTGGGAAGGCGCAAAAGCCAATCGATGAGAGCGGCTTGGACAGAGGCTCCCATTTTGCTTTGTATTCGGAGAATTCCTAGTCCTTGGGTGGCTTGAAAGGCCATCGTGGAGATAGCAATAGTTAAAAGAACTAAAATTAACTGGATTAGCTGTCCATATTCTGAGGTCGGAATGATTTTGTCAAAAATATAACCGGTTACAATAGGGGTGACTAAACCTGTCAAAGCGCAAAGTATTCCCACTCCCAGCATTATGAGAAGGTCTTTCCTTGCCCCTGTAATACCAAACTTCAGAATGTACTTTAAATTTAAAGTATTTGTCTCAAAAGAGCGGTAGAAGGTGTAGCCCATCGGAGCAATTGTTTTCGCGACGGTTTCATTTAGGAGAATTTCTTTGGCTTCTTTGGGGTTATGTAAATAGTAATGGCCCTCTTTATGGATTAAAGCAACGGGAGTGAGGTCTTCTTCTAGAAAGGCTAAGAGAGCAGAACCATCCTGCTTCCACCACTCTTCTCGAAAGGCCACTTCGCGTGTGCGAATATGAGAAGCTTGGGCAATGGATTCGAGTTTTTTGTCTTTTTTTTCTTCCCACTTATGAGGGGTTTTAATCTTGATCTTACTGGCAGCCCCGACCAAGCGACAAGCTTTCAAGAGAGGGTCTAGGGTAAATGAATCAGGAATGTCCTCGCTAGATGAGGATCGAAAAAAAGAGCCGATTTTTAAGAAAGTGCTCTCCATCACTTGGTTATCATAGAGGCTTTTCTTTTCTAGGAGGAGCTCTTCATTTTCACTTTGCTTTTTGTGAAAATGGTCGATGTAAGCAAAAAATATTTGGTAGAAACGATCCATTTCCGCTTGGTAGTTCTCTTTTTCCAAAAAAGTTAAGGTGGGGCAAGCTTGAAAAAAACAGGCTTCGTCAGCTCTTAAGTAAGTGGGCTCTACCAAGGGAGTCCATTGATTTTTCGCAATAGGAAATTCGCTTTTCCCCATAAAAAGTAAATGGCTTTCTTTCTCTTCTTGCTTTTCTTTTTCTTGTTTTTGGACCCAGAGCAATTTTCTACTGCTAATTTCTTTTTGAGGAGCAAGCGAATCTTCTATTTTTGTATCAATTAGGGCGCAGTGTTTGGGAAGTTTTTTCACCTGGATAGATAAGAGTAACTTTGTTATCCACGTTTCGATTAAAGGAGCGTAAAGAGAAGGGGTTTGAGCTAATTCCTCATGAAATCTTGTTACGGGGAGCTCAAAAAGAGTAGTTCCACTTTGGGCTACTGCGATAATATCCATTTGAGGAGGAAGGAGATCAAAGGGAAATAGAGCCATTCCGGGAGAAAGAGAGTATAGGTACCAACGTTTTCCGGAAGAACCATCCTCTTGAATTTGGACTGTAAACAGATCTATTCCCCCTGACTCTATAAAAGCAATTTCTGCTTTTTCACGAAGAGAAAAAGGCTGGTTTCCTCCTTTTTGGACAGAGGTTCCTTCTTGAGTAAAGAGAGAATAGTTTTCTAGCATATCTGTTCCTAAAAACGCATGAGTTCTTTGTAAGATCCTTCTATTTGAGACATCTCTTGGTGTGTCCCTCTCTGGACTATTTTGCCTTTGTCCATTACGATGATTTCATCGCAGTCGCGAATGGTGCTTAATCGATGAGCCACGATAATACAAGTGCAACCACATCGACGGAGGTTTTCATCGATTTTCTTCTCAGTAATAGGATCTAAGGCACTCGTCGCTTCGTCTAAGAGAAGAATCGAAGGGTTTCCGACAAGAGAGCGAGCAATTTCTAATCGTTGGCATTGCCCTCCACTAAAGTTACGCCCTCCTTCTTCAATAAGAGATTCGTACCCCTTAGGTCGCTGCATTATTTCATGATGAATGCAAGCATTTTTGGCAGCAGTAATGACTTGCTCTTCGGGGATGGTCGCATTCCACATCGTGAGGTTATCGCGGATAGTCCCCTCAAAGAGGAATATATCTTGGTCGACAAAGGAAAGAGAGTTATTTAAAGCTTGGCGAGGCAAAGATTTTAAGGGAACCGAATCTAAGAGAATTTCACCGCTCCAGGGCTGGTAAAGACTCGAAACTACCTTGATAACAGTAGACTTGCCACTTCCTGTTTTTCCTATGAGAGCCACTCGTTGTCCTGGCTGAACTCGAAGAGAAAAGTCTTCGATAAGAGGTTTGTCTAAACGGCTATAGCCAAAGGATACTTCGTGCACCTCTACTAGCCCGGAGAGTTTCTTTGTCGGAGAAATAGAGTTTTTTTCATTTTCTGATTTTTCTTGGGAGGAGGAAGAAAACATCGGGTCTTTTTCATAAGCTAAAACATCGTTAATCCGGTTGATGTTCCCTTCGATTTCTTGGATTTCCCCCCCTGTGTTCATCAGTTCTCCGAAAGGAGTTAAAAAACTCTGAAGAAGACTTTGCATGGCCACGAGCATTCCCATCGTAAGATGCCCATGCATAACTCGGTAAGCTCCAAAGCCCAAGAGGACAATGTTGTTTAAAGATGTCAAAAATGGCTGAATGACGGTAGAGGACATACTTAAAAGAGCCAATTTTTGCCGTAAATTCATCATTTTTGCTTGGTATCCGGCCCAGCGAGAGAAAAAGTCGGACTCTCCCCCGATGGACTTGAGTGTTTCAATACTCTGAAGACCACTAATCGTTACTCCGCCCAGTTTTCCTTCTTCTTTGAGAAAGGCACTGTTTAAGTCGATTCGTCTTTGGGCGAGTATTTTAAGAATCGCTAGGTTAATTGAGGCGATCAATACTCCAACCAAAGCCAAAGTTACATCGTACTGAAGCATAGCGATTACGTAAAAGGAAACCATCAGTAAGTTTAGAGAAGCCGTTGCTAAGTCACCGGAGAGAAGTTGAGCCACTTTATCGTTAAGAGCAACACGAGAAGCGATTTCTCCCGAGAAACGTTGGGTAAAAAACTCCATCGGCAATTGCAAAATATGAGCCATAAAGGAACTAGATGAATTGAGAGCAATTTTGGTTTCTAGTCTGCTGAGGTAATACCTTTGAGCCCAAACGAGAAGAGCACGTAAAATTAAGGTGATTCCCATTCCAAATAGTAGCGGTTTAATCCAAGTATGCTTTCCCTCAATGAGAAAGTAATCGACAAAGATTCGGGAAAAAGTGGGAATAATAATACCAGGAAGAACTAGCATCAAAGTAATAATAAAAAGATAGATACTGGCTTTTTTGGAACCTTTAATAAACTTATAAAGATTGGGCAAAAGCTGATTTTTCTTCTTGACCTTTTGAAAATTCTCGCCTTTTTCAAAAAGAAGAACCACTCCGGTGAAGCCTTGGTCAAACTCTTCAAGGGATATTCTTTTTTTGCCCTTAGCGGGGTCATTGAGGTAAACTTGGCCTTTGGAAAAACCTTCCACGACAAGGAAGTGGTTGAAGTTCCAAAAGACAATGTAAGGAGGGATTAGCTCTTGGGCTTTTTTGAGGGACTTCTTGAATCCTTTGGCTTTGAGACCGTATTTCTGGGCCGCTTTTAAAACATTGCTCGCCTTGGCTCCATCACGAGAAACCCCGCAAGCTAAACGGAGCTCTTCTAGAGGAACATAGCGGCCATGATATTCTAAAATCATGGCTAAAGAAGCTGCTCCGCATTCGGTCATTTCCATTTGTAAAACGGTGGGTGTTTTACGAACTTTGCGTTGGAAGGAAAATTTCATAGTGTTTTAAGAAAAAGGAGTTAGGGACATACGTTTGAGAATTTCTTCAAACCGAGCTCCGGCCAGATGGACATTATCCAAAACATCTAAGTCTAACTCGTCTTCTTGTTCATTGTCTTCATCCAAAACCTGGCCTTCTTCTCCTCCTAAGCTTTGGTTGCTCGTTCGAAGACGATCGGCCAAGAAAACGGCAATAGCTCTATAAAAACGGGCAGCCATACCAATGTCTTCACTTAACTTATCTGTTAGTTCGCTACGTAAAACCGAAAACAAAACAGCCTCTTCTGATACATTTACCGTGGCAGAAGGAGGACGTGAGTCAACAAAAGACATTTCTCCGATGATTTCCCCCACTCCTAGCTGAGTAACTGCTTTGCCCCCCATCATAACAACAAACTCTCCTTCTAAGACGATGTATAATTTATTGCTTTGTTTGCCTTGTTCAATGAGAGTGGTTCCTGATTTTAGTCTTTCTTTTTTACCAACCGATATCATCCACTGAACATCTCGGTCAGAAAGTTGCCCTAATATGTATAGTGATTTTTTCATAAGTTGTAGGGAAACCTAGATTAAGTGGACAGGTTTCTAATCTTTCTTTTATCGTAAATTTTAGAGCTATATAATTTTTTATTTGTTGTAAAGAAATAATAACAGGCTTTGAAGTGAATACAACTACTTTTTTGAGAAGAGTTTACTCCAAAAGAAGTAGAGATGGAAATTCTTGAGGGTTTTGCAAACGTAATAATTGGTAGCCAATACCTGCGAGTCCTCGAAATAAACTAGGGTCTTCTATGGGAATCTGAGGTGAATAGGAAAGCCTTCCCTGCTCTTTTTTCCTCTCCAAAATCAAAGAAACTCGCTCCCAAGCCCACTTATGGTATTTGGGGTCGAGTTTTTCTCCTGCCGTGATAAAAAGATCGACGCTTCCCATTTGACCACAACACAAAAAATCAAAGGGTAAAGTTAGGTCTTTGTAAGTGGTATTAAGAGCTATTTCTATTTCAGAGAGGATCAGGGAGTCATTGTAAATAGAATAAGAGCCCAAGCGACCTAGACCAATGCCTGCCGAGCCATGACAGTACTGTGTCCAGTATCGAGGTTCTTCAGGAGTCGAACCAGAGACTAGCCAATTCTGAGATTCTTTTACAAAAAAGTCTCTTTCTAGATGAATCCACTTAGTCGCTTGTTCATAAAAAGCCTGCTCTTGGGTAAATTTATACAAGCGAAATAGAGCATAGGACATACCGGCATAGCCGTGGAAAAAACCGGAGCACGGCTTTTTGATATTTTCTTTTTCTTGGATAAGACACTTTCCTATATAGCTCGCTTGGTCGAGAAATTTCTGCTCAGAGCTTTCTTCATAAAGAGCTAACCAAACCAAAAGAATTCCCCCCCACCCATCTCCTACATCAAGATTTTCAATAGGCTTAATTTTGTCAAAAGGAATTTGCTCGGCTATTCGTAAGCTTAGCTCAAGAGCAGACTCTTTTCCTCCAAGTTGTCCCATTTTTAAAAGGGCATAGATCATTCCGGACATTCCACCAGAAAATCCCATGTGAGAGTGAGGTAAAAAGGAGTCGAGCCAGTTCTTTCGATTTACACACTCGGCAATGTAAGCAAGAGTGGATTCGATGTGAGTTTCGTATTTTTTTGTTTGGGCTACTTTTTGCCAAATAGCTAAAAACAGAACAATACCTAATTTTCCGTTGTAAATAGAATATCCCATGGGAAAAAAGGAGCTTCTTTGTTCGCTACTACTGATAGATAACCAAGTGGGGCCCTCAATTCCATTCATTGATAAGCTAGCGATCTTTTCGGCGATCTGAGCCAGCTCTACTTGAGTTTCCGAACGCATTTCTTTTTCTTCTTTTGGCCTTTTCTCTTTATAAAGAAAATCGGTAAGAGAAGGGGAAGAAGAGGGAATTATTTCGTCTTTGAGAATAAAACAACTTTGGAGTATTTTCGCTTGCAGTTCTTGATCTTTTTCGTTCATTTGCGCTAATTTCTGGAGAGCATTTTCATGGCCACAGCAGGGAAAGGCATCGAGAATAGTGCCCATTTCTCCTAGCTCAAGGTCGTGTCCAGAAGAAGAAAATGTGAGGTGAGGGATATCTCCTTGCCATAACATCTCCAATTCTGCTTGGGCTAGACGAGAAAACTTTTGAGCTTTAGGGTAACAAAAAGTAACCCGGTAGACTCTCTCTAAAAAAATACTGCGAAGAATGCCATCTTTCACGTATTTAGGAAGCAATGATCGGAGGAAAATTCGTTGGTAAGTTCCGGTGTCTTGGAAAACTCCCCGAACTTTTTTTTCTGGAAAATTCTCTTGGATGTACTGGCGAAAATCCTCGCGTTTTTCTAGGCAAAAGGAATACATATGGCAAAAACCATTGATAAGATCGGATTCAAATTCAGGAGGTATTGTCTTGAGAAGAGGGCTTGGTTCTTTACCTTGAAAGAGAAGATGGCTAGACAAAATAGATTCAGGAAAAACCGTACCACTGATCCAAAAATCTTGCTGATTGGTTTGACAACGAAAGAGCGCCTCTAAGTCGATGGGGATTAAATGATCTTTTTGGATAATTAAGTTATCCTCTATAAAGTCGTAACCATCCAACAAATAAAAAATACAAATGAGCATACCAGCTCGGTAGTAAAGAAGAAGATCGGCCTCTTCTTTCTCGACAAGCTCCATCCAGCCGTAGTCTCCGCGATCAAGAAGGGGTACTGTTTTCCAGAGAGGAGATAAACCTTTTTCATTGGACCAAGTAAGAAATTGATAAAACGCTTCGTCTATAGCCAGACTTTTCGGTTTATAGAAAAGCTTTGATCCGTCTTCGAAAACAAAATAAACGACACAACGCCCTTGGTTATGAGGATCAGACAAATTTGCTTTTAGCTGACAAACCTGGCTCTTTGGACTAAGTTGGAAAATATTTTCTAAGTCTTGTCTATCCTGAAACAGCCGATGCAAAAGATCTTTTCCGAAAGAGAGCCAAAACTCTGTTGTGGTGGCTAATAAACGTGCTAGAACAGGAAACTCTTCCCACAAAGAAATCTCTTTGCCTCCTTGGTATTGAGCGATAAATTTTTTGTAAAGTTTGCTTTCTTTTGAAAAAAACGGGGGCATAAAGGGAGCATGGGCACTTTGAAAAAGAGAGTGCTTCGTCTTAAGAGTGGGGCTAACTAAAGAAAGCAAACGAGATTGGAGGCTCGCTAAAAACTCTTGGTGGGCGGACTCAGAAAAAGAATCGTATAGCTCTAAATTTTGTCTGCGAAACTCTCCTTTGGCATAAGAAAGAAAAGGAGAGACAACTTCACTATAAAGAGGGCTCTCTTTCTCTAAGGTTATTTCCGAAAAAGTCTCTGAAATCTGAAAAACCTCTTGGAGAATTTTTGCCCAAAGGGGTAAGGAGTAATCCTTCGGTAAGGTCACCTCTCCCCAAGTCGTTTTCGCTTGATCCAAGTTTAAACCTTGCCAAGCCAGTCTTTTTTCAATTTTCTCCACTCCGCTAGCATCTAGCGCACTTAGCCATTCTTTCAGGTATTTTTCTTCTTTTGCCTTAGGGCAATGCGTGGAAGTGAAGTTTAAACGCTCTTGCCAAGAAAGAGACTGAGATATAATTTTACGGATTTTTGCTGTGTTGCTCATTTGCTGTGTTTTTCATGGTTTTCTTTTGTTTAGTATTCTTTATTGTAGCCTGATTTAATTCCGTGTAAAATCTTTATTTTCATCGTGTCCCCCCTGTTCGTAAGCACATTCAGTTAAGAGAAAGTTAATAAAAATAAAGAACCGAGGGTGGTTTTATTCCTCTGGACATTGAAAAGTGGAAGATTAGGTTTTCTTAAAAATTAGGTTTTAGAAGGCGTAGCGGACAACCCCAAGGGCCTTTGCAGGCGGCCCTCGTAGTTGTCCCTACATCACATCACCTGCGAATTCAGAGAAATTCAACTACCTAATACCAGCCCGTACAACCTGAAAATTATTACCTATCGCGTAGTTGTTCCTGTAGGGACAACAGCAAGGGCCTGCCTGAAGGGCCCTTGTGGTTGTCCGCTACGCCTTATAGGATACTAGCGTATTGGGAGGCTTAATGTTCTTAGGGCGTTCCCCGGCCCAAAAATTTAATAGACAAGCCTCTAGGTTTAATATTTAATAATCTTGTTCATTTGGAAAAATAATATCACACGTTCTAAGCTAAAGCTAAGACAAACCAAAAAATATCTTGCCGTAGGCCGCTCTAAGGAATGTTTATGTTTTCTATTCAGGTTTTAGATAAGAAACAAATATCTTCTTGTCTTCATATGACTTTCCCTCGCTATCGTTTTGCTATTGAAAAATCTCCTTGCCCAGTGGTCGTCGCAATGATGTTCTATGGAAAGCCGATTGGCTGTGTTTTTGCAAAATTCAATCCCGAAAAAAAACATGCCTTTATCTACTCTCTTTTTGTTCAAAAGAGATATCAAAAAAAGGGCATTGGGAGTTCTTTGCTAAAACGATTGGAGGAAGAATTACAAAAGAAAGATTGCCAAGAAATATCGACAGTCTACACCGAGGGTGATTTTTCTAAAACAATCGAGTCTATCCTGAAAAAGCAAAATTGGGAGAAGCCCACTTCTCTAGAAGTACTCTATGAATTACCAAGAAAGAGTCTTTCTCGGTTGCTTTCGACAAGTTGGGTAAAAAAGCTTTCTCTGCCCAGCTATTTCCAGGTAACCCCTTGGACTAACTTAAGCGAAGAGCAAGTAAATGAACTGGAAAATGAGAAACCCTACCCCGATGATCTTTCTCCTTTTGTAAAATCTCCTGAGCTGATGGATGAAGCGACGAGCTTAGCTCTTGTCAGAGATGGAAAAATTTGCGGTTGGATGCTGACCTTTTGGCAAAATGAAAATGCTCTTGTTTTTAACTGTTTTTTTGTTCGAGAAGAGCTTCAAAAAGTGGGAGTGGGAGTAGCTTTTCTGAAAGAAAGTATTCAGCTTTGCGATGAGGTATATGGGAAGGATCGCTTAAAAAAAATCATTGCGAAAAGCTTGCCAGAGAACGCTTCGATGATCTACTTTGTCGAGAATAGATTGGGGCCTTATTTGGATAAAATTATTAGAAACTACCAGGCAAAGAAAACATATCTTATGTAAGCTATAAAGTCGTAAAATATGAAACTTGTTGATTTTTAAAGGGAAATATCTTTTAATAATCGCAATAAAGAAAAATTAAGTTCACTTTCGTCAGCCAAATTTAGGCATTTTTTCTTTTTCTATAGTTCAACAAGTTCAACAACATTTCTTTAGCACCTTAAGGATTAAAATATGGATAAATCAACCTGGATTAACATCTTACTAAAACAACTAGAGTATAGTGAAGAGATGTCTCAAGATGAAGACTTACGCAAAGAAATAGTTGAAAATCCTGAGGCCTACCGAGAGAAACTAGGTATAGACTCAAGTCTAGAAATAGAATTAATTGAAGAGCAAGAGAATACCTATCATATCCCGATTCCCTACCTAGAAGGAAATCTTCAAGAAGAGATCGAAGTTCCTGCATTGGCTCAACCTATCGTTGATTTTTTGGTAAAAGCGGCTACAGATACTTCTTTTCGTAGTGAACTTAAAGAAAGCCCTTGCACTATTTTGAAAGAAAATTTTCCAGAAATAACTTGGTGGGATACTCTTGATATAAAAGTTGTCGAAGATACAAGTTCTAAATGTCACTTGATCGTTACTTACTCTGATGAAAACTCTGAACTCAAAGAAGAGGAGTTGGAAATGATCGCGGGAGGTGGCAGTGGTTCAAATCTTGTTACTACTGCTTGTAAAAGAGTGTGACAGGTTAAACGATGGGGAAAGATATTTTATAAAATCTCCTGAGTCGATGGATGAAGCGACGAGCTTAGCTCTTGTCAGAGATGGAAAAATTTGTGGTTGGATGCTGACCTTTTGGCAAAATGAAAATGCTCTTGTTTTCAACTGCTTTTTTGTTCGAGAAGAGCTTTAAAAGTTGGGAGGGAGTAGCTTTTTTGAAAGCAAGTATTCAGCTTTGCGATGAAATATATGGACTGTAAATAGTTTGCTCATTTGTTGCTTGCTGGCTACTTTTATCAGCAAAACCATAAAATTTTTTGTAAACATTTTTATCACGGACAAAATATAAGCTACTACCTACCATTTGTTCTCTTTCCATCGCTTCATCGAAAAAATTTCCTAATTCGTGCCATTTTTCGATGAATTGCTTTTGGTTTTCCATCTTTTTCAACTCTCCTCCAAAAATTCAATCGCTCTCTCTAAGACCTCGTCTCTTCCCTCTCGCATACCTTTAATTGTGGGTTTAACTTCAATATCTGGTCGAATTCCTACATTTTGTATCTCGCCTTCGCTATAGCGAACAGCCATTCCTGTTATGTGAATAAAATTCCCTTTTCCCAGATAAATGCGAGTAACGTTTCCATCAACTCCTGTCGTTTTAGACCCCACAAATGTGGCTCGTTGAGCATTGTGCAAATAAATGCAAACATCTTCCGCCGCGGAAACAGTTGATTCATCAATTAGCACAGCTAAAGGTTGGGTGATTTGGAGTTCTCTCGGCTCAATATGATATTGGATAAATTCCCAGAATTTCTTTTGGATATCACTTCCCCGAAAGACGGGAAACTTAAATTCTGCCGATGGACAAGTTTGGGGGCATAAGTATCCGATGAAAGCATCTTGGAAGGCCCTGGGGTAATCTCGCATTTCTAAAATAACTCCCGACATCTTTTGGGCTATAGTAAAAACCTGAGAAAAGAGGGAGGGAGAAGAAATTTGACAGAGTTTAATGTAGGCAATGTTGTTCCCTACCTTTTGGATATATTTCCAAGCAGGGTTAGGGAGAAAGATAAGAGGTTCGGAAGAAGGTTTTTCCGGCGTGTTAGGTAAAGAGTAGAGTAAAGAGATTTTCTTTTTGCTTAGATTACGCTGTATAGTTAAGTTCAGAAAGGTTCCTTTTTTTCCCATAGACAAATTCCGGCATAATTCGGCGTAGAAAGCTTGAGGAGTAGAGGCCGAAAGATAAGGTTTCCAGTATAGCTCTAACTCCTCGATGTTTTGCTCATTCATGCTGAGAAGGACATCGCCTATTTCTAAAAGGCTCGTTTCACTATATTCAACAACGATTTGTTTTTCGACAAGCCTTAGCTTTACAGGTAAAAAGGCATAGTTATCCAAAAGAGTGGTTTGGTAAGGAGCTATTGCGGTGTGGCTATCTTCCAAATGAGCCAAAAGCTCTTGGATAATGAGACGGTAGGAGTCCTGAGAGCTTTCTCTCTTCAGTTTTTCTAAACAACGAATGAATTGCTCGTCGAATTTTTCTTGGGTGCGAGAGGAATCAAAGAAAAAGTATTTACTTAAAATCCAAACCTTACTAAGAGAAAAGATTCTCTCTTCATAGTTTTCTAATGAATTTTGAGGGAGAGAGATTTTGATCTTTGTCGGAGCATTAGAAGCTCTGGGAGAAGCAACAGAGAGTTGTTCTTTTAACAAAGGTAAATCTTCCAGTGAAATAGGGACAGGGCTAGCAAGAAAGGTCTCTTCAACTAAATATGATTTAATGTGAACTTCAATCCCTTCTGGGTAAATGAATTTTTCGCTGGGAGGAATGCCAAAAGAGCCCCTTTGCTCCCAGACGACATTAATATTATCTAAAGCTTGGATAGCGGCGAGGCTTTTCTGTAGAGGGAGAATAGAGGCATTATTCACCAGAACAGTAATAGATTTGTCTACCAGAGAGAATGCCTCGGGTAGGGTATAGGATCGCTTGAGTTTGTAGTGCAGAGAATCGAGGGGAGGAATTTGTAATTGGCAATGACTCTCCCATCTTTGTCGGTAAATGGAATCTTTACTATCTTCACTCCAGCCATAGTGGCTGCGGTAGCTGATATTGAGATACAATTCGTCTCTCGTAAAAAAACTGAACAAGCTAGATAAAACGGGAGGAGGTACGAGAGGAGAATCCCAACGTAAATCGATAATCAGCTCGGTAATTTTTTCGAGTTGAGTGAGGCAGTGAGCAAAGTCAGTCAAAAAGGAAGATTTTTTTCCATGATAAGGATGAACCGCAATATAGCCTGTTTTTTCATTTAGCTGTGTGGCCTCTAAGGGGACTTTTTTGATTTTCTCATTTGTTGGCAAAGAAGCTTGGGCAAAAGTAAAAGGGTCTTCGAAAGGAGCCAAGAGATATTTGTTGAGATTTTCTAACCATTGCAAGGAAGATAGCTCTTCTTTTGTTTCTGCTAAAATACGAAAGAACAAATCATGCCGAGGAAACTCTTTCTCTGTCATGCGAGGATGAAAGAGAAGGAGTTTTCCCCAAATATCTGCAATAGTCTGCACGCGCTGGTGGAAGGTGTTTTTCATGATGGAATCTATCCTGAAAAAGCAAAATTGGGAGAACCCAAGGTGGGGTCTTATATTGGATACGATTACTAGAAGCTATCGAACTCAGAAACTCTCTTTTTTATAAATAATAAAGCTGAAAAAAATGAAACCTCTTGTCTTTTACAGGAAAGTGTTATAGAATACCATGAGGAATGTCAATAGGTTTTGGGAAGAAGAGGCTATTGAATATAACTAATCTTTATATGGCTGGAAATAAAAATTATTCCAATCATTTATTAAACCACATTTGTTTCGCATTTTAAGGATTAAAAATATGGATAAATCAACCTGGATTAATATCTTACTAAAACAATTAGAATATAGTCAAGAAATGTCTCAAGATGAAGACTTACGCGAAGAAATAATTAAAAATCCAGAGCTTTGCCGAGAAAAATTGGGGATAGACTCAAGTCTAGAAATAGAATTGATTGAAGAGCAAGGAAATACCTACCATATCCCGATTCCCTACCTAGAAGGAAATCTTGAAGAAGATATTGAAGTTTCTGACTCAGCTCGATCTATCGTTGACTTTTTGCTAAGAGCATCAAGAGATCTTTCTTTTCGTAGCAAGTTGAAAGAAAATCCTTCCGCTATTTTGAAAGAAAATTTTCCAAAAATTACTTGGTGGGACACTCTGGAAATAAAGATTGTCGAAGATACGAGCTCGAAGTGCCACTTGGTAGTTCCCTCTGCTAATAATGCTGAGCTAAAAGAAGAGGATTTGGAAATGATCGCCGGAGGGGCCTCTAGTGCAGGTCATATAGTAAGTGTAGGTCAGGGTTGTCTTTAATAGATTGAAGTAGAGGCAGAAAGAAAGTTAAGGAGTTGTTTCTTGTTTTTTTTTGCCTTTCTCAGCCTAGGGTATTTTCTTATTTGCGGTACAAATATTATTTTTAGGCTCGTTCGTGACCCAGGGTACCGGTATCATTACGTTAGGTTATCGAATACGTTGGAAACCCCGATGTTATCGGGGCCTGAGATATTACATCCCTGCGGGATACCAATTGCGTATTGAGGTGGGTTAGTTTTATTCTAAGCAAATATTATTTGCATTGGGTTTTAGTGGTATTAATCGTATCCAGAAATGTTTTATTATCGCGGATATTGTTACGCCAGATTTCCCTTGGCGATATACCATTTACGTGATTGTTTGATAATAATGTACCGCTACCTACGCTTAAGCAAATCTAATGTACCGCAATTATGCCACTCGAACCTAACAGGCATCCTTCTCTCCTCTTCTTTTTCATTATTCTCCCTTTTTTAGCAAATAATGAGTAGTAGTAAACCTCATTTGCTTACTTTTAAATAAGGAGAAAACGCATGGAAAAAATGAAAAAAACACCTTTTTTTTGTCTTATAAAAAAAGGATTTCTCTTTACTAGCTTTCTTTGGAAAGCTTAGATACGATTACTAGGAAATATTAATAATTTAAAAAAATAGAAAAGTGGGAAAATTTTTAAAAAAAGACTATTTGTTTTTTAAAGGGAAATGCTATATAATACCGTGAGAAATGTAAATAGAGTTAAGTGGGGAAAAAATCAAAGGTTTTGGATTTTTTCCCCACTTAACATTACTAGTTAAACTGATTTTAACTAAATATAGCTAATCTTTTGTATGGTTGGAAATAAAAATTATTTCAATCATTTGTTTAGGGTGTGTCTAAGCAGCATTTGAACTTAGACACGCCCTAGCCATATTTGTTTAGCATTTTAAGGATTAAAATATGGATAAATCAACCTGGGTTAATATCTTACTAAAGCAATTAGAATATAGTCAAGAAATGTCTCAAGATGAAGACTTACGCGAAGAAATAATTAAAAATCCTCAGGTTTACCGAGAAAAACTGGGCATAGATTCTAGTGTAGAAATAGAATTGATTGAAGAGCAAGAAAATACCTATCATATTCCGATTCCTTACCTAGAAGGAAATCTGGAAGAAGAGATTGAAGTTCCCGCATCGGCTCAACAGATCGTGGATTTCTTGCTAAAAGCGGCGACAGATACTTCTTTTCGTAGCAAGTTGAAAGAAAGTCCTTCGGCCATTTTAAAAGAAAATTTTTCAGAAGTAACCTGGTGGGACACTCTGGAAATAAAGATTGTCGAAGACACAAGTTCTAAATGTCACCTAGTCATACCTTCTCTTTCGGAGGATATGGAACTCAATGAAGAACATTTGGAAACGATTGCCGGAGGAGTAAGCAGTTCATCGCAAATAAATTGCAAGGGGGGCGTTTGTCTCTAAGAGAAAGAAAGTCA
The DNA here is from genome assembly GCA_029260735.1 of Planctomycetota bacterium. GTDB lineage: Bacteria > Planctomycetota > Uabimicrobiia > Uabimicrobiales > Uabimicrobiaceae > JAJDCR01. The sequence goes on from JAJDCR010000154.1 coordinate 32,050, forward strand.
TTTATTAGTTTTACAAGAAATTTTTACCAAAATAACTTGGTGGAATGCCCTTGAAGTAATAGAGTTAAGGGAAAAACCAAAAATTTTGGATTTTTCCCACTTAGCATCACTAGTTAAACTGATTTTGACTAAATATAGCTAATCTTGTATAGCTGGAAATAAAAATTATTTCAATATTTTTATTTAGCCGCACTTATTTAATATTTTAAGGATTGAAATATGGATAAATCAACTTGGATTAATATCTTACTAAAGCAACTAGAGTGTAATCAAGAAATGTCTCAAGATGAAGCCTTACGCAAAGAAATAGTTGAAAATCCCCAGGCTTACCGAGAAAAACTAGGTATAGACTCAAATCTAGAAATAGAATTAGTTGAAGAGCAAAATAATACCTACCATATTCCGATTCCCTACCTAGAAGGAAACCTTGAAGAAGAGATAGAAGTTCCCGCACAAGCTCAATCTATCGTTGATTTTTTGCTAAGAGCGGCTACAGATTCTTCTTTTCGTAGCAAGCTTAAAGAAAGTCCTTCCGCTATTTTGAAAGAAAATTTTCCAGAAGTAACCTGGTGGGATACCCTTGATATAAAAGTTGTCGAAGATACGAGTTCTAAATGTCACTTGATAGTTACTTATTCTGATGAAAACTTTGAGCTCAAAGAGGAGGAGTTGGAAATGATCGCCGGAGGTAACTCTGGTGCCTCTACTATTCTGACTAGGGACGGCTGTTTTTAAATGAATGCCTTGATTTTTTGCTTTTTTTTGCCTTTCTCAGCCTAGGGTATTTTCTTATTTGCGGTACAAAGATTATTTTTAGGCTGGTTCGTGACCCAGGGTACCGGTATCATTACGTTAGGTTATCGAATACGTTGGAAACCCCGATAACCTAACGTAATCATATCAAGAAGTTAAACTTGTGTATAAAAGTAAGGGTTGGAAACCCATGGATGCTCACGTTAACCCCATTTAAGGGAATAACTTACGCTTTAGGTTGACACATATGGGGTGAAGCCCTGGGATTATTAGAATATCAAGTATTTCCAGCCCTGAAGGGGCGAAACATTTTAAATTATTCCGCCCTTTCAGGGCTATGATTGTGGCAATTTAAAATCCCCAGGACAAAGCCCTGAGCTAATTTTTGTAAACCTTTCAGGCTAACAAAAAAAACACCTACCCACCCTTCGCTTCTCACATCCAGTCATAAAAAAACAGTGGCTTTTGTTTATAAGACAAAGAACCCGTCATCTTTCTCCTTTCCCTCCTTTGTTTTCATTATTCCCCCTTTTTAAGCAAATAATGAGTAGTAGTAAACCTCATTTTCTGATTCTAAACAAGGAGAAAACGTATGAAAAAATCGAGAAAAAGACCTTTTCTTTGTCTTATAAAAAAAGGATTTCTCTTCACTAGCTTTCTTTGGATCGTGGCTTGCCAGACAGAGCCTAAAAACATTTTTGTGCGAGAAGAGAAGGTAAATTTTGAGGAATATGAGCAAGTGGCAACAGTTGCTGCTCAGAAAGAAGGGCTTTATCTCTTTTGGCTTATTCCCCTTTTTCCGGCATCAACGGAAGAGGCCAAGAATATGATCGAAGAAAAAACTCGCAAGGTTTATCCTCAAGCAAGTGGAGTCTACGAGCTAGTGGAGATAAGTGAAGAAGGAGTTTCTCTTTTTGATTGGCGCGTTTCGCGGGCTTTTACGGGGAAAGTTATTCAAAAAAAGCAAGGGGGTGAGCTATGAAATATTCTGGGATGACAATAGCTTTTATGGTGAGTTTTGTTTTTTTGGCTACAGGCTGCAACTTACATAGTTGGTATCACTCTTGGCCTCATCCTAAGGCTACAGTGGATGAGATTCAAGATAAACAAGTAAGACAAAATATAGAAGAAGAGGTTATAACACCTTTGGAGGAAGAGATTATAATACCTTTGGAGGAAGAGATTATAATTCCAGAAGATGATCCTCATACTATCACTTTACAGTGGAAAATTCTGAGCGATTATCCTCCGCAAGAAGAAATCCCCGGACTGAACTACATTTTTTGGGACGGAGAAAATATTTCGAACGGAAGTCTCATTACAGGAGGAAAGCATAGCGTGGAGATACGTTTTCCTGGCTACAAAACATGGGTTGAGAAGATAGATGTGCCCTTAGGTTTTTCTGTCTATCAGTTAGAAAGGACGCTCGAAAGTCTTCCGAGAAAGGTTCTTTTGACAGTTCGCTATGATATACCACCATCTACTCTCTCTTGGAAGGCAAAATACAGCTTGCTCGGAGAACTGGAAAGTTTTCCTTTTCCAAGAGAAGCTAAACTAAAGCCTGGACGCTATGAGTTTATGGTCGAGCATCCTCACTACGAAAGTGTGCGTTGGGAGAAAAGTATTTTTCCGGCGAGTATCCCCGAGGAGATAATTGTTAATTTACAAGCGAAGAATCGAAATTTGAAAACTCAAATTGAGTTTGATATTCCCCCTTTTGATTCAGCTTGTTTAGTTAATTTTATTGATACGAACACGGGTGTTCGTCATTTAATTCCGAGTAATGGGAAAATACATCCTGGAAATTATGAGTATATTGTAGAAAAACCAGGGTATCTTATGCCGGGAGGTAATCGAACTATTCATATTACTCCGGGAGTAGGGGATGTGTACATTCGAGCGAAAATGAAAGCTTCTGCTCGCCAGATTTCCTTTGATATGATTCACCAAGAGAAAATGCGAGAAGCGCGGGAAATTTTCTTGGACGGAGAGAAGTATTCTTTTTCGAATAAATATCGGCCAGGGAAGTATCGAGTTGTTGCCCATTTTAACCAGTTTGATACTGTTGAAATGGAAATTACAATTTCTCCTGGGGTGGGAGTGTATACTGTGGTTTTGCCATTGCAAAAGGCCGTAAGAAAGTAAAAGTCGTAACTCGATCGTAATCGTAATCTTGCTCGTAATCGTAATCTTTTTTCTTTTGTTACTCGATTAAGATTACGATTAAGATTACGATTACGAACCGAATTACGAGGTGATAAATTCCGTTCTTTGAGAAATACTAGTTTTTGAACTCATCGACTAAACCTTGGATGGTCGTTTTGGCGTTACCAAAGATCATTCGGGTGTTGTCGCCAAAGAAAAGAGCATTTTGGATTCCAGCAAAGCCAGCTCCCATACCTCTTTTTAGAACAAAAACTGTTCGGGCTTTATCGACGTTAATAATGGGCATTCCATAGATAGGACTGGATTCGTCTTCTCGGGCCGCCGGGTTAACAACGTCGTTTGCTCCGATAACGATAGCGACATCAATCGTCTCAATGATAGGATTGATATCGTCCATTTCGACCAATTGGTCGTAGGGGACATTTGCTTCCGCTAAAAGAACGTTCATGTGTCCAGGCATACGTCCTGCCACTGGATGAATAGCATAGGTTACTTCACAGTCATTTTTTTCTAGAAGCTCTCCGAGCTCTCTGACTACATGCTGAGCTTGGGCAACAGCCATTCCGTAACCAGGAACAAAAACAACCGAACTAGCGGCCTCCAGAATATAGTAGGCATCTTGGGGAGTTAAAGGTTTGACTTCTCCTTCGACTTCCTTTCCTTTCGCTGAACTAGCAGAGCCGAAGCCACTGAAAAGTACGTTGGAAAGAGAACGGTTCATGGCTTTACACATAATCGCCGTTAAAATGATTCCACTAGCTCCCACCAAGGCTCCCGAAACGATCAAAACGTTGTTTCGGATAACAAAGCCGGCGGCACAAGCAGCTAAACCTGAGTAGCTATTCATCAAAGAAATAACAACAGGCATATCTGCTCCCCCGATGGGGATAACGGCAAGAATACCAAATAGAGTAGCCACTACTATAGTCGCAATGAATATTTGGTAACCCAAACCGGTCAATGGGTCCATGCAGAAGTAAACTCCCGCAGTGAATGTTCCTATAACGAGAAGACCATTGACGATATGTTGGCCAAAGAAAAGAATGGGTTTTCCGCTCATCACTTCTTTGAGCTTAGCCCAAGCAATGAGACTTCCTGAAAAAGTAACCCCACCGATCAAGACCGAAAGAAATATACTTGCGGTGGTGATGGTGTCAGGACTACTCCCCTCAGTTACGGCTAAATTATGGTAAACAGCCCAGCCTACGAGTAGACTGGCAATACCTCCAAAACCATTCAGGAGAGCAACCATTTCCGGCATACTGGTCATAGCAATGAGGCGAGCGGACAAGAATCCGATAATAGCTCCTACTGCACATCCGACGATAATCCATTGGAAAGACACCACTTGAAGTAAAGTAGCAGCAATAGCAACTAACATCCCCAAAGAAGAAAGCAAGTTACCGCGGCGTGCACTAGCCGGAGAGCTGAGCATTTTTAGGCCAAAAATAAACATTACCGCCGAAACGATGTAGGCCAAGTTAATTCCGATTTCTAAAGTCATTATTTACCTCCGCCCGTTTTTTTCTTGAACATTGCTAGCATTCGGTCTGTCACCAAGTATCCTCCTACCACGTTGATCGTAGCAAAAGCTACCGCGAGAGTTGCTAGAAGATTGGTCACATTGTCGTTTCCAATGGCTCCTGCTGAGATAATGGCTCCTACCAAAGTAATTCCTGAAATCGCATTTGCTCCTGACATTAGAGGAGTATGAAGAGTTGCAGGAACTTTAGAGATTAGCTCAAAACCCAAGAAAATGGAAAGCATCAAAATGAATAATAAATAGATTAGTTCCATGATGGATCTCACTTTTGCAAGTTTTTGATTTGTTCGTTAGAAATTTTGTTTTCGTGAGTAACCATGCATCCTTGAATGATTTCATCTTCTAAGTTTAGCTTAAAAGAACTGGATTCTTTATCCCAATACTCTTCTAAAAGATTTGTTAGATTACTCGAATACATTTGACTGGCATGAACGGCCACTCGACCAGGCAGGTTAGCTAGTCCTACAATAGAGACACCGTTTACATCCACTATCTCGTTTACTTTAGAACCTGCGACATTGCCTCCGGTTTCTACAGCAAGGTCAACTAAGACGCTACCTCGTTGCATACCTTTGACCATATCTTCGGTCACGATAAGAGGAGCTTTTCGACCAAAAACTTGGGCTGTGGTAATAACAATATCTGCTTTCGCACAAAAATTGGCCATGCCTTCTCGTTGTTTTTCCAATTGCTCAGGAGTGAGCTGTTTGGCATAACCGTCTTTTGTTTGCCCTGTCTCTCCTAGATCAATCTTAACAAATTTGGCTCCTAGTGATTGGACTTGTTCTTCCACAACCGCTCTTGTATCAAAAGCTTCTACCTTTGCTCCCAGTCTTTTTGCTGTAGCAATGGCTTGTAGTCCTGCGACTCCTGCTCCGATAATAAAAACCTTAGAAGGAGTAATGGTTCCTGCTGGGGTCATCATCATAGGAAAAATTTTGTCGGAGTGTTCGGCCGCTAAGATAACTGCAACATAGCCGGCCAAGTTGGCTTGCGAACTGATCGCATCCATTTTTTGGGCTCGGGTTGTCCGTGGAATAAGTTCCATGCACAAAGATGTAATTCCACATTCGCAAAGCTCTTTGACTAGCTCTGGCTCGTTGAATGGGTCTAAATAGCTAATGTGAATGCAACCTTTTTTCAAGAGTTTTAACTCTGAAATCTCTGGTTTTCTGAGCCGCAGAACAATGTCAGCATTTTTGAGAAGTTCTTCGCGATTTTGGCTTATTTTTGCCCCAGCAGCTTCATAATCTGCATCCGTGTGGCCAGCCCCCATCCCTAATCCTGACTCAACCGTAATTTGAGCACCTTTACTTACTAGTTTTTTTACCATAGAAGGAATCATTGGTGCCCTTTTTTCGCCGGGATGAGTCTCCTTTGGTACGGAAATTTGCATAGAGTGTACCTCGCTTCCGCTAAAGAACCTCCTTTGAAATAAAACTCTCTGCTGCTTAATATTACTTGACTTCCCTTAGAAATAAAGATCTAAATAATTCCTAAGTATTTGGAAGATCAACTTGATGAAGTATTTTTTGGGGAGGTTCTTGAAGTCGTTGTTGGAACCAAAAAATATGTCTATCAACAGGCTGTGAATTATAAAAATACAAAGAATACATTGCAAATAATTTTTTTATTTGTATAGTTGAGCCGAGCATAATTTGTAGAATATAATTCAAACAGGGACTATCCACATGGCACTTTGGACTATAGAAAAGAGTAAAAATGGAGCGACTTTTTCGTGAGCTGATTATTGGCGTGGGAGAAAACCCCGAAAGAGAAGGGCTAGTAGATACCCCAAAGCGAGCAGCCAAAGCCATCCAATATTTAACTAAGGGATATCATGAGAATATTGATGAAGTGATCAACAATGCCATTTTTGAAAGCAATAGTGAAGAAATGGTTATTGTAAAAAATATTGAGCTTTATTCTTTATGTGAGCATCATCTCCTTCCCTTTATCGGAAAATGTCACGTCGGTTATCTTCCTGATGGTAAGGTTATAGGCTTGTCTAAAGTGGCTCGCATTGTAGATGTTTTTGCTCGGAGGCTGCAAATCCAAGAAAATCTTACTCAGCAAATTGCTCAAGTGATTATGGAAAAAACGCAATCGAAGGGGGCAGCAGTCGTTATTGAAGCTAAACATATGTGTATGATGATGAGAGGAGTGGAAAAGCAAAACTCTGTTATGGTGACCTCCTGCATGCTGGGAGCTTGCAAAAATCACTCTACTCGATCTGAGTTTCTTAGCTTAATAAAAGAAAAATAACTTTTTCCTCGTTGTAATAAAGACTATTTTGCGTTATTATTAAACCAGATGGGCATAGTGCAAGACAAATATACAACTCTCCATTTTATTCAAGTTAGCTGTTTTTATTAAGTTGGCAAAAAGCTATGGAATCACACAACAACTCGAGTAAGAAAAATAAAGACAATGAAGAGGAAAAAGATTCTCCCAAGGAACCTAAAGGAAATTTTAATTCCCTAGCAATGTCACTACAGTCATCTTACGATCGTTCTCAAAAACTTGATTTTGGAAAAGAAAAATCAAGTTATGAAGAAGGAGAGGCTGGAGGTATTTCTTTTATGCAAAAAGGGGGAGCTACTACAACTCCTCAGCAAGGAATGCCAACAGGGCAGAATTATCCCCCTCAGCAAGGAATGCCAACAGGGCAGCATTATCCTCCTCAGCAAGGAATGCCAACAGGGCAGCATTATCCTCCTCAGCAAGGAACACATACAGGATACTACCCTCCTCAGCAAGGAATGCCAACAGGGCAGCATTATCCTCCTCAGCAAGGAATGCCAACAGGGCAACACTATCCCCCTCAAGGAACACATCCAGCATACTACCCTCCTCAGCAAGGAATGCCAACAGGGCAACATTATCCTCCTCAGCAAGGAATGCCCACCGGACAATACCCTCCTCAGCAAGGAATGCCCACAGGGCAGCAATATCCTCCTCAGCAAGGATCAGAAACCGTGGGAATTCCTTTGCCTCCAGGAAACTTAGGGGGACCTGCTCCTCCTATGACATGGCAAAATACCAATCCTAATTTGCAGATTCCAGCAGGAGGATGGCCCGGTGGAAAAAGAAATGAAAGAGCAATCAATGCTCCTAGTTTGAGTGAAATAACTGCGCAAAACAGAAAAATATCGGATACTATGGCCCATTCTCCCAATTATTCAGCCATATCCCCTTCCAGTGACGTGACGATGAAAATGAGCACTGCGCCTGGGACAAAGAGTTTTCCTTCTCTTTCATTGCCTAATGATGCGACCTTAAAAATATCTTCTCCTTTAAGAAATAATGCAGGGAATAATACTGTTATTCAGTCTTCTCTTGATCCATCAGGAGAAGTAACTATTGGTATGGAAAAACCAGGACAACTGAGCTCTCCTCCCCCATCTATATTAGGAAGAGGATTAGGAAGAGGATTAGGAACAGGAGAGGCTACTGTTCCTTTGAGCAAACCAGAAAACACATTTGATTCGGTGGTTCCTCAAGCTAGTACTTTAAATATGAATACTTCAGAGCTTTCTGAAAATACAATGGCTTACCAAAAGGTCTCTCTTGATCAGGAAAATACACAAATGTATTCTTCTAGCGATCAATTGAATAGTCCTTCTCATTCCTCTTCTATACCAGGAAAAAACGACGATACCATTCGCACTAAAATGCTTCCGAACTCCAATTTTTTAGGGGAAGAAACTATTACTTTAGATACCGGAAGCATTCAGGACACAATGGCGGAAGTTCAAAAGGATGGAACAGAGACAGAGCCCACAGTGAATTTTTCTCCCTCGGAGTACTTAAAGGGAGATTCCACTATGAATATGAACCAGGAGCAGTACTTACCAGAAATTCAAGATATGGAAAAAACAGCTCACAATATGTCCATAGTCCGTAGTTCTACTCAAAAACGAGCCAAAATTATTTTGCCTCAGGGGGCGATTCATCCTAAATCTTCTGAACCAATTCAGACAAAAGGAAAAGACCCTTTCCGTCTGATGGGAACAACTATTGGAGGAAAATTTGAAGTAGTGGATTTTTTAGGGCAAGGTGGAATGGGAGCTGTCTATCTGTGTAAACACAATATTTTGAACAAACTACGGGCGATTAAAGTCTTACTCAAAACAGATGGTATTGATCCTACTATTGTCCATCGTTTTATCAATGAAGCGAGAGCCGCAGCTTTAGTGGAACATCCCAACATTGTTCAAGTTCATGATATCGATGAAATGGATGATTTTTACTTTATCATCATGGATTTTGTGGAAGGGGAGAGCCTGGACAACTATGTAAAACAAAGAGGCCCTCTTTCTCCTGTGGATGCAGCGAATGTAATTGTCTCTGCTTGCCAAGGTTTAAAAGCTATTCACTTAGCAGGTCTTATCCATCGCGATATAAAGCCTGGTAATTTCTTACTAACCAAAAAGGGAAGTGTAAAAATTACGGACTTTGGCATTGTTAAGGAAATTGGAGGGGAAGGAGAGTTGACGGCGACAACAACAATACTAGGAACGCCTCAATATATGGCCCCTGAACAAATTAGGAAAGAGCCTCTTGATTTAAGAACAGATTTATATTCTCTGGGTGCTACTTTTTATTATCTTGTTACTGGTCAATCCTGTTTTACAGGAAGTGCCATGCAGCTCTTATATCAAGTACTTGGAGTTCCCCCAGTTCCTCCCCAAGACATCAATACTCAAGTAGATGAAAAACTATCTCGGATTATCCAAAAAATGGTGGAAAAAGAACCTGCCCGTCGTTATCAAATGATGGAAGAAGTTGAAGAAGCCCTTAGAGGCTGGGGTTTATAAGGATACCTGAGTGATTTAAAAACCAGTTGTTCCAAATCCACCTCGGTTTGTTTTTTGTTTCCTTGCTTTTTCATTAAAAGCCTCTTCTTCCCAGGAAACCTTCTCTATTCGGATAAAAGAAGCTTGAGCTATACGCTCCCCTCTTTCCACAACGGCGATATCTTTTCGGTAGTTATATACCTGAAACAAAATTTCATCCTGTGGGCCACAAAAATCTTGGTCAATAATTCCAGCAGTAGCTAAAAGTCCTTTTCGTAAAGCTGTGCTGGAACGATCTTTTAGATAAAGCATGTAGCCAGAGGGTACTTGTATCACTAAATTCATGGGGATTGGGACTACTTCTTGAGGAGGTATTTTTACTTCCAAACGGCTGTAAAGATCAAAAGCGACAGCTCCAGAAGTCTTATACTCAGGAAGGGGCAAAGAAGAATCTATTCGTGAGATTTTTACTCTCATAATTTTATCCTAGGCATCTGGTTCAACTCGAATAATAGTTACGGTAATGTTGTCGCTGGCACCATTTTGCATGGCTTGGGCAATCAGACTTTCTCCTATTATACTCAAACTTTTCTTTTGTCCTAGTATTTCAGCAATCTTAGGATCTTCGACTTCTTTATTTAAGCCGTCTGTGCAAAGCAAAATAATGTCACCTGATTTGAGGGGAGAAGAAAACAAGTCTGGTATCACAAAATCATTACGAGCACTGATTGTTCTTGTCAAAAGTTTTTGATTAGGATGAGTGTTGACTTCTTCTTTGGAAATGGCACCCATCATAAATTGCTCAAAAGCGAGGGAATGATCCATCGTAATTTGAGAAAAACTTCCATCACGTAAAATATAGGCGCGGCTGTCCCCTATGTTGGCAATAAAATAATTTCCTTCTACTAACCAAAGTAGGGTCAGAGTTGTTGCCATGTGATGATACTTGGGTTGCTCAACAACTTTATCTTTTAGTACTTGAATGGCTTGAGTTAATAATTTAGGAAGATATGCTTTGGTTTGAGGGAGATCTTTTTTTTCTAAACTTTGAATGGATTGATGAATTGTTTGGCAGGTTAAGAGGCTTGCAACATCAGCTCCATCATAACTACCTAAACCATCTGCGACCATGTAACATGAACAATTGTCATCACATATATAACTATCTTCATTGGTAAACTTGAAAGACCCAGGATGTGTTCCTGCCCATGACTCTAAATTCATAATCCATTTTTTCTAGATAAAGGAAGTTTCCCAATAATTTTAAGGAAACTTGAATGTTGAGAATGTAAGCTTTAAAATCAATACCAAATTAAAGGTACTTAAGTATTATACAAAATAACAGAAAGAGGACAAAGGAATTTTTATTCATGGTGATGGAAGAAAATCAAATTGAAGTAGGGGAAGGCAAAACAAAAACTATAACTTATCTTATGTTTTTTTCTTTTGTTCTTTCTCTCTACATAGGAAATATACTATTTTGGACTTATCCTTTGTTGCCCGATGAAAAAGTTTATTTTTGGACTATAGTTAGTTTTTACAAAGGTGAATTTCAAATTCATGCTCGCCAAGCTATGCTTCCTGGCTATCACGCTTTAGCTGCAATATACTCTAAATTTATTGTGGGAGGAATGACTCCTTACACTCTCCGCTTGTTTTCTTCTATCTTGGGAATTTTTACCATCCTTGGATTTTTTCTCCTGAGCTCAAGATACTCTCCCCAAAGGATTCGAGAAAGAACTTACCTCTTTGTTTTTTTTCCCATCATATTTCCGATGTTTTTTGTGATTTATACGGACGTTGCCGCTCTTCTTTTTGTCCTTTGGATGATGTTTTTTTATCATGAAAAAAGATTTTATCTCTCTGCTTTTTGCGGACTTCTCTCGGTCACTATGAGACAAAATAACATTATCTGGGTGGGATTTATTTTTTCTTTAGCCGTTTTTGAGCAAAGCCCTCATCTTCTCCCTTGGACAAAGGAATTTTTTTCTAAGTCCCATTTCCAAAAAATTATCCGTAAACAGCTCCCCTATCTCTTCGTTTTTTTGGCGATGGCGGGATTCTTAATTTATAACAAGGGAATTGGGGTGGGAAAAATGATGCACTACTCTAGTTTAGGCCCTTTTGCCGGAAACATTTACCTATTCCTTTTTCTCTATGTTTTTTTTCTTCCCGCTACTCTTTGGAACCAAAAAGCGTCCCTCCGAGATTTTTTTCTATCTCCTCTTGGTTTTGCAATGAGTGCAATTCTTTTTGCCTTAGTTTTTTGGCATAACCTTATTGATCATCCTTATTTGCAAATAGAGAGCCTCAAAACTTTTTATTTTCGACATGGATTACTCCACTCTATTAACGAGAATACACTCCTTAAATCTTTGTATGCATTCTCTGTTGTTTTAGGCTTTGCTTCTTTCTGGGTAACCCCCCGCAATTATCTAAGATATCTTTTCTACCTATTTACCTATTTATTTGTAGCAACCAACTGGCATACCGAACAGAGATATCTTCTCGTTCCTTTCTCCATCTGGTTGCTTATAATGCCCTCTCTTAGCAGAAGAGAAGAGATTATTAATATTGCGGTGAATTTGCTTTGGACAGGCTTGTTGTTGTGGTGGATACTGGGGTTTAATCGTTTCATTTAGGCTCAGAAAAGCAAAAAAAACAAGAACTTTGCCTTCGCGAAGATGACAAAATGAAAAGATAAATAAAGCCAAAAAAAAACCACGCAATTTGCGTGGTTTTAACTCAGTTTATAGATAAGAGGGCTAAATTAAAAAAACTTAGCTTATAGACTGTTTTTTAGGAGTTAATCTCAAATATTTCTTAGCGCTGCTCGACTAGCTCATCGTTTTCCCAAAGGCCTTCAATGCTTGTTCCATCGGAGTAGTATCGAATGCCGTGTCCATGCATGTAGCCGTCTTTGAATTCTCCGACGTATTTCTCTCCAGAAGCAAAGCTAAAAGAGCCTTGTCCGTGCATGTAGCCATCTTTGAATTCTCCGACGTACTTGTCACCCATTGCAAAGATGTAGGTTCCTTCGCCATGGAATTGACCATCTTTGAATTCACCGTTGTAAACATTTCCTTGATCGTCGTAGAAAGAGCCTTTTTCTGCACGATTACAAGCCACAAAACAAAGCATCAATGCTATTAGGATGCAATTAATAGTTCTCATAAGTATTCTCCTTTAGTTTTCTATTGGGTGAGCTACCAAAAGTTTTTGATACCCCACTTAATCTTCTTTTTCCCATTTTATTTGGATATTTGTTTATAGTTAATTTGTGTTTTTATTTTGTTATCTGCCTTTTATATAAAGCAAAAAATGGGCCAAAAGGTTCATTTTATTTTTTTATTTATCTGTGATTCTCTTTAAGTTTTTTATAGCAATTGATTTAAGTATTTTTATTTGGGGAGAAAAGTGTTTTCTTGTACTTACTCATTTTTTATTTCTTTCATTTTTACCGAGGAAATACCAGAAATCTGGCAGTTGTCTGGAGACGTTTTGCCAAATTTCTGGCACTTTGAGAGATAACTTCGAAGAAGGATTATTTTTCAATCTGGACACGAAGTCTTTTCTTCAAGTATAATCAAGGGACTTTCGATAAAAAAATTTGAATACGAAAAAAAATTTCCCAAGGACTTTGCAGGAAACTCCCCATATCATTTTATAGAAATTTTTGAATAGATTTGCAGATAGGATGCTAATAAATGACTTTTAAACTTGTTGTGGTGAATGGAGAGCAAAAAGGCAACGAGCTTGTCATCAACAAAAATAAAGAAATCTATATTGGTAGAGGCGAAGATTGTGATTTGCAGCTTAATGATAATAGTATTTCCCGACATCATAGTAGTGTTTGGAAAGAAGGGGGAGCTATTTGGATTAAAGATGGTGAGAGTGTCAATGGTACTTTTGTCAATAGCACTAAAATTGAAAAGAAAAGAGAGCTAGTACTCGGAGATTTTATCAAAATAGGGGGGATTAAAATCCAGGTCGATAGAGTACTTCCTTATACAAACCCTGAATCTTTAGACCAGTCACGTGTTTTTTACCGAAAAGACAGGGAAGATCCGACTTTTTCTATGCAGTCTGTTGATCCAATTAAAATTGAACGAGATTTGTTTATCCTACATCGAATAGGAAAACTAACCCAACAAGAACATAACATTCCCGATATGTTTGCTTCTCTCTTGGAAATTCTTATTTATCACATGGACATCTCACGTGGATGTATTGTTTTACGTGTTTCCCAGGATAAAAATAATCCTATTATGATCTACCGCTCATTCAACGAAAGAGAAAAATCTTTCAATGAAGAAGTTTTTTCTCTCAACAGAACTTTTCTTCAGAATGCTTTACTCAATGGACAGGGGGCGGTTCGAGCAGCTTCTTCGGGAAGAATTTCGACAAAAAAACCTCAAAAAGACAGAAACTCTCTGATTTGTTCTCCTATTGAAGGTCATACAGATATTGTCGGAGTTATCTACATTGAGTCTTCTTCTCAAAACTTGACTTTAGGAAAACAAGACTTGGATCTTTTAACGGCAATTGGGAGACAAGCGGGGTTAGCCTTAGAAAGAGCTCTTTTAGAAGAAAAGCTGAAAGCTTCTGAGCAACACTACAGATCAATCTATCAATCTATAATTGAACACTCATGGGATGTTATTTATCGACAAGACTTAGATAAATCTTTTATTTTGATTAGTCCTGCGATTAAAAAACTTTTAGGGAATTCTCCCAAAGAATTTATAGAAAATCATAAACTCTGGGAAGAAAAGGTTTACAGCCAAGATCGTAAGCTTATGAAAAGTAAAAAAGACCAAGTTTTTGAAGGCCAAGAGTATACTTTAAAGTACCGAATGGAAAGAAAAAAGAAAGAATTTTTATGGGTGGAGGAGACTTGCTATCCTATTAAAGATATCAATGGAAATATTATCTGCATCCAGGGTTTTGTTAAAGATATTACAGAGACAAAACTTTTAGAGGAGCAACTGAAGCATAAAGAACACCTTGCTTTATTGGGAGAGTTCTCGGCTGGGATGGCCCATGAGGTTCGAAATCCACTTTCTGCTATGGCGGGCTTTGCTGAGCTTCTTAAAAGAAAGGTCGAGAAAAATCAAACCAAAGAATTGGTTGAAAAACTTTTGACGGAAATCGAATCTTTAAATACAATTGTCAATGACATTCTCGCCTATGCTAGGGAAGGAAGATATCAGCCAAAAGCTACTCCTATTTTTTCTTTTTTGAAAGATGTATTGAGTTTGGCTTTACCCAAGGAAACCGTAGATAAAATAGAAGTGAAAATTTCCTTAGACCCTAAAGTTCCGACTCTTTTTATTGATCCGCAGGAAATGAAAAAAGTCCTCGTCAACTTAATTAAAAATGGAGTCGAGGCTATGGCCCCCTTTTCTAATAGTAATAAGAAGAAGAGGAAGGTTTTGACAATTCAAACAACAATCAATAATGAAGAAACTATTCTAAGCATTTCAGACACGGGGGATGGCATTCGAGAAGACCTCTCTCAAAGTGGGAAAATTTTTCAGCCGTTTTTTACGACCCGAGAAAATGGCACGGGTCTTGGTTTAGCAATCGCTTTAAAAATCATAGAGACGCATGGGGCTCAGCTTCGTATGGAATCGCAGTCTACGGTAGGAACTAAAATGTCAATAGTCTTCCCGATGAAGAAAGAAAAAGAAAATGACCAAAATCTTAGTCGTTGACGATAAAAAAAGTATGCGTGACATGATTAGTTTGGTTCTCATAGAAAAGGGCTACGAAACTTTTTCTTGTGGTTCTGTGGGAGAAGCTGTAAAGTTGCTTAAGAAAGAGAAAGTGGATATCTTGATTACAGATATGAAGATGCCTCGGGTGGGAGGAATGGAGCTTCTTGCGAAATTACCGGAAGTTTCTCCTACGACGGCTGCGATTATGATTACTGCTCATGGTACCATTCAGGATGCTGTTAGCGCGATGAAGTTGGGAGCGGTTGATTTTATTGAAAAGCCCTTCTCTATTGAGGAGCTGGAGAAAAAAATTTCTCAACTAATTGATAAACGAAAATTTCAAGAGCAAAAAGAAGATGAAATTTTTAATTTAGTTGGCCAAAGTGAACCGATGCAAAAACTACGTTCTCTGATTGAAAAAGTAGCTTCAGCAACATCTTCTGTTCTTATTATTGGGGAGAGTGGAACGGGTAAAGAGCTTGTGGCAAGAGAGATTCACGGTAGTAGTGAAAGAAAGAATTCTAAATTTATTGCTGTTAATTGTAGTGCTTTGGTAGAAACTCTGCTCGAAAATGAACTATTTGGTCATGAAAAAGGAGCTTACACGGGAGCAGAAAGCATGAAAAAAGGACGTTTTGAGCTCGCAGATAAAGGGTCACTTTTTTTAGATGAAATTGCGGAAATGCCTTACAACCTCCAAGCAAAATTTCTCCGAGTGTTGCAAGAAAAAAACTTTGAGCGAGTAGGAGGAACCGAAAGTATTTCCGTCGATGTTAGAATTATTGCTGCCACGAATAAGGATCTTTCTCTTTTGGTTAAAGAAGGAAAATTTAGAGAGGATCTTTATTATCGTCTTAATGTGATTACAATTAAAGTACCAACTTTACGAGAAAGAAAAGGGGATATCACAGCACTGAGTAACTATTATCTTAGTCGCGATGCCAATAAAAAAAATATCAATATGGCTTTTTCTCCTAAAGCGATGGGCTATCTCCAGGCTTACTCCTGGCCAGGAAATATCCGTCAATTGAAAAATGTTATTGAGCGAGGGGTTATTTTAGCCGAGCAAGAAAATTTTACGACAAACGAGCTTCCTCCCGAAATATGGGAAGAGCTGAATCTGATAGAAAAAAGCGAAGAAGGAAATTTAAATATCACCGAACAGCTCGAACTGATAGAGAAAGAGTCCATACGCCAAGTTTTAGAAAAACACAACGGAAACCAAACAAAGGCTGCAAAAGAACTAGGTCTAGGCCGAACCGCTCTTCAGTACAAAATGAAAAAGTACGGACTTAGTAAGTGAGGAAGGTTGTTTTAGAAGACGTTTGCGGACGCCCACAAGGGGCTCACCGCACGTCCCTACATCCTTAAACAAAACGTTATTATTGTTTTGTCAGCTATTAACTATGTTGTTCCAACAACGGATATTTCCCCCTTCAAATATTCGCAAAACCTGTAGGGACGTGCGGTGAGCCCCTTGTGGGCGTCCGTAACGTCTTCTAAAGGATATATTAATCTTTAAAAGCCTTCCCTGCTATACCTAATCCCCCAAACACTAAAAAATACAAAGGACTTTATGTATGGAAGAATCAGAAGAATCAGAAAAAACAGAGAAAACAGAGAAAGAATCCCCGGAGAGTTTTATTTTTTTTGAGTCTCCTACCGTAGAGCAAAGACGGCAAAGGATGAAAACCTATAGCTGGGGAGAGATTTTGCTAAAAGAGAGAGAGTATCTTTTTGAGGCGATCTACAATGACGAAAGTTTAAGTAATAAAATTCGCTACTTTCTTGTTCGTTCGCTTATCTTCTTTGTTGTTTACGGAGTGGTTATTGGACAAGCTTGGAGTTTAGCACAGCTCCCTTCTATCGCTGGAAAAATCCCTCTACTCTTTTTTGTTCTAACGTTTATCTCTCTTCCTTTGCTCTATGCTTTTAATATTTTTTTAGGATCAAGATTATCTTTTGGCCAGACAGTTGCTCTAATGGCGATAGGAAATTACCTTATTGGATTTGCCTTAATCGCTTTTTCTCCCATGACCTTACTTTTTGTTCTTTTTTCTGGAAATCCAATTTTTATCAATATTCTGAATATCGTCGTGATAATGATTGCAACAGGTCTTGGCCTTGCTCTTATTTGGAACGCAATCGAGTATTTTATTTCTAGAAATGGATACGAACCTCATCTTATGCTTTTGAAGATATGGACTTTTCTCTACGTCTTTGTAGGCTTACAAGTTTTTTGGTCATTACGGATGTTATTAAGCATGGGAAAGCTAGAGGCATTAGACCGTTTAGAGACAGAATGGAATTTCTATGAGGCACTCTACCTTCTTGTAAAAGGTTTCTTGGCCTCATCTTGAGATCATAAAGTCATGAAATCATAAAGTCACCATTTTGAGGAACAAATGACAAAAAAGAAAGGCTTAATCTCCTTTATCATCTATTGGTTAACTCTTCCCAATCGATTAATTCGTAAAAAAAGTTTTTGGGTTATTGCAATACTTGCCTTTTACTTCTTTAAGGTTTCCCTACTCTCAGGAATTGTGACAGACTTTCTGGAGGATGCTATTGACCAAGGAGTGGGGTTAAATATTGCCATCGACCGCTTTGAGGGGAGTATCATTACTAGTGTAGCTCTTAAGGGAATAGCTTTAGAGGAGGAGAGCTTACTGGATGTGGGAGAAAGCCTTCTCGAATTAAAGATTGATATTCTGCAGACTGATCCTCCTCCTATTGATGCCTTAAAAATAGAAGAAGTTTCTGTTCATTACAATTTTCTAGCGCCTCTTTTTGGAGGACGAATACTAAATAAAATTGTCCTTCGAGAAGCTAACTTGGGAATTAAGCTAGAGAAAGTGAATGCTTCTCCCTCTGAACCTTCTGCCCCCTTATCTTTAGATTTTTTTAAAGAGGTGGATTTTGCCACTTTAATTGAGCATAGTCCAGATATAGAGATAGATAATATTAGTTTCTCTTTCCAAGCACCCGGGCAAAGTGCTCAAGTTAAAAACTTTAGCTTTCATCATTTACAAAAAGAGGGTTTTCTACGACTGGAGTACCTTCTTATTGAAGAGGAAGGCAAAGATTCTCAGGAAATTTCTGATGTAGATATTGAGTGGACCTTTCAAAACAAAAAACTGACTCTAGAAAAGCTTTCTTTGAATATCACCGGCTATCCTCGAAACCCCTTCTCTTTGGCTCAGCCGTTTACGATTGATTTATCTGAGATAGGGGTTTATCTGGCAGACTTGAATTTTCTTTTGCCGGGAACAGAGATTCAAGGAGGGATTAGTCTAGAGGATGGACTCAAAATAGAAATGCAGCGCTGCCAAGTAAAGCTAAAAGAAGTTCTTCCTCTTTTTTTTCCGGTAAATCAGGAACAGGTTATTCCTGATCTTAAGATTATTTCTCTGCTTCACATTCCTCAGTGGGACATTAGGCAGTTGCAGGGAAATTTACTTTTTCAGCTAGGCGAGGCAGTCTCTGATATTTTTCCTCCCTTGCAAAGCAAAGAAGAAGATCGAGTTCTTTTTCACTTAAGCGTGGAAGATCTTTCGGCTTTAGAGAAAATAGTTCCTCAGCCTAAAAAAATGGGGTTGGGAGGAGGTTTACGGATATACAATAATCTTCGTATGCCATCAGAAACTATTTTTTCTAGGGGAGAGATCCAGACAAATAAATTAAAAGTATTGCATAATTACTTACCCGATGTGAAGGGAAAATGGGATTTTTCGTTTACTCCCTCAAGTAATCAAGTAGAGCTTTCCCAAGGAGAACTTAGTTGGGGAGATATAGTTTGCCAAGCTCAGGGAAAAATTGATTTAGAGCAAAAAGAGCCTTTTCTGGTACAGGGGAAAGTAGATTGCTCTGATTTTTCCTCTTTTTCCTCTTACGTTCCTGGACTAGGGGGGGCTTTACACACTCAATTTGACTTGGCTGGTTATATTCCCAGCCCCTTAGCATTGGAGCCAAAACTAGATTTATCTGTTAAACATGAGCTAAATATAGACAATCTTTCTTGGCAAGAAAAAAAATGGGGAGACTTCGGATGGAGAGGGAGTTACTCAGGAACAGAAAAGGAATTCTCTTTATCAGAAGGCCAATTTACTTGGAATGGAGAGGAAATCTTACGCGCCCAAGGGCGGTTTAGCCAAACTCTTGGGGAAGAGCATTCTCTTCATTTAAATTTTTCTCTCTCTGAGTTAGAAAAACGCTTGGCTTTCTTGGATCTCCCTTTTTCTTCTCGGGTGTCGGGAGCCTTGTCAGGAGAAGTTCATCTAAAAGCAAACTCCTCTTTAGACAAAGGAAAAGCTCATTTCACTGTTCGTTTAAAGGAGGGGGCTCTAGATGGAGTTCCTTTTCAAGAGCTTAAGTTAGTCGCAGAAACTACTCTTTCTCCTCAAGGGCTTCAACTGAGAAAACTGGCTTTCTTTTGGGATGGAAAAAAACTTATAGAGGTTTCTGGTCAGTGGAAACGACTTCAGTACATCTCTCAGCTTAAGACACAACTCTTTCTTCCTCATATTCCTCTGACTTTGTGGAAAAAATACCAACTAGAGCCTCTCGCCGGAAGACTTCTCCTCCAAGCTCAGGTAAAATTAGGGAGCGAGATGAATTTTTCTCAGGGGCAAACGCAAATAAAAGTAGGCTGGAAAAACAGTCGATCTCCAGAAATTCCCTACGATGAGTTAAAACTAGCAACAAAAGGGAAATGGAATTCTCGTCAAATTAAGGTGGAAAATTTTACCTTGCGTCTGGAGGATAAAATTTTTCTCCAAACAAAAGCTCAGTATAATCTTAAAAGCCAAGAACTCCAAACTCGGTTCCAATGGAAAATTCGAGATCTAAAAGATCAACTAGTCGCTTTTCAACCGGAGTTAGAAAAAACTCCTATCTCAGGAGATTTTCTAGGAAAGCTAAGTTACCAAGGTATTATCGAAGAAAATATGCTAAATTCTCTTGGGAAGCTCCAACTGTGGTTAGCTCTAAAGACAGACTCTACCGAAGCTTCTTACAAGAAACTGGCTCTTTCTCTCAAAGTTGAACAACGACAAAAACAGATTAAGCTCTCTTCTTTACAGGCTAAGTTCGATGAGCAAGTCATCCTGCAAAGTACTGGAAAAATAGAACTAGAGAGAGACTTTCCTTTTCAAGGAAAAATTACAAGTAAAATTCCTAAAATATCGACTTATCTTGCCTTGTTTTTTCCCCAGTCTCCCCTTCGTGAGGGGGATTTAAGTTTAGATTGGCAGTTTCAAGGGAAAGGGCCGGATCTAGAAAGAGGAAAAATATTTTCTGAGCTTAATCTAGGACTTAAGAAAGCTACTATGCAAGGGAAAGAGCTTCCCGAGATTGCCTTGCATAAAACCGCCTCACTAGATCAAAAGAAAATTCATTTATCCAGTTTTGCTCTAAGATGGGCTCAGGAAGAGGTTTTCTCTCTAGAAGGGAATTGTGCCTATGGTGACCTTGTCAAGCCCGACTTGAAAGCTCAATTCCAAATCAAAGAGCTATCTCAAATTCATTCCCTATTGGCACCTCCTAACGCTCCTTCTCTCAAAGGATCGTTCCAAGGAAATTTTTCCATAGACGGGCAGGTGGTTCCTGGAAATATTCGCCAAAGTGATTTGAAAACAGCTCTTGCCATGTCTTGGGATAACTTAGAAATTGCCCAAAATTCTTTTCCTCGTATCGATTATCAACAAAAGCTCCATCTAAAACCGGGAAGTCTAGAAGTAGAAGATTGGCAAATAAAATATGGCGATAAAGAGGCTTTTTTGGTTTCAGGTATATTAGGGTATGAAGGAGGAAAAGAAACCCACCTGTCGATGAGTTCTGATCTTCAACTTCTCAACGTTTTGTTGGCTAAGTATTCGGATCGGCGTTCTCCTTTTGAAGGAGTCGGCGAATTAAAAGTAGTCTTAGAAGGACAAGTTGATCCCGAAAAAGAAATTTTGGATCTCCAAAATAAGGTTGAAGTTTCTCTTTCTCCAGCCGCTAAAAATAACTACTGGCGCATTCATCTGAACGATATTCTTTTTTCGGGATCGCGTTTTCAAGAAGAAAACCCTTCCCTTTTAGACGTCAACTTACACCTATCTAACTGGAAAAATCCCCAAGTTGAAGGGAAAGTCTCTCTCTATCAAAACCGTATTGAGCTAAAACACCAAGACTTCGTTCTTCGGCGCTTATCGAATGAATGGGAGATTGATCCTACTCAAATATCTCTTCAGGGAAGTACTGTGCTCGGAGGTGGTCTTCTCTCTTGGGAAGGAAAAATCGCCCACAATAATTATTTGCCCGAAAACTTCCAGCTCCAAATTAAAGGGCAAAGACTTCTCTTGATTCGAAGTGAATATCTCTACGGGCGAGCCGACTGCCAAATCCAAATAGAAGGAAAATTTAATCCCGAAAAGGAAAAAAAACTAGAGGTCAAAGTAGGAGGAAAGGTCGATGTAACTCAGTTTGATGTATCTATTCCGATGTCGATGGAAACAAAACCCAAGCGGGTTACTCAAAAACCGGGAGTGGAAATCAAAGGAGTTGATCTACAACTAGATCTCCAGATTAACCTAAATAAAGTCTCTATCAAAAACAACCTTGCTTTCCTCGAAACGAAAGGAACTCTTTCTGTGCGAGGAAGTAGTGCTAACCCGGAAGTCAGTGGATGGATTCGAACCGATTATGGAAAACTCTTTCTTCCCCAAGGAGTTCTCAATATTACAGATTGCCTCATCCGCTTCTCTCCGCATGAGCCTCTCGTTCCCAGAATAAATCTCAAAGGAGAGGCCCAAATCAAAAAATACCTTGTTACAGCACTTATCAAAGGAACTCCCGAAGAATTGGAAATAGATTTTTCTTCTTCTCCTCCTCTTCCCCAAGAAGATATCATTACCTTATTGGCAACCGGAGGAACCCGAAAAGATCTTACCGAGTCAGGAGGAGAAACTCTCAAGCAAGCAGGGTCCTCAATTCTTTTACAACAAGTTCTGAACCAAGCAGGGATAGGTGAGTATGTCTCTGCTCAAGTAACAGACAGCTCGGGAACAGTTACCATCTCTCCTCCTCAATGGAAGGGGTTTGCTGTTCAGACAAAAGTAAATGCCGAAGGCTCTATTGGGCTAAACTTTCTTTACAGGATACTTTTTAAGTAGGGCGTTCTCTTCTTAATCTCTCGATGCGGTAGCCTTTACTCTTTGAGGACAACCCTAAATCCCATAATATTAACTTTAAATTCAGGTTCACTTGGTGTACGGTATGCACTACGACAAGCTCGTAACCCGTCATTCCAACTGCCGCCGCGCATCACTCTATGAGAGCTTTGTGAGTCGACCCAAGAGCTACCATCCTTAGGTGCTTTTTCATAGTTTGGATGCCATACGTCTTCGCAACATTCCCATACATTTCCGAGCATATCGAAAAGCCCAAAAGCGTTGGGAGGAAAACTCCCTACGGGTTTGCTTCCATATTCAGGATAGTGTTCTTTTAACCCCAGGATTCTTCTCTGACGGTGATCGAATATATCTCTTTGGGCCCAATAAGAAAAGCTATTTATTTTACTTTTGTCCCAAGGCATTCCCCAGTAGTATGTCGTAGTTGTTCCAGCTCGACAGGCATATTCCCACTGTGCTTCGCTGGGGAAACGCATACCTGTTTTCTTGCAAAAACTTTTTCCCATACTCCATGAAACCATTTCCATAGGAAGATTTTTTTCTTTCTGTTTAAAGTGAGAAGGGTTATCTCCCATAACATTTTGCCATTGTTCTTGAGTTACTTCGTATTTTCCTATCCAAAACGGTCTTTCTATGACTACTTTATGTCTAGGCTCTTCAAATTTACTTTTTGCTTCATCTTTGGAAGCTCCCATCCAGAATATTCCTGGAGGAATCAGTATCATGGTAAAGTTAGTTTCTTCTAAGACGAAAGATTTTTCTGTTTTCCCATTTTTTTCCGATAAAGCATACCAGTTTTGATAAAGGTTAGCATATTTTATTTGCTCTTCATGGTAAAGCTCTTCCCAAGCGGATATTGTAAAGTCGAATCGTTTTCCATCCCAACATTTTTTCCACAAATCCTTTGAGAAACCCCCTGGCATTTTCTTTTTTAGAGGAGATGATGTCATTTCTATTCTATTAACAGTTTTTTTAGGGTTTGTTTTGTTTAACCAAAAATAAGAAGCAGAGAGAATAGTTAAAAAAACAAAAGCGAAGAGGACAGAGTTTTTTCTTCTATTGCTAGAAGAGATCCTTTTTTGAGATTGTTTATGACGTGAAAGAGTTCTTTTTCTTCGTGTACTTTGAGTCGGCTTGTCTGTTTTTTTATCTTGTTTATGCTGAAATTGTTCATCGCCTAGTTTCTGAACTAGAATCAACTCTTCTGCCATTTCTCCAGCAGTATTCCATCTACGGAGAGGATTTTTCTCCATAGCTTTTGCTATTATACTAGAAAGGTTTTCGTAGATCTGATGTTGTGATGACAAAGGTGTATTATTTTTTTGATGGATTTCTTGAATACGTTTAGATATTGGTATGGGATCGTGGTTACTTATCCTGTAAAGAATGGCAAAGATATTTTGATCACAAAAAGGCGACTTCTTATCCCACAAGAAGAATTGATAAAGCATAACTCCCAAAGAAAAAACATCGCTATTATTGCTAGATCCTTCTTCGGTTTGTTCGGGGCTTAAATAAGGTAAAGTTCCGAGAAGTTGATCATTCATGGTTAATTTTTTAAAATCGCCACTCAAATCTTTGCTGATTCCCAGATCTAGTAGTTTTATCTTGCCCGTCTGTAAATCTAACATAATGTTATCGGGTTTTATATCTCTATGTAAAATCTCTTCGGAGTTGATGGCTTCTATAACTTTTGTTATTTGAATGGCTATAGATATTTGCTCTGGTAGAGATAGAATCCTCTCACCAGAAGAAAGAATTTCGCCTAGAGAGGTTCCCTCAACAAGCTCCAGAACCATAAATGAATTATTATCTTGCTGAAAATACTGATAAGCTTTGACTAAGCTTGGGTGATTTATTATTCTAAGAAACTTGTATTCTCTCTTAAAACGTGTTTTTGATTCTTTGCTTTTGCTAAGTAGATGCTTAATGGCTATGTTTCTTTTGTTGTGGAGGTCAAAAGCTGAAAATACTTGAGACATCCCCCCATAGCCAACTTTTTTCTCTATCACATATCGATCTTTTAGAATCTGTCCTTTCGACAGTATGAGCTCTTTTGTCATTTTCTCTATTCCCTTAATTTGTTGGAGAGACTACTCTAGTAATGTACTTGTAAAATACGAAAATATCAAGTACCTAAAAATCTGGTAGATGCTTTCTGAAAAGGAATTAACTATGCTAAAAAAAATCCAGCGTTACCAAGAGATTTTGACTCTTTTTGCTAAATACGGCTTAGCTGATTGGCTTTCACAGGTCGATTTAAGTTTCCTTAAAGGTTGGAAGCTGACTTCTCAAAAAGAAAATTTGATTGAATTATCTACGGCCCAAAGAATTAACCGTGCGTTTGTTGAACTGGGTCCCACATTTATTAAAGTAGGACAAATTCTAAGCACTCGTGCGGATATTGTGGATGAAGAGTTAGCAGGGGAGCTACAAGCTTTGCAATCGGATATTCCTCCCGATTCTCCCGAAGATGTAAAAAATCTTTTAGAGGAGGAACTGAAGGGCGATCTTACAGATCATTTTTCTTATTTTGATGTAAACCCTATTGGCTCCGCTTCTATTGGGCAAGTTCATCTTGCTAGGCTGGCTAAGAATGGGGCGGAAGTAGTTGTGAAAATCCAGCACAAAGGGATTGCTGAAAAAATAGAGATGGATTTGGAAATTCTGGACGATATCGCGGCTCTCTTAGATCATTATGTAGAAGAAGCCCGTTCTTATCGCCCTATTCAAATTGCAGAAGAGTTTCGTCGACTTATTCTCAGAGAGCTTGATTTTACCTATGAAGCTCGTAACTTGAAAAAATTTGCAGCCAATTTTGAGAATAGTCGGGTGGTTGTGATTCCTGAGGTGGTCGAAGAAATTTGTACAAGTAGAGTCCTGACAATGGGACGTATCAAAGGAATTCCTATTGCGAATCGAGAAGAACTCTTAGCAGAAAATTACGATTTATGCCAATTAGCAAAAGATGGAACAAGTACTTTTCTAAAAATGATTTTTGAAGATGGATTTTATCACGGTGACCCTCATCCAGGAAATATCTTTATTGTTGAAGGGCAGCGCATCGGGTTAATTGATTTTGGTCGAGTAGGGCATCTAGGAGAAGAGATTCGAGAAGAGATAGAAGATCTCTTGGTCGGGGTTACTCAGAGGGATACAAGACGAGTTTTACAAATTCTAAAAAGAATTAGCCATATCCCCCATGATATCAATTACTCCGATCTTGAAAGTAAAATTTCCGAGTTTATTGAACTATACACTTCTCTCAACATTAGCGAACTTAATGTCCAAGATATCTTGGGTGAGTTTAGTAGTATTATTCGCGATTACAAAATCGTTTTGCCCAGTAATCTCTCCACTTTTATCAAAGTACTTATTATGCTCGAAGGCACTTCCCATTCTTTGGACCCTAACTTCAATATTATGGAAGTCTTACAAAAATATCAAACAAAAGCTGTTTGGAGGAGACTTTCGCCCGAGCGACAAAAACGAATTTGGGGAAATTTTTATCGCGATCTGGAAAAACTCCTTATCGATGCCCCTGCTGGCCTTGCCGATGTGATGGAATACCTTAAAAAAGGAAACTTTCGCGTACAGTTAGAGTCAGGTCAACTAGAACATGGTGTTAATAGACTGGTTTTTGGCCTAATCACCTCCGCCCTTTTTATTGGTTCCACCCTTCTTATGGCCACAAAAAGTGAACCTCAAGCCTTTGGGATTTCTATCCCTGGAGCTATTGGCTATATAGTTTCTCTGGGCTTTGGTATACGCTTACTTTGGGCGATTTATGTTTCTGGGAACTTAAGTAGAGGTAAGAGGTAGTTGATAGGCTCAATTTGTGAAACTGAAAACTTGGCATTTTAAAATTTAAGGGTTTGTGTGATCATTATACATCATTACGTTAGGTTATCGAACACGTTGGAAACCCCGATGTTATCGGGGCCTGACATATTACATCCCTCCGGGATACCAATTGCGTGTTAAGGTGGGTTAGTTTTATTCTAAGCAAATATTATTTGCATTGGGTTTTAGTGGTATTAATCGTATTCAGAAATGTTTTATTATTGCGGATATTGTTACGTCAGATTTACCTTGGCGATGTACCATTTACGTGATTGTTTGATAATCACGTACCGCTACCTACGCTTAAACAAATCTAATGTACCGCAATTATGCCACTCAAACCTAACATTAATGGCATTTGCTTAGAATAAAACTAACCTATCTTAATGCGCAATTGGTATCCCGATAGGGATGTAATATGT